>NZ_JBIVLW010000022.1:0-85849 GCF_044752765.1 Streptomyces sp. NPDC088706
GCAGGAGCGCCAGAACCGTCCCGGCTCCGGCTGGTACATGGTGGGCAAGAAGGACGCCGAGCTGTGTCGCATCCTGACGGGCGCCTCACCGGATGCCGAGGTCGGTGAAGGAGTCCACCAGGCCTATCTGGCGCTCTTCCCGGGTGAGCAGACGGACGCCGAGGTGCCGGAGGGCTGGCAGCCGCTTGCCGAGCAGATCCGCCAGGCTCTGGTCGGCAAGGTCCAGGGCACTCGCCGCAGCAGAAAGCTCGCGGTCTTCAAGGATTCCATCTCTCGCATCCTGGCTGGTGCGCCCTTCCATGTGCCCGCCTCCCGGCGCGCCGCGCTGGTCAATGATCTGCTGGTGCGGGCCTGGCTCGGTGCGCTCCACAACGAGCTGCATACCTTGAAGTGGTCGCTCCTGCCGCTGCTGGGGGAGCTGAATGCGGCAACTGACCTGGTGTCCACGATGGGGTTGATCCCCCGCGATGAGCCGATTCCCTATGGGCCGCTGGGGCAGAACCTGTACGGGTTCAAACTCGACAAGAACGCCGGCGGGACCGGCCGGCTGTCGCTGCAGTCTCTGGGCGGCGACCCGCACACCTCCACTGTCCGCCTCGGCGACACCGTCGCCCTGGCGACGGCCGGGGTGCGGCGCAGCATCTTGGGCCTGTCCGCCACCGCGTTCTTCCCCAAGGCCGCCCTGCAGCACGTGCACACCCTGCCCGCCTACGTAATGACCGATGCTGCGGTCGGTGCGGTCACCGCCCACGCCGGGAGCGTGTCGGCCACCGATATCGGCTGGCAGCCGATCTCGATCGGCGGCATGGAGGAGAGACGCAAGCCCTCCGAGCTGCGCAAGCTCGCCGAGCGGCTGTGGCATACCCAGTTGTCGACGCATTTGGAGAAGGTCGCCCGCAACGACCCGCTGCGGGAGCTAGCCCTGCTGGCCGGGAACTCCTACTTCCACGCGGAGGTGATGGCCGCCGGGATCGCGGCCGCGTGCGGCCGCCCGGAATGGGTCGCGGTCCTCGTCAGCAACAACTCGTCCTCCTCCAGAGCGGCCGTGGTACTGCCCGAGGGTGTGGTGCGGGTGACCATCGACGAACTCGAAGACCTGCCCGCCACCCACCCGAGGGTGAAGGTGATCTGCGCACCGCTGTCGGTGGTCTCCCGCGGCCTGAACATCCTCATCCCGCACACCGACCGCTCGGCGCTCGCCTCGGTGTGGGTAGGGGTACGCCCCATCACGCACCTGCACGAACCGTCCGTGATGTACGCAAGCATCAACGCCTGCGGCGTCGCCGCCGGTACCGTCAGCGCCGACCCTGCGGGGATGCTCGCCTCCCAGCGCACTGCGGCCATCCGCCAACGGGAGTTGCTGCTGCGCACCGACCCGCGGTTCTCCCGCATGCCGAAGTTCCTCAAGACCGAGGTGCTGGCGGGCATCCTCGTCGAGCTCATCCAGCTAGCCGGGCGCGCGCGGCGCGGCGGCACCCCTGTTGAGCTCTACCTGGTCGACCACGCCTTCTTCAACCAGCAGCTGGGCTGCGACTTCCCCCGCCTCCTGCGCTCCTACTACGACCAGCTCGACACCGACGAGCAGGACATCCTGCGCCGCGTTTACGGCTCCACCCTCACCGCCTGGCTCGACCTCGCCCACAGCGGGGACCTGCTGCCCAACCCCGTCACGTTGATTCCCGCCCCGGACCTGGACGATGAAGGACTTGAGTAATGCCGTCGAATGACACCCGCATGTCCATGCTGGCCGCACCGTTGACCAGCGACCTGATGGGCACCGTCTGGCTGTACCGCTTCCCGGACAAGATCGAGCACGAGTGGAAAAAGCTGCGCAGCATCTACCTCGGCAAGACCGGCTCGAAGGCCAACCTGCCCTATGCCGGACTGCTGACAGTGCTGCGCGCCAGCGGCGCCACCAGCGCCACGCTGAATCCCACCAGCAAGAGCAAGCCGCCTCAGTTCCTCGCGCTATCCAAGAAGCTGCCTGCGGCGCATCTGCGGGCCGCGGTGGCCTTGTGGGAGCAGGCCCTGCTGCAGACACCGGCGGAGGAGATCTCCCTGGCCTACAACAGCAACCTCGCCGACCTGTTCGCCTCGGTAGAGCCCGAACACGTGGCGGTATGGGACCACGTCCGCCACGGCCGCCGTGCTGTGGACGCGGACGGCTGGGTGTGGGACGCGGCCAGCTCGAACCTTGCCTCTCTGGTGGCCAAGACCGCTTTGCCGGTCGACGGCCGCACCATCGCGCTGCGCCCGGACACCGAGAACAACGTCATGGTCTGGGACACCGACCACCTGTGGTCGAACAACTGGCTCGACGCCCGCCCCGCCAAGGACAAGAAAAACGACAGCCCCAAGAGCGCTGCGGATGAGTCCCAGGCGCCGGAGGAGTGGAAGGTCAGGCGGCACTACGCCGCGCTGCGGGTGGAAGTAGCGATGAAGTCGCTGCACTCGCTGCCCGTACCGCTGGTGGTCATGACACCCCGCGTTTCCAGGCTGAGCAACCAGATCAACGGTGCCCGTACCGCTTGGTGGGCGCCGCGCTCCCCCAGCCGGCCGCTGCTCTGTCTGAACCTGGGTGGCAAGGGAAAGTACACCCACCTTGAGCACACCAGCCGCCTGGCTCTGGATGCGTGGGTGCGGCTGATGGACGAGCCCGTGTTCCCCCGCGACCCCGAGGACACCGAGTTCCTGCCCGTGAGCGCCATGGACCTGTCCGGCGAGCCCGGCGCCTTCCGTGCGCTGATCCCCTTCTCGAAGTCCTTCCCCCTGGGCAAGGGGGTTGGTCTGCACACCGTCGCCGCTCTGGCCGACCACCTGTCCGAGGTCACCGGGCAGGATCTCGTCCGCGGTCGGCAGGTCGCAAAGGTCCTCTCGGTGGCCGCCCGCAAGACCGAATACGGCCGTGATGCCACGCTGCTCGACGACGTCGACCTGAAGGACATCATGGCCGCCGCGGGCTGCTCCAAGCTTCGTATTTTGGCCCTGTACGAGCACCAGGAGATGCGTACCCGCATGCAGCGGCTGCTGGCCTACCACTTCAACCGGCCCGACCTGGCTTCCGGGATGCCCGACGACGAGATCGTCGAGCTCAGCTGTCACACCGAGGTATTGCTGCACCGGGCCCCTCAGCTGCTGTCCCACGGCAGCCACCATGACCAGCGTGGCGCGCTCACCGATGCCCTGCCTGGGCTTCAGGCGGAGGGCACTGGGGTCCTGGCCCTGGTCGAGACCGAGTACGACGCCAAGGAGTGGGGCCGCCAGCGCCGCGCCGCCCGCCGCGGAGAGGAGGGCGCCGTCGACCCGTACACGCTGGATGCCAAGCCGGAAGTCTCCCGGCATCTCGCGCGTCACGGCGTGCTCGCCCAGTTCCTCACCCCCACCACGAAGAAGCTGCGTTCGAAGAAGAAGGCACGGGAGGCTGAGTCCCCGCTCGAGGCGCTCGGCATGGAACTTGCCGCGGACTTCCCCGGCCACATGGCCATCGGCGACATGCTGCGCTCCGCCGGACTGGTCCATCCGCGCCTGACCCGCGCCATCTCCACCGGCAAGGGACTCAAGGACCGGGTCGCCCACCTTGGCCTGCACATGCGCGCCCAGCTCGGCGAAAAGCACACCCACCGCACCGAGGAGCCCAAGCTCATGTGGGTCCTCACCGCGTTCGTCCCCGTAGGCGAGTACTGGGAGACCCTGGCATATCTGCCCGCCGACCGGGGCGGCCGTGGCGGCTGGTTCAACTACGCCCGCGCCCAGGGGCTGTCACGCAGCCGACCCATTCCCGAGGGCAGCCGCGGTGACGACACCCTGCCCCGCCGTATCGACCACGCTCTGTTCGAGCTGGCCCGGCGCCTGGAGTGTGGCTATGTGCTCTACGTCTCCGGTGACTCCACCCGCCCCGTCTGGCCACTGCTGTCGAACAAGAACGCCGACCTGCGTCCCGACGACGAAGGTCTGGCAGGCGGCAGGCCGGCGTTGCCCGGTGCCACGCTGGCGCCCAAGTACCGGCCGCGAGCCGTCATCCGCACCACCTCCAGCGCCGACCCGAGCATTCCTGTGCCCGCGCTCTTCCACGAGATCGACGAGGGCGGCACCGAACACGACGGCGACAAGACCAGCAACGCGCTGTTCCAGCTCGACCACACCGACACGACGTTCCTCATGAGCCGGCGCCCCCACCAGATGGACGGCAAGACCCCCTCGGCCAAGTCCGGCCGCACACAAGGGCGCTGGGCGTGCGATGACAAGGAGCAGCAGGCCGAGACCTGGTACAACCTCACCGCTACCGAGATCGCCGTCATCCAGCGGCCCGACGGGGACGATGCACTCCCCTACGCCCTGACCACCGCGAGGCTGTGCAACCACGCCCTCGCGTGGGAGCACCGCACTCGCCACCCGCTGCCCATCCACGCCGCCATCCAGATGGACAAAAACCACCCCGAGTACCGGCGCACCATCGACTGGGAGGCCGACGACACCACCGGATGACCCCCGACCGGCATAGGTTGCTGCGCGTTGTGCAGAGATCTCCCCTGAGTGACGACTTGTACCTATGATCAAGACGGGCAGTCGCCGGGGAGTGTCTCGGCGCCGTCGTGCCCGTGGGGGTGGTAGTGACGATCGTGCGGGTGGAGCCGACCAGAGAGCAGACGGCGGTGCGTCTGCTGCTCATCCTGGACCGGCTGGGCGATCCCTGCGCTGCCGGTGACGGGGCTCCACCGACGGCGGTCCGGGTGATCCAGGCACAGCGCAAGCTCGCGAAGCTGGATTTCCTTGTGCGCAACCCTGACTATCTGGCGGACCAGATCATTACCGCGTGCGAGCAGGGGCGGCTGACGAAGGAGCGTCTGCTGGACGCGCGGGCGGTACTGGAGGAGCGCGAGCCTGAGCTGCACACGTATCGGATGCTGCGGAACCGTCATGGAGCGTACGAGCCCATGAACAATGCGCTGGCGGTGCTGCGGCATCCCGGGCTGATTCAGGTGGTGCGTGCCGGTAAGTCGTCTGACACGCATGTGCGGCGGCGGGACTACTACTTGCTGGCTGCCGGTGCGGAGTTCGCGCAGCGGCTTCGCACCGAGGTTCCCGTACTGGCCTGGTATGACCAACAGGTCTCATACGTCCGGATGGTGGCCGAGGGGATGTCGGCTGAGGAGCTCAAGGCCCTGCAGTACGAGCACGCGGAGTATGCGGGAACTCCGGTGGGCCAGATGATCGCGGGGATCTCTGAGCGGGTGCATACACGGCTCGCGGCGGCGTTGGAGCGGGACTGGCATGAGCGAGGAGCAGGCGGACACCGGGCCGGTGGAAGCGTGGCTGGCCGAGATCGCAGCCAAGTCCCGGCAACCGCTGCCTGTGGTCCGCAAGGTTCTCGATCATCACCGTGTTCGGCCTCAGATGGCGCCGCCGCGGCCCCATCGACTGCTGGTGACCTCGGTCGCCTTCGACGGTGTCCGGCCGGCTGCGGATTCCGGGGCCGGGGAGGGGGGAGGTGAGCCGTTTGCCTTCTCCTGGGATCTGAGCCCGGGACTGTGGTGTCTTGCGTCCCTGGGGAAGAACGAGGCGGGCAAATCCAGCGTCCTGGAGATCATGCTGTGGTGTCTTCGGGGGCGCAGTGGCCTGCAGCGCGACGTGCGCCACTGGCTGCGTGCTGTGCAGGTCGGCTTTGAACTCGACGGCGAGCCGCTGCTGGTGGACATGACGGTGCGGGCCGGCTTGCCGCAGGGGCATGTGGTGTCCACGCAGTCGGGCACCGTACTGATCGACTTCGACGGGCTGGCCGATTTCGAGGCGGCCATGGACGCGTTCATGCTGGAGCGGCTGGGCCTGGAGCCGCTCCGCACAGCGCAGGCTGCTCCTGGCGGCCCGGACGAGCCTCCCATCACCGGCGAGCTGTCATGGCCGTCGTATGCGAGCGCCTTGCACATCAGCCGTTCCGGTCTGGGCAATCTGCTGGGCAACGATGCGCGCCACGGGCTTCCCACCCGGCTGCTGGAGTTGTTCCTCGGCGCCCCGTGGGCGTCAACGAAGGTCGAGGCCGCGGTCGCCCTGAAGATCGTCAAGGCGCAGCTTTCAGCCGCCCGCAGTCGGGCCGTAGGTGACGCCGAGGCACGCAAGGCCCAGCTGGAGGAACTGTCTCGGCGGCTGAAGCAGGCCCAGGACCAGCTTGCGGCTCTTGACGGGACGGGCGGTACGGCGGCGGACCTGCAGCAGCTGTACGCGGAACTTGCTGCCTCCACCCAGGCTGCGGTCACCGCTCAGGACATCGTGCTGGCCGTCCGGTCGACGCACAACGAGCTCGAAGCGCAGCGCCGGGACCTGGCGGCGGCTGTACATACTGCGGAGGAGGCATCGCTGGCCCGGGCGTTCTTCCACACCCTGATGCCCACGGTCTGTCCGCGCTGTGACACAGCCGTGGACAAGGCCCGGTGGGAGAGGGAACAGGAAGGGCACTGCTCGCTGTGCGCCTCGGATCTGCACGAGGCGCACAGCAGCGCGGACGAGGACGAGTCGGGGGTGCAGACGGCTGACCTGCGCCAGATGCTGGTCGAGGTCCAACGGGCAGTCGACGGCGCGGCAGCAGAACTGGCCCGGGCGCAGCAGCATGCGTCGCAGGCCGAGGCAGACCGGGAAGGCGCGGCAGACCGTCTGCAGGAGGCACTGGGCTCCCCCGGCCTGCGGGAACGTCGGGAGATGGAACTGGTTGTCGCCCGCCTGGAGGGAGCGGTGGAGGAGCGCAGTGGCCGTTTCGCCGACCTGGACGCGTCGGTGGACCTTGCGCCCCTGGAGCAGGCTGGCGCGGTGCTGGCAGCCGCCGAGAAACTCGCGATGGACCGGCGCACCCAGGTGCTGAAGAAGGTCCTTGGGGATGTGGAGAAGGACATCGTCGTGATGGGCCGGGCTCTGGGGCTGGAAATGCTCAAGGAGGTCAAGCTCGGCGGGAACGCCTCGTTGACGGTGTGGAAGGGCGGGCAGAAGCACAGCTACGGCTCGCTGACCGAGGGGGAACAGCTGCGACTGAAGATCGTGACCACGATCGCCCTGCTCCGGCACGGATACCGCAGCGGAGTGGGCCGGTACCCGGGGCTGCTGTTCATCGACTCGCCAGGCGCGGAGGAAGTCGACGGCGGAGACCTGCAGCACATGCTGAGCGATCTGGTGACCCTGACCGAGATGGTGCCGGAACTGCAAGTGATCGTCGCGACCGCCCGGGGGGCCGAGGTCAGGGAAATCGTGCCCGCTGACAATATGCGTCTGGCGGCCGAGGGCCGGCGCCTCTGGTAGAGCCGGCCGGCAGGAGGGAGGCAGCCGTGAGCAGTGAGCAGGACCTTCTGGGCCCCCTGGTGGCGGCGCTGGATGCGCACCTGCCTCTGCCGTCGTTGTCCGACCTCGGCGGAGCCGCTCTGCTCAGTGCCGACACCAGCGCCTTACTGGCCCGGGATGAGCTGCCCGAGCTGATCGCCCTGATCGTCGAGGACTCTGAGACTCTCCACAGTGACACCGGTCGGAGTTTCCTGCTGGAGGCCGCGGCCGCTCCCACCAGCCCGCTAATGCTGGAAGCGGTCGTCGATGCCTTCCTCGGCCATCCTGCCGCCGTCGCCGAACTCGGGGACGATCTGGTGGATGTCTGGCTCGACACCAGCCGACAACGCGGCGACCTCATCGGCGGCATCGCGCTGGAGGGCAGCGCCCGCCTCGTCCTGGCCGACGCGAGCACCCCCTACGCACTGCTCGACCGGCTCAAGAGGATGCGCCGGGAGGTCTCCGGGATGAACGACGACTTCGCCAGCCGCGCGGTAGGCGTCGCCGGAGCGGTGGCCGAGCACTTGCCCGCGCCGGATGTGCCGGCCCTGCTTGAGTCACTGCTGAACGTCGACGATGTCGCCGAGGACGCCTCCTTCGAACTGGGCATGCTGGCGCTACGGCACGCCCTGGAGACCGAGGACGCCGAGCAGGCCCGGATCCTGCTGGTCACCGCCCGCGCTCATCTCAGTGACGCCCACTCCGACGAAGAACGCCCGGATGCTGCCGCGTTCGGCGTGGCCATCGACGCCGTCCTGGCCTACTCCGCCGGAGCATCCGTTCCCGCCTCCGCCCGCCGCCTGCTGGAGGAGGCGATCCTCGAGATCCGCCTGAACCTGCTGGGCATGCCGAGCACGTGGCGCACTCCCCGCTTCGACACCCTGGCCGCCTGGCACCAGCTCGCCTCCTCCCTCGAACAGGCACAGGTCGCCGACCGGCCCGGCTCATGGCTGCACGCCAGCGCCCTGATCAACCACCTGGTCTCGGTCTACTCAGCCCACCGCACCCTGAGCCTGCTCACCCCCGCCGGTACCGGCGGGACTGACGTCCCTGCGGCAACGGCCCTCGCAGGGCTGCACGCTCTTTTGGCGCCTCGCGTCGAACGCGCCTTCCTCGCTCATGAAGGCGGACGAGCGATCCTGGACCAGTGGCTGGAAGAACTCCACACCGCCCCCGATTCCGACGGCGACCCCGCTACCGCCCTGGTACGTCAGCAGGCTGGGGCGCTGCGCGAAGTCCTCGCGGCCGAAGGGCCGGGCCATCCCCCAAAACCTGACAGCCCGGCGTCTGTTGCGCTCGCCGGGCTTGTCGGGACAGAAAGCGCCCAGCGCATCACCGCACGCCTGGCGGTAGAACCCGACCTCAACGAACGCATCACCGCCATGCTCGAAGCACGAGCCGCCCGCGAGCCCGTCGACGAAGTACCGATCATCGCCAGCACCTACCGGTGGGCGCAGCAGCAGCTCAGCCAGCAGTGCCCCGACGGCTACAGCGGACAGTTCGCCGCCGACATCGACACCCTGCTGATCTACCTGTTGCGGTTCATGGACCTGCGCCTGTCCGAGACACAGAAGTACGGCGGCGACGCCCGCGCCTACCTGCGCGAGATCCCGCCCGGCGCCGATAGGCCCCGGGAGAAGGAACTCGGCAAGGACCTGCGTGACTTCCTGCGCGGGGTAGGCCTGCGAGTCGAGCTGGAAGTGGACAACGTCGGCGCCGGCCGGGTCGACGTTGCGTGGCGCCCTCACGACGAGCTGATCACCATGGAGCTGAAACGCGACTGGAAGGACATCACCTGGGACGCACTCGCGGATAGCTACGGGCCTCAGGCCGTCTCCTACCAGGTCAGCGGGCGTCCCATCAACTTCTTCGTCGTCCTGGACCTCACCGACAAACCAGACGGCCTGGCCTCCCTGCCAGCCTGCGCCCACGTCCGCACCTTCCCCGGCCCCGCGGGCGACCCCCGGCCCCGCACGCTCATCATGCTCCGCGTCCAAGGCAACAAGCGCCACCCCAGCTCTCTGTGACCGCCCTCCCCCAGATGGCGTCCCGCCAAGTGGTGTAGCCGATCAAGCTAGCGGAATGCCCAGGTCACGAAACTGATCGCCTTTGCTGACACGCCAGTTGGGGCGGTGGAGACGTGGCCAGCGACTATCGGCCGGTCGCCCGCGGCGACGCCGAGTACGTCGACCTCAGGAAGGAGGGAGGCAGGGCTTGATCGCCTACACCACGACAGGGGACGCGACCCGAGGGGGTTCCTCAACGGCTGCATGGGGGCGTCCGACCCCTCATGGGCAAGCCCGAGATCTGCTTCGCGTAACAGTGCCCGGCGGCCCGTGACTGTCAGTCCTGCCCGACACACTGCCCCGCATGATGAACCGAGAAGAAGCCGCTGCCGCACGGCAGCGAGTGATGCAGGCGTACGCACAACTGCCGCAGGTGGTACCGGAAGTTACTGCCGACGATTTGCGGCAGGCGAACCGCCTGGCCTGGGCAGAACTGGAGATGGCAGGCGCGCCCTTGGATGCGCCCGGCGAGCGAATCTACGCCCTCGGCTTCGTAGGACCCGGGCCAGGCCTAAAGGTCGGGTTCACCAGCTCACGACCAGGGCAAACCGGCAGGACTGGCAGGACTGCCACTGCGCGCATCAAGTCCCTGGAGCGGGTCAGCCTGGCTCACCACACGGTCATGGTGCGGGCCTGGATATCGAGGCCGGTAACCAACGCCCGCGACTGGGAGGCTAAATCCCTAGATGCGCTGGAGGGGCTTGAGGGATCCATGGCGATAGGCGAGTACTTCCATGGCGTCGACTTCGACTTGGCTTTGAAGATCATCCACAGCGTCCGCAACGACTCCATGACCTCAGTCCGGCGAGCAGGTAGGTGAGCGCCGGCACCTACTCGGCGGATTCCGGCGTTGCCTGCTGCATAGCGCCCGGCCGGCGGCGCCCCCGTCCGGGATCAGGCAGGCATCGCTGGGGAAACACAGGGCCGCAACGCGCTCCTGATCTACGCCGCTGACCGGCCAGCAGAAGCGGGTATCTCACTTTTCCTCACATTCTCTCATTTGGATGTAGACTGCCCCCATGCCCAAGAACATCACGGTGGACGATGTCACCCACACCCAGATCACCCTGCTCGCCCGCGCCTGGGACGTCACCCCCGGGGAGGCGGTGCGCCGGCTGGTCGGTCACTTCCAGCACCCCTCCCCCGCCGCAGCCCCATCAGCACCCGCAAGCAACCGGGTTGCCGTCCATGCCATTTACGACGGAGTACACGTACCCGGCCTGTACGATCCCGCAACCCAGGCGCTCACGATCACCGAGGGCCCGGCAGCCGGCACGTACCGCACCCCCAGCGGGGCGGCCAGCGCGGTCCTGCAGGCCCTCAAGCCGCACGTGAAGCCGAACCGCAACGGCTGGGGCTTTTGGGCTCTCGACGACAGTGGTGAACTCCTTCAGACACTCCGCCGACGCTGAGCGGTCGGCACCGCCCCGACCCTCAAAAACTCACCCTTCCTCAATAACTCTCACCTATGCTACTATTGATGTTCAACTGCGGTGGTGGCGCCGTACCGCCATTGCGCGCACGATCCTGGGAGTCGCATTTGCACAACGACCGAGACCCGCTGCTGAGCCAACGCTCTGCCCTCATCCTGCTTTTGGGCGTGCTCGTGGGTATCGGCGCCGGAACCGTGGCCGCGCTCGGAGATGCCGACCCGGCCATGGCCGTACTGACCGGCGCAAGTGCCTGCGGCGCAGGCATCATCTTCTTCAACGCCACCATCGCCTAGAGCTCGCCCAGCCTCGGAACGCGGTCGGTTCTTCCTGGTCGATGGGTTCGGTGAAGTCCTCGCCGATGCGGGCGGAAGCCCTCCGCCTCCGGTCCCCAGGACCGTAATCCGAAAGTCGACGCTCACCGAAGCCGACGGCCGCTACACCTTCACCACTGGCGGGGGCGACGGGGCGATGAGGCCGACAGGTGTCACGGCCCTGCTCAGCGCGGTGGGGCGATGGGCTCTGTGGGGTCGTGCGCCCAGAAGGCGGCGGTGACGCGCTGGACGAGGAGGGACTGGTCGCTCGGCGTGTCATCATCGCTGTCCACGGCGTGCGGCACGAGGACCCTGGTGCGGGCCACACGCCGTACATCCTGTGCCATGAGCGGGCGCAGGACGTTGACGAGTTGTGTGGCTGTGCAGTTGGGGTCCGGCAGCACGAGGGCGTCAAGGTCGCGGGGCAACGGGTTGTAACTCCTGTATACGCAGCGGATGACCGGCTGGCCGTGTGCGTACCGCCCTGCCGGCGGGTCGCCCTCCAGAAGGATCGCCGCGTCGAGCATGTCCACCGCCAGCTGCATGCCGAACTTCTGGGCCTCGTCCCTCGTGGCCAGTACGGCCGCGACACGGCGCAGCCGGAGCCGTTCGATGATCTGCGCGGTTGCGTTGGCTTCGGTGGACCATTGCCGCGGACGCCGCGAGGCGGGGTTTCTGCGGACGCGGACCACCGCCAGCTGGCAGGGCGCCAGCAGTTCTTCGTCCTCCAGCGCCTGCCGGCTCGTCGGGACGATGTGACTCCCGAAGATCTTTTGTGCGGGCATGTGGACCGCCCAGTCCACGTCGCGCGCCTTGAGGCCGGGTGCCATCTGGCGGGGGATGCGTGGAGTGGCCGTCAGGTAGAGGCGCCGCCGGGCCAGGATGCGGTCGTCGTAGTGGATGCCGGCATAGGGGTGTTCCGGCGTGATGATGCCCTCCGCCGTGCGGTGCGCTTCTTCGACGACGAGGTGTCCCCAGGCAGGCAGGTCGTGGTGACGGTGGCTGTCGGCGACCAGTGGGGCATCTGCGTAGCGGGCGAACACCAGCGCTCCGGGCGGCTGCTGTCTGATCCAGTCGGCCAGATCGGCAGCGCTGGTCAGACGGGCACCACCGTGCGGGCCGAAGCCCAGGCCCGCCTGCGGCCTGTCGCCCACTTTCCGCCAGGTGGCGGCGGCTTTGCGGAGGTAGAGCACATCCGGGCCGAGGATCAGGCAGGTTTCCGGAGCGAGTTCAAGCACGGCGGACGCGATGGTGGTGGTCTTGCCTGCCCCGGCGGGCATGCTGATCAGCGTCCGGCGGCCACCCCCGCCGAAGATCATCGGAGCCAGGCCCGGTGGCGGCTCGCTCTCGGCCGTCCAAAACACCGGGTCGTGCGCACCCACCAACGCGGCAATGTCCTGGAGAACCGGTTCCTCCCCAGCCGCGGAATTGCTCGTGACGGGGGTCTGTGTTGATGGAAGCGGTGCCGGCGGCGTCTGTGCACGCTGGCAAGCCGGTGTCCACTCCATGGCCAGTGCCTCCAAGGATGCGATCTCCTCGCTGCTGAGGGCACCTTGGCGGGCCTGGGCACGCAGGTCGGTGATCCATGGGCCGAGCGGGAAGCGTCGGTCGCCTTCGCCGGCGTGGAAGTCGGGCGGGACCTGCAAGTGGTGGTGCTGGCGGTAGAAGTGCCGGGCGGCGCGCAGGCCGCCTGCGAAGTGGTTGGTGGGGGTGCGACGGAGCGCCAGGGCCAGCGGGCTGTCCTTGAACGGCAGTGCCGCCAGTTGCTGGCGCTGCTCCTTGGCCAGGGTGGGGAACATGTCGAACTGCCGGTCGAGCCATCGGGTTACGTGGTCTGCGTCACCGGGCAGAGGGCCGGGGGTGATGACGGGAGGCGACGTGCTGTCGCGGACCCGTGCCAGGATGCGCTGCCACGCGTCGGACCAGTGAGGGTTCCACCAGCGGTCGATGTCACGCAGGGCGCGTCGGTAAGGGTCGGGCAGGGTGCCTGCGTCGTCCTGGCGGCGCTGCTGCAGGAGCCACTGCGCGAGGGGGCGGCGCAGGTAGGTCTCCTGCGGGTCGTGGGGAAGGAGGTGGCCGTGCTCGCGTGCGTAGGCCTGGGCGGTTTCGAGGAAGGCCTCGGTGCTGTCCGGGTCGTGGCGCCAGGTGATGTTGAAGGTGGCCAGTGCGGCGACACGGGCGGCGGGCAGGTGTCCGGCGGCTTTGAGGGCGCGCTGATAGCCGAGCCAGCAGCCGAGATGGAACCCGTCGTCGGTGATGTGGTTGCTGGGGACGTCGAGATGCCCGTGCGCGGTGTGGAAGGCCCGTCCAGCGGCCATCCCGGCGTCCCAGATGTCTGGTTCGGGTTCCATGATGCGCAGCATCAGGTGGGGGGCGATCTCCAGGGCGCGTGCGGGTCGGATGGCGTAGTCGGGGGTGGAGATGAGTAGGCGACGCCCGCTGATCGGCAGGCGGTAGAAGTAGTGCTCGTCGTAGGCCCGCAGCGCGATCATGACTTGGTGGAGCAGGTGGTAGGGCGTGCCGAAGGTTGCTTCTTCGGGGCGTTGCCCGGGGCCGAACAGAACGGGGATGATCAAGGTGGAGACCTTGTTCATGCCGGGGCCAATGCGCAGGGCCCGTCCGATGGCCTGGATGATGTCGATGGTGGACTGCTTGGGGTCGGCGAACAGCACGGAGTCGGCCAGCGGGAAGTCCACGCCTTCGACGCACAGGCGGACATTGCACAGGACGCGGAGCTCGGCGAGCGAGCCCTTGCGCTGGTCTGCGGGGGCCTGCCCGAAGTGGCTCATGCGTTCGCGCCGCACCTGCCGGGAGTGCTTGTGGTGGATGCTGGAAACCCACAGGCCGTCCGCGTGTCCGCCAGGGATGGCGGCCGCGGTCTGCGGGAGGGTTTCGGCGAGGGCGTCGCACTGTGCGATGCTGCGGCTGAAGGAGACCGCCCGCTGAATGTGGTGGTCCTCGCGGGCTTTGAGCAGGGCCAGTTGGGCTGCGGCGACCCGCGCGGCATCGGCCTGCGGGGTGCGGCCCCGCTTGGTGCGGCTGGTGAGGAAGGCGCGCAGCTGCGGGTGGTGGATCTCGGGGGCTGCGATGCGGTAGTCGGCGAGTCTGCCTTCGTGGATGGCCGCGGCCAGGGAGTAGCGGTAGGCGACGGTGCCGTAGAGGGACACATCGTCCATGGAAGCGATCGGTTCGGTGACGATACCCCGGTTGACGTCCCAGATACGAGGCGTGGCGGTGAGGTAGAGGCGGTGGCGGGCGGGGATGGCGTCGTCGTCGTGGATACTGCCCCAGGCCTTGCTGCGCGCTCCGGCGGTGCGGTGGGCTTCATCGACGATGGCGATGTCCCAGCGGGGCAGTTGATGATCATGGTGGGCCAGACGGAGCTTCTTCAGCGCGGCGTAGGTGGCGAAGACGTTGACCGGGCCGTCGGCGTCTCGCACGGCATGGGCCAGCTGCGCCGGGTCGCCTGTCATGGTGAGGATGCCGTCGAGGACGGGCTCGCTGGTCTGCCGGTCGGAGCAGACCCCGAGGTAGCGGCCCGGGCGGCCGGCGGTGTACCAGACGCGGGCGGTCTGGTTCAGCAGGTCCAGGGTGGGCAGCAGTGTCAGGCTGCGGCTGTTGGTAGTGATCTCGTGGGCGACGTGGACGGCGAGGTGGGTCTTTCCGGTCCCGCACGGCATGATCACCTGCTGTCGTGTGCGTCCCATCGCGAACGCGTTGAGCACACAGTCCGCGGCATCACGCTGACGGGTCCACAGCTTGCTGGACAGGCGTTCGCTGGGAAGATCAAGCTGCACGGGCCAACTCCGCAGTTCTGGCAGGTCAGTGGGTCTGCAGGAAGAATGCGCGGCACAACGCCCCCGCACCGCCCGCCTGCGGTATCGCCACACGATCAGGTGAACTGCCATACGAAACAGGCCCGTTCTGTTCCTCCGCGCTATGTAACTGTGCAGGTACAGCGCACGGGTGAAGACTGTGCGAGGCCGATGTCTGGCGGACAGGGCGGGAGTCATATGGCGTGGGGCCGGAGTCTGGCGCGTGTGTCCGTGCGGCTGGCCGGCCATGAGTCGAACTGCTCACTGCTGTGGCGTGTGGCGGCGGCTCAGGGAGTGGATATCGCCTTCCTGCTGGCCGAGTTGGGCGACGGAGAGCCGGGACAGCAGGCGGTACAGCCGCATCTGGCCGAGGTCTTCTTGAGCGCTCCGGCCGCCGAGCGTCTCGCCGCGATGCTGAATGTGGAACTGTCACGGCTGCAATGGGCGCTGCCTCATCTGCGCGAGACCCACCTGCTGCCCGGGCAGCAGGCCCGGTGGGAATGGCCGTGGTACCCGATGGAGCACTACCTGGTCCCGGCCTGCAGCCGGTGCGTGGCGCTGCGCGGCGGCGGGTGGGGGCCGATCTGGCTGGTCTGGCCCGAGTCCTGGAAGATCTGCGACCGGCATGGCCAGTTCACCCATGTGCGCCAGTCCGGCTCCAGTATGGACCTGGCCCCGCTGGCGCAGGTGGTGCGGGCGCACCGGCAGCGACAGCGGTTCGAACACCGACACGGACCCATTGGGGCATACCTGGTCGCGGACGCGTTCGCGATCACCGGATGGTGGTGGCGCAAGACGGTCGTGGAGTGCTGGGCGCGGCGGGCACAGCGCGCCGGGCAGCCGGAGAGCAGCCTGGAGTCGGCGTGGCTGTGGATGCACCCGGAGGCACTCGAAGTGGCCCGCGCTCTGCTGGACTACGAGCGGCAGCGCGCGATGCGACCCGGCGGGCCATGGGCTGTGGCCGAGGCGCAGCTGCTCGAGCGCCTGGCGCAGATGGCCGATGTGCTTGAACTGCCGCCCGGGACGTGGCGGATCCCAGTGGCACAGTGGCTGCACCAGCATCACCGGTGCATGCCGCCGGTAGCGCAGATGGGCGAGCCGGGCAGGCCGGTGACGGCGCTCATCCACGCCGACGACGAGCAGCAGCAATCCCTGGCCGAGCGGTGCTGTCTGCCCTGGGACTGGAACGACCCGTCCGTGCCCGTGTGACGCCGGAGCGGCAGCGCGGGCCGCCGCCCGCAGGACCTCAACTGGGCAGGTTTCGGACCGGCGTTCGCCATGCCCTTCGTCCGGGTGATCGGCTGCGGCAGCGGCCACGAGGGCACCCGGGTCGGCGGATCATGGAGCGAGTCTGCCGGGCAGCGAGCTGACGGAGGGGTATGTACGTGCCGGACGCTCCCCTAGACCAGCAGGCGATCACCGTCTGCTATCTCGACCGGTTCGGACGCCGGCGTGAACTGCCGGTGGAGCAGGCCGCTCAGGTGCCGTTCGAACAGCTGGCGCCCTTGCAGATGCCGGTGCCCTATCCAGGTCGGCAGTCCTTCGTCACCAAGGCCCGGGCCTCGGCCACCGGCCAGTCGCTGGCGTGCGGTTCGCTGCGCCAGCAGCGCTGCGGCATGCTGCTGGACCGGGATCCGACGGTGGCCGCGCGCAGCGCCGGGCCGATGGAGCTGCACTGGACACAGGGCGGCTGCACGCAGAGCCTGCGGCCGGACTTCGTCGCCTTACGGGCAGCGCGGCGGGAGGTCATCTGCGTGGCTCCGGAGGAAATCACCGACCGTTGGCTCGCAGGGCAGCAACTGCTGGCCCAGGCCGCCGCTGTGGCGGGTTGGTGGGTGCGGGTCCTGAAGCCGCCGGATGGTGTGGAGCTGGACAACCTGATGCTGCTGTACGCCGTCCGTAGTCCGCAGCGGCTGGCCTTGGACGATGCCGAGGCGTTGGCCCGCCGCTTCACTTCCCCACGCACCATTCGCTCCGCGGTTCGCGCCGCGGGCCTGCCCATGTTTGCGGGCGTGGACCTGGCCTATCACCTGATCTGGAAACGGCGGCTGCACACCGACATGACCAGGCTCCTGACGCCGTCATCGACGGCATGGCTGCGGGAGGACGGATGACCGCACCGCACGGCGCGGTATCGGACGGCGCGGTACCGGACGGCGCCGACACCCTGGCCCTCGGCGACACCATCACCTTCAGCGGGGCGCGCTGGCTGGTGACCGCCTTTCACGGTCCGCGGGTCTTCCTCAACGCGCCCGGTGACACCACCGCCGAGCCTTTGATCATCCTCCAGCCGGTGCTGACGTCCGCGAAGGACTTCGCGGTCCTTAGCCGGGCGGCTCCCCGCACGGTGGTCACCCACCGTGGGCACGAGCTGAAGTCCCTGCCCGCCGCACTGCGCCGCGAGATGACCCGGTGGGAGCGCATCGTGAAGGAGGTGCTGCATCAGCGGGCCCCGAACGTGCCGGCGACCACCCGACCTAAACCCGCCTTCGACCCGGAGCTCCACACTCTCAGGCAGCGCTACCGCGCCAAGGCCGACCAGTTGACTGAGGCCGGCTGGCCGACCTCGCCCGCCACCATCGAGCGCAAGTGCCTCGCCTGGCGCAAGGAGGGCCTGCTGGGGTTGATCGACCGGCGTGGCCAGCGCGCGGCCTCAGCGCACGGACGCGTCGACGAGCGGGTGATCGACCTGGTGTGGGAGATCTTGGATGGCGAACGCGACCAGGGGCTGTCGCCGGGCACCTTGTCGCGGCTGATCGGCCGTGTGCAGCAGACGGTTCGAGCCCGCTACGCCCGTGAGCTCGCCGACGCCGATGCGGCCACCGTCGCTGCGCTGCTGCCCAGCCAGGCCACGTATTACCGGCTGCTGCAGCGTCTGGGGATCACGGCACACAATGCGCATGCCGCGGCGGCCCGGCGTGCAGCCGGTCCGCCGCTCTCGGCGCTGCGGCCCGGCAGCCGACGGGCGACCGCGGCGCGCTGGCCCGGGGAACTGGTGCAGATCGACACCACCGGACTGGATGTCCTGGTCATCGGCGACGACGGACAGATCATCTCGGTGGAGCTGACCATCGCGATCGACGTGGCCACCCGCAGCATCGTCGGTGCGCTGATCGTGCCCAAGCGGTTCCGCCGCGGTGCCGGTGCGGGCCGGTGGCTGGGCGGGCGGGCCACCCGCAGCTTCGACACGGTGCAGGTTGTGGCGCAGAGCACCGCACCGCTGCCGGTACGGCCGGGGTGGTCCCCGGAAACCTTCATGGACGGCTCGGACCTACCCTTCGAGGAACTGCTGGCCGCCGATGAGCGGTTCGCCGGTGCGGCCGCCCGGCCGGTCATCAAACCCGAGACGCTCGTCGTCGACCACGGCTCACCGTTCGTCTCCGCGGACTTCACCCGCTCCTGCAACGCCCTGGGCATCGAGGTGCGCGAGGCCCGGCTGCGCACCCCCGTCGACAAGGCGATCGTGGAGCGCGCCATGCTGGCGATCAAGACCGGCTTCAGCCAGCACCTGGCTTCCTACACACACCACCGTCTGGACCTGCGCGGCAGGCAAGTCCGCAAGCAGCCGCTGTGGACGATCGCCCAGTTGCAGGACCTGTTCGAGCAGTGGGTGGCGCTGCGCTGGCAGCAGACCCCGCACGGCGCGCTGCGCAGCCCGTTCACTCCGGGACTGAAGCTCACCCCGAACCAGATGTATGCGGCGCTGATCTCGCTGCGCGGCTACCGGGCCACGGCGCTGACCGAGAGCGAGAACCGCAAGCTGCTGCCGACCGTGTGGGCACGCATCAACCGTAAGGGCTTCCAGATCAACAACCGCACCTACAACCTGGACAAGGGAGCACTGGATCCCTTCCGCGGCTCCTCCGGGCTCGCGGCCTTCCAGGGAAGGTGGGAGGTGCACTACTCCCCCAACCAGCCCGAGGCCGCCTGGCTGTTCAACCACCGGGCCGCCCCAGACAGCGACCCGTGGGTGGAGGTGCCTTTCATCCACCGGCGGATCCTGCACGACCGGTGGACCGAAGAGAGCTGGGAGCAAGGGCTGCAGGTCCATCTCGCCGCCGGCGGACACCGCCACGACGAGGCCGCCATCGCCCGGGCCACGCACCGCCTGCTGTCCAAAGCAGCTAAGGGGCCCGGGCCCGACGACGCACCCGCTGCCTCTGCTCGTTCCCTGCCCGCGCCCCGCCGCCGGCCGGCGGCACCCAAGGAGCCCTATGCCGCCGGTATGCCGCCGCTGGATCCGGAATCGGTGCGGCCCTTCCGCCGCCTCGATCGCCCCGCTGCGGAACTCTTCACCGTTGGCGAGCCCGTAAAGGACAGCGGACAGAGCGTCGATGCCTTCCTCTCCTCACTGCCCGAACTGAACCTGCCCGTCGACGGCGATAACGGCTATAACGGCCAGCAAGGAAAGAACCGTTGAAAGCCTCGGTACGTGATCCGCAGTCCCCACCCACTCCCCCAGCCCCGCCGGCCCTCGACACCGTCGGCCCGCCGACCACCCTGCTGGGGTGGCGCACCCGCCTGCGGCAACCGTCCTCCAGGCTCCCATCCTTGGTTCCGCTGCCGCCGGAAGACCCTTCCTCCGCCAACAGCGAGGAGGAAAGGGAGAACGATCCCCGCGTCCGCTACCACGCCGACCTCGGTCTGGTCGAGACCACCGACATCCAGCGCGGACTGCTCCTCGCACGGCGGATGCTGCGGCGAAACGGCGAACGCCGCCAACCCGGCCCGCACATCGCCATCGACAGCGACTACCGCGGCACCGGCAAACGCACGCTGCTGCACCACATCGGCATGGGCCACCAAGGGCGCCGCGAGAAACTGCACGGCATCGACGACACCCGCATCCCGGTGATCTGCATCAACGCCCCGCCCAACCCGGGCACTCCGGCCGACTGGTCCGCCGCCCTTGCCACGTTCCTGGGCTGGGACCTCTACCGCTCCGACACCGACAGCCGGCCCGTGCAGCGCATGAAGGACTTCACCGGGCCCGCCGTGCACGTGATGCGCACCAACCACGTAGAGGTGTGCCTGGTCGACGGGATCGACCGGCTGCGCACCGAGGATCTGCAGCCCACCTTCGACTTCTTCGACTACCTCGCGGACGAACTGAGCCTGACGGTCTTCTGGAGCGGCATCGGCTCCAGCGACATCCTCCGCGAAGCACGCACCGCCCGCTTCCCCGCCCTGCGCCGGACAAGCGACGCCGCACCGCTGCGCCAGCGGTCCGTACCCACCTTGTGGGTCAACCGGCTACCGCCTCGCAGCCCCGAACACCCCGACGAATGGCCCCGAGCCCTCGCCAGTTTCGACGGCAGACTCCAGCTGTGCCACCACCGGCCCAACAGTCTCCTGGAGCTCGCCGAAGAGCTCTACGACATCACCGACGGGCTCATGGAAAACCTCACACCGCTGCTCAGCATGGCCGCGCAGATCGCCATCCTCGACGGCACCGAGGCGATCACACCGGAGATCCTGAACGACGCAGCCCGATACCTCGATCTGCCCGCGGCAGGCACGATGGACGAGGCGTGGTGACGCAGAGCACGGATGCAAGGCTCTGCATCACCGACGAGTACGCGGGCCGCTCGCACGCCGTTCCGGGCACACGCACACGGTAACCCGGGCCCGCAGCTGGCGGGCGCCCCTGAAACTGCGACAGGGGCCAGATCCTCGAATGGATCCGGACCCTGCTCGGCAGTAGCGGGGACAGGATTTGAACCTGCGACCTCTGGGTTATGAGCCCAGCGAGCTACCGAGCTGCTCCACCCCGCGTCGGTGACGCCAACCGTACGCCATCCCGCAAGGTCCACAGACCACCTCCGGCCAGGGGCTATGCAGCGAAGCCGACGTTGGTGCAGTACTCGTACGCTCCGTACTGGGATCCCAGATCAGGCAGGACGTCGTCGGTCCAGGCCGCGTCCAAGCCGTGGTGGTCACCGGCCGCCCACGCGCCGACGATCCGGTCCCAGCGGCGCACGTTCATATGCCGGAAAGGAACGTCGCGCTGCAGCGGGCGGGCGACGCCGGACTGGTTCAGGGGGTGGATCTCCACCCTGGTGCCGCCGTTCGCGTTGAGGCGCTTGAGCAGGTGCCGGGCTACGTTCTGCCGGCGCACCGCCCGGTAGGCGTCCTCGATCTTCTTCAGGTTCTTCGCCGAGGGGCGGCGCTTACCCTCCAGCCACGCCTTCAGCGTGCGGTCGGTCACCGTCAGCCCGGCATCCCTGGCGGCCTGACGGGCGTGGTCGGACCTCATCAGATAGTTCAGGCGCGCCATCAGACCGCGCCTAGCGGTGACGGGGGTGGCGATGCCGTCGGCGAGGTCGTCGAGCTTCCGCCCGACGAGTTCGCTTCCCCTGACGCCGCTGGCGCCGAACCTCCCGAAGTCATTGTTCCTCTCCGGCATCTACTGCTCCTCCCCCATCGTGTCGGTGCCCGCGGTGTAGAGGTCTTTGACCTTGACCTCGGTAACCCCGCGGCCTTCGGGAAAGACACGGCGCCAATCGCCGATGACGTGGAGTTCGTCGGTGCCCATCGCGCGGACGACAGCGAGCCCTTCGTCGTGGGCTTTGAGCGCCTTCATCCAGAGGTTGGCGAAAGCCTGCGAGCGGATAATATGCATCCAGTCCGGCCGGTACAGCTCCCGGTTGTAGTTCGACTCCCCCATGGTGGAGACGAACTTCGCGTACATGGCTTTCACGTACTCCAGGGTGACGGTGTCACCGGCGGCGATGGCGGTGTCGCGGGCTTCTTTGAGTGTGATGCGGAACTTCTCCAGCAGGTTCTCCGTCGCCCCCGACGTGTAGGACTCGTGGACTTCCGGCGCCTCGCACAGCCCGTACTTCGGGCTGGACAGGCGCAGCAGGAGACGCAGGGTGGGTTCGGTGACCCACAGGGGTCCGGGTTCGTCGCGCTCGCCGATCGGGTTGGGCAGCACGGCGCCATGCTCCCAGGCGGGTGGGGTGATCAGGTGGACTCCGGCGCGGCGGCGGTCGTGCAGCATGCCGGTGGTGTGCTCGAGCTGCCCGAGCGGCAGATGAGTCTTGAGGGCAGACAGATAGGCGCCGTTGATGTCCAGTGCCGTCACCTCATGAACGCCGGGCGGCAGTTCGGCGCGGGTCCACTTGGGGCGGGCCTCCCAGATCTGGTCCGCACCCCGGGAGGTCTGCTTCTTCAGGATGTCGGGAATCCAGGGGTGGGCGATCACGTCGTACCGGGCGCCCTTGCGGGTCTCGTCCAGCAAGCGCATCGTGTCCGGGATCGCCTTCTTCAGCAGCGCCGCGGTGGCCGCTTCCACGTCGCCCTGGCACTCGGCGAGCGCTCCCTCAACCGCCGCGTGGATCAAGCCCACCGGACCTGACGGCTCCTGGAAAGCCCGGTGGGCCGGGCCCTTGGCACGCGCCGACAGCTTCGAGGCCGGCGCAGGCCGGCCGGCGACCGGGGCTGGCCGCGCCTCGACTGTGCCGTCCTGGCATTCGGCTGGGTCCAGGTGCTGGGCGAAGCCCGCCACCCGCTGTCCGGCCGGACGCCCGCACAGCACACACGGCTCCGGCGCGGTGAGTACCTCGACTTCGTCCCCGCCCTCGGGCTCGGAGGAAGCGGGCCCGGCTGCAGCGGCAGCATCCGCGACGGGCTCGGCCGCAGTGGACTCCACCGCCGACTCGGTCTCGGGCTTGGTGTCGGTGGCGAGCTTGGCGCTCAACCCGTCCAGGAGGTAGGCGTACTTGACGCGCACCTCACCTACCGGATCCCGGCCGGCTTCCCAGGCGCTGACCGTGGATGGGCTCACCCCGAGGGCGCGGGCCACCTGCGCCTTGGACAGCTGAGCCTGCTCGCGCAAGGCACGGCGGGCCTCGGGGTCCGGGAGGTCGGTCTGCGGGCCGACGGAAGCGAGGAGCGAGTCGATCGCGTCGAAATCACTCACCGGGCGCTCCCTTCAGATGTAGGTGACAGGGTTGCGGGACAAGTGCGGGCTCTCGGTGACGCGGCCGACACGGTCGTCGCCGCGCAGCAACTCCCCCTGGAGGGCGTAGCGGTCGCCGTGTTTGGAGATCCCGGTGATCTTCGCGACGGCGATGACGATGCCCCCGGTGTTAATGACCTGCACCTCGTCCTGGGACAGGGCACGGTCGGCATTGAACTTCCAGATGCCGCGGCCGGCCTCCCACGCCTCGTCCTCGCTCATGCCGGGGCGCCATCCGATGGTCGACCGCCCGAGCATGTCGTCGGGGTCCGCCTCGCGCTCGGGGCCGATCTGGATCTGCAACACCCGCCCACCTCCCAGAAACTTAACTTGTCCCAAAGTTACCACCCAAACATGTAACTTTGCAACAAGTACAGAAGTATGCGCCTTGCCTGACCTCGGCACGACTTCACCGCTCCGACCCTCGACATGAAGGAGACCCACTCCATGACCAAGGCGTACGGCGAAGCACCGCGCGGCATCCACACCGGCACCTGCTCCACCTGCTGCGCGACCCGGCGCGGAGCTGACCCACATCCGGTTCACCAACGACTGGGAAATCCGCCGCCGCGGCCCTCGGGGCTCCCCCGCCACCAGCCCGACAGCAGGCAGAGACCCTTGCGCACGCTTCCCACCCAGACCCCGGCGCCCCCTGCGGCTCCGGACCCGGCGGCTCTGCCCCCAGCCCGCTTCCCGCGCCCCGCGAACGCTCAGTCCGCGCCACCCGCCGACCGCCACGGACTCCTCCGAGCGCAACCAGTCCGGATCAACCTCCACCCAGCCCAGGAACCCTCACTCCAGATGGGTCCTTCTCCCGCCTTGCAGGGCAAGCGCTATTGAACGTCCGCTTGCGTCTCTCAGCTACCTACATCTACACAGGCCAGGCCGAGAACACAGCTTCACCATGAACGAGAACGCACACTACGGCCCGGTGTCGGCGTAAAGAGTGATCTGGACCGCCAGAACGGCGACGGCCACGACCTCAAGCAGGGAAATGACAAGCGGGACGGCCGCGCCCGCTCCGTAGACCCAGAGGACAGTCAAAGCCGCCAGCGGTACCGCGGCAAAAGCCGTGAGATCCACCGCGCACTGGATTACCTTGCGCTGGGTCCGGCGGGTATCGCTTCGGTGCGCCGTCTCCCACCCGAAGAGGCTTTCTGGTTCCCCTGCGAGTGCGCTCAGACGGGGTCCGAGATCGGTCCGTATGTAGCGGCCGATCGCGGTGATCTTCTCGTCGTTCACCAGGTATGTCCACCCCAGGACGGACGTGGCGGCGGGCAGTGCCAACAGTAGCTCGGCGTGGCGTGTCTGGGCAACGCCGATCAGTACCGTCACCATCGCGGCCAAGGTGACGTAGAGGAAGTTGTCCCGGAAACCTATCCGGGTCTTCTGTTCTTCCTTCACTCTGTCGTACTCAGCCAGGAGCAGCTTGCCAATGGTGATGTCATCCGTGGCTGTCACGCCTGGTCCTAGAGGTTCGGGGCGAAGGTGCGTCGACGGCCAATTCTGCACCCGCCAAGGGTTGGTGGGAAGGAAATCAGAGGGCCGCTCCGATGTGGCCGGGCTGATCAACTCGAGAGCGGCACCGAGGGTCGGACGGGACTGCGGCGAGGCGGCGGTAGTCTCAGCAGACGTTGCGGTTGTTAGGGGAACATCCTTTGCTCGTAGGTGAGTTCGGTCTACATAATCCGGTCGTTGTGCTGACGGCTATCGGTCTGGAGTACGAGGCTGTGCGTGCACATCTCATCGATCCGCGCCGAGTGGTGTACGAGGGGACATGGTTCGAAGCCGGTGAGGTCGCAGGCTCGGGTCGTCAGGTCGTTCTCGCGGAGGTGGGACCGGGGAACCGGCCGACGGCGGTCATAGCCGAGCAAGTCAGGACTCGGTTCACACCCCGGGCAATCATCTTCGTCGGGGTAGCAGGCAGCTTGAAGCCCGATGTGAGACTGGGCGATGTCGTGGTCGCGAGCAGGATTTATGCGTACGACGGTGCCAAGCACGTATCCGACGAGGTGTTCTCACGCCCGGCGGCTTGGGCGGCCTCGCACGATCTGCTGCAGGCCGCGAAGCATGCGCTGCGCGGAACCGAGTGGACCGGCCGCGTACGTGCGGGAGCCTTCGAGTCAGACGGTCCGCCTACGGTGCACTTCAAACCCGTCGCAGCTGGTGAGACCTTGCTGAGTTCGATGGATTCCGAGCTGCGTGAGCGGCTCACCCGTGTCTTCAACGATGCGGTGGCCGTAGAGATGGAAAGCGCAGGGCTGGCCGAGGCGGCCGCTATCGGCGGAGTCAAGACCCTGACGATCCGGGGCATCAGCGACTACGCTGACGGCGCGAAAGCGTCGGCCGATGCTCGCGGTATGCAGGGGGTCGCCGCGGCCCACGCCGCAGCAGCGGCGATGACTGCTCTCGCTGCCCTTCCCCTCAGTGTCGGTGAAGGCGGTGTCGACGGGCAGGGCTCCAGCACATCTGATGGTGCGGCGGTGCAGGGGCTGACGCAGGTCAATACGGCGGACCGCAAGGGTGTGGTCAACGCCGTTCAGAACGGCTCGCTCACCATCAACCATCACGGGTCGCAAGCGACCGAGCGGTGAACGGGGGCGACGAGCAGGCCGATGGTCTGCAGCCCGGAACTCCGCACCCCGTCGAAGACCTTTCGATGGCACAGACCAACAGCGCCGATACTGGCGGCACGGTCAACGCTGTCCAACACGGCAACCAGACCATCAACAACTTCCTCGGACCTGATGCGCAGCGGCTCTTCACGCAATGGGAGAGAAGTCTGCGGCGCACTCCCGGCACGTTGAGCATCGCTCCGGGCCAGGTACTGGCAATGGAACGTGAGACTCCGCTGGCCTCCCTGACCGACGCCCTCAGCACGGCCCAGGCAGGTCATGTACTCCTCGTCCGAGGGGAACCCGGCGTCGGCAAGACCGCCCTGGTCTTGCGGTCCATCGACGAACTGCGCACCCGATCCGTACACGTCCTGGCGGCCGCTGTGCCGGCAATGTCCTCGTACGCAGGCGGCTTGGACGAACTCATCCACGCATTCGGGGCCCAAAACGGCACATCGAAAGCATCTGCTTCTCACGGAATTCTGGTCCTGGACGGTGCTGAAGCCGCTCAGGAGGGGCTCGAAAGCCTCGTCGTGGAAGCCGTGGAGGCAGCGATGGGTGCCGGGCTCACCGCTGTTCTGGTCAGCCGGGACGACGCGGCGGACACTCTCCGGGACCTGTTGGACCGGGCCAGGTGCACAGATGTCGGCGAAGTTATAGTGCCGTCCTTGGACAACCGGGAGATCGCCGAGATCATGGCCTCGGCACCGGAGTTGGCACGGCTCGCCAGTGACCCCCGATCACGCTGGCTGCTGCGCCGGATCGCCCTCATCGATCTGCTGCTGCGCTCCGTAAGGCGGGGCGCAGCACTGCCAGCTCAGCTGGCGAGTGAGGCCGAGGTCTACACCCATGTCTGGCTCGCGTTCGTGCTGAACAACCAGCGGATGGCCAACGGGGTAGTGCCCGAAGACCGCGGAGCGGCGCTCGTCTCTCTGGCAGAAGGACGGCTGACCGGCCGCCGCGCGCCGTCCCTCCCCGGCCCCGCATTGGCTTCGCTGCGCTCCGACGGTATCCTCGCTCCGCTCGGCGAGTTGTCGGCGACTTCGAACGAGGAGCACGCTTTCGCCCACGATGTACTGCGGGACTACGCCACCACCAAGCGTCTGCTGCTGGACGACGGCCTGTCCCTGCTGGACCTCCACGGGCCGCGGTGGGCCGTTCGCGCCGGCCGTATCTTCTGCCAGATCAGGCTGCGGTCCGGGGCGGATGCGGCAGGAGGGTTCGTCACGCGGTGGAACCAGGTCCGCCAGCAGTTCAAGCAGCTGGCGGCCACGCACGGATCGCGGTGGACCGAGGTTCCCTGGGAGGCGGTGCTGTCCTCAGGGTGGTGCGCCGAGGCTCTCGCCGCTCTGACTGAGGACCTGGTGCGCCGCCCCGAGCTTCTGAGCGAGCTGCTGCGCTGCGTGACGTTGCGCTTCGGTGAGGACGGGAATTGCGATCCGCTCGTCGCGGCCCCGGTCGTCGCCTGGATGGCAGAGCACACGGATGTCTTCACGGACTACCGCAGCGAGCCGTGCGACACGCTCATGGTGACGTGGCTGCGTAGTGTCTCCGAACAAGAGATGATCCTGGGGGACGGCGTTCCGGACTACCGGCCGGTGCGGGTCCAACTGCGCGAGGCGATGTTTCGATCGGTGCCCGAGTTCCCCACACCCGCGTTCATCGAGGCGCTGGCACTGCTCGGTGCGGATCGGGACGACGCCGCCGACACACTGCTGCGACGGCTGGCCCGCGAACGCGCCCACACCTTGATGCCGGCAGTGGACCGTGGCGGGTCTGCCCGGTGCCTCGCCACGACGAACCCGGCGCTGCTTACGGAGCTCGCAGCGGCCTACTACGCGCCGTCGGCGGGCCCGCTCGGTCGGCGTGGTGAGGTGCGGGGCCGTTCAATGGGAAAGCATGAGTATCTCGGCATCCGCTCTCGAGGGCAGGCTGCCTGGTGGCGGGGGCCGTTCTTCTCCCTGCTGCAGACGGATCCCGCGCGCTGCATGGAGCTGATCAACACGCTTTTGGCTGCCGCCGTCCGGCCGGAGGACCGGTACAGGAGCGGAGACGAGCCGGATGCGGACAGCGCTTCTGCCCCGGCTCTGCGTGGCGACTTCCTGGGAACGGGAGACTGCGAGTATCCCGGCCGCGGCGACGCCTGGTCCTGGTATCAAGGCGCCCTGAACGGCCCGCAGCCGTGCATGAGCGCGCTCATGGCTCTCGACCGCTGGCTGGACCAGCTGGTCCAGGACCGTGTCATGCCAGCTCGCAGGGCTGCGGAACTGGTGCTCAGACGGGTGGGGACCGTGGCCGGGGCCGGCCTCGCCTACGGCATTTTGGTACGGCATCTGGACGAGATCAGCGACGAGTTGGACGGCTTCCTGGCCTCACCCCTGGTCTGGGAGCTTGAGAACGGTCGCACCCTCGCCAACATGATGTTCCGCAGGAGTAACGAGCTCCCGGGCGAAGAGCACCTGGAACTCTCCCCCACCCAGGTGGCGATGTCTCTGGTTATCGATGCCAAACGACGTGGGGACAACGCGGCCGCAGCACGATTGCAGGCCGTTGCAGGACGGCTTCGTTCAGCCGCGACCGATGTCATTGATGACCTGACACTCAGGTTCTGGGCCGATCACCTGGACTGTGAACGTTTCGTTCTGGTGAGAGACGGCGGTCAGGCGGCCGTCGAAGTACAACCGTCCGAGGCCATCCGGCAGGAGCTTGAGCGGCGCCGTGGCCGGTCGGACCTCACCTCGAAGCAGTACGAGTTGCTCAACCGATATGCGCTGCACCAGGATCTTCCCGGCCGCATCGGTCCGCCGACGCTGACAGAACCCAGCCAGTTGGCGAGCGACCTCCAGACGGCACGGAGCCTTCTCGACCACGGGGATGGCAGCGCGCAGAGGCTCGGCGGCGTGTACGCGGTTGCTGCGGCCGCCGTGTGCGCGGCGGCAAATGGAACCCTGGTGGCGGTCGAGGAGCTCTGCTGGTCGGTCGATCTTCTGACGGAGGCCGTCCTCGACTGCCCTGCGCATCTCGATGCGGATGTGTCTGAAGCGATCCAGCCTTGGGAGGGCAGCCGTCAGGCGGCCCTCGCACTACCACGCAGCCTTCTGCCGACGGTCGCGTTGTTGGCCACGGCCCCTCTTGGCACTGAGCGTGTCGGGCGTATCCGTGAAGCTGTCCTGCGGTGTAGCGCGCACCCGGTCCATGAGGTGCGGGCCTACGCCGCCGAAGGGCTGCGTCCGTTGTGGTCCGCCCCGTGCTCGGCCACAGTGCGCTCATGTCACCACGCCGTGGCGTGGGAGGCCGTGGAAGCCGGCCTCCGTCTCGTGGTCGAGGACACCAACAGCCTCCTTGCCTCTCGCGCAGAGTCCTTGCGCGCGCCTGCGGCGGCGCTGGACCAGCTGACCGGCGAGGAGTTGTCGCTCCCCGTCCTGGGCACGGCGCTGCCTGCGATCCTTGAGGCCGCCCGCCTGCAGCATTGCAGGACGGCCCAGGCCCGGTCAGCGCGAGCCCCGGTTCTGGATGCCTATGCGCGCGCGGCCTGCGTCTGGGGCGACGGTGGATACCACCGGCACTCGGAAGAGCATGGTGCGGGGGCGGAAGCGCTCCTTCGTAGCGGTGCCGAAGAGCCGACGGTGATGACCGGCTTCGTGGACACGCTCACGGTGTCCCCCGCGGCGCTCAGCCATCTCCTGCACAGCCTGAAGATTGCCGCCACTTACAGTCCCGAGCTGGCGAAGACTCTCGGCGCTGTCTGGCCTCACATCATGGAATCGGTTCTGACCCGCCCACTGCCTACCGAGCAGGTTGACCGCTTCGGACACCAGGAGCGGCTGATGGAAGAGCTGGTCCCCAACCCCACGCCGTCCGGCGCGGACTTGCATGTGGACAGCACGCTGGCCAGGGGCCGGCGCACGTGGCTGACGTTGGACCCTTTGCGTGACCTGATCGACAGCTGGACCACCTCCGCGGGCACAGAGAGGTTCGCCATCGACAGTCTCGTCGGGTTCCTCAAGGCACAACCGACCCATGAACAGATCGAGCCGGGTATGCGGTGGGTCCGGCAACTCTGCGTCAGCAGCAACGGAGCGGTCGACTCGGCGGGGTTTTTGCTTGTCGAATGGCTGCAGGACCTCTGCTCTGAGGTGACCGCTTCTGCCCGCCCCCACTATCGGGCGGTGGTCGACGGCCTTGCCCTCGCACAACACCCGAGTGCCCCAGCACTGCAGCGGCTGGACGAATGACCCACCCAGGCTCCAACCTCGCCCGGGCGCTCAGGCCCGGCCACAGGCATTGCCCTGATGCGATGCTCGGCCGTGAAGTGCGATCTCCGGCCGCCGCCAGGCGCCCTCACCGACAGCGATAAGGAATCTGCCTTGATCCAACCGAACAGCCCCCGTGTGGTGGTCCTGACCGCACTTCCTCTGGAGTACGAGGCGGTGCGCGTGCACCTGACCAACCTGGAGAGCTCCGAGCACGAGGCGGGAACCCGGATTGAGGAGGGCTCGCTGCCGGGCACGCCCTGGCGGGTGGCGATCGCCGAGGTCGGTGAGGGCAATACGAATGCCGCCGCCCTCACCGAGCGGATCAACTCATGGCTGAAGCCGGCCGCCCTGTTCTTCGTCGGAGTTGCCGGAGGTCTTAAGGACGGCGTCGAGCTCGGTGACGTCGTAGTTGCGACCAAGATCTACGCCTATCAGGGCGGCAAGCAGGACCCCGCCCAGTTCCTGGCCCGCCCGACCGCTTGGGAGGCCTCCCACCGGCTTGAACAGGCCGCCCGTCATGCCCTGCGGTCCGACGAGTGGACCTCGCACATCCTCAGCCAGCGGCCACCGCGCCCGCCCGCCGTGCACCTCAAGCCCATCGCCTCCGGCGACGTCGTACTCAACTCCGCCGATAGTGCGCTCTCAGCCCAACTACACCACACGTACAACGACGCGGTGGCGATCGAGATGGAGAGCGCCGGCTTCGCCCGTGCGGCACACCTCGCCGACCAACTGCAGGCCCGCACCATCCGCGGCATCAGCGACAAGGCCGACGGCCTCAAGCACACGGCGGACGTGGGAGGAAGCCAGCCCCAGGCAGCCGCTCACGCCGCCGCAGCCGCCGTCACCGTGATCACGGCGCTCACACCCTCGACCTCGGCCTCCAACGCCTGTCCCGCCGCCAATTCCGCGGAGGTCGGCACCGCGCGCACCCCGCACAACGGAGGTAGGCAGCCAACGGCCGACGGTTCGGGCCCGCAGTGGGAGCCGATGGCCGACGCCGTCGAGGTGAGCTGGCGCAGAACGGGCCACAACTCACCCTTCAGCACGAGTGCAGCCGTCCTGGAGATCCATCTCGTCCCGGTCCCTTCCGGCAGCCGCATTGAGGTACGTAAACTGGCCCAGCTCGGTGACCAACTCATCCGCACGGGCCGGGAAGACGGCTTCTTCACTCTCTCCGAGCTACTCGATACAGCTGTCGACGACCAGCACGCTCTGGTGACCACAGCGGGCGGCGGCCAAGGCACTACCGGACTGGCAGTCCTGCGCACAGGACAACGCTCCGCATGGCAGCCGCTCCCCCACGACCGCATGGGAGCCGTACTCGACCCGGTTGAGCTGCCCCAGCAGATCGCCCGGCTACTGGCTCTCCTCCTCCGGTTGCCACTGCCCGACCCGCTGTCCGTCGCCCTGGGTATCGGTATCGATCCAGCCACCATGGTCAGCGAAGACACCATGAGCCGCTTGCCCCGTAGCACGGCCCAGTTCCCGATGAGACACGACCTCTTGCGAGTCCACCCGGACGAATCGCTCACCATGAAGGAGCTGAACGCCAAGAGCGACAGCGTCGCCGAGGAGCTCGCTGCCCGCCTGCTCGCCAGCTTCCGTACCCCGCGCCGCAGTTTCTGACGTAGCCGAGAAGAAGGACGCACGATGGACATGAAGAGCGGGCCAGGCGGTACGTCTCCTGACGCTAGGGGCTTTGGCACGCACGCTTCTGTTCAGACCAACTCAGCGACGCACGGCGGCACGGCAAACGCAGTACAGAACGGCAATCTGACGGTTAATCAGTATTTTCACGCGGATCCCGGCGCGCCTAATCCGTGGCTCACACCGCAGGAAGCGTTCGACGATCCGCAGGCTGCCGCATACTTCAGCCATCATTGGGACCTGGTCGGACGATCCGATCTCGTCGAACAACTGCTTTCCTTCGCGTTGGGTGATGACGACACCGAGGGCAGGATCGGTGTCCTCGTGGGCGCGGCGGGCGGCGGCAAGAGCCGTGTGCTGCAGACGCTCGCGGCAGAGTTCGCCCGCCGCTCTGAAGGCGTCGTGCAAGTGCTGCTCGCCACCGATGGCGTACATCAGCATGCTGTTGAGCAACTGCCTCAACACGACCGTCTGCTCGTCATCATCGAGGACGCCCACCAACGTCCCGACGAGTTGGCGGTGATCATCCGGGCACTCCGCCGCGAACGGCCCGGGGCCGTCCTGGTCGTCTCCACCCGACCGTCCGGCACGACAGTACTCAGGGGGACGTTCAGACAGTTGCGGGTGGACGACGCGCGGGTTTCCACGTGGGAACTCGGCGAACTCTCGACGCGAGATGCCTCCCGACTCGCAGAACAGGCGCTCGGCGAGGCGAAGCGGCACCTGGCTCGCCGGCTTGCCGCGACCGTGGGTGATTCACCGTTCCTACTGGTGTTCAGCGCGGTGGAGATCGCGCGCGGCAGGCTCGATCCCCAGCGGATGCAGAGCGATGCCCGCCTGCACCGGGAGGTAGTGGAAGCGTTCATCGAAACGGCCCTGACGGACCCGGCGACGCGCGACCAGGACCGAGCCGTGCTGCACACCGTCGCGGCTCTGCAGCCCGTGCGCACGGATGTCCCGTGCTTCCTCAAGTCCATGGCGGCACTGCTCGGCACCCCTGACAGCGTCCTTCAGGTCCAGCTACGCCGGCTGGTGAGCAGCGGAGTGCTGGCACGCAGGGGTGCCTCGCACCGGATCCTTCCTGATCTCCTGGGCGATGTGCTGCTGGCCGAGGCCGCCATCAATCCGGACACCGGCGCCTCCACCGGCTTCCTCGAGCGCGTCCTGGCCGAGACCGACGGAGAACCGCTGACAAACGCACTGGTCAACGCGGGCCGAGTGGACTGGCAGTGGAGCCGGCTCAGGCCGACCGGCCGGTCCCCCTTCGAGCCGCTGTGGCACACCATCGAACAGGGGTACACCGACGGTGATGCCTCGACCCGCAGCCAGCTCCTGAAGGTCATACGCAACATCGCCCCGTTCCAGCCACGGCGCGTCCTCGGCCTCCTGCGTCCAGAGGTGGAGACCGGCCCGGCCGATGCGCCTCGCCTGCTGGACGACATTCCTCCGGTGCTGGCTGCGGTTGCGCAGGACCCCGAGCATCTCGGTGAGGCCCTCGACCTGCTGTGGAAACTCGGACAGCACGACATGCGTCCCCTCCGCTCGTCCTCCCAGTCAGCACTGGGGCTATTGAGCGACCTCGCCTCCTACTCACCCGACAAGCCCTTGCTCTACCAGGAAGCGGTGGTCGAAGCGGTCGCCCGATGGGCGCAGCAAGGCCCGGTGCGCCCCGCCGACCGAATGCCATTCGCCCTGCTGGACCGGATCTTCGAGCCCGTGGCGGAGGGCCACGAGTTCGACGGCCGGACGCTCACCATCTCGCGTCTGCCGCTGCTGGCTGAGCGTGTGGCGCCAGTGCGCGACCGGGCATACCGGGTACTGCTCGAGGCGTACGGCTCGGCGGACCGTATGAGGGCGGGCGTGGCGGCACGGAGTTTCGCGGAGGCTCTCAGCGGCCAGGGCGGGCAGTTCGCAGACTGGCTGGTGCCCGCCCTGGAGGCGTTGGCCGCGCGCACACGTGAAGTCCAGCCCGGGCCGTTGGTGGCGCTGGCCGTGCGGCGGTCGGTCCACTGGCATGTGGCGTACGGCTCTCCGGATGCTGCGGCCGCAGCGCGCGTAGTGCTGGAAGCCCTGCCCGACTCGCTTCCGCACCGGCTTTCCGTACTGCTGCACAGCGACTGCCACGAATGGTCGGTAGGCGAGGACTACGACTACGAAGCGACCGACAACATCTGGAGCCGTCGCCTGGCCGTGGCATCCTCCCAAGCCGCAGTTTGGGACGACGCCACGGCCTGGGACGTCTTGCGCGACCTGCTGGAGCAAGGGATGCAGATGTTCGCCGAGGCTCCGCCAGGTTGCACGGCCCTCATCGCCGGCATGGCCTCGGAACGACCTACGCGTGCGGCGGCAATCATCCGTGGGGCCCTGGAGTGCAGCGACATCACAGCGGATCTCGTCCTTCCGCCGGCGTTGAAAGCCCTGTGGAAGGACGAGCCCGACGCTGCCTGGCAGATGGCGGCGGAACTTGCGGACGCCAGTCGCGCCGCACCGGTCCGCGCCGTGCTCCGGGCCAGCGCGGCACGGCTGGCGGCAGGGGACGTACTGCATCCGCACGAACTCGCGATTGCCCGTCAGCTGGCCACCCGTGCCGACAGCGCCGTGGGCACGGATGTCTTGCGCCTGGCCGTCTCGATGATCCGCAATGCGGCTTCGCGCGAAGACGCCATCGCGCTTGTCTGCTCAGTCCCGTTCTCCGGTCTGGCGCGCGGCGCGGCGGACTTCTGCTGGGCATTCATCGGCCCGGCCGGCCTGTCGTGGTCCGAGTTCACCGCGGAGCAACGGAAACGGTGTCTGGCGGAGTTGGCCAAGACACGGACGATCGATGACCATCGAGTCAAGTCGGCCATCGCGGCCCTGTCGGAAAGTCACGAAGACGAGGCGTTGGACCTGCTGCTGGCACGGCTGGAGTCGTGGGAACAGGACCCCAAGCCGGGCTTCAATCCACTGCCCTTCGCCTGGCATGCTCGATCCCCCTTCACGAACAACCCGCGCCGCGTCGAGCTATTGCGGAGGCTGACGCAATGGTTCGAAGAAGAGCGTGAGCACCCCTGGCGGCGCGAGCTGTACGGCACCAAGCTCTTCGCGACCGTCGCCGGACACGTGTACGACAGCGCCGCACGGGACGTGCTGCTGGAGGTGTTCAGGTCGGGTGAGCACCAGCGGATAGACGCTGTTGCGCCACTGCTGAGCGGCGCACATCGCGGACTCCTCTGGGAGGAGCCCCAGTTCGTGGCCGAGGTGCTGAGCGCCGCCGTCCAGCTCTCGGAGGAGCTGTACCGCAAGGTCGGCGGCAGGCTGATGAGCTCCGTGACAGACGGATCAAAATCGACCTCCCCCGGCGAACCGTACCCGCAAGATCTTGAGATCCTGCAGCGCGCCACGGAAGTCCGGGCGACGCTGCGCGCCGGCTCCCCGGAGGAGCGGCTGTACGCCGCACTGCAGGACTACGCAAACACGCAGATCGACTCAGCCCGCAGAGAAGACCTCAACTTTGACGCCCGCCGAACTTGGTGAGCAGCGCCTCGTCTCATGACGTCAATGCCGTGGCCGACCGGCTACGGCCATCAGATACAGGGGCAGGAAGCACTCGCTGGGGCCCCTCGACCGGAGGCCGAGGGGCCCCAGCGATCGGGAACGGTCAGATGGCCAGGTGAGCTGGCCATCGCGACGCGTTCCCGGCCGGGCAGACGGGCCGCTTGCGGTGCTGCTCCCGGACATCGACGCGGAGCTGACCGTCTGGGACAACGACCGCGCGCCGTGGTCCGAGGAGCTACTCCCCGTGGCCGAGCTGGCGTACTGGCTCATGCACTGGCTGCAGAGCGCCGAGGCCGGGGCACGGGATCTCACACTCGACTCGATGTCCACGGATCCGGGCCTGATTCACATCGTACGGACCGATAGCGGGTGGAGCGTCGGAACTCCTCCAGCCGAATGTGCGGACGTCTCCCGTCACCTGGGGTTCCCTGGAGGTCAAGATCAGGAAGTTCGTGCGCTCCGTAAGCGAAGGCGTCGCCGGGCTTGGGATCGCCCCCGCCTCCATCCTCGAGCCCTGAGGCACGCTCCAGTACGGCCGACGCCGCAGGCAAAACTGAACCGATTCCCGACTTCACCCAGCGAAGGCGCTCTGCGGTGGTCTGCGAGCTGCTCCCCGCCCAGGCAGGACGGGGCCAGCTGCCTCCCGCGCGAGCGGCGAAGAATCCTCAGCTGGACCCCAGGATTCTCAATACATCTGCGGGATTTTCATCCAACTTGCTGCAGCGCAGGTCAAACACCATTACGACACGAAAGAACTGCCCATGACACCTCTCAGCCACCTGCCGCATCGCAGTTCAGAGACCTTTCTCCACTACAGCGAGAATGAGAACTCACAACGAGCCGTCCCGCACGTTCGTGGGCGACGAGCTCGGCCCAGACGGATGCGTACTGCGGCGGGAGGGGCGCGGCCCACTCGGGCGGTACGGCGGCCGTGGCGCGGCCGGCATCCGGTGTAGCGGGCTGCGGTGCGGTGCGGGGCTGAGTGCCGACCGCTGTTCGCTGGGGGGCCGGTTCCGGGACGTGGGTCACGACGGGCTCGACCGGCGCGGCCGGGGAGCTGGGGGCCGCGGGGGGCGCCTGTGCGGGGACGGGTGCCGGTGCCGTCGGGTGTGGGCGGTCGAGCGTCATCACGTCGCCGTTGACGTCCACGATCAGGGGCCAGGCCGCCCCGTCGGCCTCCTTGGCGAGCACGCGGACGGGGCGGCCGTGAAAGGCCGCCTTGATCCGGACCTCGGCGAGGGCGCGGACGCGGGCCTCGTTGGCGTCGAGGCCCGCCTCGGTGACCTTCTCACCGTTGACGGTGGCGACGCCGTTCGAGCTGACGGTGATGGTGTAGATCGGGGTTGCGGGAATCTGGTCGGGGTCAGTGATGGTCATTGGTCTTTCTCCGATCTATCCACCCTTGGGGAAATACGGTGGTGCCCAACCGACGTATGTAGAACCCCACTTGCTTTCAATGTCGGTGGCGGGTACGACGTCAATGTAACCCGGTCTGAGAATGTCGTTGCTGGCAATTTTCCCGTCACCGAGATACACGGCAACGTGACCCGCCCGGCCGCCGGTCTCCCAGTACATGAGGGCACCGGGCGGCGGGTTCCGGTCCTTGTCGTGCTTCATGCTGGCCGGCATCTCGCGGTAGTGGTCGATGGCGTACGGCGTCCCGGAGAAACTCCAGCCGTACACCCGGGCAACGAACGCGAGGCAGGCGCGATACCAGTCCTTGCCGCCCGTCTTGGCCTCGTTCTCGGCCCAGGCGATGGCGTCCGCGGTGCTGCGGGGGTTCTTCACGTTCGCGGGCCACGGGGCGTCACCATCGTGGAAGGCGGCGCCGGGCTTGCCGGGGCGGTCGTTGGCGCTCTCGGGGTAGCACTCGGCGTTGGGGTCGTCGTCCTGGTCCGGGTTGGTGGTGGCGGTGTCGTCGCCCTGGTCCTCGTCGGCGTCGCCGCCCTTGCCGGGGCGGTCAAGGTCGATGCCGGCCTCTTTGGCGATCTGCCGGGCGGCGTCCTCCTGGCCGTCGTACAGCTCGGGGTGGGCAGACGCCTGCACCTTCTGTGCGGCCTGCCCGAGGCCCATCGTCTCCCACCCCTTTATGTCGGTCAGGCCGTGGATGCCGGCGGTGGTGTCGCGGTTGGCGCCGAAGAAGAACATCCCGGCCGCGTACTTGGGCTGCATGATCTGTGTCTTCGTGCCCCAGCCCTGCGACGGCCGCTGTTGGAAGAGGCCGATCGAGTCGAGGTGGCCGTGATCCAGATTGAGGAGGGTCGACTCCTGTAGGGCAGTCATCAGGCCGATGAGCGAGGCGCGTCCGGACAGGCCGCCGTCGTCGGCCACCTTGTCAATGATCTTGGCGTTCGCTATCTGGTTCTTCCGGATGTTGCCGGTTGGTTGCTGGGCCTCTCCCCCGCCGTCGTCGCCGTAGTCGACGCCGGGCGTTCCGCGTTCGCCGCAGGAGTCGGCGAACGCCTTCCCGCCGATGCCGGCACCGAAGATGCCGACGACGAACAGGAAGATCACGAACACCACGGACGCTATGGCAGTGGCCTTGATCTTGAGCCCGGTCCCGGCGAAACGGCCGATGGTCCGGACGGCGTCGCGTCCGTCCACTACAGCCCCAGGATTCGGGAGACGCGCCACCCGTCGCCGTCGCCGTTGGTCAACTCGACCTGTAGCACGGTGGTTTCGCTGTAATCCTCGTACCCCTCGACGTCCACCTTCGCCGTGGTCTTCCGCCAGACACGAACGGGAGTGTCCACGGGCAGATCATTGCCCGCGGGCTCGACCTTGACCGTGCTCACGGTGGCGACTCCGCCGCGGCTGACGAGCTTGGACCATCCCGGGTCGGTGTGCCCGGCGAGGTTCTCGACGAGGGCCGCGGTCATGTACGGCTCGGCCCGGAGGACGCTCGCCGTGTGGTCCTGGTCCTTGGGCGGGTTGCGGGTGAGGTAGATCCGTACGGCCTCCTCGGCGACGTGGTCCGGCTTGCTGAGGTCGACGGCCGCCGAGGAGCTCGGCGACGCCGAGGGGCTGCTCGGCGTCGCCGCGGGCGCCTCGTCCTGGGCGCCGGGGGTCGGGCTCGCGGTGGCCGTTACGTGGTCGCCCTTGTGGCTCTCGCCGAGGAGGCTCGGCCACAGGAAGCGGGCCCCGACACCGAGGCCCAGGATCACCAACACGATGACCAGGGCCCCGGCCGGACGGATCGGGTCGCGGCGACGTTCCTCTCGAACCCATTCCTTCGTGCGGCGCCGGACGTCCTCGCGGTGCTCGCGCTTGGCCTCGCGGCGTCCGCGGCGGCCCTTCGTCTTCTTGACCTCCTCCGGGTAGGAGTACGAGGCGAGGATCTCCCGCCACTCCTCCGGGGTCGGTTCGTCTTTCTTCGTCATGGCTTACCCCCGTCGGCCGGTGTTCCTGGGCGCCGGGACCGCCGGGGCCGCTTGGCGGCGTGCCGGCGCGGTGGCGCGGGGCGGCGGCTGCGTGCTCCCGGTCGGCCGCGGTGGCGGACCGTTGGGCGTGCTGCGGATTACCGTCGCCTGAATGATCTTGGGATCGCCCGGCCGCGCGGGCGGCGGGGCCTGCCGGAAGGCGTAGTTCGGCGTCCCGCCGTTCTCCGGGCGCATGACCGGTGTCGGCCCCGACCCGATGGCCGGACGCGTGGCTCCTGCCCCTGTGGTCCCCGCCGCGGCCGTGGTGCCCTCCTTGCCGCCGGGCAGTCCGGCGCGGGGCCTCGACGGCTGCGGGGGCAGGGTGGAACGGGCCTTGCCGGTGACGTCGGACCGCTCGCGGTCGAGCGTGATCACCGGGGCGTCGGAGCGTCCGCCGGCAGTCGCGGCGGCACCGCCGGGCGGGAGTGCCGGACCCGCCCCCGCACCGGCCGTAGCCGGGAGCGGGCGGGGTGCCGGCGCGGGTGGCCGGTGGCGCGGTACGCGGGTGAGGACGACGTTCATGTCGTCGGCTGCGCCACCCCCGCCGCCGGGGAGCTGCGGCAGGTCGTCGCCGCCCCCGCCGCCTCCTCCTCCGCCGCCGCCTCGGCGACGTCCGCGGCCGGGCAGGGTGCGCACGGGCTGATGGTCAACGCCTCCGCCGCCTCGGCGGCTGCTGCCTCCGCCGCCTCGGTTCATCAGCTTGGCGAGGGCGAGGCCGCCGAGCATTCCGGAGGTGGTGCCGCGGACGCCGAAGATTTGGGCGACGACGGCCCGGAAGTTCATCCCGACGATGGCGGCGGCGATGCTCAGGCCGCTGGTGGGGAGCCACCCGTACTGTCCGAACATCTGCGTCGTGGCGGCTTGTAGGGATAGGACGGCGCCGAGGACCATCGTTGCGATGAGGCTTTCGAGGGTCCGCGCGAGGAGCTGATCGAACCAGGCGAGACCCCACTCGCGGGGGCGGCCGGGGATGACCCAGAGGCACGCGAAAATGACACCCGTCAACAGGAGCATGAGGGCCCCGAGGAGGCTCGCCAACGAGGTGAAGGCGAGCATCAGGATTAGCGCCGCGAACAGGATCACGGAGATTAGAGCGGGAATGGTGACCATGATCCGGCCGACGGGGCTATGCCCCTGACGCCATTTCACGGAGTCGCCGCCGACTGCATCGTCATCGACGGTGTCTTGCAACCATTCCTTGCGCTTGTCCTTGTCGCTGCCCTTGTCCAACAGGTCTTTGCCGTACTTCTCGCAGACCTCGAAAGAGCCGAATTCCGCGACACACCACGGGGTCGCCACATATGCGCGCCACACGGCATCACTCGATTTACGGAGGGCGTCATCCCTGCCGTTGCCGCTGAATTTCGGCTTATGGTCGAGCTTGAAAGGGAAGTCGCCCGACCCGTCGCCGAGGCCCTGCGACGTGGCGTTCATGGTGACGCTCGATCCGACCTGACGGGCGCTGTCGATGCCGCCGACCCAGGTCTGAGGGCTGGTCAGGAGCGACACCGAGACCACACCGGAGATCAGCACCCAGGCGATTTGCGACAGGCCCCCGCCCCCGCCGCCCTTCCGGTGCTGCACGAATGCCACCAGGCCGCCGACGGCGAGCGCGCTCGGGAGGAGCGTCACCGTAAGGCCCTTGGCGGCCCCGCCGATGCTCTTGGTGATGGCGTTCTCAAGTTCCGGAATCGTGGTCAGTTGGAAAATCCACTGCACGATCACGATGCACGCTGTACCGAGTACGGCAATCAGGCCCATGCAGATATCCGCGATGGCTTCGGCCATCGGGTCGAGGATGTCCCACTTGCCGAAATCGGAATCGAGCTGCCACAGAGACGGATTGCTGTACGTCTCATAGAGGGTGCCCTCGCCGTCGGGCACCTTATTGTCGGGCGACGGCATGAGGTCGCCGACTCCCGTTGGGTCGATATCCGCGGCGTGCGCGTGCCCGGCGAACACCATCAACGTGGTGAAGGCGAACAGGAGCGGAATCAACACGGTCCGCAGGCGCGGCAAGTTGTAGTAGACGAGCACTGTTACCCCCCTGACAGGGCGGTGCGGACCGGCGAACCGTGCCCCATGTCGCCCTCTTGTACGTCCTCGTGCTGGTCGACGAGCCAGGCCCCGCCCTGCTGGACCAGGCGCAGCGCGCGGCGCGTGGTGGTGGCGTCCTTGCCGGGCCACTTCACGGTGTAGGTGACGAGCACGCCGTACCCGGCCGGGTGGTCCTCGACCGCCGAGACCTCGACGACGTCCGAGGCCGAGACGGGGCCGGTGTCGGCGCGGTCCGGCCCGGTGGGCGTACGGGACGCGACGGGCTCGGGTGTCGAGCCGTCGGCGTACGTCGGCGGGGAGAACGACGGCGAGGGGCTCGACTCGCTGGGGTCGGGCGTGGGCTCGTCCACGGTGAGCCGGTCGGCGCACTCCTCGACCGTGCCGCCGCGCAGCCGGGAGGAGCTGAGGCCGCAAGCGGCCTTCCAGTCAAGGCGGTTGGCGGCCTCCTGGTAGCGCTGGGCCACCTTCACGAGCGCATCGTCCTGGGGGGCCTGCGGCCCGCCGGCACTGGGGTTGGCGTCCTTGGTTCCGCCGTCGCCGTCCGAGGAGCACCCAGCAAGAGCGAGGATGCCGGCGGCCAGTACGACGGCCGTCGTCTTGCGCATCATGCGTTCACCTTTTCCATGCTCACGGGGCCGTCGTCGGCGGACTGGTCGGCCGCCTTGGGTGAGGTGTCGAGGAGCTTCAAAAGCTCCTCGCTCGGTACGTCCCACTGGACGGTGGCGCAGGAGAACCGGCGGTCACGGATCACGCAATGGCCGTGCCGAATCTCGCCGTCGGGCAGGAGGCCGACGGACTGAATCAGGGCGCGGCTGTGGGCGTCCTTGGGCAGGCTGAGGAGCTCGGCCAACGCGTTCTGTTGCTCGCGGGTGGTGAGCTGGAAGCCCGCCACGGTCGTGAGCTGTTCGAGGACACCGACCATGGAGACGAGCGACTCCGGGTCCTGCGTGTCGAGGAGGAGCGACGTCGCCAGGGCGCGGCCCACTCGGGCGATGTACTGCAAGAACGACGAGCCTTCCCGCGTCGCCGTGAGGACGTGGACCTCCGGGACGGCTACCACCTTGCGCAGGCCGCGCAGGTCTCGACGGCCTGCGGTGGTGACGCCGAACGCCAACATCGAGTGCATGAGGGCGACACTCAGGCGCTTCATGGGAGTCCAGTCCCGGCGGCCCTCCTCGGGCTGCGGCAGGGAGAGGCCCGGCATCTGTACGACGAAGATCCCCGGTTCGGGGCTGATGGGCGCCCCGGCGCCGGTCGGGCGGCCCATGAACGGCGCACCCAAGGCGTTCTGCGCGAGTTCGTACAGGGCCTCACCCGCCTTGCGGCCGAGCTCGTCGTCCATCTGTCGCAGGTACTCGATCACCTTCCAGGTGGCGGGCTCGCCCTGGGCGATGACCTCGTTCACCGCGCGGGTGATGGGCGTCTCGGCCCCGGCCTCGCGCAGCCACTCGGGGATGGCAACAGAGAGTTGCGCCGGCACTTCACCACGGGCGACGTCGACACCCTCGGACGCCAGGAGCGTGAACAGGTCGACGGCCCCGGCGAACTTGGGGCCGGTCTCGATGAGGTGGGCGTTCAGGCCGTAGCGGCGGGCCGCGGTGACGAGGCCGCCAAGATCCCCCTTGAAGTCCAGCGCGAGGGCGTAGGAGCCGCGGAATCCGGCGTCGAGGAGGCTCAACATCATGGCCGTGGTTTTGCCTCGTCCGGACCGGCCGACGAAAGCCGTCGTCGTGGCGTCGCCGCGGTCGGACCCGGCCGTCACGTCGTTGCGGAATGTGCCGGGCGTGCTGCCGGTGAGGTATCCGACGATGGGGCCGCGGTCGTCGCCGACCTTGGCGCCGCCCCACCACCAGGAGCCGGACAGGGCCGTGACGTCGCGGACGTGACCGAGGTCGGGCACGCGCAGTTGGTCCCCCGGCTGCACTTCGAGCCAGAGCTCGCGTTGTTCCTCCTCGCCGACGGTGACCTCGATCCCGAACCCGCCGTAGTGCGTGATCACCGCGTCAATCCGGGCCCGGAGGTCTTCGAGGGACGTCTCGCTCGTCACGATCAGCCGGGGGTGATCCTCGACGAGGGTCACGTCCTCACGCCGCATGTCGCGGGTGAGCTCGGCCATCACGTCCTCGGTCTCCTCGATGTCCCGGCCGGGGTCCTCGGCCGACGCCTTCGAGGCGCTGCGGCGCTGTTCCTTGGCCAACCTGCGGGCCTCGTCCACCTTCTTGAGGGCGTCCCGCTTGGGCATCACGCGGAACCGTACGGACGCCTCGGGGCTGACGGGCTGGATGAGCGCGGCCGGGTCGAGGTCCGGGTCGAGGTCGTCCTCGTCCACGTCGGGCACGTAGTTGATCTCGGAGAGGACGCGCAGCCACTCGCCGTTTCCGGGGCTCTCCATCTGCTCGGGGAACCCCGACATGGTCAGCACCGACACCCAGGCCGTCACGTCGCCGTGGCCGTCGACCACGCGCAGGTGGTCGGGGTGGGGCAGGATGCGCCCGCGCGTCAGGGCCGCCAACTTGGCGCCCGCGATGACACCGGCACGCGGGGCCGGCAGGGGGGTTCCCCGGTGCTGCTCGCGGCTGATCATCCATGCGAGCATCTCGACGGATGCGGGCTGCGCCTTCCACGGGGAGGACTCCAGCCGTCGGCCGAGGCGGCGCATCTGCGCGTCGAGGCGGGCGAGTTCACGGGAACCGACGGTCGAGGAGTTGAGGCCGAGGCCGCCCTCGACACCACGGCGGCCGAGCTTCTGCGCCTGCCCCGTGCGCTCGGTGAGGCGCACGCCGAGGAGGAGGTGACGCGTAGGCAGGGCGATCTGTTCGAGGCGGCCGACGCGGATCTGTGCCCACTCCTGCCAGTCCCCGGCGGTGAACATCTCGGCGGCCTCGGCGGCGTAGTCCTCGGCGTGCAGCGGGGACCACAACACCCGAAGGTGGCAGTCGTGCCCGGCGAGGGTGCGCGCGAGGGCCGAGTTCGCGGCGTCGAGTTCGCCGTCGCGGGCCGTCTCCGACATGAGGTCGGTGTTCGAGGAGGCGAGGACGTACCACGCTTCCGTGTGGCTGTCGGTGATGACGAGGCCGTCGGCGAGGGCGACGTACTGCGGCGGCATCGCCGAGCGGTCACCGCCCACACCGAGGAACGTCCCGACCTTCTGTAGAACCTTCACGACGTGTTCCCCCTGTACTGCTGCATTGCCTTGCGGCCGTACGCCTTGCCGACGGCGTCAGGGCCGTACAGGCGAGGGCGTGCGGTGAGTCGAAGCGGGGCGCCGGCACCGGGCGGGACGGACTCCTCGGCGCCGAGCCAACGCTCGACGAGCGGCCCGAGCGGCGACTCGGCGAGGAGCTCGGCCTTACCGGCCCACCGGGCACGGCGGCTGATCCACTCGCTTCGGTTGGCGGCGCGGCGCCCGGCGCTGATGATCGGACGGTGTCCGAGGACGAGGTACCGAACCCCGATGCTCCACCGGGTGATGTTCCATCGGCGCTCGACTATCCGTGATCGCTGCGTGCCGTAGACGGCGGTGATCAGCGGGGGCAGGAAGTAGAGCGTAAACGTGATCTTGGACGGGAGGCCGAACAGGAGCAACAGGGCCCCGGTCCACAGGGCGTAGAGCACGAGCCCCAGGACGAGGGCGCGGCGCGGCGCCCCCTCCCCCAAGTCCATGCCGAGCAACTCGTGTTGCTTGGTCTCAAGGTCAAAATGCCTGGTGTACGTGTGCCCTACGCGCATCAGGCGGACCCCGAGACCTTGCCCCACACGCCCGTGAGGAACCCTTGCACGGTGTCGGGGGCCCAGATGATCGCGCCGACGAACACGGCGGCCACCCCGAGGGTGACCATCTCGCCCCACTCCTTTTTCAGGAAGTGCCCGAGGGCCCTCACCGCGAGGAACGCGGCGAAGAGGTTCCCCACCACAATCAAGATCCAGTCTTTGAGCTCCGCCCCGGTGGTGAGTGGCGCGGCGAGCTCGACGAGGCGGTGCACAGGTTCCACGGGTTCCCCCTTGTACGTGAATGGGCAGGCTAGCCAGGAGTTATGACGGGTGCTCATGATTTATGAGCTGGGGACATGACGGGTCAGGCCGACCCGCCGAGGACGTCGTCGACCTGCCAACGGTGGGCGTCCGAGCTCGACACCTGCGTGATGGTCACGCGGTAGACCTGCTCGACCGAGGCCCCGCCGAGGGACCAGGAGACGCGGGCGGTACCGGTGCGACTTGCGCCGCTTCCGGCGTCCGCGGACCAGGAGACGAGCCCCTTGTACTCGACCCCGGCCGGGAGTGCCGGCACGCTCGCGCCCGGCGCCGTGACGGCGTCGGTGTCGCCTGCGGCGTACGCCGAAAAGAACTTGTCGACGGCCCCCTCGGTCTGCGTGCTCAGCTCGGGGTCCGTCTGCGTCGTGGGCGTGTCCGGTGCCTTGGGTCCGTGCTTGGGGATGCCGACGAGGCCGGGCCGTCCGGTGACGACGATCTGTCCGCCGGATTCGGCAACGGGCACGTCGAGGCCGACCCATCGGGCCGCCTCCTGGGCCGGGGTCTCCGCCTTCTTCTTGTCCTTGGCGGGTTCGGTCTCGACCACGGGCCGGATGAGGACCTCGACCCGTACGCGCGCCTGGGCGTTCTTGGTCTTGGTCACGGCGCCCGGCTGGACGGCTAGCACGTCTTGGCGGCCGTGCCCGTCCCATCCCATGGTGGCGTCGGTGTCCGGGGGCAGGACGGCCGCGAGGAGCTGCTCGCGCTCGGCGGCCTTGCTCTCGTCCCACCCGAGGTAGGCGCGGGCGAACCTCGCGGCGACGGCCTGTGCCGCCTCCTCGGGGTAGGCCGCCTCGGTCTTCGTGGTGGGCGCCTTGGGTGCCGGCGCTTTCGGCGGGATGAACCAGGCGCGCACTCCGGTGATGGCGGCGAGGACGACCACGAACCAGACCAGGCCGCGGCCGAGGCGCCTCAAGAACACGGCGCCCGACCGTTCGTCCTGCGGCGTCCACGGGGTGCCCGAGGAGGTTCTCGACGGCGCGGTTCGGGTGCTGTTCCCGGCCTTGCCGGTGGCGGTCTGCTGTCGCAGTTCGGCGCCCGCGGACTCCCACGGATTCACCGGCCGGGGCGGCGCCTCGTCTGCCTGCCGTGGGACACCAACCGTCGGTTTCTCGCCGGTCCCGTCCTTGCCGGTTGGCTCCGGTAGGCCCATGACCTTCCGGGCGATGGTTCCAAGCGACACCACTCCCCGTAACCTCCCCCGCTACTACGCCCACTTGGGCACATGTGGCCACTCGATGATCGACCATATGCCGGGTTCGATCACAGCGTCAAAGAAGTTGGTAACCACCCCGGCGGGTTGTGGCTGGGCCGTGACACGGCCGTCCACGGAGGTGATCAAGGGCGCTAGAGTGCCGCCCCACACGGCCAAACGAGACGGGGGGCAGGACGGGTGCGCATACGCCGTGAGTGGCTGCGGCACCTGCGCAGAAAGCGCGGGATGACGCAAAGTCAATTGGCTGCCGCTTTGGGCTGTTCACGGGCCGCGGTGTCGACCTGGGAAACAACGGGGCGACTTCCCCGACCTGATCGGCTGCAACTCCTTGCGAATGTCCTCGGCGTACCAGTTCCCGAGCTGATCGAGGACGGCGAATCGCTTTCGCTGGTGTCTCTCCGCCTCACCGCTGGAATGCTCGCAAAGGACGTTGCCCGCGTACTCAAGGTGTCGAAATCGACGTACTGTCATGTCGAGCGTGGGCGACAGAAAGTCCCGCCCCGCTGGTTCCCGATTCTTTCCAGAGCCTTCGGAGTACCGGCGGAATTGCTCGATTCGTTAAGAGAGAAACCATCCGCCACGAACGCGGACGGGGGCGCCGATTGACCACTCGGCGCCCCCGTCCGCTTTCTTTTTAGGCCCGCTCGGGGGCCTCGTAGTGGGTTCTCCACTCTTCCGCGCAACGCCTTTGGATTGCATCAATCGCGGTTCCGGCACCGGCGTACAGAGTTACGCCGTGCGGGTCGGGTTCGATCCGCAGGGAAACCATGTTGAAAAGGTTATCCGCGTGTTTTGCCGCATCCGCGATTAGCGCGTTTGCCCGTAGGTTCCCGATAGGCGGGATAGGCCAACGCATGTGCCACCCGCTACCGACGAGGACAGGCGCGATATCCGCGTACTCATCAGCCGCGTATGCGCGGATACGGCCGTGAACCAAATCGACCGAGAGGAACGCGGCCCTTCCCTTTTTCAGGTCGGCGCCCTCCTCGGCGAGATAGTCCCGGGCGATCTCTTTCACCTGGTCCGGATTATGCACTCGGGGCCTCCTCGGTTTCCTTGTCTGCCTCGGTGCTCTTTCGCGGCGGCGGCGCGGTGTTGTTCTTGTCCTGCCATTCCTGCCATTCCGCAAGCCAGGCCGTGAGCTCCTCCTCGCTGTAAAAGGAAGTCTGTCCGTCGGTGATGCCTTCCGGGGCCTTGATTCCGCGCTTTTCACCGCGCTTGAAATACGTCCGGATGGTGCTCGGCTTGTGAGGGATGATGCCGCGCTCAAACGCCTGGGCGAGGCTGTAGGTCTCGACGACGTCCTCGGCCTGGTCCTCGGCCGCGGCCGGGACGAGCTCGGGGCCGGCACCTGTCGTGCCGCCTGTCGTGCCCCCTGTCGTGAGGGCCGGTGTCGTCTGCTGTGAGCTGGGCGAACCCCCCGTGATCCCCCTCGCGGCCGTGGAGCCGACAGGGGGGAGCGCCGCAGGCCCGTACTTGCCCCCAGGGAGGAACGCGCCCGTCGCGGCGGTCTCGTTGACCTCGTCGAGGACGTCGGGGGTAATCCACGGGGCCATGGCGCCGGCATCGAACCAGGCCGGGGCCTGCTGGCACATCGAAAGGAACTGTCCGACTTCCGGCGTGATGTAGCTCGGCTGAATCTCCCGCACGTACAGGTAATCGGCGTCGGGGTCTTTCCGCTGATCCGAGTAGGCGCCGCGTCCCTTCACGTCGGTGTCGAATCCGAGAACGGGTGTGCTCTGCCCGAATGCCACGCCCCAGGAAACGCGGTCCTGTTGCCCGACGGCAATCTTCGTGCCGATCTGGGCGCGTTCCATCGTGCCGCCGAAAAATGCGTTGGCGAACTGCTGCGTCCCGACGACGACGCGATGATTCGAGGAGCGACCTTGCAGGAGAATGATAGAGAGCCAGTCAAGGAAAGGAGGGGTTCCCTTTCCCTTGAGACCGTAGCGCCACCACGTATATGCGAGCTTGATCAAGGTCGGCAATTCGTCGACAACGAGTGTGCGCGGTACGAGCTGGGCACGTAGTGCCGGATCGGCACCCTTTTGCATTGCCGCTTCGGCCGCCATCATCGACGTGAGGAATTCAGCGAATGCGGCGATGCATTCGCGCACCGTCTTGTGAATGCGGACGCCCGAATATCCTTCGGCCTCGGCGAGGCTGTTCCGCTTCGTGTCGAGAATGTCGATCAGTTCGCCATTCATACGGCCGTGCACGACGGGAATGTAAAGCACCGTCGACTTACCCGAACCGGTGGCACCGGCCACACCCCAATGCGGCGTTGCGGACTGCGTTTGAACGACGACGTCGACAATCGAATCTCTCTCGATTGCGAGGCCGACGAATACGCGGCGCGGGTCTCCCGTCGATTTCCACGGCACGTATTCGGGGAGGACGGGTTTCGCTGCGGGCTTCGGCGCGGGCGTCCACTGGACGTAATGCTCCTTACCGGTGCGCTCCCATTGGGGCACCCATTCGCCGGGTACCCGCTCCTCGATGATGCGCTCGACTGCCGCGACGGACTCGGGTGCACCGATCCAACTCGACGGAATGCGCAGCACAATTCGAGCGCCGTCCGCGCGGACGTTGTCAGGGACAGAGAGCCAACGCGACCGCGGTTCTGTGTCCTCCATTCGGAGGATCTGACGCACCGCCACCCAGACGCCGGGCCCGTAGATTTGTCCATCTGTCCACACGGGGCGGATGCGCCACCACCCCAGTCCGGCCGGGCTGGTGAGGGCTGCGACAAAGGCGGCCAACGCGATTGCGTAAAGGGCGAGTTCGGTCTCGGCGGGGAATCGCCACCACCCCCAGACGAGCGGGATCGGCGCGAGGCGGGCCGCCGAGCGGGCGGCGTACGGCCACCGGGACCATGCGCGCAGAACGCGCCAGATACCCGCGAGGGCGCCGCCGAGGATGCGCACCGGGGCGGTGGCGGCGCGGGCGGCTCGGCGGGCCTTGGACGGCTTGTCGAACGAGACGGCGGCCGGGGCGCCGGGGCGTGCGCCGAGCTGCTCGACGGGCGTCTCGGTGGCCTTGTCGTCGGGCAGGGGTGCGCCTGCCTTCCACCACGTTGCCTCGCTGCGGGTCTCCCCGGTGAGCTCGCGGCCGGTGAGGTACCGGCCGATGCCGGCGGCGGCGTTGCCGAAGAACTGTTCAACGCTCCGGTTGAACTTCTCGCGGTCCGCCGGGGTGCCTTGGTTGGCGAGCACCGCGACGACGACCAGCACAGCGAACAGGCCGCCCCCGCCGAGGCCGAGCGCGCCGCCGGGTAGTCCGTCGACGAGGTCCCTCGGGTTCGGTAGGGCTTCCACGTCTCCCCCTTTCTGTCCCGCACGCCCGGCGGGGCGTGCCCTGTGATCCTCGCGCACGGCCGTACCGGGGCGCCGTCGGGTTTCACCGGGCACAACGCGCGCCCGGCCCCTGGGGAGCCGGGCGCGGGGAAGGGCGGGTTCGTCAGGGCGTCGGCAGGGCGTCGAGGGCGAGCTCCCACGGGTAGGCGTGAACGTCTCCATGCCGGGGCTTGTGCGGGACGAACCCGGGTGCGTCGCCGTCCCCCAGGAGGAGCGTCACCCCGGCCGCGCGCAGCTCGGCGACGCTGCGGGCGACGGCCGGGTGTCGCCCTTGGGCGTCGTTCCAGTGAGGTAGGGCGGTGATCGGCAGGCCGAGGCCGATCCCTTCCGTGATCAGGCCGAGGGCGAGCGTGTCCGAGATTCCGGCGGCCCACTTGTTCAGGCTGTTACTCGTCAGGGGTGCGACGAGGAGGGCGTCCGGGTCGGGGAACGCGTCGGCCTGTGAGGGGAGCTTGTACTCGTGGCGGACCACTCGGCCGGTGAGCTCGCGCAGCTCGTCGAGGTTGCCCTCGGGGTCCTCGGCGGCCCATCGGTGGGCGCTGGGGGTGAGGACGAGGCAGACGTCCCACCCGCGGGCCTGGGCGCCGCGGATAGGGACGGTGAGGTGCCGGGCGGGCGGCGCGGCACATGAGATCAGGTACAGGGTGCGTTGTGTCACCCGGGCAGTCCACAGCGCGAGGCGAGCGCCTGCAAGCGGCTGTCGGCGGAACCGGCCCCCAGGAGGCGCAAGTCCTCGACGAGTTGGCGGGTGCGCGGCCGGCACCGGACCTCTTCCTCGGCCTCGCGTTCGGCGTCGAGGAGGGTCTCGACGGCCTTAGCGCGTTGTCCGGCCTGCGTGAGGCCGCGGGCCAGGTCGGTGAGGAGGTGGGCGCGGCGTTCCTTGGGCAGGGTGGCGCGGGCGGGGTTCGGGATGTCGGCGGCGACGGCGACGGCGTCCGCGCCCTCGGAGAGTTGGACGTGTGCGGCCACGCGGTACAACCGGGCGTTGGTCGGGCCGAACGCGGTCCAGACGGCGTTTCCGTCGGCGCCGAGCTCCTCGGCGTGCTCGTCGGCCTGGTCCAGGAGGCCGGGCACGTTGCGGGCCGCGGTCGAGGCGCGGCGGTCGTCCGAGGCGCCGATGGTGGCCTCGGCCATGGCGGCTTTGAGGTAGAGCATCCCGAGGACGGACAGGCCGTCGGCGCCCCGGGTGCGAAGGTCGGGTTCGAGGCGGGCGGCGGCGGCGAGCGCGAACGCGGCGGCGGCCTGCGCCTGCCCCTGGGCCGTCATGGCGTCGGTGAGGTGCCGGGCGGCCGAGGCCATGATGACCGGGTCTTGGGACCGCTCGGCCGCGGCCACGGCCCGGTGGCCGCTGATGAGGGCTAAGTCGTGGTCCCCGTACTTGATGCCGGCGGCCTCGGTCAGTTCGAGCGTGAGGGACAGGAGGCGGAAGGCGCCGAGGCGGTCGTCGCCGTGGTGGCGTGCGGCGGCCCGGTTGGTGTCGACGAGGAGTTCGGGGACCAGGCGGCCGAGGCTGGCGAAGTGGCCGGACTGGAAGGCGGTGCGGGCGTGGACGAGGCGGCCGTGAAGGGTGCCGAGCGGAAGCGGGGCGGCCGGGTCGTCATCGGCGGTTCCGGTCAGCACGTCGTGCCGTTGCAGCGCGGCCCGGATGGCGTCGAGCTCGACGCCGTCAATGCACTGGCGGCCGGGGCCGTCGGTGAGGAGTGCGTCCAAGGTGATGCCCAGTACGGCGGCGGCGCGTTCGAGGACGGAGAGGCGGGGGTCGGTTTGTCGCTTGCCGCCTTCGAGATCCTGCACCCACCGGCGGGACTGGCCCATGAGGGCGCCGAAGTCGGTTTGCGTGATCCGACGGCGCTCTCGCCAATAGGCGACGCGGCGGCCGATTCCCTGTGCTTCCATGGCGCTTCTCCGGGCCGGGGAACAAGGCACGCACCGTGCGTGCCTACTTCCTGTTGTACGCCCCTTACGGTCCGGATATGGCCACTCCTGAGAACACCCCCCGTAGGTGGGCCGACTTCCTCAACCCCGATGACGAGACGCTCGACCGGCTGCGACATGCCGGCCGTGGCGCTACTTCCCTCGCCGCCGTCGGCACGCCGTGGGACACCGTCGGTGGCCGATGGGAAGCCCTCGCCATCGCCTCACTTGAGCGCGGCCTCGCGGCGCTCGACGTCCTCGACCTTCCCCTCGACGCCGGACATCCGGTGTTCGCCGACCACGCACGGAGCGAGCTCATCGTCCTGGTGCCCGAGGGGACGGCGGCCCGTGCGGTCGACGGCGGCCCGCAGGCCGTGCGCGCGCTCACGGCCGGGACATGGCTCGTCGTCCCGCACGGCCCGACGGGCGGGTACGTGGCTGCATGGTTGAGCCGTCCAACTCGCGGCGGCGGGCGGTACGTTGACCCTGTCCGGCTGTGCGAGGCGGTCCTCGTCGCCGAGGCGCTGCGCGAGGAGCACGCCCGCGCCTGTTGACCCCGTGTGCGGCTCCTCCCCCCGTGGGAGCTGCGCACGGCCCCCGCAGGACCCCGGAGTCTCCGCGCCTTGACTCCGGGGTCCTGTCGGTTCTGCGGCGCAGTGCGCCGTACCCTGGTCCGCGGCGGCCCCCCGGTGATTCACCCTCCGGGGGGCCGCTTTGTCGCCTTCACCTGCCTGTATGTGCGTCGCTCATTTTCTGTGAGCTGGGGACATACGGGGTTGCGGAACAAGGCACGCACCGTGCGTGCTCACCCCCGGCCCGTCGGCCCTTACGGTCCGGACATGGCGCATTCAACGAACGGAACTCCCCGCCCCGACCCTGGTCCGGGTGCCCATCTGCCGGCCACTCGCCGCCCCGTCGAGGACGGCGTCGAGCTCCTGCACGCGGACCGTACGCCCCCCTTCGCTCACGATCTCGTGCGCTCCCTCGACGAGGCCAGTCAAGCCGTCGGCGCGCTCGACCGGCTCGACCCGTCCAGCGACGTCACGGTGAGCGCGCTCACCGTCCTGGTGTGCACGGGCACGACCCCGGCGGACGCCCTACAGGCCGCCGCCGACGTCGCCCGGAAGTCGCCCGGCCTCGAACCGCACTCCCTGTCCCTTGCTCGGGTGCCGGGCCCGGTGGCGGGCCTGTGGGAGTACCAACTCACCATGACGGTGAGCTCGCGCGACCCGCAGACCGGTGAGCACGTCGCACCTGTCCACCACGGCGAGCGGCTGAGGTGACACGGTGACGAGGGCGGTCTACCGGTTCCGCGAGTACAAGATCACCCCGGACCCCTTGGGCCTGCCGGATCATCAGGCGGTGTGCGTGTCCGGCGACGACACCGAGTGTGGCGCGGACTCGGGGCTCCTCCCGGACGGGGAGGAGCTCGCGCGGTGGATGGCCGAGCACACCCGCGACACCGGACACCTTCGCTTTCGGGCGGCCCAGTGGGGATACGCCCTGATGGAGCCGGGCGCATGGAAATGAGGACCGGCGGCGAGCGGCTGCTCGACGAGCTGCGAATACCCGATGGACGGCGACACGAGCTGTGGGAGCGTGCCGAGCGGCTGCGGATCGGAGTCGATCACGCGCGTGCCGTCCGCGCGGCCCTGGCCGATCAGCGGGCCCGACGTGCGAGCGGGGGCCGCATGTAGGCCGCCCCTCTCCCCCGCCCTCGACACGGAAGCGCCCGGCCCCTCCTCGGGGCCGGGCGCTTCCGTGTGCGGCGTCAGGTCTGGCCCCCCAGACGTGGGGACCGGTACAACGGGCGGTCGCGCTCCGGGTAGAGCGGGGCCTCACTCGCCATGTGCGGGAAGTCATCCAACGGGCTGATGGCGCACGGCTTGCGGTAGTCGTCCTCGGCCCACCGGATCGCATCCCGGCGGGACCACTCTCGGCGTAGGAGGAGCTCCTCCTCGGGTAGCCACACGATCCAGTCGCCGCGCCCGTTGCGGCGCCGGAACCAGAGGAGCGCGAGGACCAGGGCGACGAGGGCCTCGACCCCGGCGAGGGGTAGCAGGCCCAGGCGTGACGCTCCGGGTTGGGCCCAGGCGAGGAGGAGGGCGAGCGTCGCGCCGACTACCCAGGCGGGCCAGTAGGCGTAAGGCCGCCGCGGCATCGTCCGCCGGAAGTACATCAGGGAGCTGATCAGCATTCCGGCCGCGAACCACACGGGGCCGGTGCTGCCGGTTCCGGCGGCGAGCACGACACACACCACGGCCCCGGTGAAGAACCCGCCCGCCGCCCGGCGGTCCTGGTCAAGGTTGTGTGCCATCCGGCCCCCCTTCACGTCGTCGCCGGTAAGACTGCCATGCCCCAGTGACAGGAAAACGCGCGGCGAGGGTGACCCCTCGCCGCGCGCTCCCGCATGGGTGCCTACGTTCAGGCGATGCCGTCCGGGAGCGGGCCGCCCCGCTCGCCGCTCAGGTCAACCATGAGCATGTCGGCCGCGGCCGGAAACTCGGGGTCGGTGGTGATCCGGTCGAGGATCTCGGCGTGATCGAAGGCCAGCGGCGGCAGGTTGGAGGCGGGCCACCAACGGGCCGTGCGGGCGTCGTCCCCGGCGGCGAACGGGGTGCCGGCGGGGACGATGGCGAGATAGGCCGTGGTGACGTATCGGCCGCGCGGGTCACGGTCGGGTCGGTCAAAGACTCCGATCTCCCGCAGGTCAGCGGCCGGGACGTGGACGCCGGTTTCCTCGGCCAGCTCCCGGGCCGCTGCCGCGCGGCTCGTCTCGCCCTGGTCCACATGGCCGCCCGGCAGTGCCCACGACCCCTCATGCGGCGGCCACCCTCGCTCGATGAGCAACACATCGCCGGACGGCGTCATTGCGACCACATCGGCGGTGTAGCGGATGCTCTCAGGCTCGGGTTCCGAGTCGTCCCGCGCGGGCTGGGCCCGAACGAGGGCGAGGGCCGCGGCGACGGTGTCCGGCAGCGTCTCGCACACGGGTGCGCCGTGGCGGCGGGCGACATAGATCAAGTACCTGTTGCGCTCGGGGTTGGGACAGTCCGGCGGGCAGCCGAGGACGGCGCGGCCGGTGCCGATGTCGAGGCCGAACTCGACGTTGGTCGTGAACCCTGGCAGCGCGGCAAGGTCACGGGGAATCCAGAACAGGACGGCGGTCGCAGCCTGTCGGGCGGCGGTCTCCCATCCGACTTGATCGTCATAGTGGGCGGCGCGCTTGCCTCCTCGGGATTCCGGCGTCAGGACGGTGAGGATCTCGGGGCCGGTCCACTGTTCGGCGAGGGCCTCGACGGCGGCCGGGCGCCAGGACTCGACGTCGCCGCCGAGGCGGGGTGTCGGCCCGGCGAGGAACACGGACGGGCCGCTCGTCGGGATGGGCTCGCGGGCCCACACCACGGTTACGGTCACTTCTCCCCCTCGGTCTGTCGCGCGGCGGCGGCCGTCTGCTGCGGGGTCCACGGGAGCGGGAGGCCGTCCTCGGCCGCGCGGGGCACGACGTGCATGTGCAGGTGGTAGACGGTCTGTGTCGCCTCGGCACCCTTGGAAGTGATGATGTTCGCGGCCGGGTGCTCGGCCATCAGTTCCGCGGCGCACTCCATGACGCGGCCGGACGCCTTCGGGTCGGTGCCGGCGTTCTCGACGTGGGTCCGGGGGATGACGAGGAGGTGCCCCTCGTTGACCCCGCCGCGCGGCCGGATGGCGAGGACGTCCCCCCAGTCCCGTACGACGGTGGCCGGTGCGATCCCGGCCGCGATGGAGCAGAACACGCACCCGGCGGCCTCGACCTTGCGCAGCTCGTCGGCGAGCTCGGCCTCGGCCCCGGCGATACCTTCGGCGGCCTCCTCGACCCCGGCCTCGACGAGGCGGCCGAGTACCTCGATCCGGCGGCGGGCGTGGGCGATCAGTTCGGCCGAGGAGATCGGCAGCGGAACGGGCCTGCGGCCACTGAGGTACTCGGCCGCCTCCTCCCGGATCGCCTCGGCCTCGCGCGGGTCGACGCCGTCCTTCCACCCGATCTCGTTGTGTCGGGCGACGACGTCCTCGAACGCCATGCGCGCCGCCGCGGCGACGCGCAGCCGGTCGGACTCGTGCTGTAGGTCGGCGAGTTGGCGGTACAGGTCCAGCCCGCGGGGGCCGGGGCCAGTATCGGCGGTCATGGTGAAACCCTCTCTCTGGGATGCGAACGGCCGGGGCGGGAGTCCCGCCCCGGCCGGGGGTGCTGTCGTGCGGTCAGAACTTCTTGACGCTGCCGTTGCCGGCCGTGGCCCGAACGTCGAGGTCGTCACGGCCGCGCACGCCGTAGAGCTTGACCGTGCCGTTGCCCGCCTTGATGTCGATGCGGCCGGTGGCCTTGGCGCCGACGGTGAAGTTGACCGAGCCGTTCCCTGCGCGGACGCGGGCCGCGTTGCCGATGTGGTTGTCAACCTTGACCGAGCCGTTGCTCGCGTCGGCGTCGATCCACTCGGTGACGGTGCCGACCTTGATCGACCCGTTGCCCGCCTCGGCCTCGATGCGGCCGACGGTCTCGGCCTTGATGCTGCCGTTGCTGGACTCGGCCCGAATGGCGGCGACGGTGCCGTACGTGTGAAGACTGCCGTTCTCGCCGCTGTACTGGACACCGGAACCGGCGGGCACGGTGACGTGCACCTCGACACCGCGCGTGAGGCCCTGCGCGCCGCCCCCGATGACCTGTCCGTTGACCACGGTCACGTTGCCGCTGTACCGCACGCCGTTGATGTAGGTCACGCCGCCGCCGAACGACTGGAAGGTGTTGCCGCCGAAGTTCGCGCCGTTCTGCTTGACCTTGGGGACGACGACGACCAGGCGTTCGGCGTTCTGCTGGATGCGGGCGCCCCGGGCGGCGTCGGCGGCCGGGGAGTCGGGGCCGTCCTCGGTGAAGACGCGGACGCGGGCGACGGTCGCGGCGGGGTCGACGGTGACGGTAACCGTGCCGTCGGGGCAGGTGACATCGGCGAGGACGGGGCCGGTGGCCGAAGCGGTGAACGTCGTCTCGGGAGTCATGTCGCGGGTGGTGATCTCGTTGTTCATGCGGGGCGGTCCCTTCCTTCGGTGTGGTGCGGTGGGTCAACCATGGCACGAGTTGCATCTCAAGTACAAGTCCAACTGTGAGTTGACTTGAAAGTGCGGTTCGGTGTTCGAGGGATGCCGGGCGGCGGCGCCGCCCGGCGGTCGAGCGGGTCGAGTCAGTCGCGGACGGCGAGGTACGCGGCGAATCCCTCGGCGAGGTGGTGTGTCGCCTGGTCCAGCCGGTACGCACCGCCGAGGGGGCCGCCGAGCTCGTAGAACGCGGCCTTCCCGGTGGCCTCGGCCGCCTTGCGGACCGGCCAGCGGCGGTCAATCAGGTAGTGCGTGCTCGCGGACAGGGCGAGCGCGGCGGCCATGCTGCGGGGGCGCAGGCCGAGGCCGAGGACGCGGTTCCCGACGAGGAGCGCGGCGGCCTGCGTGGCGGCATACGAGGCGACGTGTCCCGCGAGGGCCTTGTGCCCCTCGGCACCGGGCTTGGCCTTGTGCTGCGCCTGGTGGTCGCTCTGTACCCAGTGGTCGGCGACGTCGGCGGCCACGCGCAGGAGGGCGTACACGGCGGGGAAGGCGGCACCACGGTTGACGGTCATGTCGGCTGTTTCCTCTCGGAGTTGGGCGGTGTCGGGGGCCTCGGGCGAGGCCCCCGGGAAGTGCCGGCGGGTCAGCTGTGGGTGCAGCCGTGGGCGCGCGGGTCGGCGAGGTGGGTCTCGAACGCGGCGGCGTCGAACGGCGTCCACTCCCGGGCCGTGATCAGGCGCCCGCAGTCCTCGCAGGACCAGGTGCGCGGCCCGTGGACACGGCCGTACGCCCGGCGGTAGGCGCGCTCGGTGGCGTTCACGAGGGCGTTGTCGACGGCCGACAGGGCGATGACGGCGACGAGGACGAGGTACGCGACGCGGGCGAACCCGTCGGCGTTGAGCTGCGGCTCGACGGCCCACGCGGCGACGACGGCGGCGAGCGCCGGGACGGCCGTGCGGACGAGGCCGAGGGCCAGGAGGCGAAGGCGGGCGGTCCCGAGCGGGATCGTGTGGACCACGTTGTTTCGGGTCTCGGTCTTCACTGTGGTGGTTCCTCTCTGGGGGTCGGGCCGGGCCCCGGTGATTCACCCAGCGGGGCCCGGTACTGCGGTGTGCGGTGGGGTCAGCCGCGGGTGCCGGCCTCCCACCGGTCGAAGCCGCGTTCGCGGACGTGGGCCCACTCCTGCCGGGCGCCGATGAGCTGCTCGGCCCACTCCATGGCGGCCTCGATATCCGCGTTCGAGTCGTCCGGCCGGAAGGTCTCGTGACAGTCGCTCAGGTACTCGCCGGACTCCTTGTCGCCCTTGAGCTCCCAGCCGGGAACGTCCACGTCGACCCAGCCGGGTTCGAGCGTGAAGCGCGGGAAGGGGCGGAAGACGGGGGCCGGGGCCGTCGTGACGAGCTCCCGCAGGCTGGTCACGCGTACGGCGGGGCGGGCGGTCCCGGCGGACCGGTGGACCCGCAGGGCGGCGCCCTCGGGGGCGGTCGGCAGGGCGTACACCCGGCCGCCGTCGAGGATGGCGAGGAGGCGGGCGCCGTGGCGCTCGCAGCCCTCGGCCCCGGCGTTGGAGGAGTCGAGCACGGTCACGGTCGGGGCGCCGTCGCAGGGGGTCGGGTCGGTGGGCAGGGCGGCGCCGCACCGGCCGGTGATCGGGCCGAGCTGCTCGGCGTCGATGGACCCGCCCGAGCGGCCGAGGAGCTCGACGTCCGCGGCGGCCTTGCCGTTGTGGCGGCGGTAGACCGACTGGACGACTCCGTACGCCGCCTCTCCGTTGCTGGGGTTGGTCCACTCGACGGCGGCGCCGGTCCGCATGTGATCGCCGTACTCGGCGGCGATCTCGTCCTCGGTCTTGCGCAGCTCGGCGGCGAGGCGGGCCTCGTACGCCGTCCGTCGGGCGGTGCGCTCCTCGTCGGCCGCGGCCTCGGCGGCGGTGACGGCGGCCGGGGGGCGGGGGCCGGTCTGCCCGGCGCAGTCCTCGCAGTGCGGGGCCTCGTCGCCCCACGGGCGCAGACCGTGGCCGACGGCGGGCCAGGGGCGGGCGCCGTGGCGGGCGAGGAGGTCGAGGAGCTCGGCGGCGCCGCGGCTGCGGGTGGCGCGGGTGTTGGGGTGCTCCTCGGACTCCTCGACGAGGTCCGCCAGGAGCGCGGCGACGTCGGCGAGGTGGCCGAGGAGCCAGCGAGGGGCGACGGGGCGTCCGCTGGTGACGTGCTGCCAGACCTGCCGGTACGGGGCGCTGTCGGCGTCGGCGTGGGTCTCGGCGAGCTCGGCCTCGTACGCCGTGCGGAAGCGCTCGGGGAGGGGGAGGAGGACCTCCTCCTCGGCGGCCGGGGTCTCCTCGGCGGCCGGGGCCTCGACGCCGAGGGCGTCGTACCCGGCTCGGGTGAGGGTCCACACGGTGACGTCGTACTCGACGCGCTCGGTACCCACGACGCGGGTGTTCGTGCCGACCTTGACGGCCTCGACAAGGCCGAGCGAGTGGAGCCGCCTCTCGGTGTTGCCGTGGATCTTGAGGAAACCGGTCTCGCCGCGCAGCCATGCGACGACCCCGCGGGGGTTGTCGAGGATCAGGCGGAGGGCCTCGGTCTGTGCGTCGGTGAGCTTCAAGGGTGCGTCTCCTTCGGTGTCTTGCGGTGGGTCAACCATGGCACGAGTTGTATCTCAAGTACAAGTCCAACTGTGAGTTGACTTGAAAGTGTCGTCCGGTGTTCGAGGTCGGCCTCAGCCCGCCGCAGGCACCGGACATGACGGCGCCCCCGGAGGCCGATTCACCCGGCCCCCGGGGGCGCTCGATTCCTGCCGTCAGTCCTCGTCCCCGCCGTCCCCGCCGTCCCCGCCGCCGCGCATCTTGCGTTCGTGCCGGCGCTCGCCGTACGCCCCGGCCTCGCGGATGCCGTCGCGGGCGACGCCGATCCCCTCACGGCCGAGGCTCGATGCCGACTCGACGGCCGAGGCCCCGGCGGTGGCGATCTGTCCGGCGGCGCCCGCCACGGCGGCGAGGGCGCCGAACGCGGCCGTCATCGCCCCGCCCGTGGCCCGACCGGCGGGCTTGGCGGGCCCGGCCTGGCCGGTCTTCCCGCTCTTGGCGTCCGCGGCGGCGGCTGCGCGGGCGGCGGTCGAATTGGCCGCGGCGGCGCCGACGGTGGCGAGGATGCCCTCGACCTTGGTCCCGTCCGTGAGGGTCAGGCGGAAGCGGCCGGGCTTGCCCTGGGCGAGGACGGCGAGGTTCGCGGCGGTGAGCTGCTCGACGGGAAAGAAGCACTGCGCGCGGCGCCCGCCGTCCTCGCCCTTGTGCTTCTGGCCGCACGTCGCGGTGACGGCCTTCCCGTTCGACATGAGGGTGAGCTCGCGGGGGGTGTCGCGTTCACCCCGGCCGGGGCACCGCAGGGTGTCGGTTCCGATCTTGAGGGGTCCGCGGACCTTGATCGCACTCATGGGCGGGGTCTCCTTACTTCTTGGCGATGGCGGTTGCGGTGGCGGTGGCCGTGGCCTTGGCGAACAGGCCCCGGGCGGTGGCGGTACTGGTGGCCTCGGCGGTGACGCTCCCCCCGCCGGCACGACGCTTGACGACGACGACGAACAGGCCCAGGACGAGGGCGAGGACGAACGCGAACTTCGCCAGGAGGACGAGCGAGGCGACGAGGGCGGCGAGGCCCTCGGCGAACAGGCCGAGGGCGTAGGCGCCGAGGACCGAGGAGCCGGACAGGGAGAGGGCCAGGAGCGCCGTCGTCTTGGCCCAGGCGGGGACGGGCGCGGACTGGGGGGCCGCGGGGGCGGCGGCCGGGCCGGTGGGCTCGATCTTGGAGACCAGGAGCCACACCCGGGCGCCGTTGGGGGTGACGGCCTCGACGGCGCCCGGGATGGGCACCGGGGACAGGTACGGGAGGGTCGTCGCCAGTGCGGCCGTCTCGACGGGCTCGGGACGGTAGAGGACCGGCTCGGCGGGGGCGGTGCGGGCGGTGACGTCCATCGGGTCTCGACTCCTTGTGCGCGGGGTTTCGGGGTGTCGGGGCGGTGTCCTGGGGGGTGGCTTTGCCCCTGTTTGTGCAGGTCTGGGCGGTGTCTAGGGGGGTGTCGGGCCCCTGGGCGGGGTGTCCACTGGGGACACCCCGGCCGGGGGGCCGACACGTCCGGGACATGTCCCCACCTGCGGTTTTGCAGTGGGGACACCTTCCCGGACACGTCGGTTCATCCCGTTATGCACCGAGTACGAGCGTCAGGTCCGTGCGGCGGAATCCGCGGCCCTCGGCGCCCGCGAGGGTGGTCACCTTGACGCGGGCGAGGGTGCGGCCCGATCCGTCGAGGGCCTGCTCGATCTCGCGGCCGAGGCGGGAACCGACGCGGCTCGACCATTGCCTGTCGGTCTCGCCGTCGCGCTGTCCCCAGTCGGCCGCCGGGTCCTGCTTGTGCAGGAGCCGGGCAATGTCGGTGCTGCCGAGCTCCTCGGCCCCGGCCGCCTCGAACGCGGCGCGCATCTGGGCGAGGATGCCGGACACCGTCAGGAGACCCGACGCGGCGTAGCCGGTGAGGGTGCCGGCCTCGATCCGCAGGGCCCGGCCGCGGGCACAGATGGCCTCGAACTCCTGCGGGGTGATCAGGTCGACTTGGAGCTTCTCGGAACCGGCCTCCTCGGCGAGGATGCCGACGCCGATCCGGCCCAGTCCGGCGGCGGAGTGCCCCCGCTTGGCCTGTCCGTCGCCGAGGATCATGTCGGACGACGTGTCGTCCACGGTGTGCACGCTGTACCGCTTGAGGATGACGTCGCGGAAGTCCGTCGGGACCGACTTCGCACTCGGGCGCTGGGCGGCGGCCACGATGATGAGGCCGCAGGCCCGGCCGCGCCGGATGAGGCGGGCGAGCTTCTCGACGAGGGCGGCGAACTCCTTCAACCCGTCCTTTCGGGCGAGGACCACGCCGAACGCCTCTTGAATCTCGTCGATCAGGAACATGAGGACGGGCATTCCGTGCGCCTCTGCCATAGCGGGCGTGAGACGCATGTCGGGGCGCTCGGCCTTGGGCATCCGCCGGATTTTGGCAAAGCGGGTGTCCATTTCCTCGATCAGCTCGTCGACGAGCTCAATGAACTCGTCGACACTCGCGGGGTCGGCGCCGATGATCACGCGGTGCGCGATGTTTTCGAGCTCCTCCCAGTCCGCGCCGCCCTTGAAGTCGGCGAGGAGCATCCGGCACTGAGGGTCGAGGGCGCCCGCGGCGGCCGGCACCCGCATTGCCGAGGTCTTGCCGTACCCCTGGGCACCGCCGAACAGCATTGAGGACCACAGGAGTTGGAGGGTCTTCCGCAGGCCCTTGCGGTTCGAGGCGAAGGGGACGCCGTTCCAGATGGACCAGCGTTCGGCATCGACCAGCGGGGACACGGGCGCCTCACCGGAGAACGGCACCGTCGCCGACACCCAGAGGACGACGTCGGCCGGGGTCTCGCCCTGCGTCAGGTCGATGCGCTCCAGCGACAGGCCCAGGGCCCCGGCGAACTGCTCGGACTTGCTCTTGAGGGCCTTGCAAATGACGTTGGCCGGGAGCTTGAACTCAAGCGTCGTGTTGCCGAGCTCGTCGCGGGTGGCGAGGCCCACGGGCTTGATCTCCTGCTCGGCCGTCAGGAGCTTGATCTCGCGCAGGGCGTTGGTGATCCGCTCGTCAGTCACCGGGCCGTCGTGGTCGGCGCCCGCGGTGCTGTCGAGGAACGCGAACGATCCGTCGGGCGCCCGGCGGGCGAGCTCACGGTGTCCGAGGACGTACAGGAGGCCGAAGAACGGGATCAGGGCCGGGGCGGTGAGGATCAGGCCCCAGGTCTCCCCCAGGGCGAGGACGGCCGCGGCGTAGGAGGTGCAGCCGGTGAGGGCGTAGACCGTGACGGGTTCCTTCCGCCGGGCCTTGGCCTCCTTGCGGCGGTCGGCCCGCAGGTCGGCGATGTGCTCGGCCCCGGCCTTGGCACGGCGGACCTTGTCGGCGAGCTCGCCGTACTCGGTGGCGAACAGGTACGACCAGGCGTCCCGCGCGCCGACGCGGGCGCCGATGGCGCTCGTCTTGACGAACCGCCACAGGTAGACGGGGCTGCGGGTGGCGTGGAAGGCGGCCGAGTTGAGCCACACCGCCCGGCGCTGCCGCCATACGCCCGCGTCGAGGAACGTCGGCGGGATGATCGGTCGCAGGCCGAGGGATGCGCGCTCGTCCTCGTCGAGCTCGTCCTCGTCGAGCTGCTCGAAGGTGCCGGCATCGGCCGGGGCCTCCTCGACCTTGTCCAGTCGCACCGTGCCGGTGAACAGGTCGGCGACGCCGTTCTCGGTCTGCTGTGCGGCGGTCCGGGAGAGCTCGCCGAGGCGGAGGAGGGTCTCGGGGTCCTGGTAGGCGGTGAGGTCGACGAGCTGCGCCTCGCGCTCGCCGTGCTCGGTCTCGGTGGTGCTCATGGGGGTGGTTCCTTCCTCAAGTGCGTGGGCCGTCGGCCCGGCCGCCGGGGGGAGGGGGCGGCCGGGCCCGGGTGGTGGATCAGTGCGCCGCGTGCTCGCGGGCGAGGGCGTCGAGGGCGAGGTGAAGGCGGGCGCGGGCGGTGTCGGAACCGCAGCCGACGGCCGTCCCGTACTGGAGCGACTCGCGGGCCGCCTCGGCGGCCTCCCACGCCTTCACCCCGTGCTCGCTGGCCGGGGGGTGGGCGTCGAATTCGAGGTAGACGAGGCCGAGGTCGGCGGCGCAGCGTCCGAGCTGGGGGTGTCGGTCGGCGGCGTGCTGGTCCGCCTCGGCGGCGAGCCCGCGGGCGATCTGCCGGTAGACGCTCTCGGGGGCGCTCACTTCTTGCCCCCCTTCTTGGCGGCGGCGGCCTCGGCCTCGGCCTTCTTGGTGGCGGCCCGGACCTTGGACGCCTGGGCGGCGGACCGGATCAGGGCCGGGCCGAACAGGACGAGAGCGAAGATCACGGCGCCGACGACGGCGGACCACGTCCACCCGGTCTCGGGCGAGAGGGTGATCGTCGGGTAGATGCCGGCGGGCGCGGCGAGGATCAGGAGCCGGGGCGGGGTGAACGAGGCACTCATCGGGTCCGGCTCCTCTCGGCCTTGACCGCGTCGCGGAGGGCCATCGCGTACCGGGTGTTACCGCCGCCGACGGCCTCGCGGACGTTCTTGACGGAGAGCTTCGCGGCGCCGCCGAGGAGGTCGGCGAGGGCGCGGACACGGTCGAGGTCGGCCGGGTCGAGGGGCTTGTCGGGGACCTTCCGAGAGGTCCGTCCGGTCAGGCGGTCGACTGCCTGCTTCCCTTTGCGCCCAAGGGTTGTCGTCTTTCGACCGCCCTTGCTCGGCCCACCGTTCGGGCCCCGTGAGGAGCGCCGCGCGGGCGGTCCGTCGTCGCCCCCGTCGCCGGGGAACAGGTCGGCGAGGAGCTCCTCGACGGCGAGGGTTTCGACCCCCACGCCGTGCGCTGCGGCGAGTGCCTTGTCTGCCAGGCCCCGGTGTGCGACGACACCGGCCGTGACGGCGAGGTCGGCGCCGTGCGTGTCGCGCCACGCGTCCCGCCATGCCGTCTCGGTGTCGACGGTGCCGTACGGGTTCGCGGTCAGAATGTCGGTGTACCGGGTGTAGACGGCGGGGAAGCGGCGGCGGCGCTTGCGGTCGTGCCGGCGGCGGCGACGGGCCTCCTTGCGCTGGTCCTTGGTGCGGGTGGCCTTGGTGCCGTGGCGGCCCCACCCGCGGACCTCCCAGAAGAACACCCCGGCGTACGAGGCGGCGGCGAGGACCCAGGCGAGCCACCCGCCGGACGGGCCAGGTGCGTGCGAGTAGTTGATGACGGCGGCGAAGGTGGCGCACGCCCACATGACCACCCGGAAGCGGCCGACGGGGCGGCCCTCGCGCTTGGCGCGCTCGCCGCTCACGGTGGCGACCCAGGCCCCGGCTTCCAGCATCACGGCCAGGCACAGGCTGATGATGCCGGGGAGGTCTTCCCCGTTGAGGGCGCGGAGCTGGAAGTACAGGGCGGGGACGATGCCGCACGCCATGACGATCAGGGCGCCGACGGTGTCACCCTCGTTGCCGAGCTTGGCGAACAGCTCGGCGCGGGCCTTCTTCCGCTCGGCCTTGCGGCGGGCCTTCTCGCGCTTGCGCTCGGCGCGGAGTCGGCGGTCCTTCTCCTCCCGGGCCTCCTCGTCCTTGCGCTGCTGCTCGGCGCGGGCCTCCTCCCGAACGCGGGTGGCCTCGGCGGCGGCGAGCTCCCGAACGCGGGTGGCCTCGGCGGCGGCGAGCCGGTCGCGGCGGTCCTCCTCGCGCTCGGTCTTCCGGTCGAGGCGGCGCTCCTCGCGGTACGACGTGCTCACTTGGCTGTCTCCTTACGGGCGCCCCGGCGGACGAGGGGGCAAACGGGGCAGTGGGGGAAGGGGCGGCCGACCCGGTCGGCGCGGATGCCCTCGGCGGCGAGGAGCACCCCGACGGTGGCGGCGGTGATGGCCTGTCCGGCGTGTCCGGCGATCACGGAGACGACGAACCAGTCAGCGGCCAGGAAGAGGACCACGGCCGACGTGGCGATGTGGTGGACGGCGGCGGCGGTACCGGCGACCGAGACGACGAGGACGCGGCGGACGGCGGCGGTCATCGCGTGGCCTCCTGGTCCTGGTGGCGGTCGAGGGCCCCGCGGTCACCGCGGCGGCGGTTCTCGACGGCCCAGAGCTCGGCGCACCGGGCGGCCTGGTGGACGTCGGTCCGGCGGGTGAAGCCGTGGGCGGTGAGGGTCTCCTCGGAGACGGCGCCGACCAGGGCGCACGCGGCGGCGGTCATCGGGCCGTGCGGGGTGTCGGGACCGACGGGACCGCGGGCGGGACCGGCGCGGCCGGGGATGCCGGCGGGGCGGTGCGGGGGCCGGGAAACGTCGCGGCCACGCGGACGGCGAGGCGGGCGAGGACGGCGGCCCCGGCGAGGAGCGCGGCGGCCTTGGCCCCGGTCACCAGGGCGGTGAGGAGGGTCACGACGAGCGGCGCGGCGAGCTGGGCGAGTCCCGCGAAGGCGAGGACCAGGACCAGGAGGGCGGCGGGGTGCAGCCGGTCGGCGGAGCCGAGGAGGGCGCGGGCGGCGCGGGCGGCGGAGTGGCGGGTGATCACGCGGCCCACCCCCCGGCGAAGTCGTCGGCCTCGTAACCGTCGAGGTCGTCCTCGCGCTCGATCTCCTCGACGATTCCGGCGATCAGGTCGAGGGTCGCGTCGCGGGGGATGAGGCCCGAGTCGGCCATGTCGACCAGCGCGTACAGGCGGGCGAGCTCGTCGAGCTCGTCCTCGTCGCCACCGATGGGGCCGAGGACGAGGTCGACGTCGAGGCCCAGCTCGGCGGAGAGGTCGAGGCGGGTCGGGACGGTTCCGTTGGCGGAATCGGCCGCGCCGATTCGCAGGTGAAGCACGCTTTCGGGCATGGTGGTGCGCACGCGGAATCACTCCTCTGTCTGTCAGGGGAGTCCGCCGAGCGGCCCCGGTGTGCGTGGACAAGACGCCCCGGGGCCGCGCCCTTTCGAGCGTGGCGGACCACAGCAACTCAGGCCCCAGGGCCCTCGTCGGTGCCGTTCGATCGGCACGACATGAGTGAAGCACCGAATGGAATCCATTGCAATAGTCTTGGATTCCATTCATGCTTGTGTCGGTAGCAAGCGCCATGGAATGGCTTCCAGATAAGGTGACCCGCATGACAGAGGACGAGCCGCGCCGAGCGACCTTTCGCGCAGTCGCCGACGAGGTGCGCACGCGCATCCAGCGGGGCACATACGCCCCGGGTGCCAAGCTCCCCACCGAGGGGGAGCTCGCCGACGAGATCGGCACGAATCGGGGGACCGCCGCACAGGCATTGCGCCTGCTCGCCTCCGAGGGACTGATCGACAAGAGCCGCCGGGGCATGTTCGTGCACCGGATCGTCAAGAAGATCGTTAGGGACTCGACGTCGCGCTACGTCCGGGCCCGCCGCGAGGAGGGGCAGGCCCGGGGGGCGTTCGAGGCCGAGATCCGCGGACTCGGGATGACCCCCTCCTCGATCACCACCACCCAGCACGCGCAGCCGCCGGCATGGGTGGCGGACCTTCTCGGGGTAGACGGGAACGATGTGTCGACCCTCGCCCGCGTCCGGCGGATGCTCGCCGACGACGTCCCCGTGCAGCTCGCAACGTCGTACCTCCCCCTCGCCATCGCCGAGGGGACCAGGCTCGAAGAGATCGACACGGGGCCGGGCGGGTCGAAATCACGCCTCGCCGAGCTCGGTCACCCGCAGGCCACCATCACGGAGGAGATCGACGTCCGTCCTCCTACCGCCGAGGAGGTCGGGGCCCTCGACATGCGGGAGGACCAGCGCGTTTACGAGATCGCCCATATCGGGCGCACCGAGGACGGCCGCGCGGTCGAGGTCACCGTTCACGTACTGCCCACCCACCTGTGGCGCCTGTCCTACTCCTGGCCGCTCGGCCCCACTCACTGACCACCCCACCGGAAGGGATCACGCACATGGCACAGAACACCATCGGCGCGAACGGCGGCATTCTGCGGGACGCCCGCAGCCGGTACCGCACCGAGAACCGCGAGGCGAACGGCGCGCACGGCGCGTACGAGAGCGAGACGCGCCGCGGTGGCGGGACGCCCCGCGCCGAGGTGACGGTGAACCGCGCCGAGGCCCCGGCCGACGTCGCCGAGCTGCTCGGCGTCGAGGGGCCGGTCGTCGTCCGCGCCCGGCGCATGTACGACGGTGAGCGCCTGGTCCAGCTCGCCGACACCTGGATTCCGGTCGACGTCGCCGAGGCCGCCGGCATCGAGCAAGTCGACACCGGGGCGGGCGGGATCATCTCCCGGATGCGCGAGGCCGGTTTCGACCAGGGCGCCGAGGCCGTCGAGGACGTCGACCAGCGGCCCGCCACGAAGGACCAGGCCGAGGCCCTCGGGGTCGACGAGGGCGAGCTCCTCCTCAACGTGACCCACGTCGGCCGGACTGCCGAGGGCCGGGTCGTCGAGGTCACCCGGCACACCCTCGGCCGCGGTTGGACCCTGCGCTACGCGGCGCCGCTCGACTGATCACCAACCCGTCCGCAGGACGAGCGCCCGGCCCCGGAAGGGGTCGGGCGCTCTTGCGTTCCCGGACACGGCAGAGGGCCCCACGCTCGGGAGCGTGGGGCCCTCTGCCGTGATGCCGGCGCCTTCCGGGTCAGTCGTCGTCGGGCGCGCTCCCGACCCAGGCGACGGGGCGGCCCTCGGCCGTGATCCCCCAGTGCGGCGCGGTCGACTCGTGACCGGTGTCGAGTACGCAGACGCGCCCCCACCGGCCGTGTTTCCCGGGGCACGTCCGGGCGAGGGCGTCGAGGTCGGCATCGCGTACGGCCCGGTCGTACCGGTCCCGGAAGTGCTCGAACTCGGGCCGCAGCTCCTCGCCGAGGAGGGTCTCGGTCCGCTCGATCTCCTCCCCCAGGCGCCGAACCTCCGGGTCGGACACCACGGCCGCGATGGCGGTCTCGGCCTCCCACCACGCGCGGCGCCGGGCGTGCGCCTCGACGGCCGCCGCCACCCGGCCCGGTGCCGAGCTGTCCCCCGTCGCTCCCCCCGTCAACATCAGGGCCCCGAGACGATAGCGACGATCAGAACCTCGCCCCGGGCCTCGTCGACCCGGTACAGGACGCTGGTCCACGCCATCCGGCCGCCGACGGTGAGTAGTGCGGTGTAGAGGCCGCCGACCCGGTCCGGGTACAGCTCGCCGCAGGTGTACGGCGAGGCGGCGACTTGCTTCTCGAAGGCGAGGACGGCGGCCCGCTCCTCGGCCGTGGCCGTGGCCAGTCCGGCGCGGCCGGTCTCGCTGTAGACCACGGCCCACGGGGTGCCTTGGGTCACCGGCCCGCCTCCTGGTGGCCGTCGGCGCCGAGGATCTCCTCGGACGTGAAGCGGGGGGCGGCCGGGTCGGTCGAGGCCGCGACGGCGGCGAGGATCTCGGGCCGGGTCCGCATGACGAGGCGGTGCCGCCAGGAGCGGACGAGGGCGGCGTACTCCTCGGGGTCGTCGAGGTCGAGCTCGCCGAGCTGCGCCTCGAACTCCTCGCGGTCCGCGGCGCTCGCCGCGGTGAGGGCGGCCCGCAGTTGCGTGACGGTGCGGGGGCCGCCGCCGTGCTGTGTGCGGTACGGGTTGGTCGGTTCCTCGACGGGGAGGGCGCTCACGGGGTGATCTCCTTGGACTCGGGGCCTGCCTTGCGGAAGCGGAGACCGACGCGGCCGTGTCCCTCGTCGGTCTCCTCGTACGGGATGCCGGCGGCGTCGAGCTGCGCCCGGGTCAGGTCGAGGGCGTTCGTCTTGCCCGACCCCGACTGACCGACGAACAGGGCGCGTTGGGCGTCGGGGGCGATCCGGCTCACGCGGCCCACGGCGATGATCTCCTCGGCGAGGCGGCGGGCCTCCGGGGTGAGCAAGGCGGCGGCCTCGTCGTACATCACGACGCGCGGGCGCCCGGAGTCGCGGGATACGGGGACGGGGAGCAACTCGCCTTCCTGGGGCGCGTGTTCGGGCTTCGGTTCCTGGTCCATGGGGGTCCTTCCGGGGTCAGGCCGTGGCGTCCTTGACGAGGGCGGGGCGGGTCCGGGTCTCGACGGCGGCGACGGCCTGCCGGGGGAGGGTGAGGACGCCGTCGAGGAGCTCGCGGGCCTTGGCGTAGGCGGCGCGTCGCTCATGCTCACCCCCGTTGCCGTCGAGGGCGATTTCGAGGAGCCCACGGGCACGGGTGACGGTGGCGCGCTCCTGGCGGGGTAGGTGGCGCAGGCCGGTTTTCCGGGCGTGTTCGTCGGCGGCCCGCCATGCGGTTTTCAGTTGGCTGACGGCGGGCCGGTAGAGGTTGAGGTCGCCCCCTCGGCGGGCGTCGGCGGCGGTGTCGAGGGCGTGCAGGAGGGCCGCGGTCTGGGGCACGGTGACGTCGTCGAGGGCTGGGCGGTCGAGGACGGCGAGGACGTCGCACAGGTAGGCGCCGTGCGCGTCGAGTACCTCGTCGTGCTCGGCCTCGATGGCGCGGCGGCGCTCCTGGGCGGCGGTGTCGGCCGCGCGCTGGGCGGCCTTGCGGGTGCGGCGGCGCTGGATGAGCGACCACAGCCCGTACCCGCCGAAGCTCACGGCGAGGCCGACGGCCCCGAAGGTGAGGGGGAGCCACAGGCTAGACCCGTCGTCGCTCTTGGGGTGGGAGTCGGCCGCCGGTTTCGAGGGGTGCCCACCGTCGAGGGCGCCCTCGAACCAGTCCCGCAGGGGTCCGAAGTTCGAGAGCACGACGAGCGCCACCATGCCGGCGAGTAGCCGCACGACGGCCATTCCGAACTCCTTGCGCACGACTGCCGCGAGGACACCGGCCACGGTTCCGAGCGAGACAACCATCGTGGCGACGGTGGTTACCCATTCGATCATCAGGCGGCGGCGGCGCCGCTCTTGCGCGTGCGACGCGCGGTCCCGCCCTCACCACCCTTGGCGGTCCGGGATCGGGCGGGCTTGGGCTTCGCCTTCGCGGCCTTGGCCGCGTCGCGCTCCTCGGCGGCCTGGTCAAGCCACCCGGGGTGCTGGTTCTCGATCAGGGTCCGGAGGTACTGAGCGGCGATGCCGGCCTCGCGGGCGACGGCGGACAGGTGGCCGTACGCGGTCGAGGTCATGGCCTCTTTGACGGCCGCGTCCAGCAAGGCCGCCTTGTCCTTCTTGGCCTGGGCCTCGGACGCCTCGGACGCCTCTCGCAGTTCCTTGATCGTCTTCACGGGGGTGTCAGTCATACCCCGAGGATGACACGTCCGGAGATTCACTACAAGCAAGACTTGTAGTTGACGTGCAACCGTGGAAGAGTGTGCACCGGTCGGGCAGGAATCGCCGGACCCCTCTAGCTGCCGTTATGAGCCCAGCTCACAAAAAGTGAGGTCAGAGCATATGGGGAAGTTCGCAGCCGCCTTGAGTACCAGCGAACGCACGCTCCGGATCACGGTCGCAGCCCTGATGCGCGCCTGCGGCGAGAATCAGACGTCGCTCGCCGCGGGCCTGCGGATCACTCAGGGGCAGGTCTCGCGCAAGCAGACCGGCGCCGCCGCATGGTCCCTCGGTGACATCGACCGCCTGTCCGCGCACTACGGCATCCCGGTGCCGGATCTCCTGTGCGGTCCGACGCACGCCGTGGAACAGCTCTCCCCCCGGCGCCTCGCCTCGGTGCTCGGCGGATCGCAGGAGGTCATCACGGTCTGACCTGGCACAGGCCGCGCGCCTGCCGCTCGACCCGCTCCACACATGCGAAAAGCCCCGTCGGGGTCATAGGAGGTGGCTCTCCTACCCGTCCGAGGCTTCCGCGTGGACCCTGCTCTAGGTCTGTGGCGGAGTCTACCCGCGCACCCCCGGGTGAGACACCGCAGCGGACGGAAAGGCCGATTAGTGGCACCCCACCGCGATATCAGTCCCGACGACTGCCCCAACTGCCACAAGGTTTACGGGGCCCTTGAAGAACACCAGACGGCCGACTCTGAGAATTGGCTCACGACCGAGGCCCTCGGTCGGATGATCGGCCTTAAGAAGCGCGCCACTCAGGACCACTTGGCGCACCTGTTCGCGCACTCCCGTATCGACGCCGACCGGCGCACGCCGCTGGGCGGCGGGATCGGTCAGCCGTTCTTGCCGGGGGCCCAGGAGTGGGCCGCGAACATGATTGCGCCGGACCCCACCTGTGCGAAGTGCCTCGTCGCTCTCGCCGGGATCGGGTGGGAGGGGCAGGTCCACATGGAGGAGCTCGCCAAGATCGCGGGCGTGAGCCTGCGGACCATCGAGCGTCACCGGCCGCACCTCGTACGCGCGGACCTCGTCGCCTTCCGCCCGGTGCCCATCCGGGAGAACGGGAAGAACCTCGGCCGCCGCCCGGACCGCTTCACCCTGTTGAGCGGTTTCACCGCGCCGCGCCTGGAAGGGGCGGCCCTGGAAGCGGTGCCGGCACTCTCCGAGTCCATCATCGACCGCGTCCGCTGGTTCGTCGGCGTCACCGACGAGGAGCGCGCCCTCGCCGCCAAGTCCGTTGCCTGGTGTCTGCGCAACGGGTGGCCCGAGGAGGCTCTCCTCCGTGCGCTCGACGCGACGGAGAACCGGCAGGCGTACAGGCCGAATGGCTACCTGTCCAAGCTCCTGCGCAAGCTCCCGGCCGAGTACGTCATCCCGGCCCGGCAGATGGTGACCCAGCGAACCGCGCCGCGCAGGCTTGATTGCTCGATCTGCGACACCCCGTTCAAGACGACGATGCCGGGCCATGTGCTGTGCGGCGGCGCCGTTTGCCTGCGGCCGGAACTGGCCGTCATTCCCTCGCCCTACAAGCTCGCCTGAGAGGAGCCGTGACCATGGGAAAGCTCGTCGATGCAATGCGAGCGCGGTTCCAGACGCGCAACGCCCCCAAGACCGCGAGGGGTCAGTTCAACGCCCTGATGCGCAAGGAGAAGGGGAACACCGCGCGGGTGGCCGAGCGCCTCGGCGTGTCCCGCCGGACGGTGCAGCGGTACGTCAAGGGCGAGCGGAAGATCACCAACTCGAAGCCCGAGATCCTCGACCGCTTGGAGAAGGAGGCCGCCAAGGACCACCAGCCGCGCGTTACGGCGCGGGCCCAGAAGGAGGCCCAGCAGCGCGGTATGACGATCGAGACGCGGGCCCGGTTCGGGTTCACCGCGGACGCGGGCAGCACGGATGACCCGCGGATGCGCCGCCTCACCGAGGACGTTCCCGACCACCTGATTCCGCAGGTGTTCGACGCCCTGCGGGCGGGGGACGAGGACGAGTTGAACCGGCTCCTCGGGGAGGGGCTCGCCGAGGAGTATTTCCGCACCCCCGGCACCGACGCCGAGCGTCTCGACGTCGAGTTCACAGACATTGACTACGTGGAATTGGACTTCCGCTGATGACCGAGAAGACCTACGCCGCTCCCCTCCTGGTCCTCGACGCCGAGGCCGGGGTCCTCATCGCCCACCGCACCGACGTACAGCGCATGGACGTGCCGGCGGACGTCGTCGACCTGGCGACGGCCGCCGAGTGGGCCGTCGCGTACGGCCTGGGCGCCGGTCCCCTGTCGCAGTACGGCGAGGAGTCCGGCCCGCTCCTGGTCCTCACCGAGGGCGCCGTCGAGGCCCTCGGCCTCCCCGCCCGGCTCGACGACCGCAAGCGGCTGCGCGTGTCGGACGATCACCCGGCGGTCAAGGCCGTGGAAGAGGGCGGATGGAAGCTCTCCCGCGCGGGCCTCGCGCCCTGGTCCTTCCTGTACCGGGACCGCGTCGAGGTCCACGTCGCCACGGTCCCGTGGGGGGCGTTCGCCGATCACCTCCGGTGGGGCGGAATCGAGGACGTCGCCGCCGACCCGGCCGCCCTCGCGTACGTCCTCGGCCAGTACGCCGAGCGCGTGATCACGCCGACCGGCTCGACGGCCGCTTGCAGCCTCGCCCTGATGACCGCCCTTCGGCCGCCGACCCGGCTTGTCCGCGACCGGGGCACCGGACGGCCCCACCGGGTGCCGGTCGAGGGCTCGCTCTCCGCGCCGGTCGACCCGGCGCCGCCCGAGGCGCCGGACGAGCACCCGCTCGCCAAGGACCGCACCCGCGACGAGGCCAAGAACCCCGCGCACGTCCTCGCCGAGGAGGCCCTCGCGTGGCACCGGGAGCCGACCGAGGCCGAGGCCGCCGCGCCGTACGTCGTCGGCGTCGACATCAACGTTGCGTTTCTCGCGGCGGCGAACCGGCTCACGGTGGGGATCGGCGAGGCGGTCTACACGGACGGCCCGCGGTTCGACAAGAAGGTTCCGGGCGCGTGGCTCGTCGACCTGTCCGGCGCCGAGCTGCGCACGAAGGATCTCGTCACGAAGGCGTGGAAGACGCTCCCGGCCGAGTTCCCGAGCCCTTTCACCCCGGACGGGAAGGCGCCGACGGGCCCGGCCTGGTACGCGACGCCGACCCTGGCGTACGCGGTCGAGCTGGGGATCGAGGTCCGGCCCATCGCGGCGTGGCTGCGGCCCGAGGCGGGCGGGTACCTCGACCTGTGGCACAACCGGCTGAGGGATGCCTACATGGACACCCTCGCCGATCTCGGCATCACGGCCGACATGGAAGAGGGGGCGTTCCTCGCGGCTATGGCCACGGTCAAGGAGCGTGACCCCGAGGCCGTCGCCCTCCTGTCTGCGATCAAGCAGACGGCGAAGGGCGGTATCGGCAAGCTGCGGGAGAGGCCGCAGGGGAAGCGCGAGGGGCGACACGCCCCGTGGCCGGCACTCAAGCGCCCGACGTGGCGTCCGGACATTCGCGCCGCCGTGATCAGCGCGGCGCGGGTGGGCGCCCACCGGAAGATGGTCAAGACGTGGAACGCGCTCGGCCTGGTCCCGCTCGCGGTCCTGTCTGACTGCGTGATCTACCCCTCGGCACACCCGACGGCCCGCGCGGTCGTGCCGCGCAAGCCTGACGGGGCGCCCCTGCCGGGCGGGTTCCGTCTCGGCCCGAACCCGGGCTACTGCAAGGAGGAGGGCGTCCGGCCGATGGAGTGGTTCCGAGAGACGGTGGCCAAGGGCGCGAACCCAGCGCGGTTCATCAAGGAGGGCCGGGACGCGGGCCGCGAGGAGTAGGCGGACCGTGCACGGCAGGGGCGGGCCCCGGTAGGCAACTACCGGGGCCCGCCCCTTTCGCTGTGCCGACTTGGATCACAACTGTGAGTTTCACTTGTAGTTGTAGTGCGACTGTGCGAAGGTGTCCGGAGATCAGCACCCCGACCACAGGAGCCCCGCCGAATGCCTGCCGAGTACGCCACCCGGACCCGAATCGCCGTCGACCGTGGCCGCGCCGAGGCCGCCCTCGAATTCGAGCGCGCCGCCGGGAAGGGCAAGGCCCGCGCCGCCGCCGCCCGCCGCCTCGCGGTGATCTACCGGGTAGAGGCCCGCCACCCGTACAGGACCCTGCACTACAACCCGGCCGGGTCCGAGGCCCCCGAGCCGACGCCCGACGAGCTGCGCCTCGACGTGTCCGGCGACCCCGAGCGCGTCGCCCGCTACCTGTCCGCCGTCCCGCGCTACCTCGCCCGCGTCGAGGCCCTCGCCACCAAGGCCGCCCGCGCCTACGGCCGGTGGGCCCGCAGCGCGGCCGGTGAGAACGCCCTCGAATACGTCGATGCCGGCGGGGCCCGCGCGTACGCCCGCCGGTTCCGCGTCGAGGCGTTCGCGGCCGTCGCGGACGCGTTCGGGATCTCCTCTCTTCCCCGGTACGTCGACCCGGCCGCGCCGATGTGGGACCAGGCCGCCCGCATCGCGTGGGACGTCGTCAAGGCCGAGGGCCCGGTGTCCCTGTACGCGATGCACGACGAGGCCGAGGCCGAGGAGCTCCTCGCCGCCGCGGACCGCACCCCGGACCCGGCCGCCGAGGCGTTCGAGCGGGAGCTCGCCGAGCTGCGCGCCGCCGAGCGCCGCCGTAGCGCTCGCCTGTTCGCCGCCCTCGACGGCGAGGAGCTCCCGGCCGACGAGGCGCCGGTCGAGGAGGCCGCGGCCGAGGACGTCGTCGAGGACCAGGAGGACGAGGAGCTCCCCGCCGTCGAGCTCACCCCGGTACAGCGCCGTTGGCTGCACACCGCCGCCGCGCACCCGGAGGGCTTCCTCCCCGCGTCCGTGAACCTGCGGACGGCGCGCTCCCTGGGGGCGGCCGGGCTCGTCCGGTGGACGCGACCCGAGGGCCGCACGGTGCCCGTGGCCGAGGCGGTGTGGAAGCTCGACGCGGGAGAGGTCCGGCTCACCGCGGCGGGCCGCCGCCGGGCCGTGGCCGAGGAGCGCGAGCGCGTCGTAATCGTGGCGTGCGGGGGCCGGAAGGCGGTGTATGCCGACGGAGTCCGCAAGGGCGAGCCGGTGATCGGCGAGCGGGCCGGGGCGCTTTACGTGGGGAGCTACCACCGGGCGATGCGCCGGGCGGCCGACGTCCTCACCCAGGGCGGCCGGTCCGGGCGCGTGCTGATCCTGTCGGCCAAGTACGGGCTTGTCGAGCTCGACCGGCACCTCTTGAACTACGACCTCCGGGCGGGCGCCCCGGGAACGGTCGACGGCGAGACGCTGCGCCGGCAGGCGCACGAGCTCGGGATCTCCGGGGCGGCCGTGACGGTGCTCGGCGGCCGGGCGTACGTCGAGCTCGCCGGGGAGGTCTGGGACGAGTTCGCCGCGCCGCTCGCAGGCACGCGAGGGATCGGCGAGCAACTCGCCCGTCTCGCCGCCATCTACGACCCGGCCCGCGCCGCCGTCGAGGCCGCGGCCGAGGACGTCGTCGAGGACCAGGACCAGGAGGACGAGGAGCTCCTCGACTCCCCCGCCGCCCCCGTGCGGCCGGTCGAACTCGCCCCCGCCGCCCGGCCGCACGGGCAGTCGCGCCCCCTGTCGCACCCCCTGTCGGCGGCCTGCCTGTCGTCTGGCCTGACCTGCGCCGACGGCCGCGTTCCCCCGGCACTGCGGGCGGCACGACAAGGGAGGAGGCACGGGGGCGACGGGGTGTGTCCCTCGAACCGGTGGACCGCCGCGCGGCGCGACGTACGGCGCCCCGGCATCGGGCACGGTGAGCGGGTGCACCGTCCCGTGATCGCCCTCGCCGTCGCCGCCCTCGCCATCCTGGCCACCGGATGCGTGTCCGTCACCCCGGCGGACGACAAGGCACCCGGACCGCGCGCCCGGCCCATCGTGTCCGCCGCCCCCAGTCCGGCGAGCGCCACCCAGGCCCCGGCCCGCGAGGAGCTCACCCGGACCGGCCCCGACCCGTCGCCCTCCTCGACCCCGCCGCGCCCGCGGCCGACGGCGTCCGTCGGGCGGGCCCCTCGGTCGGTGCGGCCCGCCCCGGCGGGTCGTCGCGCCGCGCCCTCGCAGGGTCACCGCGTCCGGCCGCCGGCACCTCCGCACCGGGCGGCCCCGCGGCCGTCGCACCGCCCGGTGCGCCCGACTCACCGGCCGCCCGCCGCGCCGGGCTACTCCATGCGCGACGTGTGCCGGGCCGCGCAGGGCGTCACCGATCCGGGCCTCGCCTCGCTGTGCCGTAGCACGTACGGGGGATAGACGTCCGCGCCGAGCGGCCACACCGCGCCGCGAGAGTGAAAAGCGGCGCCGGGATCACGGATGCGGCGGATAGCCTTCCGCCATGTCATCACTGATGTTCCAGCTCCCTGAAAAGGGCCGCCGCGTGACCTTCGTCGGCAAGGGCGGGTCGACCAAGACTCACACCCTCGCCCACGTCCGCGGCCACTGGGCCCGCATGGGCTACCCGACGAACGCCATCGACTCCGACCAGCCGGGCGAAGACGAGGACGGCTCTCTCTACACCTGGGATCAGATGTGCGGCGGCATGGTCAAGGACCGCCCCGTCAAAGCGCAGTACAGCGCCCTGCACCTCCCGGGGACCATCACCCAGGAGACCCCGCCCGGTGGTCTCCTCGGCGTCGACACCGGGGCGTGGTCCAACACTCCCGGCGGTACGCATCACTCGGCGCTCGCCATGTCGGATCTCGTCGTTCTGTGTCTCCAGCCCGCCGAGGGTGAGCTCCACCGGTCGGCGTCCGTGTGGCTCGCTCTCAAGTACCTGGAAGACACCACGGGGCGCCGCCCCGAGCTCGTCGTCCTGTTCACCCGGACCCACCACACCGCCAAAGCCAACGACGACGCCCGCCGCACTCTGGAAAAGCGCGACATCACCGTGTTGGAGAGCAGCGTCCCGAACCAGCAGGGCGAGCACGGCTACTCTCGCGCGTTCGGTAAGGCGCTCACCCTCGCCGACGACGACCCCATGCATAAGGTGGCTGTCGAGATCCTTACGAAGGTGGCGATTCAGTAGATGAGCATGGATGCAGTGTTCGGCGACGCCTTGGCCACCCGGGGGCGGGGGGCGGGAACAGGCAAGCCTGAGAAGCCCGCAGTACCCGCCACGTTCACCGCGCCCGAAGTGCCGGCGCCCGCGGGAGCACCGGGAGTCGAGGCCGCTCCGGAGACTGAGGCCGGGGCGGCGCCCGCCCCGGCCGAGGGGGGCGTCCCGCCAATTGGCGGGAAAGCGTTCGATGAAAAATCGAACAGTGATGAGGGGGGCGCACCGGCCGCCGCCGAGACGGACGACGAGGCCAAGCTCGTGAGTCCGCTCTCCGAAGAGGACCGACTCCTCCTGAGTCAGTGCGAGGGTCGGATTCAGGCGTTCGGGAAGGCGGCGGCCGACGCGGGCGAGGCGTTCGACACGATCAAGGACAAGGAGCTCCACCGGCACTACCGCGCGGGGACCGGACCCCGTCGGATGACTTGGGCCGAGTACACCATGGCCCGGTGGGGGGTGTCGGTCTCGCAGGTCGACCGCCTCATTGCGGCTGCGCCGGTCATGCGGGAGCTGTCCATCCCGAACGAGGGCACGGCGCGCGAGCTCGTTCCCGCCTACCGCGAGTGGGGCGCGGATTCCGCGCGGGCCCTCTGGGACGGCACCAAGGAGGGGTCCGAGAACAAGCCCACAGCCAAGGTGTTGCGGGCCGCCGTCCAGAGCGCGAAGGAGAAGATCGAGGAGGGGAAGAAGGTCCCCGCCCCGGAGAAGCTCCTCACTCTCGCGCGCAAGACGGTGGCGCGAGTCGTCAAGGAGGATGCGGCGGCCAAGGCAGAGAAGGCCGCCGCGAAGAAGGCGCCGGCACCGGCACCGGCCGCCGCGGGGGAGGCCGAGGAGAACGGCGCGGACACGTCGAGCGCACCGGCCGGTGAGGCGTCGGCGTGGGTCCTGCCTGACAGTGCGGTGACCGAGTTCTCTCGCCTGTTCGTTGCCCAGGCCGAAGCGACGGGCCGCCCGCCCGAGGAGATCGCCATAGAGGCGTACGACGTGCTGCGCAAGCACTACGGCGCGGCGGCGGACCAGGCCGCCGCGTAGGCCGCCGCAGAACCCGCCACACGGCGCGGCCCCGGGAGTTCGAGTTCCCGGGGCCGCGCCGTTTTGTGTCTGCGGTCAGTCGGCGGCGGGGACGGGGCGGCCTACGTCGGCGAGGAGCTCGGCGGGCACGCCCTCGCGGCACCACTTCACCGCGAGGTCCGAGGCGAAGCCGTTCCCGTGCAGCAGGGGGCCGCTCTCGCACATGATGCGCCGGGCGTCCTCGGCGTGCACGGGAAGGCCGAGGTATGCGCCGCCGGGGCGGGGCCAGGTGAGGTCACGCGCGTTACCGTCCGAGCCTGCGCACCATGCGTGTTCGACGGGCCAGGCGATATCCCATGCGAAGCCTTCCACATAGGCGAGCTCGCCCTCGGACGCCCAGGCCCACGATGCCGCTTCTACGTAGCACTTCCCGGGTTCGCCGGGCGGTGTGCCGCCGTCGGGCCACGGCGTCGGGGTGAACAGGCGGCCGTGCGCGAGGAGGAGGGCGGCCACGCTGTTGTGGGTCCACCCGGGGCGTTCGCCGCGCCACATGGCATCCCTGCGCAGGTGGTCGACGAGCTCGCCCTCGGCCGTGGCGGGTTCGGTGTAGGGCATGGGCGGGCGTCCTCCTGGTGGTCGAGCGGGCACCGGTCGAGTCTGCCCGTTCCGGGCGGCGGCCGGGAGGTTCTCGGCCGAACCCGCCACGGGTGCACGAGCGGCCGGCACTTCCGCTCGGTCCGTACGGCGAAACCGCAGGTCGCACCGAACCCGCCATCTCGTGCACCCCCTGATGCCGACACCGCCACAGCGTGCACCCCTGCGGGACGTCGCCCCTGGTCCCGGGCCTGTGACCTGCGAGGGCGGGGAGTCTCTCGCCGTTCTGAAACCGCCATTCCGTGCACCCCCTCCCGACCTGGGGTTATGACGGTGGCTCATATTTCATGAGCTGGGGACATACGGGGTGCACCCTTCGCCTGTCGGCCGACGCGTCTCCTTCACACTTGCAGTTCAACTTGTAGTTGACCTACAACTCGTGCCATGGTGGAACCCCACCGACCAAGGAGGCAGCACCGATGAACACCCCGACCCCCGCCGAGCTCCCCACCACGGCCCGCACGTTCGTGGTCGACACCGAGACGCGCGCCCTGTTCGAGGACGTCGTCGCCGAGGGCCGCCCCGAGCTCGGCGCCGTCCTCGCCACCGTCCGCGCCGACGAGGTCCCGGCCGGGGCCGTCGTCCTCGGCTGCTACCCCGACGGCGTGAGCGTCGAGGAGGCGACCCCGGCCGGGGCGATCACGCACTCGGACCCGTACACCGCCGCGCCGCGTCCGTACGACCCGGCGTGCGGCTGCCTCGGGTGCACCGAAGCCCGCGACTGGACCGGCCCCGTGATCACCCTCGCCACCGAAACGATGTGGGATGCCTGCGACCCGGTCCCGGCCGCCGCGCCCGTCCTGGTCCGCCTCGCCGCGTAGAACCCGCCCAGCACGAGGGCCCCGTCGCACGCTGCGACGGGGCCCTCGGCGTTCACCGGTCGAGTGCGCTACGCCTCGGCCTGCGGCTGTCGGTCCCACAGGTGCACGGTGCTGCCGGTGCGGAGCGGCGCGCCCTGGGGGCCCTTGATGTGCCCGGGAACGATGCGGTCCTCATGCTGGCAGTCCCCGGCCGCGTGCCCGCCGGGGTTGAGGCAGGTTGAGCGGCGGTACGGGCGCACCGGCCATCGGCAGGACCATGACGGTTCACGGCGGCCGGTGCTCGCTGCGGCGTCGGCGTCGGCCGCTTCCCGGGGTGGCCGTTGGGCTGTGTGGACGTTCACGACGCGGACGGCCGAGGGGCCCGTGATGCCCTGCCGGGCGTCCCGCTTCCTGCCGGACCGCTCCCGGGGGATCTCCTCGACTTCTGCCCACCGGGTGCCCCCGGCGGCCGTCATGAGTTGCCACGCGGTGTAAAGGGTGTGCGTCCATACGTCGGTGGTGTCGGGCCGGGCCGGGGCGAACTCGGCGCCCTCGATGAGCAACGCCTCGTTGTCCCAATTGAGCGGCCCCCCGGGGACGCTGTGTCGCTCCGCCTCGATCAGCCCGGCCGTCATGACTGACCCGTCCCGCATCGTGCCGAGCACGGTCTCAGGGGGCAGGCCAGAGAACAGGTTCCGGGGACTGTAGTAGGTCACCCAGATACCCCGAGTGCCGGGCGGAATCGCGGCGTACCCGTCGCGGGTGGTGTGGCCCCATGTCACCGGCTGCCCCTCGACGTTCACGTCTTCCGGGGTCCACGCGGTCCACGACGCAGCCACGATCGGTGTCGTGACCTTGGCATCGACCCCGGGCCGGGCGGCGAGGGTTTCCGCCAGGGCGGCCCCGACGTCTTCGACGTAGCCGCCGATGGGCTCGCCGAACACGATCAGCCCGGATTCCGCCGGCAGGCGGTCGATGCTCACCCGCTCCCGGGGCGGGGTGGCGGCGGCGGCCAGGGCAAGGGCCGTCATGTCCGCCGTGGCGTAGTAGAGCTCGGCCTCTTCGAGCCGGGCGCGCTCTGCCTTGTTGAGCAGGATCGCGGCGAGAGTGTCGGCCGCAATCGGCGCGTTGCGCATGGTGGGCACGATGGAACAGCGGCCCGCGCGGATCGCCTCGCGCATGGTGATGTTGGACGGGTCCGACGCGGTGAAGTCGACGAGCTGTGCGCGCCACTCCGGCAGTTCTCGGGGGTCCGGCGGCACCCATCGGGTGGGGGCAGCTTGGGTCATGGGGTGGCGCCTTCCTGGTCTGTGATGATGGAGGCCGCGGCGGGCCGCCCCTACTACCGGTGGGGGCGGCCCGTCGTCCTGTCGGCACCGTAGCGCCGTGGGGTGTCAGCGGGTGCGCTTGTCGGGCAGGCCGGTGCACTCGGGGTAGGGCACCCATCGGCAGCTCGGCGCGCGGCCGTCGCACCGGGGACATACGGCCGTGGTGGACGTCAGGGGCAAGCCGTAGACCCACATGAGGCAGGAGGGCGCCCGGAAGGGGCCGGGCTCGGTCGGCCGTCGGTGCAGCGCGGGGAGGTGATTCCATCGACGGTCGGCGGCCGTGCGGCCGGACGACTTCCCGGCAGGCTCGGGCCGATGCTGCTCTAGCCAGTAGTCGAGGGGTGCACGCTCTTGCCGGGTGAGGGTGCCGGCGGGGACGAGCTCGGCGACGACGTCCTCGACCCAGGCCGCGGACGACGCCCCGCGCTTTCGGCGCCGCTCCTCCCATGACCACATGAGCTCGGCGAGGGTGACGGCCTCGGGGTAGACGACGACGGGCGCGGCCCGGCGGCGGTGCCGGGTCATGCCGAGGGCCTCCTCGCGGGTGTGCCAGACGTCGGCGACGCCTCGGCCGCCGTCCCGGCCGGGGCCGCGGCGGCGAGGGATGGACACCCACCACCACAACATCACTTGATGCGCGTCCGCGAGGAGAGCGTCACCGACGGGCCCCACGCGGTGGACGAGCTGTCGGTGTCGTTGCAGCGCCCACCCGAGATCGGGGACGGGGGCGGTGTCGACGAGGTACCCGCCGTCATCCCCGGCGAGCCACCGACGGCCGCAGGGGCACGGCCGCCAGCGGTGACCGGTGGCGGCGAGCCACGCCCCGGGTTCCATACACAGCGGGCAGGCCGGCAGGGGAGCGGCGCCGAGCTCGTCGGGCCACGGTTCGATGCGGGGCGCCTTGACGTCGGCGACGCGGTCCGGGTGCGCACTGGGGAGTGCGCGGGACAGTTGGTCGGCGTCGCGGTCGACGAGGGAGGCGAGTCGGTCGAGGCCCTCGGGGGAGAGGAGGAGCTCCTCCCGCTGCGGGTCGAGGCCCTCGGCGGGGAGGTCGAGGGCCTCGTCGAGGGCCCGCAGGAGCCGAGGCAGATCGGGCCCATTGGCGGCGGCCGTGCGGGCGAGGAGAGAGAGCGTCGTCTCGCCGGGGATCAGTGGAACGCGGATCGGGAGGCCGAGGAGGGGCTCCTCCGGGGTGGCCGGGTCGGTACGGGTCATGGCGGCACCGTGGCACACCGGACCGACAACGGGTTCCCGAACGGGTGACGTCCCGCTCGGACGAGGGGACCGCCTGTCGTCACTTTGGCGCGTCCCTGTCAAGTTTCCTGATGAATCCACGGGGTGGGCCCTCGGCCCCTCTGTCGTCTTTGAAGTGTCCTTGTCAAGTCTCTGAGGAAGCGCCGGCACCCGACCCAACGGCCGGATGCGGGGCGGGGGGCCGCGCTCCCCGTACCCTTGCAGAGGCCGCCCCGCGCGCCCGGGGGCCTGTCGCGTGCCCTGTCGTGCCCCCTGTCGCGCCGCGCCCTGTCGTGCGGTGTGACCTGCGCGAACGCCCCCGACCCTCCCCCCTCGCGGGAGACGCGACAGGGGGACGCCGACAGGCACCCCCGCCCCCGGGCGGGCCGCCGCCGGGGCCGGTCGGTCGACCGCCGCCTCGGCCTCCTCGACCGCCGCCTCGGCCTCGGCGTCCGGGACCAGGAGGCCAACCTCGGCGTACGCGGGAGTCGACAGGAGGACACCCATACCGGCCCACCCGGGCGCGTCCCCTTCCCGTCCGCGCGCCACGACGCACCCGTTGTCGAGCCGCTCGACACCGGTCAAGGTCACCGGGGCGCCCCACGTTTCGGGGGAGAGGGGACCGCCGTCCCCGAACCCGCCACGGACCGGCACGCACCGCCCCGGGGTGCGGACGACGTCCCCCGACTCGACCGCGTCCCATGTAGTGACGCGCCACCCCCGGGGTGCCACGGTGCGGGCCCGCATCCGGCGCGCGGTGTCCGCCTCGGCCGCGGCCCGGACGTCGACCAACCCGACGAGTCGGGCCGCCGCCTCGGCGCGGCTGGTGTGGTCGGTCCGGCGCGTCTCGTCGAGACCGACGGCCCACCATGTGCGGCGCGTCCGGTAGACGTGCCCGACCGGTGCGCCGTCGACCGACACCGGGTAGCGACCCTCGGCGTCCCGGCGGCCGAATCGGTACCGGGGTGCCTCCTCGACCGCCGCCTCGGTCGGGGCCGGCACCGGAGCGGCCTCGGCCCGCGCAGCCTCGGCCGCGCGCTGGTTCCGTGCCCACTCCTCGCGGTCCCGCGCGTACTCCGCCACCGTGGCACTCAGCGCACGGACCCTGTCAGCCACCGGGGCGATACGGTCGGCCGCCTCGGTCCCGCGCTCCCGCGCGGCACGGTCGTGCAGCTCCTCGGCCGTCTCCAGCGCGGTGCGCGCCTGCCGGTACCGGCCGCCCGGAACCCTCGTGTTCGCGTGCCGCGCGTCGTCCATCAGGGCCCGCATGATGCCCAGTTCACCGGCCATGCGCTCACACAGCACCCGCGCGGCGTGTTCGCGGTTCTTCGCGTCGGCGATTGCCTCGGCCCGCCACTCGTCCGTGGACGTGTCGACGATGCGCACGGCCGTACCCGCGTACCGGCTCACGGTGCAGTAACCGACGCTCCACCCCTTGACGGTCCCTCGGTCGGTAAGCGTCGGGTACGCGATGAACGGTGCGCCGTTGACCGCCGCAAGAGCCTGCCGCGCGATCCACACGAGACGGAGCGCGTTCGTCTCTCCGATGCGTCGGTCAACACCCTGCGCCCCGATCCACGCGTTCGGACGGCGCGCAGCCTCGTAGTGCTCCTCGGCGTCCGCGAGGGACCACTCCGCGCGCTGCAACTCGGCCGCCGCCGCGGCCTCGGCCTCGGCCCACGCGAAAGCCTCGGCGACCGTGCGCGCGTCCGCCTCGCATCCGTCGGCCAGCACGCGCGCACGCTCGGCGCAGTCACGCGCACGGGCGGGGTCCGTGATCTCCGCGCCGTCCCACCAGTCACGCCGCGCGGAAAGCTCAAGGTTGTACGCGGTCCGGGACCGGCGGTCGATACGGGCGAGCGCGGCCCGCACCCGCTTGCCCTCGGTCTCGTCGAGCCGCTCAACGGGCATCGCGTCATAGATGTTGGTCCGGTACCGGACCGCGGTCACCGTGAGCTCGTACGCCTCGGCCGCGCGGGACGCGTGTCCCTCCGCCTCCTCGGCCCACTGGCGCGCGGTCCGGCCGTCGCACGTCGCCACCGGTGCCGCAGGCTCGACCGCGGCCTCGGCCGCACGGACCGCCGCGCGCCGCGCCTCGGCCTCGGCCGGACCCTCCTCGGCCCGCTCGATAGCCTCCTCGGCCTCGGCCCACTCGCCGCCCAACATGAGCTGTCCAGCGGCGTGAAGCTCCTCGTCGTCAGACATGATCAGTTCGCCGATGCGGACCGCCTCGGGGTCGACCGTGCGCGCCGCACCCGACCCGTACCGGGCGAGCACTGCGCACATGATCTCTCGGCACGCGCACAGCCATTCGCCGCACCCCATGCACTCGTTGTCGGCCGCGGTGCGCGCGGCCTCGGCCGCCTCCTTCGCAGCCTCGGCCGCCTCCTCGGCGGTGTCGAGGGACTCCCGCGCCGTCTCCCGCGCATCCTTCGCACGGTCAAAGGCACGGTCCGCCTCGGTCTCGTAGAGGGCGCCGGTAGCGGCCTCGGCGTACTTCCGGCACTCGTTGGCCGCGCGCTGGGCCCGCTGGAAAGCGCGCTTGCAGTCGACGACCGCCTCGGCCGCTCCCTTGGCGTCCGCCTCGGCCTGGTCCGCCTCGGCGTCGGCCTCGGCCCAGGTACGTGCGGCCTCGGCCGCCTCCTGCGCCGTCTCGGCCGAGTGCTGGAACCCGCCCGCAGCGTCGGCGCACTTGCGCGCCTCGGCGAGTGCCTCCTCGGCCTTCTCTCCGGACTTGACCGCGTCGAGTGCGGCGCGGGCCGCGGTGACACCGGCCGCGGCCTCGGTGACCGTTTCGGCCGAGACGTCACCCGCCGGGACCTTGACCTCCTCGACGACAGTCTCGACCGCCGCGCCCGGAAGCGACTCCATGCCGGACCGGTACCAAGCGACCGTTTCGCGGTAACCGCGGCCCGCCGTCGCCCACTTGCCCGCGCGCCAGGTGTAGCGGCCCGTACGGGAGTCGGACGGCGTCGCCACAACCAGGGTCCACGCGTCGGCCGTTGCGTCGCGCTCGACCATGACGCCCCACCCGCACCCGGTAGCGGCGGCGGCGAGCGCACCCAGGGTGCGGGGGGCGCCGGCCGACAGGGCGTCAGCAACGGGCATCGGGGCGGAAGTCGAGGTCATGCGCGGTTCCTTTCGGATCGGACCGCCGGGGGTTTCCCCCGGCGGTTGGTGCGGTTCCCACACTAGCCAACTTGCATCACAACTACAAGTTGAACTGTGAGTTTGGGTGCGCCTTTTCGCGTCCGGGACCGAACCCGCCACGGGGTGCGCCGGGGGCGCCGGGGGCGCACGCTGGACACCGGGGGGACGATCACCCGCAGCGGGCCCAGGAAGGGGCCTAGGTGGCGCCCTCCGGGCCTAATCTCGACCCGGCGGCCCGTTGTGCGCGTACAGGGTCGAGGCCGCGAGACGGCCGCACAGCGGTTTTCGCTGGTCAGTCGGGGTGTGGATAAAGGGTGCACCAAATGGCGGTATCGGGGCTGACCAGGGGGAACGGGGTCTACGATGGCCGAACCCGCCACGGGTGCACGGCAGTTGGTAAGGGGTGAAACTTTGGAGGCGCCTCTTACTCGAACACCTTATTGGGAACGGTTCCCGATAAGGAGCGGGCCCGGACGACTGTTCTCCCTGGTCACTCCCGAACCCGCCAACCCATGCACCCCCCGACCTTTGTTCGATTTCCGCACTGTGGAAAAAGCGTGCACGAAATGGCGGGTTCTGAGATCGGTTACGATCGGTCTCCGAGGCCGGCACCATGCGAAAACGTGGGTTGAGCTGGGCAAACGTGGTTATCCACAGGGGTGCACCGTATGGCGGGTTCCACCTAGTTCCCACACTCAAGCCGCAGGCGCAGACGTGATCCGCGAAGCGGATCACCGCGGCCCGCGAAGCGGGCCGCATAGCAGACAGCGTGAAACGCTGTCAAGTGATCGGCGAAGACGATCACCAGGCATAGGCGGCGAAGCCGCCTATGTACCCGCGCGCGGGG
>NZ_JBIVLW010000023.1:0-84366 GCF_044752765.1 Streptomyces sp. NPDC088706
ATATCGACGTGGTCCGTCAGGTGCTGGAGGCGGGGCTGCTCGGCGAGGTGCACACCGTCATCGCCGACCACGGCCTGCCGGCGAAACCCGACCCGGCGCACCGCCTCTTCGCTCCCGAGCTGGCGGGCGGAGCACTCCTGGACCTCGGCATCTACCCGGTCTCCTTCGCCTCCATGGTGCTGGGGCCGTTCGCCTCCGTCACGGCTGTGGGTACGAAGGCCTTCACCGGCGTCGACGGCCAGGCGTCGATCGTCGTCACCGACGGGTCCGGGGCCCACGGCGTGCTGAACACCACGCTCTTCGGCCGTACCCCCACCACGGCGTCGATCTCGGGAACCCGTGCCCGCCTGGAGATCGACGGTCATTTCTACGGACCCGCCGCCGTCCGTCTCATCGGCCGGGACCACGAGCTGATCGACACCTTCGTCCCCCCGCAGCTCGACGGCGGGCTCTGCTACGAGGCGGCCGAGGCGGCCCGGTGCATCGCCGCCGGGCGCCTGGAGTCCGACCTGATGCCGCTGGAGGAGACATTGAGCATCATGCGTGTCCTGGACGGCATCCGCGCAGACCTGGGCGTCGCCTTCCCCGGGGAGTGACCCGTCCCCGGGCACCGCACGGTGCCCGGGGGAGAACCTCATCCGCCAGACCTTCCGAGGAGCACGAACCTCTCATGACCTCCAGTCGTCTTCGGGGCCGCAAGGTCCTCTTCATCGGTGGCACCGGACGCATCAGCTCCGCCTGCTCGCGGCGGGCCGTGGAACTCGGCGCCGACCTCCATCTGCTGAACCGGAACCTTTCCTCGGTCAGGCCGGCTCCGGAAGGCGCCACCGTCATCACGGCGGACGTCCGTGACACCGACGGGGTGCGGGCCGCGCTGAAGGGCCAGGAGTTCGACGTGGTCGTCGACTTCCTGGGCTTCACGCCCGGCCAGGTCGCCCGGAACGTCGACCTGTTCGCCGGGCGGACGGGTCAGTACGTCTTCATCAGTTCGGCCTCCGCCTACCGCAAGCCGCTGACGGGCCGGCCCCTCGTGGAATCCGTGCCGCTGGAGAATCCGTACTCCGCCTACGCCCGGGACAAGATCGCCTGTGAGGAACTGCTCGCCGCGGCCCACCACGAGGAGCGCGTCCCCGTCACCGTCGTACGCCCCTCGCACACCTACGACCGCACCGCCTTCCCCTTTCCCATCAGCGGGGGCTACACGGTGCTGGAGCGCATGCGGCAGGGGAAGGAGGTGATGGTCCACGGGGACGGGACGTCGTTGTGGACGCTCACCCACCACACGGACTTCGCGCTCGGCTTCACCGGGCTGCTCGCCCATCCCGAGGCCCTCGGTGAGACCTTCCACCTCACCGGGGACGAGGTGCTGAGCTGGGACGGGATCTACCGCACGGTCGCCGAGGCCGCCGGTGTGGAACCGCGCCTGGTCCACGTCCCCTCCGACGCGATCGCCGCGTACGAGCCGCAGTGGGGTGAGGAGTTCCTCGGGGACAAGGCGCATGCGATGGTGTTCGACAACAGCAAGGTCCGCCGGGTGGTGCCGGAGTTCACCGCGTCCATACCCTTCGCGCGGGGCGCGCGGGAGATCGTCGCCTGGCACGACGAGGACCCCTCCCGGCGCGTCGTCCACGAGCGGCTCGACGCCCTGATGGACCGCCTGATCGACACCCACCGCCCACGCCCGTCGTAGGGGGCCCCCACCCTCACGGCGTTCCCGCGGAGCTCCCGGCCGATACGGCTCGCATGTAGGCGGACCAGATACGGGTGGTGTAGAGGCTTCCCCGGGTCGACTCCTCCCTGCCCACGCCGGCCAGTGACAGCAGCGGCTTTCCGGGTTCGGAGCGGAACAGGGTCACCGCCGTCGCCAGCTCGCCCGAGTGGCCGGCGAACCACGCGGCCCGCTGCGTCTCGTTCTGGTTGGTCGAAACGCCCATGCCGGCCGCCGGCCGGACCGGGGCCGGTGCCGCCGTACCCTTCGCCGTCCCCGGCCCGAGCACCCCCGCCCCCTGGAACACCGATGTCACGCCCCGGGCGACGGCCTCGTCCATCGCCCGGGTGCCCCTCGGTCGTTCGAGTCCTGCGAGTGGTGTGCCGTCCCGGATCACCCGGGTGACCGAGTACGGCTCGTTCTTGATCCCGCCGTTCGCGAAGGTGGCGTACGACGTCGCGACCCGGATGGCGCTCGGGGACGACGTTCCGAGCGGGAACTCCTCGTCACGCCGTGCCATGCTGCTCCTCAGCATCCCGGCACCGACCGCCATGTCCTCCACACGCCTCAGCCCGACGTCGTCCCCCAGGCGCCGGAAGATGGCGTTGGAGGAGAGGACCGCCGCCATGCGCAGGGTGGTCGGGACGTGTCCGTACGGCGCTGGGGGCGGGGGGAAGCCCGGGCCGTCGAGGGCCGGGGCGCTGCCGGTGAGTTCGCCGGACTCGTCGTAGAAGCTCTCGGCGGAGACGGACAGCGCGGAGCCGTCCTCCCGGCGCACACCGTGCTGCAGCGCGGCCGCCAGCACGAACGGTTTGAAGACCGAACCGGCCGGGACGCCCGAGGTGTCGGCGTTGTTGGTGAAGTGCTCGGTCGCGTCGGGGCCGCCGTAGACGGCGACGACGGCGCCGTCTACGGGGCGCACGGAGGCGGCGCCCACCTGGGCGTGGCGGTCCTCCTTGCGGCCCTCGGGATTCAGGCCGCGGCGCAGGACGTCCCTGACGGACCGCTCCAACTTGCCCACCGCGTCCTTCTCGAACGTGGTGTGGATCTGGTAGCCGCCCCGGTCGAGCTCGGCGTCGGTGAGGCCGGTCCGCTTCTTGACGTACCGCTCGGCGAGATCCACGAGGTAGCCCGTCTGACCGCTCAGGGCCGTGGACAGGGACCGGGCGAGCGGCTGCGGGAACCTCGTGTACCGGGCGCGCTTTGCCGCGTCCATCATGCCCAGCTCCACCTGACGGTCCAGGATCCAGGACCAGCGCTCCACCGCGCGGCGCCTGTTGGCGGGGCTGAGGACGGGGTCGTAGGCGTTGCCGCCCTTCAGCAGCGCCGCGAGGAAAGCGCCCTGGCTGGGGTCGAGTTCGTCGACGTCCATGCCGTAGTACGCGTTGGAGGCGGCCTGGATGCCGTACGCCCCGCGCCCGAACCAACTGGTGTTGAGGTAGCCCTGGAGTATCTCGTCCTTGGACGTGCGGTTGTCGAGCTTCAGCGCGAGGCAGAACTCCTTCACCTTGCGGGACAGCGTCTGTTCCTGCGACAGGTAGGTGTTCTTCACGTACTGCTGGGTGATCGTGGAACCGCCCTGGGTCTCCCGGCCGCGTGCCATGTTGGACACCGCCCGGCCGAGGCCGCCGAACGAGACGCCCGAGTCGCTGTAGAAGCCGGCGTTCTCCGCGGCGATGGCGGCGTCACGGACCGGGGCGGGCACCTCGGAGAGGGGCACGTTGCGCCGGTTGACCGCTCCGACGCTCACCATGTGGCTGCCGTCGGCCCAGTAGTAGACGTTGGACTCCTGCCGCGCCTGCGCGTTCTCGCTCGGGATGTCGACCTGGGCGTAGACGAGGGCGAACAGCCCCAGCAGGGCGCCCACGCCGGTCAGAGCGGTACCGAGCACCAGCCGCCAGGAAGGAATCCAGCGGCGCACCCCCCGCCGGCCGTGCCTGGGATAGTCGATCCTCCGCGCAGGAGGGGTGACGGCGGCACCCCATCGCCGGAAAGCGCGCGTGGCTGCGGTCATGAAGCGGTTGCTCCTTCGGTCGTGCCCCCGCACGTGCGGCGTCGCGCGCGCGAACTTCACACAGCAGGACAGGTGTTGGACCCGGTTCGATGCCCCGGGCCGGGTGTGAGGGATGGCACGCGGCGGCCGGGAACCCGCCAGGGCCGCGCGGATGCGCGGGCGTCCGGCGACGTCCGGGGGCCTGGACCGCCACGGGGGTGCCGGCGTCCGGGGGACGAGCTGCGAACGCGCAGTGCGGGCGAGCGGTTCACCAGTTCCGCGGCGGCTCGCCCGGCGGGGGTGACGCCGAAGGGCCCGGCGACCGGGAGCCCTGCGGCGACGGCGGTCCGGAAGGCGACCGGTCCCCCGCCGGGGGATCCGGTGACGGGCTGTGCGACGCGGGTGGCGACGCCCTGCGCGAGGGGCCGGGTGACGCGGACGCCGATGAGGACGGCGACGGCGACGGCGCCGGCGCCGGTGTCGGGCCAGGGGCGAGGTCGGGCACCGGCTTTCCCGAGAACCGGGCGATCCAGCCGAGGACCGTGTCGGCGTAGGTCCCCGACCGGTTGTAGCTGAGGATCGCCTTCCGCAGCGTGTCCGGGTCGGACAGGTCCCGACCGCCCGCGCAGAGGTAGCGGCCGGCCGTCAGTGCCGCGTCGTACATGTTGTGCGGGCCGGCCTTCCCGTCGTCGTTCCCGTCGGTGCCCCACGCCGCCCAGGTGGTGGGGATGAACTGCATCGGCCCCACCGCCCTGTCCCACCGGGTGTCTCCGTCGAGCCGCCCCTGGTCGGTGTCCCGGATCGGCGCGAACCCCTTGCCGTTCAGTGCGGGTCCGATGATGGGGTTCACGGTCGTGCCGTCAGCGGTGAGCGCTCCGCCCCCGGCCTGAGCGGATTCCACCTGCCCGATCGCCGCCAGGACCGGCCAGCTCAGTCGGCACCCGGGCAGGGCCCGTCCCAGCCGCGTCTGCGCGTTCCGGTACGCCTGGAAGACCGTCGTCGGCAGGCTCACGCCGGTGTGCAGGTCGGTGCGGGCCACGTCCGCCGGAGGCAGCGATCCCGGCGGCGGGCCGGACGGCGCCCCGAACGGCCGGGACACGGCCTGCGTCTGCTCGGTGGCGATCTGCGGCGCGGGCGGGTTCGGCTGCTCGGCCTCGTACACGCTCGCGCCCACCGTCACCACCGTGGCGGCGACCGCCACGACCATGAAGCCCTGAGTGGCGCGCTGAAGTGCTGCCGCCATCGCTTCGCTCCCCCTGGATTCCCCGGCGGCGCGATCCGCGCCGGCTCCCCGGCTCACGCCCGCCGCGGACCCGCGCCCGGCCGCCCCCGGTCGGACCATGCTGCCGGTCGGGGGCCGGACTGTCCGGGGCCGCCGGGGAGTGCGCGCGGGCACGGACCGGTGCCCGATCGGCACCCGGCCGTCCCCGCAGCGGGTCCGTGGCAGGGGCGGGGTGGGGGCCCGGGTCGCTCCCACCGGCCCGGAGGCGCCTTCCTGCCGGCCCCAACGGGCAGGGAGTCGTCCCCAACGGGCTCCCGGGAGGCGGGCCGCCGGACACCGGCGGCGTGGTTCGATCCCGTCATGAAACACGGGAGGAAGCGCGATCGCCGCGGCATGCGGCTCATGATCCTGGTAACTGCCCTGGTCACGGCCGTGTCCGGCTACGCGGCAGGTGTGACGTTGCTGCGCTCGTCCGAGGACGAACCCCGTCCCGCCACCGGCACCGAGTTGATGTCGACCGGTGAGGGACAGGGCGAAGCGGCCGGCGGCAAGGCCCCGCAGATCTCGGCCGACGGCCGCCATCTCGTCTTCCAGAGCCGTGCCGACCTGGCCGCGGCGACACCGCTGCACCCGCGTTCGGGTGGTGACCGGTGGCGGGTCTACAGCCGGGACCGGACCACGGGGGCGGTGACGCTCCTCAGCGATCCCAGGTCCGACGCGAGCGAACCCCGGATATCCGCCGACGGACGGGTCGTCACTTATCACCGCGGCGGAACACCGGCCCCCAAGGGCGGTGCCGCCGGGAGCGCGGCCGGTACGGTCGTCGTCGACCGCGGTGTCTCGGGGAAGGGCGGGCTCGACCGGCCTGGCAACGTCCTGGCCACCGATCTCGCCGAGGCCCCCGGACCGGTCCCCGCGTCGTTCCCCGAGCTGTGCGAGCGGGACTGCGGGCCCCGCCTCTCCCACGACGGAACCAGCGTGGTGTACCCGAGTGTGCTGTCCCCCGTCTCTCCCGCCCTCGTCCTGACCGCCGCCGCCGGTGCCGGTGAACCGGTTGCCGTCGCCGGGGACCTCGTCGACGTCAACGCCCTCGCCGGCCGCGAGGGCGGCTTCGGCCCGGACGACGAGCCCGTCACCGTCACCGTGGGCACCAGGTCCGCCGCCTCCGGCGGTAGGGACGGCGACCTCACCGGCGAACCCCGGCTCCAGCAGCGGAAGTCCGGGGCCTTCCGGGCCGGTGCGAAGAAGTGCGACGCCTCGGGAGCCTGCCGGACCACCGTCACCTTCGATCCCGCGCGCTGCGCCGACGGGTCCGTGATCTGGAACCGCCTCGACACCCGGGGGCCCACCCCGGCCGGCCGATCGAGCGTCGGACTTCTGGTCCGCTGTGCGGGGGAAGCGCCCGCGCCCGACTGCCCGGCCGCCCCGAAGGCCGAACACCTGGCGGATCTGCCGCTGCGCCGGGGCGAGTTGCGCTCCAGCCCGGCATCGGGACAGCTCCTCGACGCGGGGCCGGTGGTGCCCGGCCGCCCCCTCCTCGTCATGGTCTCCGCCCGCGGCCTCACCGGGCGGATCTCCTACGGCACCCAGGACTGCGCCGCCGTCCGCCTGGTGGAGCCGGACGCGAAGCTGCGCGAACGGGCCCGCGAGGCCGGCGCCGCCAACCCGGCGCCCCTGGGCGCCGGCAGTGTGCTGGACGGCTCCGACGCCGGCACCCTGTACTTCCTCCTCGACCCCGGCGCCGGACCGGACGGGCACATGCCGGACGATCCGGCGGCGGCCCTGCGTACGTACGCCGCCCGTGTCGTCCTCACCCCGGCGACCGGGGCCGAGGCGTCCGGCGACGGCTTCTCCCTCACCGTCCGCGCCGTCCGCCAGGTCGTCGAGATGCGCAGGGACGTGAAGGCGGGGGCCGGTTTCGTCCCCGGGCCCGCATCCCTGGTCAGCGTCGTGACGGGCGATGACGCGTCCTCGCCCCGCACCGTCGACGGCACCGGGCCCGCCCTCTCGGGCGACGGACGGACCGTCGCCTTCACGGCGTACGGCCTCGACCCGTCCGCGCCGCGCGCCGGCGCCGTGGTGGCGGCGCGCTTCACGGACGAGGGCCGCCACCTCGGCAGCAGGACCGTGTCCGGCCCGGCCGCCGCCGGCACCACGGCCGATTCCGCCGCGGTGTCCTCCGACGGCCGGACGGTCGCCTTCGTCCGCCGCCCCGATCCGCCGGTACCCGGCGAAGCCGCCCAGGTCCTCGTCACCGACGAGCGGGGCGAGGGCACCCGCACCGTGTCCACCAACTCCTCGGGCGCGCCCGGCAACGCGGACAGCACCCGCCCCGCGCTCTCGCCGGACGGCCGCGTCGTGGGTTTCGCCTCCACCGCGACCAACCTGGAAGGCGACACGCCCCCCTCCGGCCTCCAGCTGTACGTGCGGGCGGTCGCCTCCCAGGACAGCGTCGTCCGGCTGGCCGGTCTGGGAGAGGCGAAGGACGCCGATCGGTCCGCCGCCGCGTTCGACGCCGGCGGCGGGGTGGCGGCCTTCACCACCGCCGAGCCCCTGGCGGGCGACGACACCGACGAGCAGCCCGACGTGTACGCGCACGCGGTCGCCGGACGGCTCGCCGTCGAACCGGCGGCACTCGACTTCGGCACGTTCGCCGGGACGTCCACGACCGGGACGGCCATGCCGCTGAGGATCGCCAACACCGGTCCCGGGCCGGTCACCGTGGACAGCGTCACCTCGGCCGCGCCCTTCGTCCACCGGGGCAGCTGTGCCGGTCGGACGATCCCCGCCGGCGAGGTCTGTACCGCCGTCGTCTCCTTCGTGCCCCGCGTCCCGGGACGGTACGCGGGCACGCTCGACGTCAAGGGCCGCACAGCGCTCGGCGCCACCGCCTTGACCGCCGGCCTCGACCTGGTCGCGGTGGTGGAGAAGGAGCCCGCCCGGTCCGGTGACACCGGTGAGGACGACAGCGGTGGCGACAGTGCGGGCACAACGGACGGGGGTCCCGCCCCGGGCCGGTCCGACGGGCCGCCGCCGACGGAGCCCGGCACAGCCGTCCTGGGAGTCTCGCCCGGCGTGGCACGCCCCGGCCAGGTGCTGCGCGTCCAGGGCAGCGGGTTCACCCCCGGTGACCGGGCGACCCTCACCTGGGGGACCGCCGGACCGGTCCAGCAGGCAGTCGTCACTCCGGAGGGAACGCTCACGGTGTACATACCGGTGGGGCGCCAGGAGCGTACGGGCCCCGGCTCGGTCACCGTCTCCAACGAGCGGGGCGAACTGCTCGCGTACACCGGATTCCTGGTCGCGCCGCCCTCGCGGTGACGAGCGCGGTCACCTGTCTCCGGGCCGGGCGGAAGGAACGCCGCCGTCCGGCCCGGAGATGCCCGGCGGCCCGTACGGACCACGCGCGCGGCCTTTTCGCGCAGACCTGAGGGGCCGGATCGCCGCCCCGGGGCCGCTGCGACACCCCGGCGCCCAGGGCCATCCTTGCCGGGTGGGAGCCATCGTATTGCTGCTGGAGGACGACACCCCCGCCAAGCCGGGTGAGGAGACCAGACGTCCCGTCCAGATCTGCAACTCCGGTTCGGTCGTCGACCGCTTCGAGCTGGACATCGTCGGCGACGCCAAGGACTGGATCCGGGTCGAACCGGCCCAGATGAACGTCTTTCCCGACCATTCCGCCGGTGCCGAGCTGATCTTCACCCCGCCGCGTTCCGCGGAGATTCCCGCCGGCGAGGTGCCCTTCGCCCTGCGGGTGATGTCGCACGAGGACCTTGAGGGCTCCGCCGTGGAGGAGGCCACGGTCACCGTCGGGGCATTCACCGATTTCGGCGTCAAACTCGTTCCCACGACCAGGCGGACCCGGTTCGGTGCGCGCTTCCACGCGGTCGTCGACAACCGGGGCAACGCGCCGCTCAGAGCCCAGCTCTACGCGAGCGACGCCGACGCCAGGCTCCGCTTCACCTTCCCGTACAAAGAGATCGAGGTCGCCCGCGGCAAGGGGGCCGTCGCTCCGGTCAAGGTCCGGCCCACGGCCCGGCAATGGCGCGGCCCCGATGTGACGTTGCCCTTCCAGGTCCTGGCCGTGCACCAGGGGGAGGACGGCGACGAGGAGCACACGGCCGACGGTGCCGTGGTCCAGGCGGCCGTCATCCCGGACGGCACGGTGAAGTTCGCGATGGCGGTCACCGCCGCTGTCCTGGCCCTGCTCGCCCTGTGGTTCTTCGTCCTCAAGCCCAGTGCGGAGTCCGACGCGTCGAAGGGGGCGCCGCCGGCCCAGATCCCCGGCGGGCAGCAGAGCTCCGGCCCCCCGGGTGCGGGAGCCACTCCTGGGGCGGGCGCGGTCGCGGGGAGGGGCGGGGCGCCGGAGGGCCTCCCGCTTCCCCCACCGCCCGCGGACGGGGAGACCGGACCGAGTGCCGGGACGGACGGTACGAGGGGGGAGAAGGACACCGGAGGGTCGCAGAACGAGGACGGGGCACCGGCCGGTCAGGACTCCGGCCGGCCGGACGGCCAGGGAAGCGGCAAGGGGAGCGCCCAGGACGACGGCGGCCGTGCCTTCGACCGCCGCATCCAGGCGGAGGTCGCGGCCTCGGCGGAGTTCGACACCAAGGCCCGCTACACCGTTCCCGACGGCTCGGCCCTCCTCATCAGCGACGTGATCTTCGAGAACGTGGCGGGGGACACCGGCGTCGTGCAGATCCAGCGGGGGGACGAGATCCTGCGCCAGTTGGCCCTCGAAACCTTCCGCGACTACGAAACCCGCTACGGCGAGCCCATGCGGTTCGGCCCGGGTGAGGACGTCGTCCTCGCAGTCCGCTGCGATGTGCCGGGCGGCCAGAGCATCACCGCCGGCGACGCGGCGGTGTGCACACCCGGCGCCTATTTCTCCGGCCGGCTCGTGCCGGCCGGAGAGTGACGAGGGCACCACCGGCCGGCGGACGCCGGTCCCCGACGAACGGAGTACGAACCATGCCAGGACCACCCGCTGCGGCTCAGGGCGACCGGGTCGTCGCGACGGACATCCACATCGTGCTGGTGCCCTCGCCCGGAGGCCCGGTGGAGACCCCCGTGCCGCTGCCTTTCACGGGCACGATCGCGGACGGCTGCTGCCGGACCGTCCTCATCGGCGGCAGACCGGCCGCGACCCGGGGGAGCGTCGCGTTCAACACCCCGCCGCACGTTCCGCCCACCGGAGTGTTCAAGAGGCCGCCCGACAACAAGGGCACGGTCTCCCGGGGCAGCACGTCGGTGTTCATCGGAGGCAGACCGGCGGCCCGCTCCGGGGACACCGCCACGACCTGCAACGACCCCGCCGCCCAGCACACGGGGGCGGTGGTGGCCGGGTCCAACGTGTTCATCGGCTGACCGCGCTGCCGGGGCGGGCACGGCGCCCCGGCAGCGCGGTCAGCGGGACCGGTAGGACTGCGGCGGGAGCCCCATGACGGCTTTGAACTGCCTGCTGAACAGGAACGAGTCGGCGTACCCCAGTGCCGTGGCCACCTGCGCGACCGACTTGTTGTCCCCCTGGTCGAGGAGGACCGCGGCCCGCTGGATGCGCCGCCGGACAACCCATTCCCGCGGCGGCATGCCGAACGTCCTGCGGAACACCCGGGTGAAGTAGTCCGGTGAGAGTCCGGCGACCCGGGCGAGATCGGAGGCATGGGGCCGCTCGGTGATGTTCCTGTCCACGTACTCCTCCAGCGCGTACCGCGCGGACGGACTGAGCAGTCCGGCGCTCGGCCTCGGACCGGCCCGCCGCAGCAGCGAGGTGAACAGCACGAGCAGAAGTCCGCGAACACGCTCCTCGCCGTAGGGGAGCGTGGACTGCGCCTCCTCCGCCAGCAGCTCGAACGTGCTCCGCAGGTCCCACGCCCCCTCCACGCACATGGCCGGGCCCAGACACGCGTCGGCCGCCGGGTCGCCGGAGAGAAGGAGACGGTGGACCGCGGTCTGCTGATGGGCGTCGGCGCGCAGGGCGATCGGGGTACGGGGACGGACCCACACCAGGCTTCCGGCCGTGAGGCGCCAGCTGTCCGATCCGGCGGTCACCGTGCACCCGCCGCTGACGACGAAGTGCACGAGGTGGTGGGGCATTCCGTGAGGACGCTCCAGCTTCCACCCGCCGCTCTCCAGCGTGTGGAAGCCGGACAGTTCCGGCACACGGACGAGCACCTGCTCCGTCCCGATCCTGCCCAGCCAGCCGTCCACGGCCCGTTCGTCCAGCGTCTCGGCGGGGCTGTTCCGCCGCGCTCCGAGTTTCAGCATCCTCTCCCTCCGGAATGCGGGTTCACTCCTCGCGGAGCCAGGATGAGGAACCGCTCAGGCTGTCCCGGCCGGACCTCTCGCCCACCGGGCCGTGCGTTCTTCGTCGGCCCTGCCGATGGCACGGGCGTAATCCTCGCAGAACATCGGGTACCACTCGTGGAAAAGCTGTTTCACCGACGACCGGTACGCCTCGGTGTCCGTGCCGCTGGGCTTGTTGAGCGTCCCGCTGAAGTAGACGCACTCCCCGAAGTACCAGGACAGGCAGTCCAGGAAGCCGTCCATGAGCGGATCGGGCGACGAGTCCAGGGAATAGCCCCGGCTGAGCCGGAACTGCCGCCAGTACTCTCCGAAATCGGCTGCTTCGGGCAGTTCCTCACTCCAGGGCTTCGCGACGAGCTCCCAAGCCACCGGTGTGTCCATCAAAACCTCCGTCGGGCGGTGACTGTACGTGGTGCGGCGATGTTCGGGGCGCGGGTTCGGGCGCGGTGCCCCGGTGGTCCCGCCGCGCGCCGCCCCCACCATGCCACCGCCCGACGGGGTGTACAGCGGAGACGGGGCACCCTGCCGTACGGCAAGGAGGAGCCTGGACGGCTGCCCGATCGTGCGGCTCCGGCACCGCGCGGTGCGGGCGGGCGCCGGGTTCATGACAGCAGGGAGAAGAACTCCAGCTCGGCGACCGCCACGTCCTTCCCCTTGTCCGAGGGGTACACATCGGTGAAATCGATCTTCACCGTCCTGGTCGCCAGCCCGTGCTCGAGCGTGAACTTCTGTTGCTTCGCCGAATCCTGGAGATCCATCCTCATCTCTTTCCCGTTGGTGAACGTCAGCACCATCTGGCGCGGCCGGCCGTGCTGGGTGAACGCGTCGCCCGCCCCCGCCGTGACGATCAGCTGGTCGAGCTTGACGAGACGGTCGAACTCGACGACCAGCACGGCCTTTTGCCTCTCCCCCGCGATCGGCTTCGTGTAGGGGACCGACCAGTAGGACGCGATGTTCAGGTCGATCAGGTGCTCGGCCCCGCGGCCCTTGGCGGAGGGGCCAGCGACTTTGGCGGGCCGCACCGGCGAGTAGTAGGACGCGATGAAGTCGGCGGCGGTCTTCCGTACCTCTGTCACCCGGGTGTTGACCACGTTCCTGAACGGGGCGTAGGAGGCGTAGAGCATGGCCGACAGGCAGAAGACGATGCCCAGCACGACCTTCACCCGGCTCCAGAAGGCGGCGAGCCGTCCTTCGGGGGCGGGCACCGACTCGTCCTGCTGGCCGCTTCCGGTGCCCAACTCCACGACGCGGGGCCCCTGCCGTCGGCGCAGCAGCCTGCGCCACCACGGTGTCCGTGCGACCTGTGCCTCGCGCAGCTCGAAGCCGCACCGCGCGCAGAACTTGCGGGTGGGCGCGTTGCCCTGTCCGCAGGAACCGCAGATCAGGTCGCCGGGCCGGATGACGTTGTTCCGGGCGGTACGGCGCTCCCGCCGGCCGGGCCGGGCCTGCGGGGCCTGCGGCAGCACGGCGTCCGGTTCCCCGTCCCCGCCCTCGTCCTCCACCGGCTCGGTGGAGGGCAGCGGTGCGATGAGGGCGGCGTCCCGGGCACGGGCGGCCTCCTCGCTCACCGTCGGCAGGGGCAGGGTGTCCTCGTGGCGGGGGTGGGCCAGCGGTGACCGGGGCGTGGGGGAGGCCGGGGGTTCCGGTCGGGCTTCGCCGTCCCTCTCGCCGCCACGCGGCCCCCGGGTCGTTCCTCCGGCCCCGGTGAGCGGCGTCGGCGGTGCGGCCTGGGGGTTCCCCCCCGCCGCTCCGGAGAGCGGCCTCGGCAGCGGTGCGCCACCGCCCGGCGGACGGACGGGGGCTCCCGTGCCGGGCGGCGGCGCACCCGGGGGACGTGACGGTGCGGCCGCCCCGGCGCCGCGCGGCGCCGGCGGCATGCCCGGACCGGCCGGGCGCGGCGGCGTGCCCGGCCCCTGGAGTGCTGGGGGCCCACCTGGCCGCGGCGCCTCGGCCGCCCCGCCGCTCACCGATGGACGCGGCGGTCCGCCCGGTCCGGGAGGTGGTCCGCCCAGGCCGGGGGGGCGGGGTGGTCCGCCCGGTCCGGGAGGTGGCCCACCTGGGCCCGGGGGGCGTGGTGGTCCGCCCAGGCCGGGAGGTGGTCCGCCCGAGCCCGGTGGGCGTGGAGGTCCGCCCGGTCCGGGAGGTGGCCCACCTGGGCCCGGGGGGCGCGGTGGTCCGCCCAGGCCGGGGGGTGGCCCACCTGGACCTGGTGGGCGTGGTGGTCCGCCCGGGCCCGGCGGGCGCGGTGGTCCGCCCAGACCCGGCGGGCGGGATGGTCCACCCAGGCCGGGAGGTGGTCCGCCCAGGCCCGGGGGGCGCGGTGGTCCGCCCAGGCCGGGAGGTGGTCCGCCCAGACCCGGTGGGCGGGGTGGTCCGCCCAGGCCGGGAGGTGGTCCGCCCAGGCCGGGAGGTGGTCCGCCCAGGCCCGGTGGGCGGGGTGGTCCGCCCAGGCCCGGTGGGCGGGGTGGTCCGCCCAGGCCGGGGGGTGGTCCGCCCATACCCGGGCGGAACATCATGCCCGGCCCGGTCGGCATCGCCTCCGGCGTCCCCGTGACCCCCGGGTTGGCCAGCCGTGCCAACCGCTTCAGCAGCGGCACGCGCGGTGCGGCCGCGGTGTCCTCGGCCTCCTGCCTGACCTCCTCGGAGATCTCCGGCACGGCCCGCTCGCCCGACCACTCCAGGAAGGCGCCGCACGAACCGCAGAAGTCGTCGGAGTCGCGGTTGCGTCCGCCGCAGCGGCGGCAGATGATCATCGGTGTATCACCTCCGTGCTGTACGGCACGTGCACCGGTATGCACTCCTGCACCAGCGCCTCCAGGTCGACGGGGGCGGCGTTCCGGTCGTCGTCGACCGTCACCCGTACCAGCACGGCTGACGGCCGGTCGGCCGGGAACACGGCGCCGGGCGTGCGGGAGGTGACCACCCCGCCGGAGTCGAACAGCTCGACCTCGCCGCCCGTCGCCAGGGCGATCCGCTCGCACGTACCGGCGACCGTGCCCCGGACGCGGTGCCCGGTGAGCGCGTGCGCGGTGACGGCCCGCTTCCGCTCCAGCGGCCACTTCTCGTCGAGCTGTGTGCCCAGTCGGTCAGCCAGCCACCCGAGGAAGTCCTCCGGGGTGAGCTGCGGGTCCAGATAGGCGGACAGGCAGTCGAGCGTGCTGATGAGCGGAGCGATCACCTCGTCCCAGCCCGCGGAGAGCCGTACGGTGAACGGGTCCTCCTGATAGATCGCGGGCAGCAGGTCGGCCAGCGAGTACGGGCTGCCCAGCCCGTCGACAGCGGCTCTCATCCGCGTTCCTCCACCCGTATGTGGTGGTCGTAGGAGACGACCAGGCCGTTCACCGGCAGATCGATGCGCCGGGCTTCCTGCCCCCGCTCGCCGGTCACCGGGTTGGCCGCGAACAGCCGTACGTCGTCGACGAGATCGACCCCCGGCACCCGCTGGAGGAGCGCGAAGATCTCGCCCACCTGCACCGGCCGGCCGAACGGCCACCCGCCGCCCTGCGGCCCGCCGCCCGGCAGCGGGTCGAGGAACCGGTACAGCGCCTCCTCGGCGTCCTTGCGCACCCGGTCGCCGGTCGCCCGGTGGTGGGCGGTGATCCGGGAGACCACGGTCACGCCGCGGTACAGCGGCGGCTCGATGACGACGCTCGTGCCCACCAGGCGTACCTCCTCCAGCCGGGCGGCCACCGTGTCGAGGGTCTTCTGCACGGGCACCAGGTGCTCCAGCCGGACCCGTTCGCCGGGCGGCGCGGCCGGCACGACCAGCAGCCTGACGCCGCCGGGCCGGTCGTCGGGCGTGCAGCGCACCCGGGCCAGCTCCGGTGCCGCCTGGCGGGCCAGGGACTCGAAGTCCTCCGCCGTCACCGCCCGGTTGATGCTGCGCAGCATCAGGGGACCGCGCGCCACGGCCTGCGCCAGTGTCTCCCCGTCGGCCCCGCCGCGTGCCGGCGCACGGTTCTCGACTCCGGCGACGAACGGCAGCGAGGACAGCAGCGAGCGCACCGCGCCGGCCGGCACGTTGCCCCGCTGCCCGCCGCCGACGGCGAAGCCGCGCAGCCGGACCGTGGCGCCGTCCGGAAGCACTGCCCCGTACTGCCGCAGACTGCCGTCCGGTTCCCGCACAGCGGGACCGAACTGCACCTCGCACGCCACCGCGTCCAGGACGAAGTGCCGGTCCTCGGGCCCGCTGTCGGCGAAGTCGTCGACCCGGGACCAGACCTCCCACACCGGTTCGTCGCCGCGCGGGGCGACCTCCACGTACGGGTCGCCGTACGGTGCCAGGACGGGCCCGCGTGGAACGGTGAAACGCTGCCCCGGAACGCCCTCCGCGTCGTCCAGGTACTCCCTGTCCACGACCTCCACGTGGGTGGCCGTGACCGTCGCTCCGACGGTCACGGTGCTCAGACCGTGTACGACGGGGCTGGAGGTGTAGCCCGGCAGGCCGTCCTCCGGCTCGGTGACGCGGGCCCGCAGCCAGGCCGCCGTCCGGCCGCCGAGGACGGCGGTGTCGTGCGCGCCGGGTACGTGCACCACGATGTTCCCGGACCGGTTGAGCCCGCCCGTCTCGTCGGTCGACACCTCGCACGTGGTCCAGACGGAACCGTCCCACGCCTCCCACACCAGCGGAGGGGCCTGCGGATCCACGCCGACGCCGTCGATGCGGCCGTTGAACTCGATCCGTACGGCGCAGCCCGGCACGGCTCGCTCCAGGCCGAGCAGCACCGCGTCCCCGGCCCGCGGTACGGACCCGAAGGCCGGGAACGGGGCCCGCATGCCGTGGCTGCCGAACTCGCGGTCCTGCGGCCGGTCGTCGCCGTGGTTCTGCGTCACCACATGCGCGAGCGGGCCTGGCACCAGGGTCACATCGCCGTCGGTGCAGAAACTGACGGCCTCCTCGGTCTCGGTGCGCAGCGTGGCGACACGGGTGCCGCCACGGATGACGAACGGCGCTTCCGTGACCGGTGCCGTCGACCAGAAGGTCACCGGGGTGCGGGCCGCGGCGGGCGGCAGCATCCGCAGCCCGATCAGGTCGAGGAACTTCACGTACAGCCGGTCGGGGACCTGGTTGATCCGGTGGATCATCTGGTCCGCCATCATGGCGAACGCCTCGACGAGGGTGCTGCCGGGGTCGGAGGGGTTGTGGTCGGTCCACTCGGGGCAGCGGCGGGCGATCAGCCGGCGGGCCTCGTCCATGAGGTCCTGGAAACGCCGGTCGTCGAGGTCGGGGGTGGGCAGCATGATCTACTCCGCTCCCGCGTCCTGGACGGCGTCCGGGGCGTCGTCGTCCGGCAGCGAGTAGAAGGGGAAGACCATGTTCCGGGGGTCGTTGCTCCCCTTGGGCCGGTACGTGATCATGATGTTCACCAGGGTCGGATTGAGCGGGTCGGGTTCGGCCCGCACGGCCTGGACGGTGACGCGGGGTTCACAGGCGGCGAGCGAGGAGGACACTTCGCGGCCCAGCCGGTCGAGGGTGTCCGGGTCGGTACCGGCGAACACGTAGTCGCGCAGCCGGGAGCCGAAGCCGGGCAGCACGGGGCGCTCACCCGGGTAGGTCGTCAGGATGAGTTTCATGGACTGCTCCAGCAGCGCGCGCCCGCCGACCGTCCGTATGCCGCCGGTGCCCCCCGCGCCCAGTGGGAAGGCCCAGCCCGTTCCGATGTGGTCTTTCTCCACGGCAGCCGTTCTCCTTGGCTCAGTTGAGTTCGATCTTCGAGCCCTTGATGGCGACGGTGCCGGTGCTCTCGATGCTGATGGATTTCTGCGCGCGCATGCTCAGGGTGGAGCCGCCGTCGATGCTGACGTGGCCGCCGGCGCCGGCGGTGACGGCGACCGTGCCGCCGTCACCGCAGACGATGTGGACCTGGCCCTTGGCGGACCGCGGACGGGAGGTGAGCGTCACCGTGCCCGCGACCTGGTCGACGGCCAGCCCGAGACCGCCGTCCCCGGTCCCCAGCACGACGGACGACACGGTCGGCGGCCGGCCCGGCTCGGACGGCATCTTGTCGTGGAAGGCGAGCATGGTGCCCGACGGCGAGACGATGCCCCGGCGTACCACGTCGGCCGCGTGGCCGACCGCCTCCACCGCCGGTCCGCCCGGCTCGTACGCGCTGGCGTTGCTCAGCACCCCGCCGACGACGTACGGCCGTCGCGGGTCGCCGAGTTCGAAACCCAGCAGGACCTGGTCGCCGATCTCCGGGAGCAGCATGGCCCCGCCGCGCCGCCCGCCGGCCGCCTGGACGACGGGCGCCCAGTCCGTCTCGTGGTCGGGCGCGAGCCAGGGGAGGACGACCTTCACCCGGCCTTTGCGGACCGGGTCGTTGACGTCCGTCACCACGCCGCAGACCATGCCCTGGACCTTCGGCGCGGTGTGCGCGGCGGCCGGACCGGCGGCCAGGCCCAGGAAGGTGCGGTCCTCCGGGTTTCCGAGCTGCAGGTGGGTCCGGTACCCGCCCTCGGACAGGTCGAAGACGTGCTGGGCGGCGTTGACCGCCCACGTGCCGGCGAACGGGGCCGGCGGGCCGGTGACCCGTACCGCCGTGCCCGCCTGGAGCCGCGGATCACCCCACGCGAGGCCCTGCGCCTCGGCGAGGCTGCCCGCCAGACGCCCGGCCGGGCCCTGGAGCGCCTCGCGTGACGCCGCGCCGATGGCCGCGCCCGTGGCCGGGGCGGTGTCCGTCACCACCCGCCCGTCCGTGCTCGGCGGGGGCCCCAGCGACGGGTCGGTGGACGCCGGCGCGGGCTGCCGGGGCGTCTTCCCGCGTACGGCCCGCAGGACGGAGTCGGCCCCGGCCCCGGGCAGATCGACTGTGCTCGTGGCGGTCCGCGCCTGGGTGGAGACCACCCGGGCCTCCAACGGGTCCCACACCCGCATCTCCACCTCGGGGGTCAGCGCGGCCGCCGTCACCCGGGGCCGGAACGTGCGCAGGTTGTGCTGGAGTTGCAGGGGCAGGGGCGGTCCCTGCGTACCGGCGGCCGACCGGAAGTGGAAGAAGCCGTCCGCCCCGACCCCGAACTCGAACCCCGTCTCCCGGCAGCGCCAGCTGAGGAACTCCCAGTCGGTCTGGTTCATCTGCCCCAGGTGGGCGTGGGACGTGCGGGTCTTCTCGATCCTGTCCCGCTTCCGGTCCAGGGGCAACCCGGCCTCCCGCGCGATGCGGAGGGCGATGTCGGAGTCCGTCATGTTCACGAACGTCCGCACGCGCGAACCGCGCTGGAGCCGGTGGGTCGCGTCGTAGGCGCGGACCACCGTGACGACCGAGAGATCCGCGTAGTCGCCCTCGATGGCGGTGACATCGCCCGCGCCGACCAACGCCGGCTCGGCCGTGCCGGACGCCTGGCTCCAGACCTCGATCCGGCTCCCGAAGGTGATACCGGCTCGTTCGAGGACGTCGGCCTCGTCGTCGCGGAAAGAGACCTCGATCATGGTGGGGGCGTTGCGCCGGCTGTCCACCAGGGCGCGCAGCACCCGGTGCTGGAGGTCGTCGGGCAGCGGGTCCGCTGTCGTCACGCCCACGCGGATCGACGCCCGGGGTGCCGGGGGAGCGGCCATCGTGCTCACCGGCCCCCTCCGTTCTTCAGCAGGACCCGGATGCCGTCCGCGTTCCGGTCCGGCCCGGTGCCGGCCGGCAGACCCGCGGGCACGCCGGCGGCCGGGGCGGTGGCGGTCAGGGCCGGTGACGTCCCGCCGAGGTGCGTCGGGCCGTCGGTGTGATCCAGCACGTGCAGCGTGAGATTGCGGATCTCCGCCCGGATGGGACGGCCGTTGCGCGCGAACCGCGTGTAGGTGCAGTCGAAGCGCATCAGCTCGACCTGGTAGTCGAACCCGATGCCCTTGGAACCCCACTGGAAACGGAGGCGTTCACGCTTGCCCATCTCCACGGTGCCGTCCGCCCGCTTCTGGGTGTGTTCGGTCACCCAGTCCAGCAGCATGGCGATGTCCTGGATGCGATCACCGGTGAAGGTGAGAGGCGACATGATGAGCCGCGTCGATCCTCGCGTCGTGATGGACGACACGATGAACTGGGTGTTCCCCGTCTTCTCCCCGCCCATGGGGTCGGAGAGGCCCTCCGCGTTGTGGGAGAGGCTGATCTCGGTGGGGTTGTACTCGAACGTGAAGATCTTGTCGGGTTGTTCCTCGCTGCGCAGCAGCGCCTTGGTGACGTTGCGCTGGAGGGAACCGGAGACCGGCAGGGTCATGGTGCCACCCCCGCCGTACCGGTCTCGTGGAGGAACCCCCGGTGCTCGAAGGTGATCTTCTCGACCGCCACGGAGGTGCTGTTCGCGTCGAGGTCGGGTCCTACCCACTCCTTGGGGACGGCGTGCGACAGCACCCAGCGGCTGACGACCCTGCCCTGGTGGTCGAAGAGCCGGATGGTCACGTCCTGGCCCTGGTAGGCGCTGTCCGGCCCGGCCTCGTACTCGTGCCCGGTCCAGTGCGACGCGACGCGCGCCAGCCAGACCTGGAGGCGGGGAGAGTCGGCCTGCGTCATCATCCGTTCGAGGGTGACGGTGCTGAACTTCACCCGGTCGGGCAGCAGGACGTGGTCGTAGTACTGACCGCCCTCGACGATCTCCTTGGAGGCGAACTGCACCTGGAGCCCGCGGCAGCCGGACCACATGCCGAGATCCGTCTCCCACTCGTCCAGGGCGACGTGGAACCGCATCGCCATGCCCGCGCGCGGGTACTCGCCCGGGGACCGGGGCTGGGATGTGCCGAAGGCCGCGCCCGGTGTGGCGGCCGGACCGGGGGCCTGTCCCGCAGCCTGTCCGGGGTGACCGGACTCCAGGCTCGGAAGTGCTGCTGTCATATCGCATCCTCAGCGCGGGGACGAAAGATCGGATTCGTGTACGGGGACGGGGCGGGCGGGGGGGTCAGTACATGTGGGGAAGCTGCGGTCCGGGGTTCCCCGGCGCGAAGTCGTCGTCCAGGAACCCGGTGTGCACGAGCTCCAGGGTTTCCATGGCCACGTTTCCCTGCGACGCGCTGAAATCGTTGATCCCCCAGGCCGTCGGGAAGAACTCCCTGAGCTTCCAGGTGACGGTGGCGGCGCCCTCCCAGTTCACCAGGGAGATGGCTCCGGTCAGCGGCTCGTTCCGCATGGCCGTCTCGGTCAGCCACTCCTGCACGACCTGCGAGTCCCCGCAGGCCGCTCGGCTGAGCTTGATCCGCTGGTACTGCGGGACGCCGGGGAAGATCAGCGGGTGGTTCCAGCTGTCGCCGGCACGGTACTGGGCGATCTGCCAGGAGACGTTGAGACCGGAGACGCTCGCCCAGTCGCCCAGTTGGTAGCTGGTGCTGTCGATGGCCACGGAGAAGTGGTGGGCCATGCTGACCGAGCCGAAGAACGCGTCGCCGCGGGGTGTGTTCACGGTCTGGCCTGTGGGCATGCCGTCATTCCTTCCTGGGAGCCGGGGGCGAGGTGGCCGGGGTCCTGTTACGAGCGGGGTGCCAGCAGACCGCCGCGTTCGCGGTCCACGACGAGCGCCCGACGGATGTGCGCCAGGACACGTTCCTGGAGCCGGGCGGCCAGCGCGTCGAGGAGCTTCGGGTCGTCCAGATGGTTGAGCGGGTTCTGCCGGCGGTGGTCCGCCAGCATGGCGAGCAGATCCGCCCACTCCTGCGTCCGGTCGAGCGGGACCGGGACGTCATCGTAGGGACCGGAGCCGGAACCCGGCCCGCCGCCGGAGCCGCCGTGGCGGGCACCGGGCAGGGGTGGCGCGGCATCGGTCCAGGACGCGGCCGGGTTCCAGCCGGTGCTGTCGGAGCCGACGTCAGGCGGGCTCCCGGGCGCCGTCACGGTCCCGGTCCCCGGCTCGCCGCTCCAGGACATCCGCGGTGCGGACCGCGAGGCGGTGTCCTTCCCGTGGCCGTCCGCGCCGGTGCGCTGTGCGTGCACCAGAGCGGGCGGCGGTGCGCCGAACCAACGGTCCGCCGCCCGCGTCCGGGCGGTCTCCGACCCGCCCGACGACAGGTCCTGTGCCGTCAGTTCGCTGCCGACCGCCATGGCCGGCGCCAGTGCCTTCCAGGAGGCCGCTGGGACGAGGGGTTCCCCCACCGGCCGGTTCGCCTCCTGCGCCGCACCGCCGCGGAGACGGTCCGCACGGCCTTCGGAGCCGGGCTCCCCGCCTTCCGCCTTCGGCGACGCCACGTACTGCGGAACCACATACAGGGCTCTCCGTGGCGACGGCTCGCGCCCGCCCGGACTCGTGGGCACCGTGGCGGTGGAGGGCCCGGACGGCGGCACGAAGGTGTGTGCGGCGCGCGTCTGCCGTCCGTCGCCCGTCTCCGGGCGGGCGGAGACCGCGTCGGTGAAGCCGCCCGGACCGTCCTGACCGATGGCTTCTGCCGACGCCGCCGGAGGCGTCCGGGGCATCAGCACACCGCCTCCGGAACGGGGTGTCCGGTGGACCATGGCGGGCGGCGCGGCACGGCGTGCGGCCGTGCCGTGCTCCCGGGCACCGTCGGGCGCCGTCACCGCCGCGCTCCCGCCGACCGTGACATGGCCACGCCCTCGCGGGGGAGCGGTCACTGCTTCGGCCGCCGTCCCGCTCACGGCCGGAGCGGACGGCGACGGTGACACGGGGCCATGCGGCCCGTACGGTGCTCCGCCGTCGCTCCGCGAGGCCTGAGCAGCCCGAACGACCGGAACGACCGGAAGAGTCCCACCCGTGGGAGCGGCCGGAACAGGGGGACCGGCGGGAGCGGCCGGACCGGCGGGGAGGAGGGCGACGCCGGTCGAGGCGAGGGGGACGACCGGAGCGGGGGCAACGGCCGGAACAGCAGGGGTGGCCGGAGTTGTGGGGACGGGGGGAGCGGGGGAGACGGCCGAAGCGGTGGGGGTGGCCGAAGCGCTGGGGGTGGCCGGAACAGTCGGCACAGCCGGACCGGCGGGCCGGTGCGCGCCGGTGACCGCGCCGTCGTCATCCGTCTTCTCCAGGCGTCCGCCGTCCGGGACCGCCTGGCCCCGGACCGCCTCGCCCGGTGCCGGGTCACCGGCTGCTGGGTCCTCCTCCGCAGAGGTGGTGGCCTCCTCTCCCGCCGCACCGGGAACCGACGGGATCTCCCGCGGCTGACGGCCCGTTGAAGGCGGTACGGCGTCGGGCGCGGCCGGACGGTGGCCGGTACGGGTGCCGGGGGCGCGCTGACGGTCCCGTGCGTGCCGCAGGCTCCAGGCCGCTTCCCAACCCGGCGCCGCGTCGGGGGCAGGAGTCGTGGGCGGGATGCCGTCCACGGTGACGCGGGGTTCGTCGCCGGTGCGGGGCGCGGGGTCCGCCTCCCGGGGGGCCGGGGCACCCGCCCGGGGTGCGGGGCCCTCGCTGACGGCGGGCCGCCGCCTTGCGGCGAGGGGCGTGAGAGGGGGTGTGCCAGGTGGGGCGGGGTGCGGGGCCGTGCCGGGTGCGACCGCCACCGCGTGGTCCGGCGCCGACTCGTCGGGCAGGGGAGTGGAGGCGGCGGCGCCGGGCGTGGTGGCGAGGGCGTACGGCGAGGGGACGGCGGGGAGGCCGGAGCCGGAGGGGACGGCGGGGCTCGCGGGCACTGCGGGGTCGAAGCTCGCGGGCGCCGCTGGTTCGGCGGGAGCGGCCGCCGCCGTACGCCGGTAGCCGTCGGGGTGCCTGCGCCGTCGGCCGGGCAGAGCGGTCGCGGGAGCGGCCACGCCGCCAACAGCGGCCGTCGGCCCCCATGGGGAGTGCGGCAGCGGGCCGGGTGCGGCAACGGACGGGCCGGGCAGCGGCCCGCCCGGGGCGTCCGCCTCGACGGTCCTCGCCACGGCCGGCGGCGGAGTGGCCCCTGCCCTGCGGGCCTGCACGAAGGACGGCAGGTCGTCGTCGGCCGTGGCCATTCTCTCGAGGAGCCAGGCCGGCCGGAAGGCGTCCAGGCTGACATCGAAGGCCGAGCGGGTCACCACGGGGGGCGCCGTCGCCGGCCGGGGCTCTCCGACGTGCTCGTCCGTCGCCCGGGTGAGCACCGGGGGTTCGGCGGCCGGGGTGTCCACGGCCGGGACCGCCGGAATCCGGCGGGCAGCCACGACCGGCAGAGCCGTGCCGTTCTCCGCACGTGCCGTTCCGGACCGGTGCCCCACCGCGTCTCCTCTCGGGCCCCGGCCCGTTGCCGGGACCCGGTCCGAAACGGCCGACCCCGTCCCGGCGTTCCGGGACGCAGACGCAGACGCAGACGCAGACGCAGACGCAGACGCAGACGCAGACGCAGACGTGTTGGCTGTCCGCCTCACGGCGGCCCGCCGGGCCGGCGGCAACGGCGCGACGGGCCCGGCCGTAGGACGGCCGGGCGCGGGGACCACCAGGTCATCGGCGCGACCCACCGGAGCAAGGGGCAGCGTTGAGGCCTCCGGGCCGAAACCGCCCGGCCCGGACGACGCGGTCCGGCCCGGCCGCCACGTGGCCGCCCGCGACCGGTGGACCAGCGATCGTGTGCCCGCCCTGGCGACGGAGGCCCGCCCCAGCGCGGCCACGGTCCAGGGCGTGGCCCGGACCGTGAGGCGCAGCACGGGCAGCCGCTGCCACTGCGCACCGTCCGCGGATGGCGGAACGGGTGCGGACACAGCCGCACCGGCCGTACGCCGGCGGAACCGGACACGTGCGGAATTCCACGGCCACTGCACGGGCCGCCTCCTTTCGGGTGGGAACGGTTTCAGCACGCCTCTCAGGCGTCCGAGCCGTCTTCGGATGCGGACAGGCGCTTGTTGATCCGACCGATCTCCTCGATCACCCGCCCGCGGGCCGGGTGCTCCAGGTCGAGGACCGAGTCGGCGGACCAGTGGAGGTAGTAGGCGACGTAGACGACCTCCTCCCAGAGTCGGTCGGCCGCATACGTCAGGATTCCCCCGCCGCCTCACCCGCCACATCGACGAGGAAGGGGTGCTCGCAGGAGGGGCAGCTGACCTCGGCCTCGGTGCGCCCCTCCTGATTGATCCTCCGGTAGAGGTCCTGGAGGAAGGCGAGGTCGGAGGCGAAGAGGTTCTCGACGGTGTCGGTGCTCACGTCCGTCACACCGCCGAGCCGGGTGACGGTCCGGCTCAGCAGCAGCACCGTCAGATAGGCCGGATTCTGCTGCACCTTGGGGTCGGCCTGGGGGGTGATCTCGTCCCGGGCGGTCGCCAGCCGCATGAGTCCCTCGCGGTGCACCCGCCCCTGCGTGTCGACGTAGCCACGCGGCAGGACGAAGGGGTACTCCGTCCGCATGGTCTGCCCGGTCACCTCCTCGGCCCGGCTCATATCGGAAGGATCTCTTCGCAGGTGAACGTCACGTTCTCCATGACGATCTCGGAGGCGCCCGCCTTGAGATTGCCGACCTCCACCTTGCTCGGCCAGGCGCCGAGCAGCCGGTACCTGGTCTGCGGCAGGCCGGCCGCGTTCTGGAGCTCCAGCGTTCCGGTCATCCGGGCGCCGGGCTTGCCCTCGCGGACCGCCGCGTGCCAGGCCATGAGGAAGCCCGTTCCGTCGACACCGCGCTTGAGGGTGACCGTGGGCGGCTTGGTCTTGCCGAACTGCTTGGTGTGGACGATGGCGCCGGTCCGCGCGTTGGCGGCGATGTACTCCGTCGCCTCCACCTCGCTGGTGATGCCGCTCAGTTCGGAGAAGTACGTCGGCGCCGCCCCGTCGAAGCTCACCACGAAGCGCGCGGCGGAAATGGCCTGGGGGTCGCCCTGCTGATTGTTCATCTCGGTTGGTCTCCTTACTCGGCGGTCTCAGTTCCGGGCGCGTACTGCGAGAGCCGGAACACTACGAATTCGGCGGGCTTGACCGGCGCGATGCCGATGTCGATGGTGAGGATGCCGGCGTCTCGGTTCTCCGGCGGGTTGTTCTCCTCGTCGCAACGGACGAAGAATGCCTCCGCGGGGCTCCGGCCGAACAGGGCTCCGCTGCGCCAGACACGCGTCAGGAACGCGGTCACGGTGCGGCTGACGCCCTCCCAGAGATAACGGTCGTTGGGTTCGAAGACGACCCAGTTCGTTCCCTCCAGGATGGACTTCTCGACGTAGTTGAACAACCGCCGCACATTGAGGTAGCGCCACTCCGGGTCACTGGAGAGCGTCCGCGCCCCCCAGATGCGCACCCCCTGGCCGGGGAAGTTGCGCAGACAGTTGACACCGATCGGGTTGAGGATGCTCTGCTCGCCCTTGGTCACGGCCAGAGCCGGGGAGAGGACGCCGCGCATCACCTCGTTGGCCGGCGCCTTGTGCACCCCGCGCTCGTCGTCGCTGCGCGCCCAGACGCCCGCGACATGACCGCTCGGGGGAATGAACTCGGCCCGCTTCTCCAGCGGGTTCATGACCTTCACCCACGGCCAGTAGAGGCTCGCGTACTTGGAGTCGAAGCCGGAGTGGTCCTGGCGCCAGTCGCGCATCTGCTGCGCGTTGAGGCCCGGCAGCGGGTCCAGGATGGCGACCCGGTCCCCCATCGCCTCGCAGTGGGCGATGAGCGCCAGCTGTACGGCCTTGACGCCCTCCGCGTCGATGGCACCCCGCTGGTACGCCGACATCAGGTCGGGCACCGCGACCATGGTGATGTCCTCGAGCGCCTCCAGCCCGGACAGACCCGTGCGGGCAGCCGTGTCCCCGATGTAGACATCGGCGCCCAGCTCGGTAGGGCTCTCGCGCACGACGGCCGGGACCCCGCTCGGCCGGGCCGGGGCGAGCGCGACCTTGGCCCCCTTGACGGGACGGACCGGAGCCACGCCCTTGACCTCTTCGAGCGTGATGACGGCGGACTTCTTGAGCGCGGTGCCGACGAAGGCCGCCCCGCGCTTGGCGGACACGTTGTCATGCTCCTCGACGACCTTGCCGTCGCGTCGCACGACCAGCTTGAAGGACTCCTCGTCCCCGCCGTCCGACGCGTCGTCGACCTCCACCGTGATCTGCCCGGCGGCGTCCGCGGCCGCCGCCGGCGTCAGGGCCACGGCCAGTGCCGGACGTCCGCCACCCGGCCCGGCCAGCTCCCCGCGCACCGTGTCCGCGAGCTCGGCCGTCGGCGCCCGCCCGGTGTCGGCACCTGTACCCGAGCCGGTGTCCGTGCCCGGACCCAGGCTCACGATGTACGCGTTGCCGCCACCGTTGAGGAAGTAGCCGTAGACGGCCTGGGGAAGATACGCGTCGGCCGCGAACTCACCGAACACATTCGTGTACTGGGTCCAACTGGTCACCAGCACGGCTTCGTCGAGAGGACCCCTCGCGGTGAAGCCGATGAATGCGGCCGTGGCGGTTCCGACGCCTTGGATGGGTTTGATGCCCGAGGACGTCTCCTCCACGAAGACACCTGGGGTCAGATAGTTCGGCACACGTCCCTCTTTCCTGTGCGTTGTCTCACGGTTTCATCCGCCGGACACGGCCGGGGGAGCGATCAGACACTCACTCGGACATCTCCATGTGCCCCAAAGGGAATCCGTCCGGCCGTGGCCCGGCACGGCGCCCGCCGCCACGATGGAGTGATGATGGATGCGGTGACCCTCTCGCTCGAAACCTGGCTGCGCCGCTGCGTTCCCACCGCCGAGCTCGCCTTCGACGCCTTCTGCCCGGACCTTGCCCCCGCCGATGGGAACAGCCTGCTCCACGCCTTCCTGTACGACATCCGGGAGGAGGAGCGCAGCCGCAGCGGCCAGATGTACGTGCGCGAGGCGGCCGGCTCGGCCGTCAGCGCGCGGCTGCAACCCCTGCGCATCCTCCAGTACTCCTACCGGCTCACCGCGCACACCGCGGGCTGGCTGGAGGGCCAGGGCCTCCTCGGCGAGGTCATGCTGGCCGGCGCGGCCACACCCTGTTTCCCGGACGACGTCGTGCACCCGTCCTTCGCCCCCTTCGGCTCCGGCGCGCTGTCCCTGGCCGTCGCTCCCGCGGCGCCGGAGCCCTGCCCGTGGGCAGCAGTCGCGCCGCCGTCCTCACCGGTGCTCAACCTTGTGGTGATGGCCCCGCTCCGGCCACCCGCCGACTCGGCCCTGCCACCCGCCCCGGACCAGGTGGAGCTGCGGGCGGGCAGGACCGACGGCGCGTCGGGGCCCGCTTCCCGACGCCCTTCCGTGCCCCGGCCGCGCCGCCGCGTCGAGGAGTGAGGCCGTCGAAGGCACCGGACACGGTGGCAGCCGCACCGTGCTCACTCATCAGATGAAACCCTCGCGGAGGGCGTAGGCCACCGCGTGCGACCGGTTGCGCAGGTGGAACCGGTGCGTCACGTCGTGCAGGACGTTCTTCACGGTCCGCTCCGAGTACGACAACTGTGAAGCGATCTCCCGGGTGTCGAGTCCGTCGGCGACGAGCCTGAGGACTTCGCCCTCCCGGTCGGTCAGGCCGTTGAATCTCAGCCCGCGGGGCGTCAGAACCTGCTGCTGCACCTGCGACACCTGCCTGAGCAGCCGGCCGAGCAGGTCCGGGGGCACGACGCCGGCGCCGCGGTGCACCGAGGAGATCACCTGGACCAGACGGTCCGCCGTGGCCTCACGGCGCCGTACCAGCCCGGCGACGCCGGCTTCGACGGCCAGCATCAGTCCGGCGTCGTCCAGTTCGGAGACCACGACGACGGCCTGCTGCATGCTCCTGCTCCGGACCGCCCGGAGCAGTTGAAGGGCTTCCTCGTTCACCTCGTCGGCGACGATCAGCGCCACCGTCTCCGGAGTCGTCTGGCCGCCGTCGGCGATCCAGATCTCCGCCCGGGTCTTCAACGCCGCCACGATGCCCGCTTCCGAGATGGGATCGGACGTCTTGACGTGGACGAATATGCGATCGCCTGACATGGGCTGCCCCTCATACACATGGGTCCGGTCCGTCCGACGGAACCGGGCACGGAACCGAAGGCCGTGAACGGCTTTGCCCGAACAGCCTCCTTCCCGGACCACATCGAAACCATGGACGCGGTCGGCTACTTCCTGGACCGAACCGGTGTTCTTAAGGGTGTAAACATCGGTGCTTGAGGTGGGCTTAAGGATGCCGGAGAGTAGCCGCGCCGCTGGTGCTCGCCGCAGGGCGGAACGGCCGCGGGGAGAACCCCGGGCGCCCCGTCCAAGTGCTCATCACGGGTGATCGTTTCACATGGGCGCGTCTGACCTGCTGAGGTCTGCTCGGTGTGCAGGTGACACCGGCTCACTGCCCGCGGTCGCGTCCGGTCCGGGCCCTGACGGAACGTACGCGACGGCCGCCGCGGTCGGGCGGGGAACGCAGCGGTGGGCATGTTCCGAAGCGGTGGTCGCCCCGGCGTCACCGCGCGCCGCCGCTCCCGCGTGTTCCCGCGTGGACGCCCGCCCCGGCAGACCGGTACGGGCCCCCGGCCCGCTCCTCGGCGGGCACGAAAGGGCAGCCGCGAGGACGGTGTCGTCCTCCCCAGCGGGTAGACCCGCTCGGTCATGTCCCCCGGCGGCGGGAACGGGCCGGAAGATGTGAACCGCGCCGGAAAGGTTCCGCCGTATCGACGAGGAGGTGGCCGGATCGTGCCGACCGCACCCGACCCCGCGCACGCGGGGGCTCTCCGTGCCCTCAACCACACGATCGAACTGGCGGTGGAGAAAGACCGGTTCACCCTGGAGGGAGGCCTGCGAGCAGCTCTCGCGGAGGAGACCGGGGCGGTGCCCTCGGAGGCGGCCAGGGGCGTCTTCCAGCGGTACGGGCCGCCCTTGGCCGGCCTCGTCCTGCGTTACGTCGGGCCTGCCCCGCACCACGCGCCGGATCCGGCCGACCGCGAAGCGGCGGCCGCGGCACTGCACGAGATGATCGCCTCCCTGGTCGGGGAGCTGAGAGCGGTGGGCGCCGTGCCCTTCACCCCCGAGGAGGACGCGATACCGCCGGATTCCTACGAGTCCCCGACGCTCCACCGGGCCGTCCACCACGTCCCCCACGTGGTCGAGCGGCGGAGCCCCCCGGCCGTAGCCGCGCCGCGCGGGGGGGCCGACGTCCGTGACCGGTCGCCCGGAGCCGCGGCCCGACGTCGCGAGCGGCGCGCCGAGCGCGCGCTCCAGCAGGCGGAACGGACGATCGAGGCGGTCGACTGGGAACTGGTCGACGAACAGAACCAGATCCTGCTCGCCTCCCTGCGGACCGGCCAGCGGATCGCCCTGCTGTGGCTGAGGGGTCACGAGCTCCTCGTCCTCGGCCAGGGAAACTCCGGCTTCGGGGCGATCTCCGGCCTGGCGGGCACTGCGGAAGCGGGTGTCCGCACCGCCTCACTCCAGCGCGGGCCGACGAAAGGCGTTCTGCGACGGACGGCCACCGCCCACGTCTTCGGATTGCCGCAGGAGGAACACGACGCCGTTGCCGCCGCGCTGCTGGCCTACGGCGTCCGGACGGGCTTCTCCGCCCGGTCGCGCTGGGATGGCTGAGAGGAGGCTTCCCACGGACGGATACGGCACGGAGGGCCTGATGGCGGCCCGTACAGGCACTCGCAACGGCCCGTCAGGGTGCCCGGCGACCCTGGCGACCCACCCATGGCTCCAGCAGAGTGACGGAAACGGACGGAGCCGTCGCCCCATGTCCGGCCGGCTGCTCCGATGACCAGGACGGTGCTGAAACCGTTCTCGCTCCCGCGCCCGCCACCTTCCGAGGAGTCGACCGTGACCGACCTGGAACTGCTCTACGCCGCCCTCCTGGAACAGTGGGAGAACCAATCGGAGGAGAGGGCGCACTGGGTGGACTTCAGCGAGGTCCTCCCCTTCTCGGAACTCGGCCACTTCGCCGAGTACTTCGCTCAGTTCACCTACGAACGCGCCGACCTGCACCAACTGCCCGAAGGCGTGTCACGTACGGACTACCAGCAGCTCGTGGTCCAGCAGTTCGTCGAGTGGTACGCCTACCAGATCGCCGGCGCCCAGGCGTACGGCGCGGACCAGGCATACGGAGCCGACGCGACGTACGCGGCCCAGCCCGCCCAGGAGTGGTCCGCGCAGGACTACGGGACCGCCCAGGAATGGCCCGCGCAGGACTACGGGACCGCCCAGGACTACGGGACCGCCCAGGACTACGGGACCGCCCAGGAATGGCCCGCGCAGGAGTGGCCCGCCCAGGACGCCCCGTACGCGAACGAGTATGCCGGGCAGCCGGAAGAGGGCACCGCCCCGCAGGAACCGCCGACCGATCCCGAAACGCTGCGGTCCCTGGTCGCGGCTCTGGAGATCTATGCGAGCGACACCGAAGCGCCCGGCGACCTCACGGACGGCCACCTCGAGCTCCTCGCGACCCATGGGGTCCACGTCGAGGCGGACCTCGGCATGCCGCCCGAAGACGACTGACACGACGCCACCCCAAGAACCCAAGGAGACAGATGTCAATTCCCAGCGTGGTCAGCGCCACGGGGCCGCTCGGCGTTGTGGCCAGTTCGGTTGCCAGCACCGCCTACTCGATCGTCAAGGACTTCAACACCAAGGTTCAGCTGACCAGCGAGACGCACCCCACCATCAGCGCCGTCCCCGAGGAGCTCGGAGCGGCGAAGGTGCTCCAGAACCTCGGTCCTCAGCACCTCGACGGAGTGTTCTACACCCACAGCCGCTTCCAGCCGATCGTGCGCCGGTTCCACCACCGTCACCCAGGCGACGTCGTGGACGTCAACAAGTCCCACAGCATCTTCATGGTGCTGCCGTGGCGGGTGTCGTACCGCGCCGTGCTGCTCGACCCCTCCGCCGAGCTGGTCGCCCTCAACAAGGAGGACAGGAAGAACGCTGCCGAGATGCGGAAGATCGACCTGCCGGCGGAGAAGCTCCGTCTTGAGAACAAGCAGCTGAACTTCCGCAGAATGCTGGAAGAGGGGGCCCGGGCGGACGTCCTTGAGTCCTTGCAGAACGAGATTCAGGAGCATGAGCAGCAGATCGAGGCCTACCGCGCCTATCAGGACAGCATCGAAAGACGAGCCCGTCGGGCCGAGGCCGTGCGCGCGATGGGTAACGACGTCCACATGAAGGACTTCAAGATCGATCCCGTCGAGCAGGCGCACGGTGCCAAGGCACGCGCCTCGACCGGCCTCAAGGGGGCGGGGAATGTGTTCCTCAACGCCGAGCAGGCGGCGGGGCGGACCTACGTGTCCGTACATTTCCGATGGACCGAGGAGAACTTCTTCGGTCACGGTCATGCCTGGGAGGGCCGGATCGACATCGGCTGCAGGCAGGACGGCAGCCCCGAAGTGCTCGGTGGCGACGGGAAGTTCTACGAGCGGTACCTCGAAACGAGAAGGGGCTGACGGAGGCGCCGTCGGCGGCCGTTCTCACTTTGCCGGCCGCTGGGCGGCATCCGCGGTTCCGATGTACGGCACGCGGTCGGGGGCGGGTGGGGCGTCCGGTTCGACGGCCACGGCCAGCCATGTCGCGGCGAGCGCGCTCACCCCGAGCAGGCACGCGGCGAGCTGTCCCCGGGCGCGGGCGGTGGGCGCGGTGGTGGGTGGGGTCGGTCGGCGGTGTCGAGCCATGGCTGGTCCTCCGGTCGGGGGCCGGGCGGCGGGGGAGTCAGAAGGTGAAGTACTCGTCGTGGATGTGCTCGGGCGGGACACCCGCCCTGATCAGGGCGGCCGTCGCCGTGTCCGCCATACCCGGGGGTCCGCACAGGAAGACGTCGTGTTCGGCCAGGTCGGGCAGCAGGGCGCGCAACGCCTGCGGGGAGAGCGGATCGTAGGCGGCCCCGGAGGGACCCAGCAGATAGTGCAGCCCTGCCTGCCGGGCGGCGGCTATGGCCTCCAGTTCGCCCCGGAAGAGCAACTGGGCGGCGTTGTTGGCCCGGTAGAGGAGTGTGATGTCACCGGCCCCGCCGGGCAGGGTCTCGAACAGGGCCCGCATCGGCGTGATCCCGACGCCGCCGGCGAGCAGCAGTACCTTGCGGCGGGTGCGCCTGTGCGCGGTCAGGGCGCCGAAGGGGCCGGTGGCCAGAACGCGGGTGCCGGCCCTGAGCCGGCGGATGCGGCGGGTGTGGTCACCGGCCGCTTTGACCGTGATCCGTAGGATGTCGTCCCGCACGGGGGCGGACAGCGAGAACGGCAGGGCGGTGCGCCACAGCCTGCGTTGCAGGAACCGCCAGCGGAGGAACTGGCCCGGTTCGGCGTGCAGCCGGTCCAGGCCGATGCCCTGCATCACCACGGACACCACCCCGGGCCCCTCGGGCCGCACTTCGAGGACGCGCAGACTGTGGCGCAGCATCTGGCGTACGGGCACGACGCCCCGGTACCACAGCAGCAGCACGGCGACCGTCGCGTGCAGCATGGCCCACAGCCACCGGGTGATCATGCTCTCCGCCACGTCCGGGCCGGCCATCTGATGGACGAAGCCCAGGGCGGCACCGAGGTAGGCGAGCAGGTGGACGGCGCGCCATGTCTCGTGCCGCACCCGACGGCGTACCGCACGGGCCGAGGCCACGCCCACCGTGATGAGCAGCCCGGTGCCGACGGCGGCCGCGGCGATCGCCGGGTGGCCGAGCAGGCCCCGGGCGGCGGAGAGCAGATCGGTGCCGGAGTGGGCGGCGTATCCGCACAGGGCGAGGACACAGTGGCCCAGGCACAGGGAGAGCAGGTAGCGCCCGCCCAGCGCGTGCCAGCGGGCGATCCGGTCGGCTCCGACACCGTGTTCGACGGCGGGCACCCGGGCCATCAGCAGCAGCATGACGAGGACGCCGTACCCGGCGAGGAGCCCGGTGAGGTGCGCACCGGTCGCGAACAGCGCGTCGAGCCGGGCGGAGGGCCTCACCTGAACTCCCCACATCAACGTCACGAGTGCCGCTCCGGTGAGGAGAGCGGCTCGCAGCACGCCGGCTGTGAGCCGCACCGGCCCGGCCGGAGGCACTTGGGGGAGCGGGCGCACGGAGGCGGCCCCGGCAGGCTGCGCCGGCGGGCCCGGACGCTGCGGCGTTCCCCACGGGGCGCCCGGAGCGGGAGGGCGCGCCGCGTCGTGGTTCGCCGCGGGCCGGCGAGGAGGGGCAATGGGCGGACCGTCCGGGACGGAGCGTCGTCTCCGTCTGCCCCGGGAGTGCCGGCTGCTGCCGACAGGGGGGCCATCGATCGTCACGTTCCACAAACTAGATGCCGCGGCAGGCCTTTCACACCGGGTGGCAGGGTTCCGCGTGATCCTTAAGGCCCTCTTGAGGAGGGGCTGACCGGTCGTTAAGGCCCACCGGTCCCCCGGGACGCCGGTGGCGCCGCTCCCGGGGCACCGCTCGCCGCGAGTGAGCGATGCGCCGGTCTCGCGCACCGCTTCGCAACAGAGTGTGGACAACGCGGAAACCGCGGCAGAAGCTTCTCACCAGCCCGGACGGGACGGGCGATGAAGTGAGCGGAGTAGCGGGATGATCCGACGAAGAACACTGTTGGCAGGAGCTGGAGCAGGTGTCCTTGCCAGCACCTTCGCCACCGGTACGGCACGTGCGGCCTCGACGGTCGCCGTGGACCCCTCGGTGAACTGGGGTATCTGGGAGGGCTGGGGCACCTCGCTGTCCTGGTGGGCCCGGGCCCTCGGTGACCGTGACGACCTCGCCGACATCTTCTTCACCACGAAGTGGGTGACGTATGACGGCAAGTCGCTCCCCGGCCTGGGCCTCAACATCGCCCGCTACAACGCGGGTGCGAGCAGCTGGAACCAGACGGCGAGCGGCGACAGGATGGTCGTCTCCGGCTCCATCCAGCCGTGGAAGCGGATCGAAGGCTTCTGGCAGGACTGGACGAGCGAGGACCCCACGTCCTCGGCCTGGAACTGGAACGCCGACGCCAACCAGCGGGCCATGCTGCTCAAGGCGACGCAACGAGGCGCGATCAGTGAGCTGTTCGCGAAGTCCCCCATGTGGTGGATGTGCAAGAACCACAACCCCTCGGGAGCCGCCGGCGTCCACCAGGACAACATCCAGTCCTGGAACTACCGCCCCTACGCCTCCTATCTGGCCGCTGTCGCGCTGCGCGCCAAGGAGAACTGGGGCGTGGACTTCGTGTCCGTGGAGCCCTTCAACGAGCCCTCCGCCGAGTACTGGTACGCGCAGAACAAGCAAGAGGGCTGCTTCATGAGCCACGGCGTGCAGAAGCAGATCCTGCCCTATCTGCGCGGCGAACTGGACAAGCGGGGCCTTACCGCGACCAAGATCGCGGCAGCGGACGAGACCAGCATGACGGCCGCCGTCGCCACGTGGAACGCGTACGACGCCCTCACCCGCAGCCTGGTGGACCGGGTGAACGTCCACGGCTACGAGGGCGGCCAGGCCCCCCGGGCGCAGTTGTACACCAAGGCCGTCACCGAGTCCGGCAAGGGCCTGTGGAACTCGGAGACGGGCAACGGGGACGGAGGCGGCCTGTCGCTGGCCCTCACCATCCTGGCCGACTTCCAGGAACTCCATCAGACCGCCTGGGTGTACTGGCAGGTCATGGACAACAACCCCAGCTGGGGGATGATCGACTACACGCCGGGGACAGGCTACGGCGTCACTCCGGACACTCCGGCAGTGGCCGGTTCCGTCCGGAACAAGTACTACCTGATGGCTCAGTTCAGCCGGCACATCCGACCCGGCATGAAGATCATCAAGACCGATGACCCGCTGACCGTGGCGGCCCTGGACGAGACGAACCACAAGCTGGTCATCGTGGCCGCCAACAACGGCAGCACGCTCAAGAACGTCACTTTCGACCTCTCCCGCTTCTCGGCGGTGGCCGGGCGCCCGGACGGGGTGGTGTTGCGGTGGAACACGGGAGCCGGCGACGCCTACACCCAGCGGTCCACGACCCTGAACGGCAAATCGGTGACCATCCCCGTCAACGCGAAGTGCCTGCAGACGGTGGAGATCGAGGGCGTCGTCGTGTGACGCGCCCCCGCACCCGGGCGACGGCGGAGCCGTCAGCGAGCTGAAGCGAGCCGTCGCCCGGATGCGGGATCACCCTTCCCGAGGAGGGCCGACGGGTCCGGCGCGGAAGGCGCGTCCGCTCCGGCGACCCGGACGGACCAGGAGCGGACGCAGCAGGACACCGGGAGAGGCGACCATGTTCTGCACCCGCGCGAAGCGGGCGTACAACCCGGGCTCGTCCGGCAGGCGCCGCAGGACCACGTCGAGGACGGCCCGCGCCATCCGCGCCGGGCGGCCCGCGGGCTCGGCCGACCAGCCGGCGTCGGCGGCCGTGGCCGTCAGCCAGGGCACGAGCACGATCCGGGCGGCACGGCGCTGGAAGCGGTGTGCGAGCGGGCCCGGGCCGTGAGCGGTCGTGAGCAGGCGGGCCAGGAGGCGGGCCTGCAGTGCCGCCACGGTGAGTCCCTGCCCGTACACCGGGTTGAACGCGCAGAACGCGTCGCCCAGCACCAGCAGCCGGCCCGGGCGCGGCCGGAGGCGGTCGTAGCGGAGCCAGCGATTGCCGCCCACCACGCAGCGGTGGACCGGCGACACCGGTCGGCCCCGCTCCATCACCTCGGCGAAGTGCGGGCTGCGCAGGCTCGCGGCGAACCGCCGCAGCGCCTCGTCGTCGCGCGGTGGCGGAAGCTCGTGTCCCGGAGCGACGAGGCTGACCAGCCGGTGCGTGCCGTCCACCGTGACCGCGGCTCCCCCGCGGCGCACCGAGGGCGGCAGGGTCATCTCGAAGGACACCGACCAGTCGGGAACCTGATCACCTGTCACCTCGTACAGGCGTGAGCTGTAGACCAGCGGGGAGGGCACCTCCGAACGCCGGGGCGAGGGCAGACCGGCCGCGGTGAGCCAGCCGGGCAGCCGTGACCTGCGGCCGGACGCGTCGACGACCAGATCCGCCGCGATCCTCACCGGCGTGTGGCCCAGGTCCGCCCGGCGATGGCCCGTGACGCCGACCGCCCGGCGCCGGTCGGCGCTCAGGTGCAGCCCGTCCACGACGAATCCGTCCCGCAGCCCTACCCCCGGCAGCGCCCGGACCCGGACCCGCAGCACCGCCTCCAGGTGGACCAGGCCGAATGACTGCACCTCGATGCCGACCGGGCACCGGGGAGCCCAGCCGTGGGGCAGGCGGGTCGCGAAACCGGCCCCGAAGTCGAACACCGGGGCGCCCTGGGCGGCGAGCTCCGCGCGGACCCCGGGGAAGAGGGCTTCCACGATCTCGGCGCCGCGCGCCAGCATCCCGTGCGGGTGCCGCGCCTGGGGCAGACCGCTGCGGTGTGCGGCGCCGGAGGGGAGTTCGTCCCGCTCCAGCACGGTCACCCGGTCGAAACGTCCGGCGAGCACGCGGGCGGCGAGCAGTCCGGTGAAGCCGGCGCCGATCACCACGGCGTGGCCCCACGGTCCGGGCGAGGCTCCCGGCGGACGTCCTCCCTCGCGCGCCCGCTCCGCCCGGCCGCCGCGGGTCCTCCCGCTCGTGCGTCCTGCGCCTGCGCGCCTCACCAGGAGACCGGCAGGTGCCACGGGCCGCGCATGATGCCGTCCTTCCAGGGCAGTTCCGCCACCGGTACGGCCGGGCGCAGGCCGGGGAAGCGCCGGACCAGTGCCTGCAGGGCGACGGAGAGTTCCAGCCGGGCGAGCTGCCCGCCGGGGCAGTAGTGCGGCCCGGCGCCGAACGCCAGGTGCTTCGCGGTGCCCCGGCGCCGCACGTCGAGGCGGTCGGGGTCGGGAAAGACGGCCGGGTCGCGGTTGGCGACGTAGTTGAGGGCGTTCACCGCCGTTCCCGGCGGCAAGGTGACCCCGGCCAGGTCCACCCGCGCCGTGGTGACGCGCATCAGCATGCCGACGCGGCTGAGGAGCTGGTGGCGGAGGAGTTCGTCGACGGCCCGGGGTACCAGCTCCGGGCGCCGCACCAGAAGGTCCCACTGCTCGCGGTGGGTGAACAGCGCGACGAGCGAGTTGGAGAGCTGGTTGTGGGTGGTGTCGTGTCCGGCCACCAGCACGGGCGTCAGATTCGCCAGCACCGTGGCGTCGTCCAGCGGCGGGCCGTCGGGCCCCGGGGCCAGCAGAGTGCTGATCAGGTCGTCGCCGGGGGTGCGCCGCTTGGCCTCGATCAGGCCTTCGAGGTACGTGGTGAGCTGCTCGGCGGCCGCGGCCGCCTGCCCGGCGGCAGACGCGGAGGCGGGCAGGATCGTCTCGATCCACCCGCGGAAGGCCTCGTGGTCCTCGTAGGGGACGCCGAGCAGCCGGCACAGCACCTTGACCGGGAGCGGCGCCGTCAGATGGGCGACCACATCGGCGGGTGGCCCGGCGGCCTCCATCGCGTCGAGCAGCTCCGCCACGAGTCCCTCGATCTCCGGTCGCAGCCGCTCGACGGTCCGCGAGGTGAAGGCCCGGCCGATGTGCGCCCGCAGAGCGGTGTGCTCCGGCGGGTCCATGGCGTGCAGCAGACCGCTCTGCCCGTGGAAGGGGACCACGGACGGTGCTCCCGGGCGGGACGCCTCCGCCCGGCTGAACCGCGGATCGATCAGTACCTGCCGGACGGCCTCATGGCTGAGCGCGAGCCGGACCGGGGTGCCGTCGGCCATGACCGCCGTGGCCACCGGACCCGCGGCCAGCCGCACACATCCGCTGATGTCGTGGTCGAGGGAGGGGTCCTGGGGGGAGGGGAAGACGGGGCATCCGTCGTTGAGGGACATGGCGCAGGCCTCTTCGGGGTCACATCGCAGAGGGCCCGTTGCTCCTGCGGAACAAGCAGTGTGGGGACGGACGGAGTGCGGGACAAGGGAGCGTTCCACCCGGTGGAACAGCCGCTTCCCGCCGTCGGATCAACTCCGCAGACTCGGCCGCCCGACACCGTCACGTCCCGGAGCGCACACCATGCCCGAGCCCCTGCTCGTACCCGACCTGTACTGCCCGTTCCCCCGGCCGGCCCGCCCCCTCGCGGACAGGGTCGAGCAGGAGGTCGTGGCGTGGATGGAGCGCTTCGGACTGATCCGGACGCCGGCGGAGAAGGAGCGGCTTTCCGGTATCAGGATCGGCTGGCTGACAGGTGCCGCGCACGCCGACGGCCTGCTCGAACCGAGCATCATCGCTGCGCAGTTGACCGCGTGGCTGACAGCCTTCGACGACCGGTACGCCGACTGTCCGAGCCCCGCTGAACAGGGAGTGCCCACCGCCCGTCTCGTGCTGCGGCTGCGGGCCGTGATGGAGGACCCCGGCGCCGCTCCCGTCTCGACGGATCCGTACGGTGCGAGTCTGCGGGACCTCTTCGTCCGGCTCGCCGCGCACGCCGGTCCCGAACAGCTGACGCGGGTGCGCAGCAGTATGACCGAGTACTTCATGTCCGCGCTGTGCCAGCTGACCTACGGCCTCGGCGGTTACACGCCCACGTTCGAGGAGTACGTGGAGCTGCGGCGCTACACCGGGATCTGCCACGTCGTCTTCACCTTCGTGGACGTGGCCCGCGGGTTCGAACTGCCGGGGCAGGTGTGGGCGGACCCGGCCGTCCGCGCGCTCAACACAGCCGCGGCCGACGTCATCGACTACGCCAATGACGTGCTCGGTTCCCGCAAGGAGCGGACGCACGACGACGATCTGGCGGGCAGCCTGCCGCACGTGCTGAGCCGGCAGTACGGCTACGACCACGCGGAAGCGCTGCTGAGGTCGGCCGACATACACGACGAGGCGGTCCGCGTCTTCATGGCACTCGCCGCCGGGGTGCGCCGCGCCGCGGATCCGCTCCTCGACCGGTACGTCGCCGGCCTGGAGTCATGGATCGTGGCGCACTTCGACTGGTACGGGATCACCGACCGCTACCACAGCCACCAGGAGCAGGTCCGGTGGGCCTAGTGGTGGGACCGCCGCCCGGCCGCACAGCCGTAAAATCGCTGGTTTGCCCCATCCGGCCCGACAGGAGCACCCTCACGTGACGCACACCTTCGACGCGGGTCCGGCAACCGCGCAGGGGCGGGCCCCCGGAGCCGCGGAGAAGGTACTGCTCCTCCTGGACAGCTTCGCCCGGCTGACCGCCGCCGGAACGCCGCCCACCTTCACCGATCTCGTCACCGCCAGCGGTCTGGCCAGGACCACCACGCACCGGCTGCTGGCGCTGCTCGTCAGGCGCCGGATGATCGACTACGTGGACGGCGCCTACCGGCCGGGCGCCGCGCTGTCCGATCTCGCCGGGGCATCTCTCGGGCTGCCCGTGGACCGATTACGCGCGACCCTCCTGCCGTACATGGTCGACCTGTACGAACTCACCCGTCAGACGGTCAGCCTGGCGGTGCTCCAAGGGCCGGACGTGATTCCGATCGAGCGGATACGCGGCAGCCGGCGGGCTCACCTGCACCTGCCCGAGCGCGTACCGGCGCGCAGCACAGCGCTGGGCCGCGCGCTGCTCGACGCCGCCCACCCGGTCGCCGCCACCTCGCCCGGAGCCGGCTCGCGCGGCGACCACATCGACATCCTGCTGGCCGAGGTCCGCAGGCAGGGCGTGTCCACCAGCTTCGGTGAACTGATCCCGGGCGTCGTGTGCCTGGCGCTGCCCGTACTGGACGAGTCCCGCCGGCCCGTCATGGCCCTGTCGGTGTCCGGCCGGGCCCGGAGCATGGACCTCGCCGCTGTGGCGAAACACCTTCGCTCGGTAACCCTCACGGCCTGCCTGGCCCTGCTCACCGAGGGACGCTGAGCTCGTCACGGGAGGACCTGGACGGACCGCAGGTGCTCCCGCAGCCACTGTTCGGTGTTGCTGACGTGCAGCAGAGCGGCCGCCTCGCTGAGGGCAACGTCCCGGCGGACCAGAGCGTCGAAGATCGCCTCGTGTTCCGCGACCGTCCGGTCGGCGGCCCGGGTGTCGACCAGGCCCCGCCAGATGCGCGCGCGCAGCGTGCGCCCCGAAACGCCTTCCAGAAGACTCAACAGGGACTCGTTGCCGGTGGCCGCCACGATGGCACGGTGGAACGCCGCGTCGTGGATGTTGAGCTGCTCGATGTCGTCACGGGCCGCCAGCATGGCATCGAGGTGCCGCTTCACCTCCGTCAGTTCCTCGTCGGTGATCCGGGTCGCCGCCACCGCGGTGGCGGCCGGTTCCAGCAACCGCCGTACCTCCATCAGATCCTGGAGCGCCCCCGAGTCGCCCTGCAGGAGTTCCACCGCACCGCCGAGACCCTCCAGCAGCAGGCTCGGCTGCAGGCTCGTGACATACGTGCCGTCGCCCCGCCGGATCTCCAGCACCCGGGCCGTGGCCAGCGCCTTGACGGCCTCCCGGGCCAGATTGCGGGACAGCCCCAGCTGAGCCGCCAGCTTCTGCTCGGGAGGCAGTTTGGAACCCGGCGGCAGGGCGCCGGACCGGATCAGCTCACGGATCTGGGTTATGGCCTTGTCCGTCAGGGACACGCGAACCCCTCCCTCCAGGTCGTGGGCACGTCGGCCCTGATCAGCCCTTGCACACGCAGGTCGTCCCAGAGGGCTTCGGGCACCTGCCGCCGGAGGAGTCCCGCGTTTCGCGTGACCTGGTCCCGATTCCGCATGCCGAGCGTGACGTTGATGATACGAGGGTGGGTGAAGGGAAACGCCACGGCGGCCGCGGGCAGCGTGGTGCCGTGCCGCTCGCAGACCTCGGCGATCGCCCGGGCCCGGGCGACGAGGCCGGCCGAGGCGTTCTCGTAGTCGTACTTCATGCCGGGCGAGGGCCGCTCGCGGGAGAGCAGACCCGAGTTGAACACCCCGACCGCCACCACGCTCTTGTCGTGCTCCAGGGCCGCGGGCAGGGTGTCGTCCAGCGCCGACTGGTCCAGCAGGGTGTAACGCCCGGCCAGCATGACCACATCGGCGGCTGTCTCCCGCAGGAACCGGGCCGGCATCGCCGACTGGTTCATCCCCGCGCCGATGGCTCCCACCACCCCCTGGTCGCGCAGGTCCGCCAGAGCGGGCATCGCCTCCTCGGCGGCCTGCCGCCAGTGGTCGTCGGGGTCGTGCAGGTACACGATGTCCAGCCGGTCCCATCCCGTGCGCTCCAAGGTGGCCTCGATGGAGCGCAGGACGCCGTCACGGCTGAAGTCCCACTCCCGGCGCAGATCGTCCCGTACGACGAAGCCCTCGCTGTCGACCCCCCGCGGCCGTTCGTTGGGGACCAGCAGACGGCCGACCTTCGAGGAGACCACGTACTCCTGCCGCGGTCGGGACCGCAGGGCGGCACCCAGACGGCGCTCGGACAGACCGAGGCCGTAGTGGGGCGCGGTGTCGAAGTACCGCACTCCGGCCTCCCAGGCGGCATCGACCGCTCCGGCCGCCTCATCGGCAGGGGTGAGCCGGTAGAGGTTGCCGAGGGCGGACGCTCCGAAGCCGAGCTCGGTGAGTTCGACGGAGGTGTTCGTGATCCTGTGATGTCGCATGGGCCGTTCCTCGGTGTGTGGGTGGGCCGTACGCCGGTCAGCGTCTGACATCGGCGGAGGCTCGGGACATGAGCTGTTCGACTTCGGCGAGAGAGGCCATGGACCCGTCCCCGGGAGTCGTCATCGTGAGTGCGCCGTGCGCCGTGCCGTACGCCAGGGCGCGCTCCAGGGGGGCGCCGGTCAGCAGGCCGTAGACGAACCCGGCGGCGAAACCGTCGCCGGAGCCGATGCGGTCGAGGACGTGCACGCCGTCCATCACCGGTCCGACGACGCAGCCCGTCCGCGGCGACCACGCCGCCGAAGACCAGTCGTTGACGCCGGCCGAGGGCACGTCCCGGAGGGTCGTCGCCAGCACCCCCACGCCGGGCACCCGCTCCGCCACCTTCAGGAGCGCGTCCGCCACCCCGTCCGCGCCGACGGCCGCCGCGCCCGGGTACTTCCCCGCCAGACCGAGGGCGCCCACGACCACATCGGCCTGCGGAGCGAGCCGCAGATCGAGCTCACGCGCCCGCCCCGGGCCCCCGCGGCCCGCCCACAGGCTGGCACGGTAGTTGGGATCGTAGGAGACCCTCACGCCGTGGCGCCGCGCGGCGGTCATCGCCTCCTGGGCGACCTCGGCCGTCGTCTCCGACAGACCGGCGAAGATGCCACCGGTGTGGAACCAGCGCACACCCGGCGAGAAGACGCTGTCCCAGTCGACCTCACCCGGCCGCAGCCGCGAGACCGCGGTGTTGGCACGGTCGCTCACCCCCAGCGCTCCCCGGACGCCGAAGCCGCGCTCGACGAAGTTGAGCCCGTTGCGGGCGGTGCGGCCGATCCCGTCGTCGGGCACCCAGCGGATCAGCGAGGTGTCGACACCGCCCTGCAGGATGAGGTCCTCCGCGAGCCGGCCCACCGCGTTGTCCACCAGGGCGGTCACCACACCGGTGCGCAGACCGAAGCAACGGCGCAGCCCCCGTACCACGTTGTACTCGCCACCGCCCTCCCACACCTGGAACGTACGGGCGGTGCGGATGCGGCCCTCGCCCGGGTCGAAGCGCAGCATCACCTCGCCCAGCGCCACCACCTCGGCTCCCTGTGCGATCACTCCGCGCTCCTCTGCACGGCCTCGGCGGTCAGCCGCCTGATCTCCGCCCAGTCACCGCGCTCCATGTGACCGGGTGTCGCCATCCAGCTGCCGCCGACGGCGACGACCGCCGGATGAGCGAGGTAGGCGGGCATCTGCACCGGCCCGATGGAGCCGGTGGGCACGAACCGGGCCTGCGGGAACGGCGCCGCCAGCGCCCGGATCATCCGTACTCCGCCGAGCGGTTCGGCGGGGAACAGCTTGACCGTGTGCGCACCGGCCCGCAGCGCCCGCATCAGCTCCGTCGCGGTGGCGATGCCCGGCACCACGGGAACGCCCAGGCGCCGGCACACCGCGACGACATCGGCGTCGAAACCGGGAGAGACGACGAAGCGCGCCCCGGCCGCCACCGCTCGCTCCGCCTGCTCGGCGGTGACCACCGTGCCGGCGCCGACGACGATCCCGCCGTGCCGGGCCATCGCCTTCACCACGTCCTCGGCGGCCCGGGTACGGAAGGTCACCTCCGCGCACCGCGCACCGCCGGCGGCCAGCGCCTCGGCGAGCGGCAGCGCCATGCCGGTGGAAGGCACGGTCAGCACCGGCAGGATGCGGGTGAGGGACAGGACGCCGGCCGCGTCGGTGCTCATCGGCCGAGCCATCCGCCGTCGACGGGAAGGACCGCGCCGTGCACATAGGCGGCCGCGTCCGAGGCCAGGAACACGGTGGCGCCCGCCAGGTCGTCGGCCTCGCCCCACCGCGCGGCCGGAATCCGGTCCAGGATCGCGCGGGTGCGTACCGGGTCCTCCCGCAGGGCCCGGGTGTTGTCGGTGGCGATGTAGCCCGGGGCGATGGCGTTGACGTTGACGCCGCGGGGAGCCCACTCGTTGGCCAGCGCCTTGGTCAGACCGGTGACACCGTGCTTGGCGGCGGTGTAGCCGGGCACGGTGATACCGCCCTGGAAGCTGAGCAGCGACGCCGTGAAGATGATCTTCCCCTGTCCCCGGGCCACCATCGCCGCACCGACGGCCCGGGTCAGGGCGAACTGCGCGGTGAGGTTGACCTGGAGGACCAGATCCCAGTCCGCGTCGCCGTGCTCGACGGCCGGCGCGCGGCGGATGGTGCCCGCGTTGTTGACCAGGATGTCCACCGGTCGCGCACGCCCCGCGAGATCCGCGCCCAGCGCCCGTACGGCCTCCGGGTCCGCGAAGTCGGCGCGGATCGCCTCGAAGGAGCGTCCGGCGGCGACGACGTCCCCCTCCACGTCGCTGCCGGAGTCCTCCAGGCTCGCGCTGACGCCGATGACGTCCGCGCCGGCCCCGGCCAGCGCGCGGGCCATGGCCCGCCCGATACCGCGCCGGGCGCCGGTGACGACGGCGAGCCGGCCCGTGAGGTCGAAGGCGCTCATGCGAGGGCCCCCTCGGTCCCGCCGGTGCAGTCCAGCAGGACCTTCACGTCGCCGCCCGCCTCCAGCGCCTCGAACGCGGCCGGCGCCTCGGCGAGCGGCACCACCCGGGTGATCAGCCGCTCCGCCGGGACGACGCCCTGGGCCACCAGGCGCACCGCCCGCTCGAAGTCGGACCGGTCGTACAGCCGGGCCCCGACCAGGGTGAGCTCGCGCCAGAAGAAGCGGTGCAGATCGACCTCGCGGTCACGGGCGTGGATGGCCACCAGACACAGGCGCCCGCGCACGGCCAGGACGTCGACGGCGGTGCTCACGCCCGCCGCCGCGCCGGACACCTCGAAGGCGACGTCCGCGCCGGCACCGCCGGTCCACCGGCGTACCAGCCCGGGTACGTCGTCGGCCCCGGGGTCCCAGGCGATGAACCCCAGCTCCTCGATGAGCAGGCGCCGGTGGACGCTCGGCTCCACGACACGGACGTCGGCGCCCGCGTCCCGCGCGACGAGCGCGATCAGTATGCCGACCGGGCCGCCTCCCACCACGGTCACCCGCTCGCCCTCCCGGACGGCGGCCCGGCCGACGTCGTGCACGGCCACCGCCGTCGGTTCCACGAGCGCGGCCCGGTCGAGGGGGAGGGAGTCGGGGAGGCGTACGAGGACCGACGCGTCCACGATCCAGCGTTGCCGCATGGCACCGGGGGAGTCGATGCCGATGAAGTCGAGCCGGTGGCAGAGGTGCTGGTGGCCGTCGAGACAGGCGGGGCAGGTCGCGTCCCAGCGCAGGGGCATCACGGTCACCGCGTCTCCGGGGCGCCAGCCCGCCACGTCCGGGCCGACGCGTACGACGCGACCGGACATCTCATGTCCGAGGACGGCGGGCGGGTGGACCCGGGCGTCCATGTCGCCGTGGAAGATGTGCAGATCGGTGCCGCAGACGCCGACGTAGGCGGGGGCGAGTTCCACCTCGCCGGGCCCGGGGGGCGGGCTCGTGAGGGAGGCGGTGTCCAGAGTTCGGGCGCCGGTGTAGCGGACGGCGAGAGTCATGGTCCGTCAGGTCCTTTCGGTGTGGGGACCGGTGAGAGCGGGAGCCGGTAGAAATCGGTGGCGGTCAGGGTGAGAACCGCTTCGCTCTCGCTCGGGGAGCAGTCGGCCAGGAGTTCCTCGACGGCGGCCGCCCAGCGGTTCCAGCCGCCCGCCAGGACGCAGACGGGCCAGTCGGAGCCGAACATCAGCCGCCCCGGCCCGAACGCGCTGAGCAGGACGTCCCACACCGGCCGCAGGCCGGCGGTGGTCCACCGCGCGTGATCGGCCTCGGTGACCAGGCCGGACACCTTGCACCGCACCTGAGGGTGGGCCGCCAGCTGTCGTATGCGCCTCTCCCAGTCGGCCAGGGACCCGTCGGTGAGGGGCGGCTTGCCCGCGTGGTCCAGGACCAGCGGCAGGCCGGGTATCCGTTCCGCCAGGCGGACGGCCTGAGCGAGCTGGTGGCTGCGGACCAGGACGTCGTAACCGAGTCCGCGGTCGCGTACCGCACGCAATCCCCTTTCCACCGCGAGGCGTTGCAGCCACCCGGGGTCCGGTTCGTCCTGTACCAGGTGGCGCACGGCTCGCAGATAGCCGCCTCCGGGCGAGGCTCTCAGCTCGTCGAGGGTGTCGCCGACGGCGGGGGAGGACAGGTCCACCCAGCCGACGACCGCGCCGATCAGGGGGGCATCGGGGGCCAGGGCGAGCAACTCCCGTGTCTCGGGCAGCGAGGCCAGGCACTGGACGGCCACCGTGGTCTCCAGATACCGGCCGGTGATCGCCCTGGTCGCGGCGGTGCGCAGTTCGCCGGTGCCGAAGGAGCGGCGGATCGGTTCGTGCGCGGATTGGTCCAGCCAGGGCTGGGGGCGGCGGGCGAGGTCCCACACGTGGTGGTGGGCGTCGACCAGCAGGGGCGGTGCGGTGTCAGCCACGGCTGCTCCACACCGGGCCGTCCGGGTAGACGTACTCCTTCAGCGACTCGGGGTGCATCTGGGCGCCGAGGCCGGGAAGCGCGGGCGCGAGGTAGTGACCGTGCGCGACCCGCACCGGGTCGACGAAGTGTTCGTGCAGGTGGTCGACGTACTCGATGACACGGTCCTCGACGCTGCCGGACACGGCGGCGTAGTCGAACATCGACAGGTGCTGGACCATCTCGCACAGACCGACACCGCCCGCATGGGGGCAGACGGGTATGTCGAACTGGGCGGCGAGCAGCAGGATCGCGATGTTCTCGTTGATCCCGCCGACCCGGGCCGCGTCGATCTGCACGATGTCCACCGCGCCGGCCTGGAGGAGCTGCTTGAAGACGACCCGGTTGGCGATGTGCTCGCCGGTGGCCACCTTGATGGGGTGCAGTGCCTTGCGGACGGTGGTGTGTCCGAGGATGTCGTCGGGTGAGGTGGGCTCCTCGATCCAGTACGGATCGTAGGCGGCCAGTGCGCGCATCCACTCGATCGCGGGCTGGACGTCCCACCTCTGGTTGGCGTCCACGGCGATGCGGATGCCGGGCCCCAGTGCCTCGCGGGCGGTACGCAGGCGCCGTACGTCGTCCTCCAGCGACGCGCCCACCTTCAGCTTGATCTGGGTGAAACCCTCGGCGACGGCTTCACGGGCCAGGCGGACCAGCTTCTCGTCGGAGTAGCCGAGCCAGCCGGGGGTGGTGGTGTAGGCGGGGTACCCGCGTTCCAGGAGGCGTGCGATGCGCTCCTCGCGCCCTGGTTCGGCGCGACGCAGGATCGTCAGGGCCTCCTCGGGGGTCAGGGCGTCGCTGAGCCAGCGGAAGTCGACCTGGGCGACCAGCTCCTCGGGCGACATGTCGGACAGAAAGCGCCACACGGGTTTCCCGGCGCGTTTGGCCGCGAGGTCCCAGGCGGCGTTGACGACGGCGCCGGTCGCCATGTGGATGGCACCCTTCTCCGGTCCCAGCCACCGCAGTTGGGGATCGTGGGTCAGGGAGCGGGCGAACGCCCCCAGGTCCGCGCACAGGTCCTCGACGGACAGGCCGACCACGTGCGGGGCGAGCGTGGCGATGGCAGCGGCCTGGACGTCGTTGCCCCGCCCGGTGGTGAAGGCCAGCGCGTGGCCCTCCAGCCCGTCGCCCGCGTCGGTGCGCAGGACGACGTAGGCGGCGGAGTAGTCGGGCTCGGGGTTCATGGCGTCCGACCCGTCCAGGTGCTCGGAGGTCGGGAAGCGGATGTCGAGGACGTCGAGGCCGGTGATGCGGGCGGACGTGTGCACGGCAGGGGGCATGGTGGTCACTCCAGGAGAGGGGCAGGTGGCAAGCGGCCCTCCTGCCGGCGGGCGCGGAGGCGTTGTCGGGGAGAGCGGGGGGTGGATCAGTCCTGGACTTTCCCGCCGGTGATACGCGAGATCATCAGGGCGACGAGGATGATCAGGCCGTTGAGGGCGCCGATCCACTGCGCGGGCACCCCGGCCAGGGTGAGTACGTTCTGGATCATGAAGAGCAGCAGGATGCCGGTGAAGGCACCGAACATGGTCCCCTTGCCGCCGTTGAGGCTGATGCCGCCGATGACAGCCGCCGCGAAGACGGTGAAGATGTAGCCGTCACCCTGGCCGGAGGCGACCGAGGCAAGCCGGCCGGACAGCAGCAGGCCGGCCACGGCGGCGAGCAGACTGCCGACGACGATGACGGTCCACAGCACCCGGTCCGTGCGGATACCGGCCGCCTTCGCCGCGTCGACGTTGCCGCCGATCGCGTACAGCGAGCGGCCGAAGCTGGTCCAGCCCAGGACGACCACGGCGATGGCGAAGAGGGTCAGGCAGAGCCAGACCGAGACGGGCACCCCGGCCCATACGGCGGTGCCCAGGTAGAGCATGGAGGACGGCAGCTGGAAGAACGTCTGGCCGCCGGAGATGCCCGTGAGGACGCCGCGCAGCACGATCAGCATGCCGAGGGTGACGATGAAGCCGTTCAGGCCGAACCGGATGATCAGCAGGGCGTTGATGACACCGATGAGGACACCGACGGCCAGCGTGACCGGAACCGCCCAGCCACCGGGGAGCAGCCCGAGACCGTGGCCGGCCCCCACCGGGACCACCAGCCAGGCCGCCACCCCGGGCGCGAGGCCCATGGTGGACTCCAGCGACAGGTCCATCTTCTTGACGATCAGGACCATGGCCTGGGCGAGGACCAGCAGCGCGATCTCGGACATGGTCTGCAGGACGTTGAGGAGGTTGTCCGTCTGCAGGAAGACCGGGGTGACGATCTGACCGACGATCGCGATCACGATGATCGCCGGCACCAGGGCCAGGTCGCGCAACCGGGCCAGCCGTATCCGGCCACCGAGCAGGACGAGCTTCTTGGCGGCCGTCGGGGCGGTCTCCGCCGGGGGGGCCTTCACGAGGATCTCAGGCATCGAGGTCTACTCCTTCCATGGCGGCCACCAGGTCGTGGTCGTGCCAGCCACACGCGATTTCGGCGGTCACCCGGCCCTGGAACATCACCAGGACCCGGTCGCACATCCGCAGGTCGTCGAGTTCGTCGGAGGCGATGAGCACGCCCGCGCCCGCGTCGGCCGTCTCCTCGATCTTGTCGAGGAGGAACTCCTTGGAGCGCACATCCACTCCGGCCGTGGGGTTGATCAGGACCAGCAGCCGCGGATCGTCCGCCAGGGCGCGGGCCAGGACGACCTTCTGCTGGTTGCCGCCGGACAGCGCGGAGACCGGCAGTTCGGGGTCCTGCGTCTTGATCGCCAGGTTGCGGATCATGTCCCCGGCGAGCCGGTCGCGCCGGCGGCGGCTGATGAATCCGCGTGACCCCAGCTTGGCCGGCACGGACAGGGTGGTGTTGTCCGCGATCGACATGCCGGCCACCAGACCTTGGTGATGCCGGTCCTGCGGGACGAATCCGGCGCCGGCGGCGAGGGCGGCGGGAACGCTCCCGGGCCGAGGGCGGTTGCCGGCGATCTCCACCGCGCCCGAGCCGGCGGCACGCAGTCCGACGACGGTCTCCGCCACCTCGGTCCGTCCGCTGGCCGTGGCCCCGGCCAGCCCGACGACCTCTCCGGCGCCCACCTGGAACGTCACGTCCCGGTAGGCACGGCCGTCGTCGAGCCCCGTCACCGTCAGCGCGGCCGGAACGGATGTGTCGACCCGGCCGGCCCGCCGGGCGCGGCTGCCTGCGGCGGCCTCACCGGTCATGGCGGCGACCAGCTCGGTTCGGGGCAGCTCGGCCACCGGACCACTGATGACGTGCTGAGCGTCCCGGAACACCGTCACCATGTCGCAGATGTCGTAGACCTCCTGGAGGTGGTGGCTGATGAACAGGAAGGTGACGCCCTGCTCCTGCAGATCGCGGATTCTGTCGAAGAGCCGGCTGATCGCCGCCGCGTCGAGCTGCGCGGTGGGTTCGTCGAGGATGATCAGGCGCGCCCCGAAGGACAGCGCCCGCGCGATCTCGACGAACTGCCGCTGCTCGACGGAGAGGTCGCTCGCCGGGGTCTGGGGGTCGACGTCCAGCGACCACGACGACACCAGATCCCGTGCGCGACGGCGCACACCGTTCCAGCTGATCAGCCGGCCCCGGTTGCGGTCGTGCCGGTTCAGGAAGAGGTTCTCCGCCACCGTCAGCGTGGGAATGATGGTGGACTTCTGGTAGACGCAGGCGACGCGCCGGCGCCAGGCGTCGCGGTCCGTGAGCCGGGGGGCGGGCTGTCCGTCGAAGGTGACCGTCCCCTCGTCCGGCGCCTGCAGGCCGGTCAGTACGGACACCAGGGTCGACTTCCCCGCTCCGTTGCGCCCCACGAGCGCATGTGTCTCGCCGCGTCTGACCGTGATCCGGGCGCCGTTGAGCGCCACCGTCGGCCCGTATCGTTTGATGATGCCCGTCGCTTCGACGGCGGGCGGGTCCGCCAGGGCTCCCGCGCCGTCCGCCGCCGTGGACTCGGGGCTCAGCTCTCGCTGTCCGTGGTCCATCTCAACCGCCTTGTCATCGCCATGGGTTCGGCCCCGCCTTACTTGAGGTTGTTGCCCCACAGAGAGGTGTCGCCGCTCTTGAGACTGGGCACGCCGCCGTAGGTGCCGCCGTCGGCGGTGACGAGGGGAGCGGGGAGCTGGTCCTCCAGCAGGCCCTCGCGGACCTTGATGATGTTGCTCCCGTGATCGGTCTTGCCGGGCTTGAACGTCTTCCCGTCCATCGCCGCCTTCAGGTAGTGGAGGGCGTACTTGGCGTAGAGGTCGGCGGGCTGGGAGACCGTGGCGTCGATCTTGCCCTCGGCTATGTGCTTCAGCTCCTGGGGGATGCCGTCGTTGGACACGACGAACACGTGCTTCTTGTCCGTGGGCGGGACCAGCAGGTTCTTCTGCTTGAGGACCTGGAGCGTGCCGGAGAGCGCGAAGCTGGACTGCATGTAGACGCCCTTGATGTCCGGGTGGGCGGTCAGCCTGGTCTGGAGCTTCTGCGCCGCGACGGCGCCGTCCCAGTTGGTCGCCTCGCCGAACACCGTGATGCCGGGGTAGTTCTTCTTCATGCAGGCGTTGAACGCCTCGGTGCGGTCACGGCCGTTGATGGAGTCGAGGCCGCCCTGCAGCATGACCACCTTGCCCTTGCCCTTGAGCTTGGTGCCGAGGAACTGGCACGACTTCTCGCCGTACGCGCGGTTGTCGGCGCGGACCACCATCGCGACCTTGCCGTTGTCGGGGCGGGTGTCCACCGTGACCACCGGAATCTTCTTCGCCTCCAGCTGCGCCAGGGTCGGCGCGATGGCGGCCGTGTCCTGGGGGGCCATCGCGAGCCCCTTGACGCCCTGGCTGATGAAGGTCTGCGCGTTGGCGGTGAGCTTGGCGACCTCGTTCTGCGAGTTCGTGGTCTTGAGCGACAGCCCGAGCTCCTTGGCGTACTCGGGCGTGTACTTGATGTACGAGTTCCAGAAATCGGTGTCGGAACGGGGGTAGTCGACACCGACCAGCGCGGCGCCGCCCGCCGAGGAGCCCGATGAACCTCCGCCGCAGGCGCCGAGCAGCGCCATGGCGGAGAGAGCGGAGACGGCTGACAGGACAGTTCTGAGCCTCATGGGTTACCTCGCACTGACAGGTGGGGACGAGCGAAGATCTCGCAGCCGTTACGCGGGTGTATCCCTCGTCCAGAGATGGGATGTATGTAAACGGCATCGCTGGGCTCGTGTCCATGGTGTCCGACGAATTGCTCATAATTTCGGACTATCTCGGTGATCTGCTGCCACGGTGTCGCCTCAAGGGGGGCGACACCTCCCATCAATAGCCGGGACTGCGCGCTGTCACCGTCGAGGACGGCCGGGCGGGGCCGGGTGCCGAATGTCGGGGTGTTCCACGGTGGCCATGGACGAGAACGGGATCGATCCGGGTTTCGCGCCGTCGGACTGTGCCGGTAAGAAGGGCGCGATGCTCACGAGCGACACGGCCGAGCGCTGGTTGCAGGTGCATCTCCACGAGGACGACGGTGCCGTGATCTTCCTGTGGGACACGGACGCGGGCTTCCCGCCGTACGAGGGGGCGGAGAGGACGAACACGTTGTGGAAGGCGGTCCTCGCGGAGGTCCCCGACACCTTGCGCTCCTGCCTCTGGAACGGGAAGGCGGAGATGGACGACGACGACCTGCCGTACGTCTCCGCGGTGATGTGGCGGCTTCCCGGTGACCCGGCGTGGCGGACGGCCGAAGCCCTGAGGCAGGCCTCCCCGGCCGGGCCGTGGGGCGGCGACTGCGCCGACTCGGTACTGGCCGACCTGATCGCGCCGTCGCCGGCGACGGTCATGTTCGACGACGGCTCGGGGGTGGAGCGTTCGTCGTTCGCCACCGCTGACGCGGTCCGCAGGATCCTGGCCCTCAGGCCGCTGACCGAGGGCATCGTGCGGTCCCTCGACCCCGAGCGGTCCCTGGCCGACGTGGAGGGCCCCATCGCCGCGCTCGGCCACCGGCCGGCCGACCCCGACAGCGCGCCACCGCTGGACCGGGGCAAGGGCGAGGGAGATGCGCTGATCACCATGCCGCCGGATTCCCGCTTCACTCTCAGGCACTTCCTGATGGAGCCGGACGGAGAGGGATTCCATCGCATCCTGGTGCACGACTCGGGCAAGGCACTCGAAGCCGCGCTGTACGGCTACGGTGTCTGGCGGGAACTCGCCGCCAACGGCACCGACGGATACCGCTACGTCGGCGTCCCGCAGTAGAACGGGCAGGCGCTTTCGCACGCCGCGAAGGACCATGGACGACGGCTCCGATGTTCATGCTCCAGAACGAAATTCTCCGCTCAGCGGTGCCGCGCCGGTCCTGAGCATTACGGTGCTTGCCATGACCGGACCCGTACGGACATTCGCCTGTGCGCGCGCCTGCTCCGCGGCGGCGCGCGCGGGAGGAGTACGCAGTCCGGCGAGCGCTCACCGTCCGCCCCGCGCTAGGTCCTGTCCGGCGGATCACTGGCGGAGCCGGAGTCGGATCGCTGCGGCGGTGACGGTGCCGTGGAAGACGTAGGCCCGCTTGTCGTAACGGGTCGCGACCGCGCGGGAGTTCTTGAGCCGGTTGATGGTCCGCTCGGCCTCGTTGCGGCGCCGGTAGTGGTCGTGTTCGAAGCCGGTTGGTCTTCCGCCTTCTCTGCCTTTGCGGCGGCGGTCGGCCCGCTGGTCCTTCGGTTCCGGGATCGTGTGCCGGATGTGGCGGCTTCGCGGGTAGCGGCGATTTCGGCGGGAGCTGTAAGCCTTGTCGCCGCTGACGTGGTCCGGCCGGGTGCGGGGCCGTCCGCCCAACGGCCGGGGAACCCGTATCCGGTCCAGGACGTCGACCATCTGCGGGGCGTCGCCCCACTGACCCGGCGTGAGCAGGAGGGCCATGGGGCGGCAGCCGCCTTCGCCGGCGAGGTGGATCTTGCAGGTCAGGCCGCCCCGGGACCGTCCGAGTCCCTCGTCGGGGCGGTGGTGCCGGGGCGTCGTCCCTTTTTCGGGATCCGCGGACGGGCTTTGCGGGCGCCGGCCGCGTGCTGATGGGCCCGGCAGGATGCCGAGTCGACACCGACCATCGACCAGTCGATCCTCCCTGCCAGGGCGGCGTCGGCCTGGACCGCTTGCCGGATCCGGTCCCAGGTGCCGTCCGCCGACCAGCGGCGATGCCGTTCGTAGACGGTCTTCCACGAGCCGTAACGTTCCGGCAGGTCACGCCACGGGACACCGGTCCGGACCCGGAACAGGATCCCGTTGACCACGATGCGGTGGTCGTTCCACCGCCCGCCCCGGCCACCCAGAGGTGGCAGATGCGGCTCCAGTAACGACCACTCGCGGTTTGTCAGATCCCCCCGCCCCATGCCCGAACCAACGAGCGACCGGTCAGAAGGTCACATGATCCGCCGGACGCTGCCTAGGGCGCGGTGGGCAGGGTCACCGTCACGGTCAGTCCCCCGTCCGCACGCGGCATGGCCACGGCGTCCCCCTGGTGGGTGTGTGCGACGGCCCGGACGATCGACAGGCCCAGGCCGCTGCCGCGGGTGGACCCGACCCGGTCGGTCAGCCGCCGGAACGGTTCGAACAGGACGGGAATCTCGTGCGCGGCGATGGGAACGCCGTCGTTGCCGACGCTCAGATACGCGCCCGCCGCCGTCGTACCGGTGCGGACGTCGAGCTCTCCGCCGGTGAGGTTGTACTTGACGGCGTTGTCGAGGAGGTTGCGGATCAGCTGCTCCAGCAGCAGGGGATCGCCGGTGACCGGAGCCGACTCCAGTGTCAGCCGGATGCGCAGGCTCTTGCGCCGGATCTCCTGGTCCATGTGCTGCACCACGGCGCCGGCCACCTCCGTCAGATCGACGGGCAGACGGTCCGTCGCGGCGTTCTCCGCCCGGGCGAGGGTGAGGAGCGCGTCGATGAGCCGCTCGTGGCGTTCGTTCACGGCGAGCAGGTTCTCGCCGAGCCGCTTGACGTCCGCGGAGGCCGTGGGGCGGGCGACGGCGACCTCCACCAGCGTGCGCCCCACCGCCAGCGGTGTCTTCAGCTCGTGCGCGGCGTTGGCGATGAACCGGTCCTGGCCCGCGAACGCCTGGTCCAGCCGGTCCAGCATGCTGTCGAAGGAGTCGGCGAGCCGCTTCACCTCGCCCGGTGGCGCGTCGAGGTCGATGCGCTGCTGGAGCGTACGGCCGGCGACGCGTTCCGCGGTCGACGTGATCCGGTTCAGGGGACGCAGCAGCCGGCCGGTGGCCAGCCAGCCCATGGTGGTGGCCGCGACGCCGACGGCGAGCACGGTCAGCCCGCCCTTGACCATCAGGTTCGCCTGCATGGAAGCCAGGACGGTCTCCCGCGACGCCGCGTCGATGACGATCCTCGGGAGGGCCGACGGTAGGGCGGGTCCACCGGTCGCCTTCGGTGCCCGGGGGCTCGCAGCACCCGGATCGAGCTGGAGGACGCCGGGAAAGGGCAGCCTCAGCGTGTACTCCATGCTGTTGCCCACGAGGATGAGCGCCCCTGTGAAGATCGCGGCGCCCGCGAGGAAGAACATGAGGCCGAACACCGCCGTGAGGCGGAAGCGGAGGCTGCCCCGGGTCACGGTCCGGTTCACGGGATGCGGTACCCGACGCCCGTGACGGTCTCGATGACCGGGGCGCCCAGCTTGAGGCGCAGGGAGCGCATGGTGACCCGGACGACCGTGGTGAAGGGGTTGACGTGCTCGTCCCACGCACGCTCCAGCAGGTCCTCCGCGGACACGGGAGCGCCCTCGGCCCGCAGCAGCTCCTGCAGCACGGCGAACTCCTTACGGGAGAGTGGGATGTACTTGTCGTCGCGGAAGGTCTGGCGCAGGTGCGGATCGAGCCGGATGCCGGACCGCTCCAGGACCGGGGGCGCGGCCGGCCGCGAGCGGCGGCCGAGGGCGTGGATCCGCGCGACCAGCTCGGCGAAGGCGAAGGGTTTGGCGAGGTAGTCGTCGGCGCCGAGCCCCAGGCCCTCGACCCGCTCGGTGACCGTGGTGGAGACGGTCAGCATCAAAATCCTCGTCTCCCCGCCCGCGCCGGCCGTGCGCCGGCACACCTCGTCACCGTGGAGCCTGGGTAGATCACGGTCGAGGACGACGACGTCGTAGGTGTGGACGCCGAGCCTGTCCATCGCGGCCTCGCCGTCGTGGACCACGTCGACCGCCATGCCCTGGTCGCGCAGCCCTTCGGCGATCGCCCCCGCGAGCATCTCCTCGTCCTCCACCACCAGCACTCTCATGACTCCGCCTTCCGCTGTGGTCTCCCCAGTATTCGGAGGGGGTGTTAAGGCAACGTGAGTCCCCGGGCTCACCGGGGCTTCACACCCTTCCGCGTGTACTGACCGTGTTTCTCGCAGCCCCGCACCAGTCAGGACCACGTATGTCCGCTCATCAGGCCCCCTCCCGGGGGAGGACCCGCCACGCACGGCGAACCCGGAACGGGCACCGGGCGCGCAGAGCCCCTCGGCACCGTGAGAACGCCCGGCCCCGCCGCCGACGCGTGATCGCGGCTCTGTACCTCGCGGTGACCCTGGGCATCGGCCTGGTCGCGGTGTACGGCTCCGGCGTCCTGCGTACGCCTGACCCGCCGGCCGCCGACACCGCGGGCCCCCGGGCCAAGAAACCGGCGACGGCCTCGCCCGTCGCCTCGGCCCCGCCCCGCCCCGGCCCCCGCCCCAAGGCGGGTGACGGTGACGCGAGGTCCCACAACCCCGCCCGCGGCTCCGGCCGCACCCCGTACCTGGAGAAGGGGCCGGGCACCTTCACCTGGGCCACACCGGCGAGCGGTCGCGCCGGGCAGGGCGGAAAGCTCATCCGCTACGGCGTGAAACTGGAGGACGGCACCGGCCTGGACTCCGCGGCCGTGGCCGCTGAGATCGACCGGGTCCTGCGCGACGACCGGGGCTGGACCCGCCGGGCAGTCGCATCCTTCCAGCACGTCGCCGAACCCCCCTACGACATGGTGGTCCAGATCGCCTCCCCGAAGACGGCCGATGCGTTGTGCGGCGCCTGGGGCCTGGACACCGGCGGCGAACTCAACTGCGCCAACGCCCCGGACCTCATCGTCAACGTCCGCCGCTGGGTCGAACTCAGCGACCAGTACAAAGGCCGCCCGCACGACTACCGGGCGCTGATCATCAACCACGAGGCCGGCCACGTACTGGGCTACGGACACCGCGGCTGCCCTGGGCCCGGAAAACCCGCGCCCGCGATGATGCAGCAGATCAAGGGCCTCAAGGGATGCGTGGCCAACCCGTGGGTCCACGACAAAGCGGGCACGTTCATCGACGGCCCCCGGGTCCCGTGAACCTTCCCGAAACGGCAGCCGCGCACCGAACCCGTCTCCCGGAAAGGAAGGACCAGATGCTCACCGGTATCCGTTCAGCCAGGGCGAAGAGCAGGAGAGAGCTCGTCGCGGCGGCTCTCGCGGCCCTGTTCCTCGCCGTCGTCTACTCTCTCGCCATCTGGACCCAGTTCGGACAGGAGATGGAGAACGAGCTGTTCCAGCGGGACCGGGTACCCGCCGCCACCGCCGGCGTGGAGCCTGTTCCCACCGCTCCTGTGCTCCCGGTCTCCCCGGCCCCCGCGATTCTCCCGGTCGGCCAAGCAGCGGTCTGGGGAGGCGTCCTGCTGCTGATCCCGCTGGTGGGCAGGAAGCCGCGTCTGGCCCTGTGGGGCCTGGTGACACTGACCGGGTCCGCCGCGACGGCGTTTGTTCTGAAGGAGCTGCTGCCCCGCCCGCTCCTCGACAACTCGTACGGAGTCGGTCTGTCGGCCGAGAACAGCGCCCCCAGCGGACACGCCACCATGGCCACCTCCGTGGCGCTCGTCGCCCTGGTCGTCTGCCCGGCGGCCTTGCGGTACATCGCGGCTGCGGCAGGAGTCGCGGTGGCGGCCGTGACGGCGTACTCCGTGCAGGCCGCGGGCTGGCACCGCCCGTCCGACATCCTGATGGGCGCGACCCTGTCCCTTCTCTGGGTCTTCCTCGCGGCGCTGCTCGTACCCGCCGAGAAGGACATCGCCGCGGTGCGATGGAACCCGCCCATGATGTCCCTCTGCGTTCTCGCGGCGGCCGCCGTCGCCCTGTGGTGGGTGTCGGAATCGCAGCCCGGCCCGGGCTACCCGGTGGTCGTGAGCGCCGCCGCACCCTGCGCCGCCGCCGTACTTCTCGCCCACCACCGCTTCTGCCGCCCCGCCGCGCCGGGCCGGGCGGCACGGACACACGCCGAGGGGCGTTCGCCGATCACCGGGTAGCGGGCCGGGGGAGGGCCCCGCCGTGCGTGCAGGGCGGCCCCACCACACCATAAGAGTGTCGGGGGACCGGGCCGATGCCCGTCGTCAGCACCGAGGAGCCTTCCATGGACACCCCTGAAGACCCCCTTCCGACGCAGGATCTGTCCGGCATCGTGGGGCACCGGCTGATCTACACCTACACCAGCGGGTGGCGGTACGAGATGTACGTCAAGAACGCCCGCACCATCGACTACCGCGTCCACAGCGGCATGGTCGGCGGCCGCTGGGTCAAGGACCAGGCGGTCGACCTGGTGCGCCTCGCCGACGACGTCTACAAGGTCTCGTGGAACGAACCGACGGGCACCTGTGTGGTCGTCAACCTCCTGCCGGCCAGGCGTGTCGTGCACGGCACCATCTTCTTCCCCCGCTGGATCCAGCTGGACGCCGGCCGGACCGCCGTCTTCCAGAACGAGCACCTGGAGGAGATGCGCGCCCTGCGCGACGACGGCCCCACCTATCCGATCGAGGTCCTCCCGTACTTCGCGAGGATCACCCTGATCGAGCGCGTCGGTGAGAACGACGAGGACGTCATCTCCGCCGCCCCCGCCGACCTCCCCCCAGGCTTCGCCGACCGCACCGTGGGCGATCCTGTCGTCGTCCCGGCCGACGCCGGCAGGGCTTTCCCCGGCCCTACCGGCAGACCGATGACCGTCAAGCTCGGAGCGGACGACACCCAGGGCGCATACTCCTTGATCGAGTACACGCATGCCCCGCACGCTCCCGGTCCGCCGCCCCATGTGCACCACGAGCACGAAGAGGCATTCCATGTCACGGCCGGTGAACTCACCCTCGATGTCGATGGGAGCACCCTGTCCCTGGGCCCGGGAGACTACGCCCTGGTGCCGCGCGGCGCGGTTCACCGTCCGTACAACACCGGCGACATGCCGGTGACCTTCTTCTTCATCGCCTCCCCGGCCATGGACGGCTTCTTCGCGGAAATGGCCGACCTGAACGCTGCCACCGGCGGCTCCCCGAGCCCGGAACAGCTCCGGGAGATAGGGGAACGCTGGGACAGCGAGTTCACCCACCTGCCCGCCGCGAACGGCGTCCGCATGGTCGACGAGGAGTGACCGGGGTCCTCGTCGAAGGACAGCCGGGTGGGGCACGGTCCGTCGGGTCGCGCGCCCGACCCCAGCCCATAGCGCCGCTCCACGCTGTGGGGAGCGATGTGATCGCGTGGATATGAACGGCCACGGTGAGCAGTCATGTCCAGTTCTCATGCGTCCCGGGGCAGCCGGCACCGAGCTGGGGTGTGACGACGGTGCTGTTGCGGGGCCGGCTGCCGGCCTGGGCGCACGTCATTCCACGGACGCCGTTGCGTCCTCCGGCCGGATCCGGGACAACGGCAAGATCCATCATCTGCCGTCCCCTCCACCGCAGGTGCCGATCCTCTGTCCTTGAGGTGGAGGCAGAGCAGTCCACGAATCGGGACCGTGAGTGCATGCCCGATTGCACGGAAATCCGATGTGTGCCGGGACGTCATTGCCGGTCGCTGGAGAAAGATGAGTCTTGCATGATCACGATGGAGAGGCGCGTACTTGTACCCGTGCCGTTGGACCGTTTGACGCTTCGAAGGATCGCCGGGTGTCTTGGTGCCGGACTCGTGTTGGGTGTTATGACGAACCTGGCACAGGGTTGGCTGCCAGGGGCTTGGAACAATATCGTCAACTCGGGGGCAGTCTGGTCGGCGGTCGCCTTCGTTGCGGGTGTGGTACTGGCGGACCGGCGCGTGCGGGTGGCGATGGCCGGAGGGCTGGCCTCGGAAGTGGGGCTGGTCGCCGGCTACTACGGGTTCGCTGAATTCGGTCGTGGTGGCATGGGCCATCTGCCAGTCGTCCTGTTGTGGTTGTCCATGGCGCTCGTGGCCGGGCCGCTGTTCGGTGCCGCCGGGTCATGGTGGCGACGCGGCAGTCTCAAGCGCCGTGTCGTGGGGTGCGCCGCATTGGCTGGTGTATTCGGCGCGGAAGCCGTCCACTACGCCTTCGTGCTGCAATATATGCCGCAGGCCTGGGTGTGTGCGGTACTCATGATGGGGCTGCCTCTGGGAATGACGCGGGACAATCGCGAGCGGGCGTTGATGCTCTCGGTAGCCGTGCTACTGGCGTTGTGCGCCTACGCAGTTGTCTTTCAGGGTATGGAGATGATCGTTTTCTGAGTTGTCCGAACCCGATCCGGCGCCTCAAAGCCCCGGTACGAAGGGAGAATTGGCTTGAGTGTCCCCTGGCTCCGGCGGACCTGTGCCCCGGACGTGGCCTTCGGTCTGGGCGTGCTTCTTCTGGGGCTGCTGGAGGTGACCTGGTCGGCTCCGTTCCCGGCCGACAGCCGACAGCTTCTGCTGGTCGTGGGGACGGCGGCGGTGGTCGGCGGGGGTCGACGTGCCCCCGGAGCGGCGCTCGCGCTGGCGGTACTGATGATCATGGCTCAGGTTCTGGCTACCGCCCCGTTCCTGCTCATCCAAGTCATTGAGGTGAGTGTCCTCTTCAGCTGTGCCCGGTGGGGAGGACGGGCGACGGTGTGGCTGAGCGGCCTGTCTGTACCCTTTGCCGCCGGTCTGGTTCTGCAGCACACTGCCGCTGGTATCCCGTTGCCGCTCGTCGGCTCCCTCGACGGGCTCAGCGCCTGGCTCAACCCGTCCGGGGAGAACTGGGCGTACGTCCTGGTGGTCACCGCCTTGATGCTCCTGGGACTGCCCTGGCTCGCCGGGCTCACGGTCCGCTTCGGGGAGCGAGCCCGCATCGCGCGGCGCTCGCAGGAATCCGCCGAGGCGGACACGGAACGAGCGCACGTCGAGCGCACCCAGGCCTTGGAGATCGCAGCACTCCAGGAGGAGCAGGCGCGTCTGGCCAGGGATGTGCATGACGTGGTCGGTCATTCACTGGCGGTCATCCTTGCGCAGGCTGAGTCGGCTCAGTACCTTCCCGACGACGGGAACGCGCGTGCGAACATGAACAGGATCATGGAAAACATCGCGGCATCGGCCCGACAATCGCTGCAGGATGTGCGCCGCGTGCTGACCGGTGTCCCGTCGGACGTCGGACAGATGGAACGTCTGGACGGCATTCTGACCGCAGTGCGCGCGGCAGGCCAGGAAGTCATCCATACCGAGCACGGCACAGAGTGTCCCATGGGAACCGGTACGCGGAACGTGGTGTTGCGCGTACTGCAGGAATCGTTGACCAACGCTGTCAAACATGGCCGCAGAAGCGCCCCGATCCGTCTGGACCAGCACTGGCCGCAAAGACTCGGGGAGCATGAATTGCGCGTCCAGGTACGCAACGTGATCGCCACCGAGCCGATGTCCGTCGCATCCTCCGGACCGGGGCCCGGGCTGGGGCTGGGGCTGCTCGGCATGCGGCAACGCCTCGGTTCGGTGGGTGGAAGGCTGGACATTCAGCGGGCAGCGGGCAGCGAGGGCGAGGAGTTCCAACTCATGGCGTGGATTCCGCTACGGAAGGCTCCTTGATGAGGCGGCTCGACGGCCCGGCCCGCGACATCGAGGTCCTACTCGTCGACGATCAGCGGCTCTTCCGCGAGGGAGTGCAGGTGATGGTGCAGGCCCAGCCGGACATGAGCGTCGTCGGCACCGCCGCCGACGGACACGAAGCGGTCCGCCTGGTCGACGAGCACCAACCCGACGTGGTCCTCATGGACATTCGCATGCCGGGCATGGACGGCGTCGAAGCCACACGACAGATCTTCCTACCCTCCCGCATGATCAGTCGCGCTCACCCCGTCAGAGTCGTCATGCTCACCACGTTCAATCTCGACGATCAGGCCGCGACCGCCATCCGCCATGGCTCCAGCGGATTCCTCCTGAAGGAAGCCACTCCGCTGCAGTTGTGCAATGCCATTCGAACTGTGCACGCGGGGCACGCGGTTCTCGCCCCGGCCGACCTCATCGCCCTCATGGAACACCAGGTCCGCGCGACGACCCCGGTGCCAACCGCCTTCGCCACCTTGACGGACAAGGAGAAGGAGGTTTTCGTCGCTGTCGCCCAAGGCTTGAGCAACGCTGAGATCGCGCGCAGTGTCTTCGCCGGAGAGTCGACGGTCAAGACTCACGTCGGATCCATCCTGCGTAAACTCGGCTTGCGCGACCGAGTGCAGATCGTGGTGTTTGCCCATGAGCACGGCCTTGCTTGAGGAGAGCCTGTAACCAGCGGGCCCGCGGGCGCCGGTGGCGCCCGCGTCGTATGCGCCGACGAGTTCCGGGCCAAGGTCTTCCACCGCGTCCGTGACGTGACCGCGTGCCCCGCCTGTTCCGCTCGGGAGGTGGCGCACGTGTTCATGGGCACACAGGGCCGCCCCCGCTGCCGGAAGCGGACCACCATCTCCCGGCAGAAGACGGAGTTCGCCGGCTCGTACGGGCATCGCGGCGCAGCAGAACGCGAAACGCGACCGGGCCCCAACCCGCCCGATCAGCCCGACCGAACCCGTAGGGGTCCCCCCCCAGGCGCTCAGAGCGAGCAGGAGCCGCCGTTGACCTTGACATCGGAGACCCAGGCGTCGGGGATGTAGGCGTCGTCGTGGTCGAAAGCCACCACCATCCCGATGGTGAGAGTGCCGTTCTCCGGCACGGTGGTGTTGTAGGTCGCCGCGGTCACCGTGACGAGACCGCCCTCCTTCGTCACGGCCCCGTTCCAGACCTCGATCCTCGCTCCGGCCGGCACCCGGAAGGTCACCTTCCAGCCCGCGCCCAGGGAGGTCCGCGGCACGATGCCCAGGTCCGCTTCGATGCCCTCGTTCCATCGGTTCCGCACGTCGAGTGCGGCCGAGCAGGCGGGCGGCGGAGGTGGCTCCTGCTTCCTGCTCTCCTCATCGGGAGACGGGCCGGCCGAGGCATCGCCGGACGGTTCGGCACCGGACCGGCCGGAGGGTTCGCGGTCTCCGCCGGGGGACGGGGGCGGCGAGTCCTTCTCCGCCGACGCGGGCGCGGACCGCTCGGGTTCCACCGGCTGCTGGGCCACCACTCTCCGCCCACCAGGCACGCTCTCGCCGCTGGTGATGCCGGCCCAGCTCTCGGGCTGAGCGGTGGAAGTGTCACGCCGCTCGTCCTCCGGTGCCGTACCACTCCCCAGCAGGCTCAGCGCACCTCCCAGCAGTACGATGCCGACACCGGCCGCGGCCGCCTTCAGCGCCGGGTGCCTGCCGGTCCGGATGCCGCAGCCCCGCGTCGGGCGCCTGCGGGAGCCCGGGGGCCGCTGCGCCGCACTCGCGGAACGCCGCGACAACTGCCCCCGCCTGCGGGCCACGTAGGCGGAGCCGCTCCACCGAAGAGCCGCATCGGCGATGACGTCGGGCAGGAGGGCGTTGGCCACGCTCAGGCATTCGAAGGCCCCGGCACAGACGGAACACCTTCCCAGGTGATCCAGCAGGTCCGACGGAGTGGCCTGGGCGCTCTGCCTCGCGGTGGCATCCAGCAGGCCCGCGTACGACAGGCAGACGGGACTCTCCAGCTGCAGGTGGTGCAGCAGCCAGCCCTGCTCCCGGAAGTCGGCCCTCACGCGCACGACGTCGCTCGACACATCGGCCGGGGCCACACCCAGGCGCCCGGCGATGACCGCGTCCGACAGCCCCTCGACACAGCTCCACCACAGCAGTTCGCTGTCGAGCGGGTCCATCGCACGCAGGCTGCGCAGAGCGAGGGACTCCGTGGGCGACTGCCACGGGAGGGGTTGCCCACCGCTCTCCTCCACCCAGTTCAGCAGCTCCGGGGAGAGCAGCGAGACGCCGTCGGGGAAGGAGGCCAGCTCCATGGCCGTGCCCAGGACCGCGTTGAGCGCCGCGGGGACCGTGGGGAGTTCATCAGCACAGGAGGATTCTCCCCACGGCGCGGCCGGCGGCCTCTCCTGCGCCTGCGAGGCGAGTTCCCGCGCGGCATCGGGTGTGCACGTGCACAGGCCCGCGTAGGTGTCGACGGGGCTGGGTTCGTCGTCCCACAGACGGCGGCCGATGTCCGGAATGGGACGTGAGGCGACGATGACGGAGCGGCGGGCCGCTGAACCGGGAGCGAGCGACTGCGACAAGAGTCCTCTTCCATGGCCGTGGGGAGAGCGCAATGACCACCTACGCGGTGGCAGAGGAAGTCACTGCACGCCGAGGTTCGCCAGAGCACTGGGCGTGTCGTATTCAGAGCCGACACTGCCACGACCGCGTGACCGAAACAAGGTCGGTCCGACGGCCGGCCAAGGCTGCTGACCTGCCACCCGGCGTCCGCGGCACGGGTGGTGGCCGGTGCCGCCCTCCACCCGGCGCAGGTCCTCGTGCGCCGCTTGCCACCGGATCAACCGGGTTCCCGCTGTCCACCGGCCGAGCGGCCCGGCGCCAGGAATCCCGCCCTGTCCGTCGCGGCCTACGGGCCAGGGCGGCCGGGCAGCGGACAGCGTCGTGGCGGAGGCGGAGCCCGGCCGTCTCAAATGCTCACGTATGACGCGCATTTGGAGACGCTCACGTGGACGGGCGAGGACGGGGCCGCCGACCGGGTGTCCATGCCGCTGAGCTGCGAAAAAGATTTTCAACCCCCTGTCGCCGTTCGGAATCACCGATCGGCACACCGCCTTCACGGGAACGAACGGAAACGGTCACGACTGTCATCGAGGCCTACCGATGAGTACATTCTCGAAGCCGGGAGCCACCTTCCCCTGGCCCGGAACGCGGACGGGGGCTGTACCGCCGCGATCACCAGCGGCCTGGTGCCCCCTCCAGATCACTCGACCTGAGAAAGAACGGCGCAGACACATGACCCGTCAAGTTTTATCCCGCCGCATGGCATCAGCGGCTCTGGCACTGACGACGCTCACCGTCGGGCTGGCCGTCACCGGCCTCTCCGGCTCGCCGGCAGCTGCCGCACCGGGCGCCTCCGCGGACGCGATCAATCCGGACAGTCTTGTTCTGCCCCGCTGGATGAGCCAGGTCAGCGACGTCATCGGTGACCGGCCGCTCAACAAGATCGTGATGCCGGGCAGCCACGACGCGGGCTCCTGGAGCATCACCGACCAGTCGGGTGTCTGCGACACCGCCAGCGAGGCCAAGCTGGCGAGGGAGCACCCGCAGATCGCCGCCGCGATCTCGATCACGCAGCTCGGTTCCATCAAGCAGCAGCTCGACGTCGGTTCGCGCTATCTCGATCTGCGCCTGTGCAAGCAGAACGGCAAGTGGTACACCTACCACGGCGGTCCGCTGGGTGGCCTGTTCTTCGACGATCCCGCCACCGGCCGTAAGGGCGAGATCAACGAGATCGCCCAATGGCTCCGGGACCACCCGGAAGAGGTCGTCACGATCGACCTGCGCACCTCGGTCCCGGCGGACCAGGATCCCTCCGACGGCCGGGACACCGCTGTCGAGGACTACCGCCAGGCCGTGGAACTGCTGGGCGCGAACATCGGCACCTCGCGTATGGCGAACAGGAACGAGCTGTCGCCGACATCCACGTACAACCAGTTCATGGCGGCCGGGGCCAACGTCGTCCTGCTCGACAGCAGAAACATCACGGACAACGTGTGGGCCTGGCCGGGCAGCCTGGCGGACAGCCGTGACAGCTACGTCGAGAACAAGGACTGGGGCGGCCTCATGAAGGAGGCGCTCAAGAACCCTTCCGCCTCGAACCCCGCGATCGACCTGATCAGTCGCACGGCGATCAAGAAGAACGATGACGTCCTTCGCACCAACGCGGGCGACCCGGGCAAGTTCTTCACGCTCTCGGGGAACGTCGACTCCACCCTCGCCATCCCCGACGCGGCGGCCGACGTCGTCACCAACGGCATGAACTACAAGCCCGGCGGCCTGGCCTACATGCTCTACCTGGCCCGCGAGCACAACATCAAGCTCCTCGAGAAGCTGGAAGGCCCCTGGCGCCATTCCGACGTCGCGCACAACACGAACATCGTGCAGCTCGACTTCATCAACATGGGCGGATACCGGGCCAACGGCACGCTCATCGGCTCGGGCGACATGAGCGCGGCGATCATCGCCAACAACACCCCGACCACGGCGCCCGGCACGCTGGTGGGCACCGAGCGCCTGGCCGACGGGAGCTGGAGCGGAGCCCAGGCCCTGCCCGGCGCCTACGGCTCGCTGGAGTTCGCGGGCGGTGAGCGGGCGGTGGCCGCCATGCCCAACGGCGACCTCCAGTTCATGGCGTACGGCAACGACAAGCGCCTCTACCACAACATCCGCTTCACCAACGGCTCCTGGCAGGGCTGGAGGCGGGTCAACACCGACGCGGTGGACGACAAGCTCAACGGCGGTCCGCTCGCGCTGACCAGCACGCCCAACGGCACCCTCCAGGCGTTCTCCGTCGACAGGGACGGCAACCTGCTGCACAACCTGCGCCGGCCGGACGGCTCCTGGCAGGAGACCGGCTGGTCAGGTGTCTGGGACGGCGGCAAGGCCGTCATGAAGGCCAAGGACGTGGCCGTCACCGGGCTGGCGAACAACTCGGTCAAGGTGCTCGTGTACGGCAGGGACGGCGCCATGCGCCTGACCGAGCGGTACATGAACGGCATCTGGGACCAGAGTGGGTGGCAGGTCATTCCCGGAGTCGGCGGCGCCCAGACCTTCGCCGGAAGCGACCTCTCCATCACCGCGACGCCGGACTACACCCTCCAGATCGCTGCCATCGGCCAGGACCGCAAAGTCTGGCACATGACCCAGAACAGGCAGGCCGTCAACTCCCGCTGGAACACGCCGGAGTGGAAGCCGGGTGAGGCGATGCAGGCCACAGCGCTCTCGATGACCGCTCTGCCCGACGGCTCCGCCCAGCTCGTCGCCGTCGGCCTGGACGGCAACACCTGGCACACGCTTCGTGCGGCCAACGGCCAGTGGACCGGGTTCGGTGCGGTCCGCGGGCCGTGGAACCGACCGCTCGCGGCCACGAGCGTCAAGGTCACCGGTCTGTCCGACGGGCGGACGTACAGCCTGATCGACGCCCGCTGATCCGCTGATTCCCGGCGTGCCCCCTTCCGGTGCCGTACTACGGCACCGGAAGGGGGCTCTCGCGTTCCGGTGCCGTGGTACGGGGCCCGTCTCCCACCTCGTCGGCGGCATTCCGGGACACGCCGTGCCGTGGACACCGGGGAGGGACCCTCAGGCGAGTTTCGCGGCCAGGATGTCGACGGGCAGGATCTCCGGCGCCTCGGCCAGCCACTCGGGAGCCTTCCCCATGAGTGCTGCCGCGATCTTGCCCTGGAGGTGAGCGGTTCGGGCCTCGTCGTCGGCGAACGCGTCGAAGATCCCGAAGGTGGTGGGGCTCAGACGCAGCGCGAACCAGACAGAGGTGCCCGTCTCCTCCACAGCCAGCCGAAGAGCGCCGGTGAGCAGTTCCTCCACGTCGCCGACGTGCTGGGGAAGGGCTTCGATACGGGCGAGCAGGCCGACGCGCGTGCTGTCGGGAGTGGATGCGGATGCGGTGGTCACCGTGGTTGCTCCTGTCATGGTGCTGGGGTGTCGCTGGTGCGATGTGATGACCGTACGGACGTACGCGCACCGCGCGGCAGTGGCGGATCCGCCGGATGCTTTACCGTTCCCGACATGAAGGTCTCGCTCCTTGTCACCGACCAGGTATTCGACTCCGGGCTGGCGGCCGTCATGGACGTGCTGCACATGGCCAACGAACTGCGAGGGGAACTGCAACACCCCCCACCGAGCTGGGACATGACACTGGTCAGCCCACGGGGTGCCGTGGGCAGTGCCAACGGCCACGTCATCGATGCCGTTCCGCCCGGCGACGCCCCGCGCCCTGATCTGCTGGTGATGCCCGGAGCGGGACCCAAGAAGCCCGCACCCCTGCTCCGGTGGGTCGCCTCCGCCGACCTCCGGCCCGAGCGCGAGACGCTGCGGCGCACCCGGGCCGAGGCCATTCCGCTGGCCGCCGCCTGCACCAGCACGTTCCTCCTGGCCGAAGCCGGGGTCCTGGACGACCTCACCGCCACCACCAGTTGGTGGCTGGCGTCCGCGTTCCGTCAGGCCTACCCCCGTGTGGTGCTGGAGGAGAGCCATATGCTCGCCCATGCCGACGGGGTGACAACCGCCGGCGCGGCCATGGCCCACCTCGACCTCGCTCTCGACCTGGTCCGGCGGACCAGCCCCGCTCTCGCCGATCTCACAGCCCGCTACATGGTGGTCGACGACCGGCCCAGCCAGGCCGGCTACGTCATCCCCAGCCACCTGGCCCGTACCGATCCGACCGTCAGCGCCTTCGAACGCTGGGTGCGCCGGAACATGAGCCGACCGCTGAGCATCGCCGACGCCGCTCGCGCGGTCGGCACGAGCGAACGTTCCCTCCAGCGAGCCATACACACGGCGCTCGGCATATCGCCTCTGCGATTCGCTCAGAACCTCCGACTGGAACAGGCCTGCCACCTCCTGCGCACCACCGACCTGAGCACCGAAACCATCGCCCGCCGCGTCGGATACGAGAACCCCTCCACGCTCAGCACGCTCCTGCGCCGGCGACTCGACACGACGCCGGGGCGGCTGCGCGGCTGAACCGGAGCAGCGCCTGACCCGGATTCAGGCGTCGTCGAGCACCTTTGCGGATGGCTCATCCTCCTCACGCCATGCTGCGTGGATTCTGCCGGGCTTGAGCCATGAGTTCGGAACGTGCCTGGTGGGCGCCCAGGGCCTGGGCCGCGAGCGCCCGGACCTGGTGGCGACAGGAACCTCTCGTCACGAACGCAACGCTGCAGGCCGCGCCCAGACAGGCGATGGCCGCGGTCTGCATGTCGTGAAGGAATTGTCCCCACCCGCCGGTCCGCCCGTCCGCGCCACGGCCGAGTCGTCACCCGGGCTCGACCAGGCGCGCGAAGAACTCGCAGCGGCCCAGAAGGTGACGCGGCCGCGGTGACATCGTCCGGCGGTGGGGTCTCTCGTCGACGGCGGAGCCGGCGACAAGCGGTCGACGGCCTCGGCGCAGAGGTGCTCGCCGGGTTACCAGGTCCGTCCCGTGTCGATCAGCAGGTCGCGGACCCGGGCGACGTCGGGGTTGCCCGGCCAACCGGGACGTTGGACGAGATAGCCGGTGTTGATGGGTGGGTCGTCGGGCTCGTGCAGGGGGACGAGGGTGCCGTCGGCGAGCTCGTCGTGGCAGAGGTACCGCGGCAGGACGGTGAAGCCGGCTCCGGCGGTGACGGCGGCGAGGACTCCGCGGAGGTCGGGGACGGTGACGGCGGCGGGGCGGGAGAGCCGGGTGCCGAAAACGTGGCGCCAGTAGCGGCGGACGATGGGCAGGTCCTCCGCGTAGGTGACGAGGGGAACGGCGTGCAGTGCCGCCGGTCCCTCCACGGCCAGCCGGTCGGTGACGCGGTCGGCCCAGGCGGGGGCGGCGACCAGGACGACTCCTCGTCGAGGAGGGGTACGGAAGTCAGGGCACGCCCGCGCGGCCGGTAGGTGGCGATGACGAAGTCGTGGCGGCCGGCGCGCAGCTCGTCGAGGAGCGGTTCGGTCAGGCCCGGGGTGACTCGCAGCTGCAGGCCTTCCACGACGAGCCGGGCGAGGGCCGGCAGGACACGGGTGCAGAGAAGTTCGGCCGGGCCGGCCAGATGGACGGGTGCGGCCTGGCGGTCGGATCGGTTCTCGGACCTGGTCGCGGCGGTGAGTACGTCGAGGGGTACGGCGACACGGGCGGCGAGGTCGTGGGCCCCGGCGGTCGGGGCGGCTCCGCGCGGGAGACGCTCGAAGAGTTCGCGGCCCATCTGCCGTTCCAGAGCACGGATCTGGGTGGTCACCGTGGGCTGCGAGAGGCCCAGGAGCCCGGCGGCGGCGGTGAACGAGCCGGAACGGTAGACCGCCAGGAAGGTGCGCAGCAAATTCAGATCCGTCACCGGCGTCGCACCTGACGGCAACCCAGCCGCCGAATTTCTGGGTATCACCGAGAAACCGTACTTCCCTTCCACGGCCCGGACGTCCCGTCATCAGGTCGTGGCGGAGGCAGCGCGTGCCGCGAGGACTCGGCGGCGCCGTCCCACCCCGGTGGAGCTTCCCCGCTCGAAGGCAGTGCCCCGCAGAGGCACCAGGAGGCCGGACCGGATCGCGGTGGGCCGGCCGTTCGGCACGAGGGTGTATGCGGGGAGAGGAGGCCGAGCTCGGCGGCGAGGACGCCCCCGTCCGCTCGGCGTACGGGGGCGTCCTCGTCGCGGACGTAACTGGTGTACCGCCGGTGCGAGCCGGTCGGTACCCATGGTCAGGCCAGCTTCTTGAGGACCTCGACCGCGAGCGGGGCGGAGGAGGACGGGTTCTGGCCGGTGACCAGGTTGCGGTCGACGACCACGTTCGCGGCCCACGGCTCGCCGACCCGGACGTCGACGCCGGCCTCGACCAGCCGGGTCTCCAGGTGCCACTTCGCCTTGTCGGCGAAGCCGGCCTGGGCCTCCTCGGCGTTGGTGAAAGCGGCCACCTCGTAGCCGGCGAAGGCGTTGGTGCCGTCGGCGTACGTGGCGGCGAGAAGCGCGGCCGAGGCGTGGCAGATCACCGCGAGGGGCTTGCCGGAGTCGAGGGCGCCGATCAGCAGCTTGCCGGAGGTGGCGTCGACGGCGCGGTCCTCCATGGGGCCGTGTCCGCCAGGGTAGAAGACCGCCGCGTAATCGTCGAGGTCGACGTCCTCGAGCCGGATGGGGTTCTTGAGCTCGGTGATGGAATCAAGGGTGGTGGCGATCCTGTCCGCCCCCTCCTGTCCGCCGTTGGCCTCGGGGGCGAGGCTGGCCTTGTCGACCGTGGGGACGACGCCACCCGGGGCGGCGACAACGATCTCGTGACCGGCGGCCTTGAACGCCTCGTACGGCGCGACGGTCTCCTCGGCCCAGAAGCCGGTCGGGTGCTTGGTGCCGTCGGCGAGCGTCCAGAAGTCGACGCCGGACATCACAAAAAGAATCTCGGACATGCTATGTCACTCCGAGGGTGTGGGCCCACACGGGCCCAGGGACGGGAATCGCACGCTCCGGCGTCCTGCGACGCTGTCGCTTCAGACGCGGATCGCCGGTGCGGCGATGTCCTCGAACGTAGACCTGCCCCAGGACGGTTACCAATGAAGAAGCCGATGCCCGGCATCGGCATTCCGATGGGTCGGCAGGGAATACCGTCGGCCGACCCAGGCGGCGCTGTGCGGGATGTTCGGGGGCCGCGTCGGCCGGTGGCCGCCGCGCCCGGCGCTGCCGGCCAGGAGAGCCGTTGGCGGCTCCTGCGGGCGCCCGCAGGCGCCCCGGCCACGGAACCACCCGCGGCCACGAGGCCTGGTAACTAGTTGTTTCTTCCAGGGACCGGCCGGCGCGTTCGAACTATCGTTTCGATTCGCCACCACACGTCAGTCCGCCTTGCCCCTCCTGACCCGAGGAAGTTCCCGCGCGTACACCACGACGGGCCGCCGGCTGTGGGGACAAGGGCGGGAGCCAGGAAGGAAGTACGGCATGGGTGCCCACCATCGTCGAATGAAGAAGCGGGCTGTTGTCGGATTGGGCGCGGCCGGTCTGTTGGGGGGACTGGGACTCATCGTGCACACAACGATGTTCGCCGGTGCCGCCGAAGAACGGGCAACGGCGGCCACCGCCTTCTACGTCGCCCCCGACAGCCAGGCCGCCCGCTGGGTGGCGGGGAACGCGGGCGACCCGAAGGCCGCGACCATCAAGGCGAAAATCGCCGACACACCCGCAGCGGTCTGGTTCGCCGTCTACGACGCCGATCCGAGCGCGGTGACCGCTGCCGTCAAGAAGGTCACCAGCAGTGCCGCCCAGAAGAACCGGACCGCGGTGCTCGTGCCCTACATGATCCCCAACCGCGACTGCGGTTCGCACTCGGCCGGCGGCGCACCGGACTTCGCCGCCTACGCCACGTGGATGGACGCCTTCGCCGCCGGTCTCGGGGAGCGCGAGGTCTACGTGCTCATGGAGCCCGACTCACTCGCACAGGCCGCCAGCTGCAACTCCACCGACAAGGACAAGCGCCTCGCGGCCCTGGCCGACGCCGGAGCGAAGGTCAAGGAGGCCAACCCCCGGGCCCGTGTCTACTACGACGCCGGCCACAGCGGCTGGCCGGTGAAGGCCGCCGACCTCAAGGGCGCGGGAATCCTCACCCACGGGGACGGCCTCGTCAGCAACGTCTCGAACTATCGCAGCACCCAGGAAGAAGTGACGTACGGCAAGGGTCTGCTCCGGGACCTGGGCAGCCCGGCCCACCTCGGCCTCGTCGTCGACACCAGCCGCAACGGCAACGGTCCCGCACCCGACGCCCAATGGTGCGACCCCGCCGGGCGTGCCCTCGGCGCCACACCCACCACGGCCACCGGCGACCCCGCCGTCGATGCCTTCCTGTGGGTCAAGCTCCCCGGCGAGGCCGACGGCTGCATCTCGGGCGCCGGACAGTTCGTCCCCGAACGGGCCTTCGACCTGGCGACGGCCGCCGGGACGGGAAGCGTCCCCGACGACGGAGCCGTCGAGAGCGTGCCTCCGAGCGAGAAGCCCTCTCCCCCGGCCTCGCAGGACCCGTCCCCGCAGCCGGACCGGCCCGATCCCGGCCCTACGCCGAAGCCCGGAACAGGCCTGCCCGCCTCGTGCACCGCGGACTTCTCGGTGACGAACTCCTGGAACCACGGCTACCGCGCGGACGTGACGCTGAAGAACGGCTCGAAGGCGCTGGACTCGTGGAAGGTCGAATGGACCCTGCCGCCCGGTCAGCGGCTCGTCAACGCCTGGAACGTCGTGACCGAACAGGACGGTGCCATCGTCAGGGGAACGAACGCGCCCTACAACGGCGAAGTGAAGCCCGGTGGCACGCTGTCGCTGGGATTCGTCGCCGAAGGTGAGCACGCCGCCGTCCCGAAGTTCACTCTGAACGGGGCGACCTGCGCCTCGTCGAAGTAGCCGCGCACACACGCTGCGGTAGCGGACGGCATCTCTCCTCAAGGCGCTTCTCCCTCCGCGACCGACGAGCCACCCGAAGTACTTCAGCGATCGAGGTCGATCACCATGCACCAGCCGAACCGCCGCCACAGACTGCCCAGACGCACGTTCACAGCGGCCGCCGTGGTTGTCCTCGCCGGGGCGGTCGCCGCCGGCATCATGATGCCGGGCAACGCGAACGCGGGCAGAGCCGGCGCCTCCTCCGCCGTGCGCGCCGTCACGGACAGCACACCGTCCCTCTCGGGCGCCACCCCCGCCGCCGGTGAGCAGCCCGGGAAGCGCAGGACGCGGCAGCACCGGAAACCCCCCGCCTCCGGTCCGACGCCGAGCCCGTCACCGCAGACCCGCCGGCCGCTCTCCGGAACGACGGATGACGCCTTCCAGGGGGTCGGCACCCACTTCGACAAGACCGGCGACGACGGTGGCGGCTGCGGTGTGCCGCCGGCTCAGATCGAAAGCGAGAACTTCGTCGCCCTCAACGTGTTCGACACCCCGGGTGCCTTCGCCCCCAGCCTGCCGCGGGTGCCCGTCCCCGACAGCATCAACGGCGTCTGGAACAACGGTCTCAACTGCGGTCGCTGGGTCGAGATCACGCTCGGCGACTTCTGCACCGTCGCCAACGGCGGTGCGGCGGGCCAAGGCATCTGCCGCGGCGGCCAGTGGAAGCAGGACCGGTTCAACGGCGCTACGTTGAAGGCCGTGGTGACCGACAGCTGCGGTGATCCCAACGAGTGGTGCCGCTCGGACCGTAACCACCTGGACATCGCCCGTGGCGGCCTCACCCGTTTCACCCGTGACGGACGGCCGACGGGCGACCTCGAAATTCAGGGTGCCTGGAACAACCGGAAGATCAATTGGCGGTTCATACCAGCGCCCGGATACCAGGGCGACGTCAAGATCGGCCTGGCGAAGAACGCCTCCCAGTGGTACACCCCAGTGATCATCACGAACTTGCCCGACGGCATAAGGGGAGTGGAGTTCCAGGAGAACGGAACCTGGAAGAAGGCGAAGATGACCGGCGACAACGGCCAGCGCTACGAGATCCAGCCCACGTCCGCCGAACGCACCCACTTCCGCCTGCGCATCACCGACGCGCACGGCAAGCTGGTCAACCAGGGCCGTGCGTACTCGTTCCGGGCGCCAGGCTGTACCACTTCGGCCTGCTCCGCCCTCTACACACCCGTCACCTACACCACCGAATAGACAGTCGAACGCGTGGGGTGGTCCCGGTCCTCACCATGAGGGCCGAGGCCACCGTGCGTCCTGGCGGAAGGGCAAGCCACCGCCCGCCGCCACCGAGCACCGGACAACCGTCGTCACGGGGCCGGAGCCGTCAACCGGCGTGCCGTTCGTTCCACCACCGGCGCAGCTCGTAGCGCGAGCGGACGCCCAGCTTGCGATAGACGTTGCCCAGATGGAACGCGACCGCTGCCGGCGTGACGAACAGGCGCCCCGCGACCTCCCCGTTCGTCAGACCGGTGCTGACGAGCTCGGCCACCTCGGTCTCCCGTGCCGTCAGGCCGAACACGTCGGCGTTCATCGGCACCCTGAGCGTCCTCAGCCTTGTCGCGCACCGGTTCACCAGGGTCTTCGCACCGATCCGATCAGCGACGGCCCGTGCCGCCCGCAACCTGTCGACCGCCGCGCGGCGGTCGCCGACGGCTGCGAGGAACTCGGCGTAATCCGCCTGGTACCGGGCGTAGTACCACGGGGCGGTCGCCTCGAACGCGGCAGCCACCTCATCGACTCGGGCATAGAGCCGGGCGGCCGAGTCACGGGACCCGGTGCGTGCCGCGGACAGCGCCTCCATCCACGACAGGCATCCCTGGACCCAGGGCGGAGCGCCATGGGCATCGGCCCGCATCGAGGTGATGAGGGTGGCGGCGAGACGGGTGTACCCCGATGTCGTAGCCGCGCGGACGAGTTCCACCTTCCGCCACGGCAGCAGCGGACCGGACAGCACCTCCCTGCCGAGCCGGTACTCCGCCGCGGCCAGGAGGCCGACTCCATCGGTGCCCTCGGTCGCCTCGGCGGCCACGAGTGCCGTGAACAGCTGGGCCGCGGCGCCCAGGACGGAGGTCTCCGGCTCCTGCCCGCCGATGGCGGCGTTCCGCTGCACCACTCCTCGGGAAGCCGCCACCAGTGCCAGCAGCGCCCGGCCTCGCGACCGCCAGAGAGGTGACGACGAACGCGCGGCGGAGCGCCCGCACACCTCCGCCTGCTTCCACGCCCCGCGCAGCCAGAGTGCATGGCCGCGGATCGTCGCGACCGCCTCGGCGACGTGACTGGTCTCATCGAGGGAGACCGCGATGAGCGCACCGGACGCCGCGGCCTCGCACCGGTCCAGATCACCGGTCTCCAGGTGCAGCCACGCCTCGGTGACAGCCGATCGTCCGCGCACCTCCGCCGAGGCGGAAAGCGCGACCGCGGAGCCTGCGGCGAGCGCCCGCAGCCCCTTGGCGGGTCCCTCGGCGGACGAGGTCAGGACTGCTTCCAGCCGCTGCCGTTCGCCCACCCAGTAGGGATCACGGAGGGCAGGGGCATCCAGCTCCTTCAGTTGCTGCCCGATCCTCTCCACGGGGTCGCCGGCCAGCCACCGGGCATGGGCAGCCCACTGCACGACGGCGGCCTGAAGATCCTGGCTGCCGGCCCCCCCGGCATGCCGCAGTTCCCGGCATGCCTCTCCCAGCAGGGACGCGCCCTCCTCGATCCTGTTCTCCAGGACGGCGAGGCGCCCCGCCAGCGCGTGACGAAACGTCGAGTACTCGTCCTGCCGCATCACCGACAGCGACCTGCGGACCCGGGCCAGATCATGGGCTCGCAAGGCGAACACGGTCGACGCCGTCTCACGGCCGGCGGCCAGAGCGGTGTCGGCGGATATGTCTGCCGCACGGCTCAGCAGTTCAGCCGCCTTTCCGACCTGTCCTTGGGCACCCGACCGGTGTGCCGCCGCCTCCAGCCGCCGGGCGAGGTACTCGTCGGCTCCACGGACAGCCGCCGCCCGGTGCAGCAAGGAGGTGGCTCCCTGCGACCACCGGGCGGCCCACCGGTAGGCGATCTCCGCCTCGGAAGGTGTCATCGCCGCAATGACGTCGGCCCGTACGGCTCGGACCACCCCGACCCGGCCCTCACCGGGACTCCAGGTGACCCATCCGGCCTCCACGGAAGCCTCCACGATGCCGAGCAGGTCCTCGTCCTGCTCGACGAGCGACCAGAGCCGTTGCAGCGGAACGTCCCTGCCGAGCACGGCGAGGCACTGCACGACGCGCCGACGGGGCGGGAAGGGGACCAGGCGCAGAGATCCACGGGTCCGGCTCTCACACCACGGTCCCTGGATCCACGGGAGGAACGCGGTCGTGTCGTCCGTGCTCATGGCGATTGCTCCTCGTCATCGGCAAACGCGGCGTCTACCCGACGCAGTGAACAACTGGGCCAGGCGGCGAAGACGCGATTCGTACGCAACCGCTCATCCAACAGAAGCGATCGGCGCCGGTCGGCCCGAACGTGTGACGGAAACGCCGTTCCGGCGCGCCCTTTCCGCCGCCCCATGGGGAAGCCCGGGTCGACGCCTGCCCGCAACCGCGGCAAACGCCCATCCCGGATGAGCACTTGGCCGCGGCGGCCGGCCTTCCCTCCGCACCACCGGGACAGCGGCGGGTGCGCGGACCCGGCGGCGCAGGCGCTCCTCGTCCGCGTCGGGACGGACCTGGAGGGAGCGGCCGTGACCAGCGGCTCAGGGTGTCCCGTACGTGGCGGCCGCGCCGAGGGAACGGGACCGTCGCCCCAGACCACTGCTCCCACCAGGCGGGATGGCTGCCACCGGAAGCCGTCGGCGGCTCGCAGCCGCCGCGGGAGCCGGCCCCGATACCGGTGGTGACCGCGCTTCGCCGGCGAGCCGTGGACAGCTACGCCTGAACGACTCCGCCGACGCCGGCCCGGGTGCCCCGCGGTGGAGGACGGGCCGGGAACGTGCGGACGACGCATACCGGTCCCCGGCCGGGAAACCGGCCCTTGAAGCAGATCTTGTACAGGTGGTGGTGGCGTGCCACGCTCGAAATCACCCACCACACGCGCGCGAACCTGTTTCTGGCTCGACGGACACTCATCCGAGCGGTACGCGGTCACCGTGCCCTCGGACCCACAGGGAAGGAATCTTGTCGCAATTGGCTACCCAGCGCCGACAGACCCACCGGAGGGCCGCCGGCGGCGGGACACCCTTGCCGGAGATCGGCCGCGGCCTGTGGGACGGCGAGTTCGGACCCATGCTCACCTATGCGCGGTTGTGCACGCGTGACGGTGCTGCGGCCGAGCGACTTGTGCGGCAGGCAGAAGAACGTTCCCGGGTCACCGCGCAGCAGGGCGTATGTGAGACGGACGGCCTTCCCACGGTCGCCGTCGCACTGAACGCGGTCCTCGACACGGCTGTCGCATGGGCAGCCGTGCCCGCGAACCGCGCGTGGCTGTCCGGTCGACTGCTGGAGTGGCTGGAGCAGGACGGGCGCGAGCACGCCGCCCGGCAGACCACCGAAGAAGCCCTGGCGGTCAGCGGCCTGCGCGGTCTCGCGGCCTCGGACAGCGAACTGTTCTGGTGGAGTTGCGTGGAGGGGCTGCCGGACGCGGTTGTCGCTCGACGACTGGAACGCTCCCGTGCCCAGGTCGCCCAGGACGTTCTCCGGGTGACAGCGGAGTTCCGTGAACGTGGTTCGCTGGCACACTCCTACCAGGCACGGAACTCCACGTGCCGTTCCTACGCCGGGCTTCTGGATGCGGCCGTGCGGCAGCGTCCGGCCGGCATGCCGGCGGACCTCCAGAGACATGTGAACCAGTGTCCTGACTGCACAGAGGACTTCGAGTTTCTGAGTGCGGACAGCACCCTGCTGCCGACAGTGGTCGCCCAGGCAGTGCTCCACTGGGACGGTCCCGCCTACGTGGCGGAGAGGCGCAGGGAACTGGCGGACACCACCGCCGACTCCGCGAAGCAGCCGCGCGAGCCGCGTCTGTCGCTCCGGCACCGGCCAGGAGCGTTCTTCGACCGGGGACTTCCGTTGCTGTGGGCGGCGGGTGCCGTGGCCGGCATGCTGCTGGTCGCGGGCTCGCTCGACCTGGTCAAGGACAACGCCTTCCCGCGATACGTACCGCTGCCGCGCCTGCTGGACAAGCCGGGGTCCGACACCGGCCCATCCCCCCAGGCCTCCGACCGGAGCCGGCCCGAAGCCGACAGCTCCAAGGGCCCCGGCGACGTCAGGCCTGGAAGAAAGGCATCGCAGCCCGCGTCGCCGGCCGCCGAGAGCTCCGGGACACCGGGCGCGGCGGCCGACCACTCCCAGGTGCGGAACGAACCGCCGCCGTCACCGCGAGTCTGCACCGCGGCATTCGACGTGACGAACTCCTGGGACGGGGGAGTGGAGGCGAATCTGACCCTCTCGCCTCGGTGGGCCCTCCAGAACTGGACGGTGACGTTCCGTGTGCCGGACGAAGCAACGATCTACACATGGAACGGCGTTCACACGAGGGAGGGAAACCGGGTCACGGTGACCCCGGCGGACTACAACCGCACGTCCGCCGCGGGTGTGCCCCTCACGATCGGCCTCGTCCTGCGAGGCGATCCCGGCCACGGCTCCTGGCTGTCCGACGTCCGTGTCGACGGTCGGGCCTGTGCTCCGTAGGCGTCCGCGGGCCGTCTCCTTTCATCCCCGGCGACGGTGACGACGCCGACCGGCGGTGCCCCCGGCGGCGTCCGCCGCCGCCCGGGCGGCCCGGGGCATCCGCTCGAACACGCCGGCCCGGGCCACCGGCACCGGGCGGACTCCCGCTCGGAGTCCGACAGCGCACAGCGGTGCGTCGCCCGACCACGGTCCACCCTGCCCGATCGATCCCAGGGCACCGCCTAGGGTGGTCCAGGTGAACGGTTCACCCCCGCGCAACCGCCGTGAGCTGGACGCGGCCCTCACCGAGGCCACCGCCCGCGCCCTGGCCACGGCCGGGACCGCAGGACCGTCGGTGCTGGTCGTGACCGGCGGCGTCGGCACCGGGAAGAGCCGCACCCTGCACGATGTTCCGGCGGGGCCCGGGGTCGTGACCCGGCGCGCGGCCGTCGGTGAACTCGTCGATCGTGGCCCTTACTCCGTGGTGAGCCGGGTGCTCGGCATCGACCTCGGGCGTCCGGTCCCCGCCGACGCGGACGACCGGTTGCTGGCCCGTCTCGACGAGTTGTGCGCGCTGTCGCCGACCCTGCTCACGGTCGACGACGCCCATGAGGCCGACGCGGCGTCCCTCTCCGTGCTGCACATGATGGCGTCGGCCGCCCGGGACCTGCCGCTCGCCCTGCTGATCGCCCGACGCCCGGCTCCTGAGCGCGAATACCTGACCCGCCTGTTGCGCGGTCCCGATGTGGCCGAGTTCGTGCTGCCGCCGTTGGACGAGATCGACCTCGACGCCTTGGTGCGCGAGCGCACCGGCCGCCGGCCCGGCCCGCGCCTTCGTTCGGCACTGCTCACGCACCGGGACAACGCGCTGCACGTCACCACCTTGATCGACGATCTGACGCGCCTCGGGGCGTTCGACGGCGGCGAGCGGGTCGAACTGCTCCCCGGGTGTGAAGCCGGGCCGGCCGGACTCCTCGGCCCGGACCACGCGGTGGGGATCGCGCCCGGCACCTGGGAGGGCCCCGTCCGTGAGGTGGCCCGCGCGCTGGCGGTCATCGGGCGGCCCGTCGAACCGGAGGACCTCGCGGCGGTCGTGGGGTGGGATGCCGTCGCGGTCGTCGAACCGGTCCAGGGGCTCATCGACCGCGCTGTCGTCGCCTTCGACGCCTTCGGACGGATCGCCTTCACGCATGACAGCTACCGCGACGCCGTCGACCGCGCCATGCCCGAGCCGCTGCGCCGTGTCCTGCACGCCGCGGCCGCTCGCCGCGGGAGGCCCTCGGCGGAGCGCGTCCACCACGTGATCGCCTCGGGCGCGCCGCCGGAGGCGGTCCTGAGCGCCGTCCAGGACGCCGCTGACGACCTGGCCCACGCGCCCGCCGTCGAAGCGGACCTCCTTGCCGGGTCTGCCGTGGAGTCCGGGGCCTCGGCGGCCGCCCTCGAGCTGGCGATCAGGAGATCGCGGGCCCTCGCCCGGTCCGGGCAGATGCGCCGGGCCGAAGCTGCGGCGCGAACCGCCCTGGACATGACCGCCGACCCGGCGCGGACCGTCGAACTGCGCCGCGTGCTGATCTTCGCACTCACTGTCCGGGGCGAGGTCGCAGCGGCACTGGCCCTGGTGGACGAGGCACTGCGCGGACTCCTGCCGCCGCGTGTACGGGACATCCTCGTCGAGCACCGTCGGCAGCTCGTCCAGCTCGGCGGTCTGGAACCCCTGACCCTGCGACCGCCCGTTCCCGATCCGCTGGAGCTGACGCTGACGGGGCTGGTCACCGAGGCGGTCCGGCTGTGCCTCACCGGCTCACCGCACGAGAGCGCCGAACTCGCATGGGAGGCCTCGCGCCGCCACATGTCGACCGGCGTGGACCCGTACGAAGGGGTGTCGAGCGACATCTGGCCGCCTTTCGTCGAGCTTTTCCTCGGCGGTCCCCGGGCGGCGCGGGAAGCGCTGCTCGATGTCCGGCGGCTGCGCGAGAACCGGGCGGCCCACTGGCAGGCCGCGCCCCACCAGCTCCTGAGCGCGTCCATCGACATGAGCGCGGGACGGTTGGACGACGCGGCCCTCTCCTTCGACACCGGCCTCGAACTGGCGGAGACCGGAGAGCTCGCCTGGACGTCGTTGTCCGTGGGCGCGCGCGCACTGATCGACGTCCTGCGGGGCGACCTGGACGCCGCCGACGTACGGCTCAGCGCCTGGGAATCCGGGTCCGCCCCGCTGCAGTTCGGCATCCCGCAGCCGGCCCGTGCGTGGGTAGCGCTGCTGGAGGCACGCCGGAAGTACGCACAAGCGGCGCGGCTGGCCCGCCGCTTGTGGGCGGACGCGGCCGAGCGGCACTGCTTCCTGTGGCTGGCCACCGTGGCGCCGGAGTGGAGCAGAGTGGCGATACGCGCCGCCGACGACGAGCTGCGGGCCGTGATCGCCCGGGACCTCGTACGGCTGCCGCGCCCGCTCAGTCCGGCGCTCGCCCCGGCGGTGCGGCTGGCCGAGGCCCTCACCGGCACGGACGATCAGATCGTGGAACGGGCCCTGGAAGCCGCCGAGGCGGCTCACCGGGCAGGCGAGACCCTGACGGAGATGGCGGCGTGGGAGGAGGCCGCGGTGGCCGCCGCGACCCTCGGCGACAAGGACCGTGCGCGGCGCTGCGGGCGGCAGGCGCTCCAGCGTGCGGAGGAGACCGGTGCCTCGGGTGTGGCCGGCCGCGTGAAGGGGAGGCTGCGCGCGGTGGGCGTACGGCTGGGCGGAGCTTCCGCGCGACGCCGGCCGGCCGGCGGCTGGGCCGCCCTGACGCCTACGGAGGCGCGGATCGCCGAACTGATCGCTTCCGGCCTCTCCGGGCCCGGTATCGCTCGCGCGCTTCATGTCTCTCCCCGCACGGTGCAGACCCACGTCTCCCACACGCTGGCGAAGCTCGCGCTGAGCAGTCGCATCGAGCTCGCCGCGGTCGTCACCGCCCGCCGGGCCCAGGATTCCGGCGGTTCCTGAGGACGGGCTGACAGCGCCGCTCCACCTTCCTGGCGCGGCACGGCCGCGAAGGAGCGGGTCCGCGTCCGGGCCGGCGGTGCCCGGCGGGAGCACTGTCACGAAACCCTCCGTCATGCGACGGATGTGTGCGCGCACGGGGATTCGCATGCTGATGGTGTTCCTCAGGACGACAACGCCGGAGACCTCGATGAAAGCCACCCATCTGCTGCTCGGCCTGGTGCCGTGGGTTCTGTTCTCGGCGATCGCCGAGCATCTGGGGCCGAATGCCGTGGGGTACGCGGCGCTGGCCGCCTGCGCCGGTTCACTGCTCCTCGCCGTGCGCGGTCTTCTGGCGGACGGGTTGAAGGTCATCGACGCCGCGGGGGTCATGACGTTCGGCGTTCTGGCAGTGACCGGTTTCGCCGCGAGCCTCCCCGTGCGCGAGCTGCTGGTCGACTACGCGCGGGGCGGCGCGGCGCTCGTCCTCGCCGCGGTCATGCTGGTCTCCGCGTTCACCGTGCCGTTCACCGAGCAGTACGCCCGTGCCGGAATCGACCGCGGGTACTGGGAAAGCCCCGTCTTCCGCGGTGTGAACCGACGGCTCTCGCTGCTGTGGGCCGGAATCATCTCCGTGATGGCCCTCTGCCACCTGATCGCGGGTGCGCTACAGGCGTCGGGCAGTGGGTTCTGGGGCAACATCCTCCTCAACTGGGCCGTCCCCGTCCTGCTCGTCGTCTGCGGCCTCAAGTACACCGACCGCGTCACCGGCGGTTCCCGGCACATCGGGACCGCGTCTTGAACATCCTCGCCGCGGCGGCGCCCTCTGCGGCGCGCTCCTCACGTGCCGGTCGGACGACGCTGATCGCGATGACCGCCGGACTGTCGATGATCATGCTCGACCAGACGATCGTCACGGTGGCGCTGCCCACCATGGCCCGGGATCTCCCGCTCTCGTCCGGTGGCCAGCAGTGGGTCGTCAACGCCTACGTCCTGGCGATGGCCGCCGCCGTCGCGCTCGGCGGCCGGCTCGGCGCCAAGTTCGGACCGGTCACCACCTTCCGTATCGGCGTACTGAGCTTCCTCACGGCCTCCGCCCTGTGCGGTTTCACACCCCCCGGGACTCCCGGAGAGAGCTGGCTCATCGCGGCCCGGGCGCTCCAGGGGGCCGGTGCCGCGCTGATGATGCCGGTGGGTGCCGCCATCGTGATGGCCGCGTTCCCCCCTGCCGTACGGGGCCGGGCCATGGGTGCGTACGTGGGCATCAGCCAGGTGTCCCTGGCCCTCGGGCCACTGCTCGGCGGCACGCTGACGGAGTGGGTCACCTGGCGTGCGATCTTCTGGATCAACGTTCCCGTGGGCGTGGTGGCGCTGTACCTGGTGCGCCGCGCCCGCCCGGCCGACCCGGCCCAGCCCTCCCTGACCGTAGGGCCCTGGCACGTGGTGCTGCTCGTCGGCTCAATCGCCACGACCGTCTACGCGCTCCAGCAGTCCGCCGCGCGGACGTGGACCTCCCCGTACACGCTGTTGCCCCTGTCCGCGGGTCTGCTGCTGACCGCGGTCTTCGTCATCGGTCAGCTCCGCGCGCGGGACCCGCTGGTGCAGGTGAGGCTGCTGCGGCACCGGGCCTTCCTCGGGAACATCGTGGTGCTGCTGGCGACCCAGTTCGGACTCCTGCCGATCGTGCTGTTCACCTCGCTCTACGCCCAGAACCTCCTGCGCTACAACCCTGTCCACGCGGGACTGGCGTCCCTGGCGCTCATCCTGCCGCTGATGGCGGGGGCACAGATCGCCGGCCGCTGGTACGACCGCTCGGGTTCGCGGCCGCCCCTGCTCACCGGACTCGCCCTCGCGACCCTCGGCACGATCATCTGGGCGGCCCGGCTGCCGGACATCGCCTACCTCTCCAAGGTCCCGGGCATGGCGCTGGTGGGGCTCGGCCTGGGCCTGATCTTCTCCCCGGTCAACACGGACGCGCTCAACCGCGTCCCGGCCGCTGACCGCACGCAGGCGTCGGGCATCGTGCAGAGCGTCCGCCAACTCGGCGGCACGCTGGGACTCGCGGTGGTCGGGGCGGTCATTCTGGCCCACGAGCACGCGGTGGGCCCGGAGCTGAGGGCCCAGGACACCGCGCGGGCCATGGTCTTCGGATTCGCCGTGGCGGCCGGCGTCTTCGCCGCGGGGCTGGTCTGCGCCTGGTTCCTGCTCCCCCGAGGGCGTCCGGCGGTACGGGACTGACGGGCCGGTGGGCCGGAGATCGCGAAGTGCCGCCGGCGGATCTCGTGCGGAGCAGCGCGGTCATCGGCCGGTGCGGCTCGACGAGTTCCCCCTCTCCGTGGTCTTCGCACAGGCCTTCCTCACCGGACACCGGGCGGGACAGTTGGTTCGTACCGTCGACGTTCGCGTGGCAAGGAGTTCCTGGTCACGCGGGTGCCAGGAGGAGCCGTGGGCGTACCGCCCGGCGGCCGTCCCAGCCGGTGCGGGCCGGGCGAGGGCGGTGTAGAGAGGAATCATGGTCCAGCGTCTCGAAGGACTTCGTCGGCCGATGCGAGCGGGATGGGCGTTGGCAGCCATCCCGATCGGGTGGATGGTCGCGGTGACCGTGATCGACGTACTCGCGCCGCCCGACATCCACCTGGGTCCGCTGCTCGTCGCGGCTCCGGCGCTCACGCCGTCGTTCGGCGGGCCCCGGACAGTGGGTCTGGTCGCCGCACTGGCTGTGATCGCCCAGACGACCATCGGCGTGCTGCGCGATCCTGCCGACCTGCTCTCGGCCAATCACGAGGCACAGATCATCGCCCTGGTACTGGTCGGAACGAGCCTGGTGATCTTCTGTGTGCTGCGGGAGCGGCGCGCGAAGGAGCTGACGCAAGTACGGTACGTGTCCGAGGCCGCCCAGCGGGTCGTCCTGCCACCGCTGCCCAGGCGGCTCGGACCGCTGCATGTCGCCTCTCTCTACATCGCCGCCGAGGCCGAGGCGCAGATCGGCGGTGATCTCTACGCGGCGGCACGCACCACGTCCGGCACCCGGCTGATCGTCGGAGACGTGCGAGGCAAGGGAATGACCGCGGTCAATGACGCGGCCCTGCTGCTCGGAGCGTTCCGCACCGCGGCCCATCGCCAGGCGAGCCTGAGCGAACTGGTGACCTACCTCGAACGCAGCGTGTGCTGGGACCTGACGGAACCGGGCGAGACGGACCACGTCGGAGAAACGTTCATCACCGCCACCATCCTGGACATCCCCGATCACCACGGCCGGGTCCAGATGGTCTCCTGCGGGCATCCGCCGCCGGTCGTCCTGCGCCAGGGCCGACCGACGACGATGGACGCTCTCCATCCCGCGCCTCCGCTGGGCCTGGGCGAACTCGCACCTCCGGATCACTCCGCCGACAGCTTCCCGTTCGAGCCGGGAGACCTTCTGCTGCTGTACACCGACGGCGTCACCGAGGCCCGCGACTCCAGCGGTGCCTTCTACCCGCTCGCCGAGCGCATCACCGGCTGGCGCGAGAGCGACCCCGACGCCTTCCTCCGCCGCTTCCGGCGCGACCTTCTGCACCATGTCGACGGACATCTGAACGACGACGCCGCCATGGTCGCCATAGGGCGCCCCGCCACGCTCCGCGGTTTCAGTGCAGGCGGCGCGCTCCCGCCGAGGGGACGGCGGTGAAGATCCCCGGTGCCGCGTGTCCCGCCCCGGCGAACGCCTTGGTGACGGCCTCGGCCACCGTGTCGGCCGCCGCCGCCTCCACCAGCACGATCG
>NZ_JBIVLW010000024.1:0-79411 GCF_044752765.1 Streptomyces sp. NPDC088706
ACCACCGTCCAGGCACTCGCCGCAGCCGTCCAGGGCATCGACGCCCTCAACAGCGGCGACGTCGGCGTCCGCTCCCTCCAGGAACACGCCGAGCACCTCACCGCGATGACCCTGCGGGATCAGCTCGAACGGGCGGGCATCGAGGTGTCCAGGGTGACCGAGACGGCCAGGAGGGCGAGCGCCGTCCCCATCATGTAGCGCTGGACCTTCAGCCAGGCGGGGCGGCGGGCGAGGAAGACCGCGATGGATCCGGCGGCCAGGACGATGCTCAGGTTGATCGTGAGGGCCACCGCGATCTGGACGGAGCCGAGCACGAAGCCCTGGAAGAGCACATGTCCCGAATCCAGGTTGATGAACTGCGGGATGAGCGAGAGGTACATGATGGCGATCTTCGGGTTGAGGAGGTTCGTCATCAGCCCCATCGTGAACAGCTTGCGCGGGGAGTCGTGCGGCATGTCCTGGGGAGCGAAGACCGAGACGCCCCCGGGCTTCAGTGCGGTCCAGGCGAGGTAGGCCAGGTACGCCGCGCCGGCCAGTTTCACCGCGATGTACAGCTCGGGCACCGCGATGAAGACCACCGAGAGGCCGAGGTTCGTCGCCAGCAGGTAGACCAGGAACCCCACCGCCACGCCGCCGAGGGAGACGACTCCGGCGCGGCGACCCTGGGTGATGCTCCGGGAGACGAGGTAGATCATGTTCGGGCCGGGGGTGAGCACCATCCCCAGGGCCACCATCGCCACCCCCAGTACTCCGGTCAGCTCAACCATTGCTGTGCGCCGCCTCTGCTCCGTTGTCTGTTCCGTGGTCAGTTCCGTTGCCCGCGCGCTCCGTGCATTTCCGGTCTTCTGCGCGGCCAGGCATCGGAGCAATTCGAGTGTAAGGTCAAATCTTTCCTCGGTTCAATACGAAATATTGAACTCGGTGCAATGCTGTGCTTCGCTGTCGAGGAGCAAGTCGATGCGTGGTGAGTACGGGAGGTGAGGTCCGTGAAGGACTACCGGAGTGTCGCCGATACGGTGGCGGAGGAGATCCGGGTGGGCCGGCTCAAGGCGGGTGAACGGCTCCCCGCCCAAAGGGAATTCGCCCGGCAGTACGGCATCGCCAATTCCACGGCCACCCGCGTCTATCAAGAGCTCGCGCGCCGGGGTTTCACCGTCGGCCATGTGGGCCGGGGCACCTTCGTCCGCGACGCTCCCGGTGCGGCGGCCGCCGCACCCGCCCTGTCCGAGCCCGCCGACAGCCGGGTCGACCTGGAGCTGAACTACCCGGTGGTGCCCGAGCAGGCCGAGCTGCTCGCCGCCGGACTCGGCAGGCTGCTGCTCCCCGAGCGCCTGGAGCAGGTCCTGCGACCGGTCGGCGCGGCCGGTACGCCCGCCGCGCGCGACGCGGCGGCCCACCTGCTCGCACGGGGCGGCTGGCGCCCCGATCCGGCGCGCGTCCTGTTCGCCGGGAGCGGTCGCCAGGCGATCTCGGCGGTCGTCGCCGCGGTGACCCGCCCGGGCGCCCGGCTGGGCGTCGAGGAGCTGACGTACCCGGTGCTCAAGGCGATCGCCACCCGCCTCGGCGTCACCCTCGTGCCGCTGGCGATGGACGAGGCCGGGGTCATTCCGGAAGCGGTGGAGGAGGCGCACCGGGCCGGGCCGCTGCACGCCGTCTACGTACAGCCCGTCCTGCACAACCCGCTGTCGCTGACCATGCCCGCGGACCGGCTGGACCGCCTGGCCGAAACGCTGCTGACGTGCGGGATCCATGCGATCGAGGACGCCGTCTGGGCCTTCCTCCGGGACGATCTGCCGCCGCTCGCCTCGCGTGCGCCCGAGCGGACGGTTCTCGTCGACAGCCTGTCCAAGCGACTGTCCCCGGGGCTGTCCCTCGGCTTCGCTGTCGCCCCCGCCGCCGTGTCGGCCGGGGTGGCGGCCGCACTGCGCTCGGGAGGATGGACGCCCATGGGTTTCCCTCTGGAGGCGATGGCGCAGTGGCAGACGGACGGAGCCGTGGAACACCTCGTACGGGCCAAGCAGCGACAGGCCGTTGAGCGGCAGGAGATCGCGGAGCGCCACCTCGGGGACTTCGTGACCCGCAGCGCCCCGGGTTCGTACTACCGCTGGTGGGAGCTGCCTCGTCCGTGGCGCGCCGATACCTTCGTCGCCGCCGCGGCACGGCACGGGATCGCGGTGACCCCGGCCGCCGCGTTCTCCGCCGGCCGCCACCGCGGTCCGCACGCGATCCGCCTCGGTCTCGCCTCGCCGTCCGCGGGGACCCTCTCCCGGGCCCTGGCCACCCTGGGCGACCTCGCCAGGTCCACCCCGGCCGATCTCGCACAGGACTGAGGCGGCGTCCCGAATCCCCGCGCCGAGCGTGCCCGCGGCGTCGCATGTCTCAGCATGTGAGACGTTTCTCTATGAACTTCGCGGAGAAAAAGGCCGGATAGGGAATATCGCCCTTTGTGGGTTTTGTGCATCACCCCCAGGCCGAGTCTTTTCGTGTCCGGCGTGCGTGGCGGGTGGGCCGTGAAAAGCAAGTGTGCGCAGCGTTGGCGGTCCTATACATACCATCACCTTATCGATGTGATTGTTTCCATGTTTCACTGCGAGCGTTTCCCGTTTGTGAAATTTTCCGGGCGAGTTCCTGTGAATCAGCTCGGGTGGGATGACGCTCCCTCTTTTGTTCGGGCGCATTATTTGCGTCATGGCCATCCTTTCGCATATTCCGGCGTCGATGCGAGCCTGCCTGTCGTCCTGACCACGCATTGCGGCAACACGAAGGATGAGCAGATGGCGCCAGAACCTGACATAACGCCACTTACCGAGGTGCGCCTGTGCGAAGAGGGGCTGCGGCGCTACCGAGAGGCATTGGAGGCGGGGGCGGTATCCGGTGATGTGCCCGGATGTCTCCTCAGGTCCGGGCTGCTGAGGCCGCTGCCCGGCGGGCGGGACAGGTACGTGCCTGTTCCCCCCGGAATCGCCGAATCGCTGCTCGCGCGTCATATCGAGCGTGACATCGAAGAGCGCCGGAAAACCCTGGAAGTCCTGCATTCATCCTTTCTCGCGGCGGAGGCCGTCTACCGAGAGGTCCAGCGCCGGGCCGAGCTGCCCATCGAGTCGCTGAGCGGGGAGGAGGTGATCGGGGAGGCGCTGCGGAAGGCCGTCGGGTCCTGCACGGACGAGCTGCTGACCGCGCAACCCGGCGGCGGCCGGCCGTCCGCGCTGCTCGCCGAGGCATTGCCCCGCGATCTCGCGCTCCTGCGCAAGGGCGTACGGCAGCGCACCCTCTACCAGCACAGCGTGCGGTCGCACGCGCCCACCCTCGCCTACATCGAACAGGTCCTCGCCGAAGGCGGCCAGGTCCGTACCGTGGACGAGGTCTTCGAGCGCGTCATCATCTGCGACCACACGATCGCCTTCATCCCGGGGACCGCCGAGCGCAGGACCACCGCGCTGGCCCTCCGGGACCCGGGGGTGATCGAGTTCCTCGCCAAGATGTTCGATCATGCGTGGGAGCGTGCGGAGCCCGTCGCCATCAGCATCGAACGGCACCGCCCCGACCTGCTCACCAGCTCCGTCCGCCGGACCGTGCTCCGCATGGTCGTGACCGGCCACACGGACGAATCGATCGCGTCCCGGCTGGGCATGAGCGCTCGCACCGTCTCCACCCACATCCGCAAGGTCTCCGAAGCGCTCGGCAGCCGCAGCCGGGCCGAGCTGGGCTACCTCCTCTCCCAGCGACGGCTGCTCGACCAGGGAAGCGCCCCTCCGGGCGAGACCCCCGGCTCCCCGGCCCGCCAGCGCGGACAGTCCACGCGTGAGTCCTGCGGCTGAGATGCGCCCAGCACGGTGCGGATCGGGCGGAATGGGGCCGACCGGGTCCGCGCTCACGTTCGCCGCGGACGGCTGGTCGTCGTTCGTCACCGCCGTGAAGGGCGGCGACCTGAGCGCCTGATCGGACGCCGCTACGAGATGGCCCTCGCTGACACGTTCAGCGGGGGTCATCGCCATGTCCTCGGCGGAAGTTCGCGTACGGCACCTTCTCAAAGCCAGTGCTGTGTGAAATTGTACTGTCGTACAGTACTCAGCGTGTCCATGCCAATCTCCCCATGCCGATCGCTGTCCATGCCGATAGCTGTCCGTGGCGATCGTGTCCGTGGCGATCGCAGGGAACCGCTGGGTGCGGCTCCGCCATCCCCACCCCACCTCATCCCCCACACCCGCATCGGGTGAGCCTTAAGAGGAGGCAGCTGGTGAGACCAGCATCGATGCGCAGACGTGCCGCGGCCTTAGCCGCGTCGGCGCTCTGCCTGTGCCTGGGTACGGCCTCGTTCGCCGCCCCGTCGTACGCGTCCGCCCCGTCGTACGCGTCCGCCCCGCGACCCCCGGCCGCCGCCACGACCCCGGCGGACAGCGGCGGCGCGGAGGCCCCGCCCGCCGCGTCCCTCCTGCCGGACGGCGCGCCCGAGCCCGACCACGTACGCGCCTCGGCGCTACCCGTCGACGAGCGCGGCCCGGCCCCGGCGTCCGACGCGGCGCTCAAGCGGGACTACGACGAGCCCGCCGAAGGACCGGCCGCCGCTGTCGCCGCCTGTGATCCGGCGGACTTCACCTCGCGTACCGGCAGCGGCCTCGTCCAGCAGATCAAGGCGTCCACCACCGCGTGCGTCAACACCCTGTTCGGCCTCACCGGCGAGAACGCGCGCCTGGCGTTCCGTGAGGCGCAGATGGTGACGGTGGCGTACGCGCTGCGCGACGCCTCGGCCACCTACCCCGGCAACGGGTCCACCGGTGTGACCCAGTTGGTGCTGTACCTGCGGGCCGGGTACTACGTGCAGTGGTACAACGAAGCGGCCGTCGGCGCGTACGGACCGGCGCTCACCACCGCGATTCGGTCCGGGCTCGACGCCTTCTTCGCCTCCCCACGCTCCCGTGATGTCACCGATGCCAACGGCGAGACGCTCTCCGAAGCGGTCACGCTCATCGACAGCTCCCAGGAGAACGCCCGCTATCTGTCTGTCGTCAAGCGCCTGCTCTCCGGCTACGACCCGTCGCACAACGCGTTCTGGCACATGCGGGCCGCCGTGAACAGCACGTTCACCGTGCTCTTCCGGGGGCACCAGCTTCCGGTGTTCGTCGCCGCGGTGACGGCGGACCGGTCCACCGCCGACACGGTCCACTCCTTCGCCTCCCGCAACCTCGCCCTGCTCGGTACCGACCACGCGTTCCTCGTCACCAACGCGGGCCGTGAACTGGCCCGCTTCCTGCCGTACGACGCGCTGCGCCCCACGGTCCGCCCGCAGGTCAAAGGGCTTCTCGGCCGGACCTCCATCACCGGGGCGACGGCAGCCCTGTGGGTGGGCCTGGCCGAGTCGGCCAACTACTACGACGCCGCCAACTGCTCCTACTTCGGGACGTGCGACCTCGCCGAACGGCTGGACGAGGCCGCCTTGCCCGTCCGGCACGACTGCGGCGCCGGCCTGCGCATCCGTGCCCAGGAGATGACCGCCGCCCAACTCGCTTCCACCTGCACCAGCCTGGCGGGACAGGACGCCTTCTTCCACGACGTCGCCCGCGACAGCGGACCGGTGGCCGGCGACCGCAACACCCGCCTGGAGGTCGTCGTCTACAACTCCAGCGATGACTACGGGACATACGCGGAAGCCATGTTCGGCATCGACACGAACAACGGCGGCATGTACCTGGAGGGCGACCCGTCCGCCGCGGACAACCAGCCGCGCTTCATCGCGTACGAGGCCGAGTGGCTGCGACCGGACTTCCAGATCTGGAACCTCAACCACGAGTACACCCACTACCTCGACGGCCGCTTCACCATGGCCGGTGACTTCGCCGACGGGATGACCACCCCGACCGTCTGGTGGGTCGAGGGATTCGCGGAGTACGTCTCCTACGCGTACCGCCAACTGACCTACGACGCGGCCATCGCCGAGGCGGGCAAGCGCACATACCCGCTGAGCACGTTGTTCGACACCACCTACGACAACGCCGACAGCACCCGGATCTACCGATGGGGCTATCTCGCGGTCCGCTATCTGCTCCAGTCCCACCGCGCCGACCTCGACACCGTCCTCGGCCATTACCGCGCCGGGAACTGGAACGCGGCCCGCACCCACCTGAAGTCCACCATCGGCACCCGCTACGACGCCGGCTGGAACGCCTGGCTCACCGCCTGCGCCGCAGGAGACTGCGGTGCGGTCACGGACCCGCCCGACCAGACCGACCCGCCGGACCTGCCCGAGTGCACCCTCCCCGAGACGACCCGGCTCGACCGCGACTGTGCACGCTCCGGCGTCTCGGCCCGGGTCGGCGACTACGCCTACCTCACTCTGTATGTCCCGGCAGGAACACCGAAGTTGCGCATCAGCACCCACGGCGGAACGGGCAACGCCGACCTGTACCACCGGGCCGGTTCCTGGCCGTCGAAGACCGACTTCACCCACCGGTCCGCCAGGCCCGGCAACGCCGAGACGGTGACCGTGGACAACCCCACTCCGGGCTGGAACTACATCTCCATCGCCGCTGAACAGGCGGTATCGGGACTCGTGGTCTCCGCGGAGTACTGATGCCGGGGGCCCGCCGCTCCTGACGACGGCGACCCGCTCCCGGCCCGGCGGGAGCGGGTCTTGGCAGGCTCTGCGTCATGTGACATGTTACTGCCGTGCTCAAGGGAGAGTTCGTGGATCTCGTCGTGATCGGCGCCGGAGTCGTCGGTGCCGCGTGCGCCTACTACGCAGCTCAGGCCGGTCTGTCCGTGGCCGTGGTCGACCGCGGGCCGGTCGCCGGCGGCACGAGCGGCTCGGGTGAGGGCAACCTCCTCGTCTCGGACAAAGAGCCGGGCCCTGAGCTGGAGTTGGCCCGGATGTCGCTCAGCCTGTGGGGCGAGCTTGCGCACGCGCTGCCCCACGACATCGAGTTCGAGCTCAAGGGGGGACTCGTCGTCGCCGAGGACGATGAACAGTTACGCCGGTTACGGGAGTTCGCCACCGCGCAGGCGCGGTGCGGGGTCGCCGTGGAGGAGGTGGACACCCGCGGCCTCCGCGCCCGGGAGCCCCACCTCGCGCCCGGCCTCGCCGGCGGGTTCCACTACCCCGAGGACGCCCAGGTGCAACCGGCCCGCGCCGCCGCCCGTCTGCTGGAGAGTGCCGGGCGCGCGGGCGCACGGCTCATCCTGGGGGAGGAGGTCACGGCCGTCACGACCACGCCGGACGGCCGGGTGAGCGGGGTGCGCACCGCACGCCGCCGGCTGCTGACCGGCGCGGTCGTGAACGCGGCGGGCACCTGGGCGGGCCGCATCGCCGAGCTGGCGGGCTCGCATCTCCCCGTCCAGCCGCGACGGGGCTTCGTCCTCGTCACCGAACCCCTGCCCTCGCTGATCCGGCACAAGGTGTACGCGGCGGGGTACGTCGCCGATGTGGCGAGCGGGGAAGCCGAGTTGCAGACCTCACCCGTCGTCGAAGGCACCCCCGCCGGGCCCGTCCTCATCGGCGCGAGCCGGGAACGGGTCGGGTTCGACCGCCGTATCTCGGCGGAGGCCGTCCAGCGGCTGGCCGGCGCCGCGACCGGGCTCTTCCCGGTGCTGGCACAGGTGCGCGTCTTGCGGATCTACTGCGGCTTCCGCCCGTACCTGCCCGACCATCTGCCGGCCATCGGCCCCGACCCGTACGTGTCCGGACTCTTCCACGCCTGCGGCCACGAGGGCGCCGGCATCGGCCTCGCCCCCGCTACCGGGCTGACCATCACCCAGCAACTGACCGGTGAGAGGGCGGCGGTTGACGTCGGACCCTTCGACCCGGGCCGACTGGTCGAACCCGCCGCGGCCCAGCCACGGCGTGGCAACTGACGTGTCGGCGCCGTGCGTTCCCACACCCGGTTCCTGTACGAGAAGGGGAAGAGCGCCCATGCGACACCGAGCCGAACCACTCGCCGAAGCCGAGACCGAGGTCGAAGCCGAGGCCGAGGGCGAGGTCGAAGTCGGAACCGGACCCGTCCGCTTTGCTTTCGACGGCCGCACCCTCGCCGCCCGCCGGGGTCAGAGCATCGCGGGTGCCCTCTGGGACCACGGCATCCTCGCCTGGCGCACCACACGCGTCGGCGGACGACCGCGAGGGGCGTTCTGCGGGATGGGCGTCTGCTTCGACTGCCTGGTCGTCATCAATGGCACGCCCAGTCAACGCGCCTGTCTTGTACGGGTGTCGGAGGGCGATGTGGTCACCTCGCAGGAGGGACACGGGCGTGACGAGCTGGGTATCTGACAACGTTCGGGGGAGCGTACGGCCGGCGTCCGGCCGTACGGCCGGGGCGGCCCCGGCACACGGCGGTTACGGCCTCGCGGTCATCGGCGCCGGACCCGCGGGCCTGGCCGCCGCCGTCACCGCGGCCGACAGCGGCCTGCGCGTCGTGCTGATCGACGCGTCGGAACGCCCGGGCGGCCAGTACTTCCGCCAGGCGGCCCCGGGGCTCGCCCCGCGGAGCAGGCCCGTCCACCACCAGCGGGGCGCCTTCGCCGCGTGGTCCGCCCGCCTGGCGGCACACGCGCGAGGAGGCAGGATCACCCACCTTCCGCGACGCCACGTCTGGATGGTCGAAGAGGACGGTCCGGCCGACCATAGGCTCTGGACGCTCCGTCACGTCCCGGTCGACGGCGGACCGGTCGACGGCGGACCGGTCGACGGCGGACCGGTCAGCGGCGCACCGGTCGACGACGTATCGGTCGACGGGACACCGGTCGACGGAACACCGATCGCCGCCGCGACCGCCGGCGGCACACCGGCCGCTGGCGCACCGGCCGGCGGCGTACGGGTCACAAGGGCCCGTTGTCTCCTCCTGGCGACCGGTGCCTACGAACGCCAGCTGCCCTTCCCCGGGTGGACCCTGCCCGGTGTGGTCGCCGCCGGTGGGGCCCAGGCGATCCTCAAGGACTCCCGCGCCCTGCCCGGTCGGCGCATCGTCGTGGCCGGCAGCGGACCGCTCCTGCTAGCGGTCGCCGTCTCCCTCGCGGAGGCGGGCGCCGACATCCCGGTGCTGGTTGAGGCAGCTTCGTACATCGGCTATGCCGACCGCCTCGGCGTGCTCGCCCGCAACCCGGCCAAGGCGGTGGAGGGGGCCCGGCTCGCGGCGGATCTCCTGCGGTACCGGATCCGGCCGCGCACCCGTAGCGCGGTGGTCCGGGCGCACGGCAGGGACCGGGTCGAGGCGGTCACCCTCGCCACCCTCGACCGGGACTGGCGGCCGGTGGCCGGGACCGAGGTACGCGTCGCCTGCGACGCGCTCGCCGTCGGCCACGGCCTCGTCCCCCAGCTCGAACTCGCCGTCGCACTCGGCTGCGCGCTGCGCACCGCACCGGACGGGACGCCCGCCGTCGCGGTCGACGACCAGCAGCGCACCGATGTGCCGGGGCTGTGGGCGGCAGGTGAGTCGACCGGCATCGGAGGGGTCGGACTCGCCCTCCTGGAGGGCCGGTCGGCAGCCCTGAGCGTGGCGGACCGCCTCCAGGCAGGCGGACGCACCGCCCGGCTGCGCGGGACCACCGCCCGGCTGCGCGGGACCACCGCCCGGCTGCGCGGGACCACCGCCCGGCTGCGCGGGACCACCGCCCGGCAACGCCGCTTCGCCGACCTCATGGCGGCGGTCCACCGCCCCGGCGTCCACTGGCCGCAGTGGCTCACCCAGGACACCGACGTCTGCCGCTGTGAGGAGGTAACCGCTCATGTCCTCTGGCAGGCACACGAGTTGGGCGCCCACGACATGCGGAGCGCCAAGCTGCTCACCCGGGCCGGGATGGGGTGGTGCCAGGGCCGGATGTGCGAGACGGCCGTCGCCTGCCTCGCGGCTGGTGGCGACGGCTCCGCCCCTCTCGTCCCCGCCCGCCGCCCCCTCTCCTGCCCGGTGTCGCTCAAGGACCTCGCGCAGTCCGCCCCGGCCGCCGGTCCCGACGACCTGGACCCTGCCACCACCCCTGGCCCTCCAGCCGCCTGACCCCCGCCCCCGAACATCGCCCCCAAAAAGACCGTCCCTCAACACCACCCCCCGAACATCGCCCTCCAAAACCGTCCCTCAACACCGCCCCCCGAACATCGCCCCCCAAAACCCACCCCCCAACACCGCCCACCGTCACCCGCCCGGTCCCGGCCCAAGGAGCTCGCCCATGCCCCGCACCCTCTCCCGCCCCCGCCCCTGGCACGGCGTCATGGTCGCCACCACCCTGCCGTTCCGCGCGGACCTCTCCGTCGATCACGACGCCTTCGCCGACCACGTCCGCTCGCTCATCGACGCGGGATGCGACGGCGTCGTACCCAACGGGTCACTCGGCGAGTACCAGACCCTCACCGACGAGGAGCGCCGCCGGGTGGTCGAGACCGCCGTCGAAGCGGCGGGCGACGGGGCCCGGGTGATGCCGGGCGTCTCCGCCTACGGCAGTACGGAGGCCCGCCGCTGGGTCGAGGAGGCCGCGCAGGCCGGCGCCGGCTCCGTACTGCTGCTGCCGCCCAACGTCTACCGGGCCGACGAGGCTGCCGTACGCGCCCACTACGCCGAGGTCGCCCGCGCCGGGCTGCCCGTGGTGGCGTACAACAACCCCTACGACACCCGGGTCGACCTCACCCCCGGCCTGCTGGCGCAGCTGCACGAGGCGGGGGACATCGTCGCCGTGAAGGAGTTCACCGGCGATGTGCGCCGGGCCTGGGAGATCGCCGAGCGCGCCCCCGGACTCGACCTGCTGATCGGGGCCGACGACGTGCTGCTGGAGCTGGCCGTGGCGGGGGCCGTCGGCTGGATCGCCGGATTCCCCAACGCGCTCCCCGGCTCCTGTACCGCCCTCTACCGCGCGGCGGTCGCCGGTGACCTGGACACCGCCGTACCCCTGTACCGGCGTCTGCACCCGCTGCTGCGCTGGGACTCCAGGACCGAGTTCGTCCAGGCCATCAAGGTGGCCCAGGACGTGGTGGCCGAGGGAAGCGGCGGCCCCTGTCGGCCTCCACGCACCCCGCTCGCCCCGCAGGACGAAGTGACCGTACGGGCGTTGACCGAGAAGCTGCTCGCCGACGGCCTCGACTGAGACGACTGAGACGGCTGAGACAACTGAGGCAGACAGAACAACTGGAACTTCTGAGACAGAAGTGTCCGCCAAGGCGCAGACGCCCCACGAAAGGAGCAGCATCGTGCGCAGCCGCCGCACCATCCACACCGTGGACTCCCACACCGAGGGCATGCCGACCCGCGTCGTCACCGGCGGCATCGGGACCGTACCCGGAGCCACCATGGGGGAGAGGCGCGCCTACTTCCAGGAGCACCTCGACCACCTCCGCACCTGGCTGATGTACGAACCGCGCGGCCACGCCGCGATGAGCGGGGCGATCCTCCAGCCGCCCACCAGGCCCGACGCCGACTGGGGTGTGCTGTTCATCGAGGTGTCCGGGCTGCTGCCGATGTGCGGCCACGGCACCATCGGCGTCGCCACCGTGCTCGTGGAGACCGGCATGGTGACCGTCACCGAACCCGTGACCACGGTCCGGCTGGACACCCCCGCCGGGCTGGTCGTCGCCGACGTGCGGGTGGAGGACGGCGCGGCCACCGCCGTGACCCTGCGCAACGTGCCCTCCTACACCGTCGCCCTCGACCGCCGGGTCGAGATCCCCGGGTACGGCACGGTCACCTACGACCTCGCCTACGGCGGCAACTTCTACGCGATCCTCCCTCTGGACCGCCTCGGCCTGCCCTTCGACCGCGCGCGCAAGGACGACATCCTGCGGGCCGGGCTGGACCTGATGGCCGCCGTCAACGCCACGGAACCGCCCGTCCACCCTGAGGACACGTCGATCACCGGGTGCCACCACGTCCAGCTCCTGGCCCCCGGCTCGACCGCCGCGCACTCCCGTCACGCCATGGCCATCCACCCGGGCTGGTTCGACCGCTCGCCCTGCGGCACCGGTACCTCGGCGCGGATGGCCCAACTCCACACCCGGGGCGAACTGCCCCTGCACCGCGACTTCGTGAACGAGTCCTTCCTCGGTACGTCGTTCACCGGCCGGCTCGTCGAGGAGTGCCGGGTGGCGGGGGAGCCGGCGGTCGTCCCGACCATCACCGGGCGCGCCTGGATCACCGGGACCTCGCAGTTCCACCACGACCCCAGCGACCCCTTCCCGGACGGCTTTCTGCTGTGACAGCCGTCGGAGCCGGCCCCCTCCGGAGGTGAACTCCCTTCGGGTAACGTGACATTGCACCGGTGTCCTCTCGTGGGGCCGGAGTTCCGTACCGAAGAAGCCCGAAGTCCGGAGGACGCCGTGGTCACCTTGCAGTCGCGCAAACTCGTATCCCCCACCGAGAACCTGCGCGACCAGGTGGCCCACGCCCTGCGCGCCGCGCTCATCGCGGGAGAGATCAAGCCCGGTGGCGTCTACTCCGCCCCCGCCCTGGCCGCCGAGTTCGGCGTCTCGCCCACGCCGGTGCGCGAGGCGATGCTCGACCTCGCCCGTGAGGGTCTGGTGGAGGCCGTACGGAACAAGGGCTTCCGGGTGACGGAGATGACCGAACAGGACCTGGACGAGTACACGGAGATCCGTACGCTCATCGAGGTGCCCACCGTCGGCAAGGTGGTACGGACCGCCACCCGGGAGCAGCTCGAAGCCCTCCGCCCGGGCGCCGAGGCCATCGTGGCGGCGGCTCGCGGGCACGACCTCATCGGCTATCTCGACGCCGACCGCCGCTTCCACCTCGACCTGCTCGCCCTCGGCGGCAACCGCCATCTCGTCTCGGTCGTCGGCGACCTTCGCAAACGGTCCCGGCTGTACGGTCTCACCGAGCTCGACGAGGCCGGCGTGCTCGTCGACTCCGCCGAGGAGCACGTCCGGCTGCTCGACCTGATGATCGCGCAGGACGGTGCGGCGGCGGAGGCGTTGATGCGCCACCACCTGGAGCACGTACGGACCCTCTGGGCCAGCCGCCCGCAGCCGGAGCGGCGCAGCGCGCTCACCCTCCGGGGACGCTGACCCCCCGGGTCCCGCCGACGTCAGCGGCAGAGCAGCGCCGTCTTGAGGCCCAGCTTGTGCTCGAGGCGGCCCAGGTCGCGGCCGGTGAGCAGCTCCACGCGCCCGATGCGGTAGTGCACGGTGTTGACGTGCAGACGCATGGCCTCGGCCGTCCGCGCCCAGGAGCCGTTGTGCGCCAGGAAGGTGTCGAGGGTCTCCAGGAGCATTCGGTGGGGGGGCGTGTCGTCGGCGAGCGGTCCCAGCGCGTGCCGGCCGAAGGCCGTCCGCACATCATCGGGTACGCCCGCGAGGAGAGCGCCCAGGGTGGTGAGGTCCTCGATCGCCACGAGCTTCGCGGCCCCCTCCGTGCCGCCCGTCCTCCCCGCCGCCGTCAGCGCGTAACGGGCTTGCACCAGAGCGCCGTTGAGCTCCTGCGGGCCGGCGGCCAGGGCGCTGACGCCGCCGTACGGGAGGGCGGCCTCGTCGCAGGCGTGCAGCGCGGGCCAGAGGTCCTTGAGGGCGGAGGCCACGGCTTCAGGGGAAGCGGAATCCGCGGCGATCACCGCCGCCGCCCCGCCCCTCGCCGGACGGGTCGCCGCGAACCGGTGGCCCGTCAGATGGCGCAGCACCTCCTCCAGCGCCCCGGCGCCCCTCTCCGCCCCACCCTCCTCCGCGCCTAGGGAGACCGTGACCACCGTGTACGGGCCCTGGTCCGGGAGACCGCAGGCGCGCAGTGCTGCCGGGAGCGGGGCGAAACCGGAACCCGGCGCGTCGATGAGGGCCAGCAGCTCCGTGGCGGGTCCGCGCACCGCGGCCTCGCGGCCCAGCACCCGCTGCCGGTACTGGGCGAACACCTCCGCTGTCTCGTGCACCATCCGCGGCGGCACGCGCCGACCAGCACCTCCGGCACCGTCCCGCGCGTCTCCTCGCCGGCCAGCAGCGCGGCCGCGCCGGCACGGCGCAGGGCCGCGACGAACCGGTCCGCCGTCGCTTCCCCGTCCGCCGCGCTCCATCACACCAGGCCGCTGAGCACGATCTCGCCCCGCTGGAGGAGCCGCCCCGGGTCCTCCAGATCGGTCGCGGTGACCCCGGTGATCTCCCGGGCGAGGAGCGGGGGCCGCCCCAGAGCAGGGTGAGGTCGCCGGCCGTGACGGTGACCGCGGCGACGGTCCGGCCGTTCCGGGCACGGCGGTGCCGCGGGCCGCCGACGGCCGTTCCGGGCAAGGCGGTGCCGCGGGCCGCCGACGCCCCCGCCGCCGTACAGCTCCGGGAGTTCGCCTCCTTGACGGCACCCGACTTGACGGCACCCGAGGTGGGCAGGGCAGCGCCGCGGGGAGTGCCTCGTCGAAGCATTGTGCGCGTGTAAGTTAGGGTTACCTAACTCTCTCGCTCGTCAACCATGAGGAACACCCATGCTCGGCTTCACCCGCGTGCGTCGTCACACCCTTGCCGCTTCGGCCACCGCCGTCGCCCTCGCCGTCGTCCTGGCCGGCTGCTCCTCGGACGGTGACAGCGGCAAGGACTCGGCGAAGGACGCGGGGAAGAGCGGCGGCGCCTTCCCCGTCTCGATCAAGAGCTCGCTCGGCACCGCGAAGATCGACGAGAAGCCCGAACGCATCGTCACCCTCGGCCAGGGTTCCGCCGAGACCGCGATAGCCCTCGGCCAGACCCCGGTCGGCATCGAGAGCTACCCGTGGGGCAGCGATAAGTCCGGCTACCTCCCGTGGATCAACGAAGCCGTGAAGAAGTCCGGCGACAAACTGCCCAAGCAGTTCGCGGGCGGCGAGGAGATCGACTTCGAGGCCATCACCGAGCTGGAGCCGGACGTCATCCTCGCCCCCTGGTCGGGCATCACGCAGAAGCAGTACGACGTCCTCAAGGACATCGCGCCCACGGTCGCCTACCCGGACCAGGCGTGGAGCACCGACTGGGACCAGCAGATCGACATCATCGGCAAGGCGCTGGGCCGGAGCAAGGACACCGACGGCCTCAAGACGAAGATCGAGAAGCAGCTCGCCGACGCCGCGGCCACCCGGCCGAACTACAAGGACGTCACCTTCTCCTACATCTACAACTCCGGCCCCGGCACCCTCGGCGTCTTCAAGCCCGAGGAGCAGCGCGTCAAGATGGTCTCCTCGCTCGGCCTGAAGGTCGACCCGGTCGTCAACGGCTTCAAGGAGACCCCGGGCACCGACTCGGCCCTCATCGGCCTGGAGAACGCCGAGAAGCTGAAGGACAGCGACCTGGTCTTCACGTTCTACACGGACGCGAAGAACCGCAAGGAGATCGAAGGCCAGAAGCTGTACGGCGCGATCCCCGCGATCAAGAAGGGCGCCGTCGTCGCGAGCGACGACAACTCCTTCGTCACCGCCTCCTCGATCATCAACCCGCTGACCGTGCCGTGGACGATCGAGCGCTACCTGCCGATCATCGACGAGGCCGTGAAGAAGGCCGGCGAGTAACCCCGGCCGGGTATCCGAGGGACCAGGGCCACCAAGCACACTTCACTCCCATGGCAACCACCACGGCCGCACCGCCGAGCGGCGCCGGTACCTCCCGTACCGGCGCCGCTCGGTCGGCGTTCCTCCTGCTCGCGGCGGTCGCCGCACTGGCGGTCGCGCTCTGCGCGAGCGTCATGTTCGGCAGCCGCTCCACCTCGTTCGGCGACGTCCTCGGCGTGCTCGGCGGCAGCGCCGACGAGAACGTCACCGCGATCATCGAGAGCCGCTACCCCAGAACCGTTCTCGGCGTCCTCGCCGGACTCTGCCTCGCGGTCGCCGGAACCCTCATGCAGGGCGTCTCCCGCAACCCGCTGGCCGAACCGGGCCTCCTCGGCATCAACGCCGGCGCCTCCGCGAGCATCGTCGCCGCGACCGCCTGGCTCGGCGCCTCCGGAGCCACCGACACCATGTGGTGGGCGCTGCCCGGAGCGCTGATCGCCGGAGTGCTCGTCCATGTCATCGGCTCCGCCGGTACGGGGACGAGCGTGGTGCGCCTGGTGCTCGCCGGGGCCGTGCTCACCGCCGTCACGATGGCGTTCATCCAGGCGGTGGCGCTCAGCAAGCCGCAGGTGTTCGACAGCTACCGCTACTGGGTCGTCGGAGCGCTCGGCGGCCGGGACTTCGACGTGTTCTGGTCCGTCCTGCCCTTCGTCGCCGTGGGCTTCCTCCTCGCCCTGGCCCTGGCCCCCGGCCTCAACGCGCTGGCCCTCGGCGACGCGACCGCCGTCGCCCTCGGCTCCAACCCCGCGCGCACCCGGGGCGCCGGGCTGCTCGCCGCCACCCTGCTCAGCGCCGCCGCGACCGCCGCCGTCGGCCCGATCGCCTTCGTCGGCCTCGCCGTACCGCACGTCGTACGGGCCCTGGCCGGCGTCGACTTCCGGGTCCAGATCCTCTTCTCCGCGCTGATGGGCCCCACGCTGCTGCTCCTGGCCGACGTGGTGGGCCGGGTCGTCATGCGCCCCACGGAACTCATGGTCGGCGTCGTCACCGCGTTCATCGGCGCACCCGCGCTGCTCATCGCCGTACGCAGGATGCGGGGCACGACATGACCGTCACCGGACGGACCGCCGCCGCCCGCAGGACCGTCAAGGCCCCCCGCGGCTACCTGGTCCTGGGCCGCACCGTGGCGATACCGATGCGCCGCGCCTCCGTGTTCGCGGCCGCCGGGCTCCTCGTCCTCCTTCTCACCGCCGCCGTGGCCACGCTGACCTGGGGGCGCCTCGGCACCGACCTCACCGACCTGCCCGCCGCCCTCGTCGGGGACGCCGAGGGCAAGGACCGCTTCGTCTTCAACCGGCTGCGCGGGCCCCGCCTCACCGTCGCCATCGGGGTCGGCGCGGCGCTCGGCTTCTCCGGCGCGCTGTTCCAGTCCGTCACCCGCAACCCGCTCGGCAGCCCCGACGTCATCGGCCTCTCCGCCGGAGCCGGGGCGGGCGCGGCGATCTGCGCGCTGATGTTCCCCGGCACGGTCCCGGTCGCCGTCGGCGCGCTGATCGGCGCGGTCGCCGCGATGGCCCTCGTGTACGTCTCCACCGGCACCGGCTTCCGCAACCCCGCCCGGCTCGTCATCGCGGGTATCGGGGTCGCCGCCATGGGCGCGGCCGTCACCCAGTACGTCGTCTACGCCCTGGAACGCGACAAGGCCTCTGTTCTCACCGCGTACGTCAACGGCAGCCTGACCGCCCGCTCCTGGACCGACGCCACCACCATCTGGCTGGTCCTGCTCGCCGTCGCCCCGCTGACCGCGCTGATCTCCCGGCGGCTCGACATCGGCGAGATGGGCGACGACATCTCCGAGGGACTCGGCTCCGAGCCGAAGAAGGCCAAGACCCTCGCCGTGGTCATCGCCATCGCCCTCTCGGCGGCCGCCGTCAGCGTCTCGGGGCCCATCGCCTTCATCGCCCTCACGGCCCCCCAGATCGCCAGGCGCCTGACCCGCGGATCCGGTCCCCACCTGCTGCTCTCCGCCCTCACCGGGGGGCTGCTGCTGGTGGCCGCCGACCTGTGTGCCCAGCGGCTGCCGCTCTTCGAGGACCTGCCGGTCGGGATCTACACCATGGCGATCGGCGGCGCCTACCTCGGTCACCTGCTGGTACGGGAGTGGCGCCGGGGGGTGCTCTGAGGCACCGGAGACGGTGACGACTGGTCACGTACAGGTTCGTCGACCATACTGCCCGCCGTGGAGCAGAGCATAGATTCGAACAAGAAGCCCGAGTTCGCCGCAGGCACCGACCCGGCGTTCATCCCCCTCCCCGGTCTGGCGGCACCCGTCACGACAGGCAGGACCGAACCGGAACCGGAGGCCGACCCCCAGCGGGACCCGGAGCTCGACGGAGCGCCCGAGGAGACGGCCGTGGCGGCTCCCGAGGCAGCAGCCGACGCTGAAGCGGCGGAGGCCCAGGACGGCCCGGTCTTCGAGGTCAGCGACCGCCGGGGCTCGATCCGGGTGGCCCGCGCGGGCGTCAGGTTCACGCTGGACGACCAGGAGGCCGAGTTCGACTGGGCCGAGATCGGCGCGGTGGAGATGCACCCGGCCCGCTTCGGCCGCAGGTTCACCGTGACCGTGCACCTGTCGTCCCGGCGCTGGTTCAACGCCGAGGTCGAGGCGGCGAGCCGGGCCCAGCTCAAGGAGTGGCCGGCCGAGCTGGACGCCGTCCTGGACGCCTACTTCGAGGAGTCCTGAGCGGGCGGCCGCGCCCCGGACGCCTCCTGCGAGACGTTCTGAGCGGACTGTCGCGCCCCGGACGCCTCCGAGCGGCACTCCCGGCGCAACGGCGCCCGGGAGCGTCGGTCGGGGTGCCGGGGTGCGTGGCGCCGGTCGGGGTGCCGGGGTGCGTGGCGCTGTGGGCGCCGGGCGCCGCGGCGCCGGAGGGGGGTTCCGTGCGGGCCGTCGCCGGTCACTCGCTGGGCTCGGAGTCCCTGCGGCTCCGGACGCGCGCCACCACGAACCAGACCACCGCCACCACGGCCAGCCCGAGCACGACCTTGGACACGAGTCCCACATACGTCCCGACCACGTCCCAGCTGTCGCCCAGCCAGTAGCCGGCCATCACCAGCACGGTGTTCCAGATCAGGCTGCCCACCGTCGTCAGCACGATGAACACCGGCAGCGGCATGCGCTCCACCCCTGCGGGCACGGAGATCAGGCTCCGGAAGACCGGCACCATGCGGCCCAGCAGCACGGCCTTGGTGCCGTGCCGCGCGAACCACTTCTCCGTACGCTCCAGGTCCGAGGCCTTGACCAGCGGCAGCTTGGCCCACAGGGCGTGCATCCGCTCCCGGCCGAACAGGGCCCCGAGCCCGTACAGCGCCGCCGCCCCCACGACCGAACCGAGCGTCGTCCAGAACAGGGCGGAGGCCAGGCTGAGCACGCCCTGCGACGCGGCGAACCCGGTCAGCGGCAGGATGACCTCGCTCGGCAGCGGCGGGAACAGGTTCTCCAAGGCGATGGCGAGACCGGCACCCGGCCCGCCCAACGTCTCGACCAGCCCGGTGGCCCATCCCGCGATGCCCCCCTTCGGCTCCTCGGCGGCGGCTGACAGTGCGAGGTGCATGAAGGCTCTCCGGCGTGGGGGTGTCGGGCGCGTGCAGGGGGGTGGGATGCGTGGGCGTGTCGGTTGCGTGGAGGGTGTCGGCCACCTCCTACCCCGTATCCTCCCTCAGGCCTCGTCCAGGATGACCGACCGGGTCAGGTGACGGGGGGCGTCCGGGTCCAGCCCGTTCGCCGCGGCACGGGCGATCGCCAGCCGTTGTACGCGTACGAGGTCGGCCAGCGGGTCCAGCCCGCCGCCACCCACTGGGCGCCCGTGGCGCGTACCTGCTCCGCCAGGCCCTCGGGTGCGGCGCCGAACATCCACGTCGCCGTCCCGGACGTGGAGATGCTGATGGGCCCGTGGCGGTACTCCATCGCCGGATACGACTTCCGTCCAGGCCAGTGAGGCCTCCTTCATCTTCAGCGCCGCCTCGTGGGCCAGGCCGACCGTCCAGCCCCGGCCGAGGAAGGAGAACTGGGTGCGCTCCGACAGTCCCTCCGGCAGCGGCTCGGCGAGGGCTCTCTCCGCGTCCCGTACCGCCTCCTCGGTGTGCAGGCCGAGGTGGGACCGGAGCAGCGTGAGAGCGGTCGTGGCGAACCGGGTCTGCACGACGGACCGCTCGTCGGCGAAGTCGAGGACGACGAGATCGTCGGCCGCCTCCAGGACCGGGGTGTGCGGATCGGCGGTGAGCGCCACCGTGCGCGAGGTGGGACGCACCCGCTCCAGCAGCTCCAGCACCTCGGTCGTGGTTCCCCGAGCGGGTCAGCGCGACGACCCGGTCGTAGGCGCGGCCGTGGGGGAACTCGGACGCGGCGAAGGCGTCCGACTCGCCCTGGCCGGAGCGCTCCCGGAGCGCGGCGTAGGCCCGCGCCATGGAGAAGGAGGTGCCGCAGCCGACGACGGCGACGCGCTCACCTGCGGCGGGCAGGACGGCCCGGTAGGCGTCGGCCAGTGCGGCGGCGCGGCCAGCAGGCGGGCCGGCCGGCGGTCTCGGTCTCGGCGTACGACACGTCTGCACTCCACGGGACGAGGGGCGGATGGAGCCTCGATGTAGAATCCTGCACGCTACATGCGGTTATCGAACAGGAACAAGCAAGGTGCGCGGGGTGCGGGGTCGGTCGCCGGGCTCCTGTGCGACGCTTGCGGCGGTCCGGCCACCGGCGACCGCGTTCCCGGGTAGCGCGGAGCCCGGCGCCGGACGGTGAAGGAGACGCACGTGGCCAGGGACGCCCGGTGGGACGCGCTGCTGGAACTGGTCGGCAAGCACGGCAGGGTGGAGGTCGAGGAGGCGGCGGCGGCGCTCGCCGTCTCGGCCGCGACCATCCGCCGCGACCTGGACCAGCTCGCCGAACAGCACCTGCTCACCCGCACCCGGGGCGGAGCGGTCGCGCACGGGGTCTCCTACGAGCTGGCGCTCCGCTACAAGACCGGCCGCCACGCCCCGGAGAAGCAGGCCATCGGCCGCGCGGTCTGCGGACTCGTCGCCGTCGGCGAGGTGGTCGGCCTGACCGGCGGTACGACGGTGACCGAGGTGGCCCGCGCACTGGCGGTCCGTCCCGACATCGTCGGCGAGACCACGGTCGCGGGCGGGCAGCCGACCCTCACCGTCGTCACCAACGCGCTCAACATCGCCGGCGAGCTGGCCATCCGGCCGCAGATCAAGATGGTGGTCACGGGCGGTGTCGCCCGGCCGCAGTCGTACGAACTGACCGGGCCGCTGGCCGTCGGTGTGATGAACGAGATCACGCTCGACGTCGCCGTCCTCGGCGTGAACGCCATCGACCTCGAACGCGGCGCCTACGTCCACCACGAGGGCGAGGCCAGCGTCAACCGGCTCCTCGCCGAGCGGGCGCAGCGGGTGGTGGTGGCGGCCGACTCCTCGAAGATCGGCAAACGGGCCTTCGCCCGGGTCTGCGACCTCGGGATGGTCGATGTGCTCGTCACCGACTCGCAGGTCACGGCGGAGGCGAAGGACCGGTTCGGTGAGGCGGGGGTCCAGGTCATCACGGTGTGAGAGCGACTCGATCCGGACCTTCGCCGTGTCGCTGGTACGCCGAACGGGTGAGGGGCGAGAGGATTGCCCGATGAACAGTGAGCGCAGCCGGCGCCAACCCGACCGGCTTGACGACGGGGTGGCCCTGTGAGCAGGTACGACAGGTACGACAGATATGACGCCACCGACGAACAGTGGGAGGGGCTCGCCCAGGTCGTACCGCTGCGCGGCCGCGACGAGTGGCCGTCCCGCATCGACCACCGCACGGTCCCGGACGAGCGGGCGGCCGAGCAGCGGCGTCTGGTCGTGCTGCGGGTGCAGGTCTTCGCGGACGCCCGCGAGGTCGCGGAGTACCTGGTCGCCCAGGTCCCGGTGCTGCTCGACCTGACGGCCGCCGAAACCGACGTGGCCAAGCGGATTCTCGACTTCAGCAGCGGCGTGGTATTCGGGCTCGGCAGCGGCATGCACCGCGTCGACCGGAACGTCTTCCTGCTCTCTCCGGAGGGCATGGAGGTCGAGGGGGTCACCCCGGCGGGCCTGGCCCAGTCGTAGAGCTCCGTCGCCCGCCCTTCTCGTCGGCATCGCCGCCGGACGCCCCTCGCGGGCGTCCGGGGCGGCGGTGGTAGACCTGGGGCCGTGACAGAACTCGATGTGGCAGAACTCCAGCGCCGGCTGGCCGCGTTCGCGGCGGCCCGGGACTGGGGGCAGTACCACACCCCGAAGAACCTGGTGGCCGCCCTCAGTGTCGAGGCCTCCGAACTGGTCGAGATCTTCCAGTGGCTGACGCCCGAACAGTCCGCCCGGATCATGGACGAGCCCGGAGCGGCCCATCGCGTGACCGACGAGGTCGCCGATGTGCTCGCCTACCTCCTCCAGTTCTGCGAGGTGCTGGGCATCGACCCGCTGCGGGCGCTGGCCGCCAAGCTGGACCGGAACGAGAAGCGCTTCCCCGTCCCGAACCCCCCGGAACCCCAGGATCGTCACTCTTCGGAGTGATCAACTTATCCACAATCGATTTTGTGTCCACAGATTTCCGATTTCCTCTGGCCTTACGGTGCCATCTACCTCACTGTGGGTAATGAAAGAGGTGAGCGGATTTTCGGGATGACGGGGGAAACGCATGGAAGCGGAGCGACTCATCGAGACGGGGCGGCGGGCCCTGGCGGAGAGCTGGGGCGCGCTGGAGGTGATGGCCGAGGCCTGGCAGGCACAGGCCCTCGCCCGGAGCGTCGGCAGCCGGCTGGCACTGTTCGGCCCGAGGGAGTTACGGGGCGAGGCGCGGGCGTTGGGCGAGATCGGCGGCGGGTGCTCGGCGCCCGACCATCCGGCGGTCCTCTCCCGGGGCGCGCGGGCGGCGCAGCTCTCCGGGATCGCCGATGTGCGGGCAGCCCTCACCGGCCTGGCGCTGCTCCTCGGCGAGGCCGGGATCGCGCTCGTCTCGGTGGCCTGCGACACGGGGGAGGACGGTCTCTACTGGCAGTGCATCGAGGCGATCGACGCCGCCGACGAATCGCTGGACCGTGTGCACGGTCTGCTGAGACGGCTGGGTGAGCGGGAGAAGGAGCGCGACGGCCCCTGGGGCGGGATACGCGGTCCCGCCCCCTCGGCGGCGGGGTCCTGAGGAAGAGGAGCCGGTGAAGGGGCAGGATGGAGGCATGGATCTTCGCATCTTCACCGAGCCCCAGCAAGGGGCCGACTACGACACCCTGCTCACCGTCGCCAAGGCCACCGAGGACCTCGGCTTCGACGCCTTCTACCGCTCCGACCACTACCTCCGCATGGGCTCGGGCGACGGACTGCCCGGACCGACCGACGCCTGGATCACCCTGGCCGGCCTGGCGCGCGAGACCCGGCGGATCCGGCTCGGCACGCTGATGACGGCAGGCACCTTCCGGTTGCCCGGCGTGCTGGCCATCCAGGTGGCGCAGGTCGACCAGATGTCCGGCGGCCGGGTCGAACTGGGCCTGGGCGCGGGCTGGTTCGAGGAGGAGCACAAGGCATACGGCATCCCGTTCCCGAAGGAGAAGTTCGGCCGGCTGGAGGAGCAGCTGGCGATCGTCACCGGCCTGTGGGCGACGGAGGTCGGCAAGACCTTCAGCTACGACGGCACCTATTACCAGCTCACCGACTCGCCCGCGCTGCCGAAGCCGGCCCAGGCCAAGGTGCCCGTCCTGATCGGCGGCCACGGCGCGACCCGCACCCCCCGTCTCGCCGCGCAGTACGCGGACGAGTTCAACATCCCCTTCGCCTCGCTGGAGGACAGCGAGCAGCAGTTCGGCCGGGTCCGGGCGGCGGCGAAGGCGTTCGGGCGCGAGCCGGACGACCTGGTGTACTCCAACGCCCTGGTCGTCTGCACCGGCAAGGACGACACCGAGGTGGCCCGGCGGGCGGCGGCCATCGGCCGGGACGTGGCGGAGCTGAAGGCGAACGGGCTGGCCGGCTCGCCCGCCGAGGTGGTCGACAAGATCGGCCGGTACGAGTCGATCGGCTCGTCCCGGATCTACCTCCAGGTCCTCGACCTGGACGACCTGGACCACCTGGAGCTGATCTCCTCGCAGATCCAGTCCCAGCTGACCTGACCCGTATTCCACCGGGACGGACGACGAGGAAATGGCTGTGAACTCCGGCCGTACGCTCGCCGAAGCGCTGGGAGAAGGGCCCGTCCTGCTGGACGGCGGCCTCTCCAACCAGCTGGAGGCACAGGGGTGCGACCTGTCCGACGCGCTCTGGTCGGCCCGGCTGCTGGCCGACGCCCCGGAACAGATCGAGGCCGCCCACCTGGCCTATCTGCGCGCCGGAGCGCAGGTGCTGATCACCGCCAGCTACCAGGCCACGTTCGAAGGGTTCGGGCGCCACAGCCTGGGTCCCGAGCGGACCGGGGCGCTGCTCGCCCACAGCGTGGAGCTGGCCCGGCGCGCCTGCGGCGCGGCCCGCCGGGCCGATCCCCGGCGGGAGGTCTGGGTCGCCGCCTCGGTCGGGCCGTACGGGGCGATGCTCGCGGACGGCAGCGAGTACCGGGGGAGGTACGGGCTCACCGTCCGGGAGCTGGAGCGCTTCCACCGCCCCCGGGTGGCGGCACTCGCCGAGGCCGGTCCCGACGTGCTGGCGTTGGAGACCGTCCCGGACCTGGACGAGGCGGAGGCGTTGGTGCGGGTCGCCGAGGAGACCGGGCTGCCGATCTGGCTCTCGTACAGCGTGGCGGGCGGCCGGACCCGGGCCGGTCAGCCGCTGGAGGAGGCGTTCGCGGTGGCCGCCGGGCGGGAGCGGGTGGTGGCCGTCGGGGTCAACTGCTGCGACCCGGCCGAGGCGGAGGACGCGGTGCGGGCGGCGGTGGCGGTGACGGGCAAGCCGGCCGTGGTCTACCCGAACAGCGGGGAGGGCTGGGACGCCGCAGCGCGGGGGTGGACCGGGCGGAGCACGTTCGACCCGGCGCGGGTGCGGGCCTGGACGGGGGCCGGGGCACGGCTCGTCGGGGGCTGCTGCCGGGTGGGGCCGGGCCGGATCAAGGAGCTGGCGGGGCTGCTGGAGCGCTGAGCCGCGGACGGGCGGGCCGGAGCCCAGGTCGAAGCGCTCACGGTGTTGCCGGAGCGCTGAAAATGCCTGGTGGGGGACGGGAGGCGAGGACCATACTCGGACAGGTGTTCCTGACCATCAGTACGACCGGCATCCCTGAACGTCCCGCCACCGACCTCGGTTTCCTGCTGCACAAGCATCCCGACCGGGCGCAGACGTACTCCACCTCGCACGGCTCCGCGCACGTCTTCTATCCCGAGGCGTCCGCCGAGCGCTGCACGGCCGCACTCCTGCTGGAGGTGGATCCGGTGGCGCTGGTGCGGCGCGGCAAGGGCAGGGGCCGGGCAGGTGCGCCCGACGCGGCGCTCGCGCAGTACGTCAACGACCGCCCCTACGCGGCCTCCTCACTGCTCTCGGTCGCCCTCGCCACGGTGTTCAAGTCCGCGCTGGGCGGTGTCTGCCGGGCCCTGCCCGAGCGGGCGAAGGCCCCGCTGCCGCTGCGGATCGAGGTGCCCGCGCTGCCCGCCCGGGGCGGTGCGGAGCTGGTGCGCAAGCTGTTCACGCCGCTCGGCTGGGAGCGGGTGGAGGTGGCGGCGGTCGCGCTGGACGAGCAGTTCCCCGAGTGGGGCGACTCGCGCTACGTACGCCTGGTGTTGGAGGGGGAGTTGCGGCTCGCCGACGCCCTGCGCCAGCTCTACGTCCTGCTGCCGGTGCTCGACGACGCCAAGCACTACTGGGTCGCGCCCGACGAGGTGGACAAGCTGCTGCGGGCCGGTGAGGGCTGGCTGGCCGACCACCCCGAGCGCCCCCTCATCACCCGGCGCTACCTCTCCCACCGCTGGGTGCTCACCCGCCTGGCCGACCAGGCCCTGGAGCTGGTCCGGCTCGCGGAGTCGGACGACCTCGACGTCGACAGCGTCGACAACGCGGTGGACGAGAGGACCGACACCGAGGAGAAGCCGGTCCCGCTCGCCGAACACCGGCGCACCGCGATCCTCGAGGCGCTGCGCGGGGCCGGTGCGCACCGGGTGCTCGACCTGGGCTGCGGCCAGGGCCAGTTGGTGCAGGCGCTCCTCAAGGACGTGCGCTTCACCGAGATCGTCGGCCTAGACGTGTCGATGCGCGCCCTCACCATCGCCTCGCGCCGGCTGAAGCTGGAGCGGATGGGGGAGCGGCAGGCGGGCCGGGTCGCTCTCCGGCAGGGCTCCCTCACCTACACGGACAAGCGGCTCAAGGGGTACGACGCCGCCGTGCTCAGTGAGGTCATCGAGCACCTGGACCTGGACCGGCTGCCCGCGCTGGAGTACGCGGTCTTCGGCTCGGCGCGCCCGGGCACGGTGCTCGTGACCACGCCGAACGTGGAGTACAACGTCCGCTGGGAGTCCCTCCCGGCCGGGCACGTGCGCCACGGGGACCACCGCTTCGAGTGGACCAGGGCCGAATTCCGGGACTGGGCGGGGAAGGTCGCCGAGCGCCACGGGTACACCGTCACGCACCTGCCCGTCGGCCCGGACGACCCCGAGGTCGGCCCGCCCACCCAGCTGGCCGTCTTCACCCTGACCGACACCGCGACCGGCCCCGCGACCGGTAAGAGGACCGAGAAGAAGAAGGAGCCGGAAGCCGCATGACGAACCACCACGACACCGACAACACCACCGGCACCGGCGGCGCCACCCCCGCCACCGACAGCGCCACCACCGGCACCGGCGACACCACCACCGGCACCGGCGGCGCCTCTCGCACGCTGCCGGTGACCGACCTCTCCCTCGTCGTCCTCATCGGTGCCAGCGGATCGGGCAAGTCCACCTTCGCCCGCAAGCACTTCAAGCCCACCGAGATCATCTCCTCGGACTTCTGCCGGGGCCTGGTCGCCGACGACGAGAACGACCAGAGCGCCAGCCGCGACGCCTTCGACGTGCTCCACCACATCGCCGGCAAGCGCCTGGCCGCCGGACGGCTCACCGTCATCGACGCCACCAGCGTCCAGTCCGAGAGCCGCAAGGAGCTCGTCCGGCTGGCCCGGGAGCACGACGTGCTGCCCATCGCCATCGTGCTCGACCTCCCCGAGGAGGTCTGCGCCGCCCGCAACGCCTCCCGCCCCGACCGCGCGTCCATGCCCCGCCACGTCATCCAGCGCCACCGCCGCGAGTTGCGCCGCTCGCTGCGCGGCCTGGAGCGCGAGGGCTTCCGCAAGGTGCACGTCCTGCGCACCGAACAGGAGGCCGAGAGCGCACGTGTGGTCCTGGAGCGCCGCTACAACGACCTGCGCCACCTCACCGGCCCGTTCGACATCATCGGCGACGTCCACGGCTGCCGCTCCGAGCTGGACACCCTGCTCGGCACGCTCGGTTACCTGGACGGCGCCCACCCCGAAGGGCGTACGGCGGTCTTCGTCGGCGACCTCGTCGACCGGGGCCCGGACAGTCCGGGGGTGCTGCGCCGCGTCATGTCCATGGTCGCGTCGGGCAACGCCCTGTGCGTGCCCGGCAACCACGAGAACAAGCTCGGCCGTTACCTCGCGGGCCGCAAGGTCCAGCCGACCCACGGCCTCGCCGAGACGATCGAGCAGCTGGAGCGCGAGGACGCCGAGCACCCCGAGTTCCGCCGTCAGGTGCGGGAGTTCATCGACGGGCTGGTCAGCCACTACGTGCTGGACGGCGGCAACCTGGTGGTCTGCCACGCCGGACTGCCGGAGAAGTACCACGGCCGCACTTCGGGCCGGGTCCGCTCGCACGCGCTGTACGGGGACACCACCGGCGAGACCGACGAGTTCGGCCTGCCCGTGCGCTACCCGTGGGCCGAGGAGTACCGGGGCCGCGCCGCCGTCGTCTACGGCCACACCCCCGTACCCACCACCTCCTGGATCAACAACACCATCTGCCTGGACACCGGCGTGGTCTTCGGCGGGAAGATGACCGCGCTGCGCTGGCCGGAGCGCGAACTCGTCGACGTACCGGCCGAGAAGGTCTGGTACGAGCCCACCAGGCCGCTGACCACCGAGGCGCCCGGGGGCCGGGAGGGCAGGCCGCTGGACCTCGCCGACGTCCAGGGCCGCCGGGTCGTGGAGACCCGGCACCTGGGCCGCGTCGCCGTGCGTGAGGAGAACGCGGCGGCGGCCCTCGAAGTCATGAGCCGCTTCGCCGTCGACCCGCAGCTCCTCGCCTACCTCCCGCCCACCATGGCCCCGACCGCCACTTCCCGGGAGGACGGTTTCCTGGAGCACCCGGCCGAGGCGTTCGCGCAGTACCGCGCCGACGGGGTCGAGCGGGTCGTGTGCGAGGAGAAGCACATGGGCTCCCGGGCCGTCGTGCTGGTCTGCAAGGACGCCGCCGCCGCGACCGCCCGCTTCGGCACGCACGGCCCCACCGGCGCCCTCCACACCCGCACCGGGCGGCCCTTCCTCGACGACCGGGCCCTGACCGAAGTGATCCTCGGCCGGCTGCGTACGGCCGTCACCGCGGCCGGGCTCTGGGAGGAGTGGGGCACCGACTGGCTGCTGCTGGACGCCGAGCTGATGCCGTGGTCGCTCAAGGCCGGCGGACTGCTGCGCTCGCAGTACGCCGCCGTCGGCGCCGCCTCCGGCGCGGTGTTCCCGTCCGCGCTCGCCGCCCTGGAGACGGCCGCCGCCCGTGGCGTCGACGTCGGCGAGCTCGCCGGGCGGCAGCACGGCCGGGCCGAGGACGCGGCCGCGTTCACCGAGGCGTACCGGCGCTACTGCTGGTCCACCGAAGGGCTGGACGGGGTGCGCCTGGCCCCGTTCCAGATCCTCGCCGTGCAGGGCCGCTCCCTCGCCGCCGTCCCCCACGACGAGCAGCTGGCCTGGCTGGACCGCCTCGTCGAGCACGACCCGACCGGGCTGCTCCAGACCACCCGCCGGCTCGTCGTGGACCCCGCCGACGACGCGTCCGTCCGTGCGGGCACCGACTGGTGGCTGGAGATGACCGGGCGCGGCGGCGAGGGCATGGTCGTCAAGCCGCTCGGTGCCCTCGTCCGGGATGCCAGGGGCCGCCTGGTCCAGCCCGGCATCAAGGTGCGCGGCCGGGAATACCTGCGCGTCATCTACGGCCCCGAGTACACCCGCCCGGAGAACCTGGAACGCCTGCGCTCCCGGTTCCTCGGCCACAAGCGCTCCCTCGCGCTGCGGGAGTACGCACTGGGCCTGGAGGCGCTGGACCGGCTGGCCGACGGGGAGCCGCTGTGGCGGGTCCACGAGGCGGTCTTCGCCGTCCTGGCCCTGGAGTCGGAGCCGGTGGACCCCCGGCTCTGACGCCCTGGGCAACCCGTGGGCGATTCGCGGGGTGAACGGTGCTCCGCCCGGTGAGGATGAGGACATGGGATTCCATGTCGACTCCGAAGCCGGGCGGCTGCGCCGCGTCATACTGCACCGCCCCGATCTGGAACTGAAGCGGCTGACCCCGCGCAACAAGGACGCGCTCCTCTTCGACGACGTCCTGTGGGTGCGCCGGGCGCGGCAGGAGCACGACGGGTTCGCCGACGTCCTGCGCGACCGGGGCGTGGAGGTGCACCTCTTCGGCGACCTCCTCCAGGAGTCCCTGGACATCCCGGTCGCGCGGCGGCTCGTGCTCGACCGGGTCTTCGACGAGAAGGAGTACGGACCGCTCGCCACCGAGCATCTGCGCGCCGCCTTCGAGGAGCTGCCATCCGACGAGCTGGCGGAGGCGCTGGTCGGCGGGATGACCAAGCGCGAGTTCCTGGAGCGGCACAGCGAACCGACCTCCGTCCGCTTCCATGTGATGGACCTGGACGACTTCCTGCTCGGCCCGCTGCCCAACCACCTCTTCACCCGGGACACCTCCGCCTGGATCTACGACGGGGTCTCCATCAACGCGATGCGCTGGCCGGCCCGGCAGCGCGAGACCGTCCACTTCGAGGCGATCTACCGTCACCATCCGCTCTTCACCGGGCCGCAGGCGGGTGTCTTCCACCACTGGTCGGAGGGGCAGGACGACTACCCCTCCACGATCGAGGGCGGTGACGTCCTGGTCATCGGCAAGGGCGCGGTCCTGATCGGGATGAGCGAGCGCACCACCCCGCAGGCGGTGGAGATGCTGGCCCGCGGCCTCTTCGACGCCGGCTCGGCCCGCACGATCGTGGCGCTGGACATGCCCAAGGCCCGCGCGTTCATGCACCTGGACACGGTGATGACGATGGTCGACGGGGACACGTTCACCCAGTACGCCGGGCTCGGCATGCTCCGCTCCTACACGATCGAGCCGGGCAGCGGCCCCCGCGAGCTGAAGGTCACCGACCACCCGCCCGAGCACATGCACCGGGCCATCGCCGCCGCGCTCGGCCTCGACGCGATCCGGGTGCTCACCGCCACCCAGGACGTGCACGCGGCGGAACGCGAGCAGTGGGACGACGGCTGCAACGTCCTGGCGGTGGAGCCGGGCGTCGTGGTCGCGTACGAGCGGAACGTCACCACCAACACCTATCTGCGCAAGCAGGGCATCGAGGTCATCGAGATCCGGGGCAGCGAGCTGGGCCGGGGGCGGGGCGGACCACGCTGCATGAGCTGTCCGGTGGTGCGGGACCCTGTGTAGTACCAGCGCTTTCGAGACAGATGCCGATACTTTCCGGACCGAGGGTGCTGTATAGGAATGCGGGGACTCGTATAGACTTCCAGCGTAACTGTCGAACACCGGCAGTCCGCAGATCCCCGTCCCACCTGGAGCCGTCATCATGGCCATCGACCTCACCGGCCGCCCCTTCCTCAAGGAGCTGGACTTCACCGCCGAGGAGTTCCTCGGCCTGGTCGCGCTGGCCGGTGAGCTGAAGGCGGCCAAGAAGGCGGGGGCCGAGGTCCAGCGGCTGCGCGGGAAGAACATCGCGCTGATCTTCGAGAAGACCTCGACCCGGACGCGCTGCGCGTTCGAGGTCGCCGCCGCCGACCAGGGCGCCTTCACCACCTACCTGGACCCCACCGGCTCCCAGATGGGCCACAAGGAGTCGGTGAAGGACACCGCCCGGGTGCTCGGCCGGATGTTCGACGGAATCGAGTACCGGGGCGACAGTCAGCAGGTCGTCGAGGAGTTGGCCGCCTACGGAGGTGTCCCCGTGTTCAACGGGCTCACCGACGACTGGCACCCCACCCAGATGCTCGCCGACGTGCTGACCATGACCGAGCACAGCGACCGGCCCGTGACGCGGCTGGCCTTCGCCTACCTCGGCGACGCCCGCTTCAACATGGGCAACTCCTATCTGATCACCGGCGCCCTCCTCGGCCTGGACATCCGCATCGTCGCCCCCGAGATGTACTGGCCGGCCCCCTCCGTCGTGGAGCAGGCCGAGAAGCTCGCCGCGGTCAGCGGCGCGAAGGTCACGCTCACCGCGGACGTCACCGAGGGCGTACGCGGCGCCGACTTCGTCGCCACGGACGTGTGGGTCTCGATGGGGGAGCCCAAGGAGGTCTGGGACGAGCGCATCGCCGCGCTCGCGTCGTACGCCGTGACGATGGACGTCCTGCGGGCCACCGGCAACCCGGACGTCAAGTTCCTGCACTGCCTGCCGGCCTTCCACGACCTCGGCACCCAGGTCGGCCGGGACGTCCACGCCGCCCACGGGCTCACCGAGCTGGAGGTCACCGACGAGGTCTTCGAATCGGCACACTCCGTGGTCTTCGACCAGGCCGAGAACCGGATGCACACGATCAAGGCCGTGCTGGTGGCCACGCTGGCGGGCCGGTAGGAACAGATAGGCCCCCGGGTGCGCAGACGGAGGCAGGGGTTCGCATGCTCATACACCCGATGGGGGGAACATGCGCGGAGGTGGCTACCATGTCGCCTCTGGTGGGGTTCGAGCTCGCATGCTCGGGCCCCTTACCTGTGCCGCGCGCACGGGACCGCCCCCCCACTGCACCACCAGAGAAGAGAACGTCCCGCATGAGCCCCGGCCTGCCGAACCCCGGCACCCCGAAGCGTCCCGGCCCCTCCAGGCCCGGTCTGCGCCGCAAGAGCCCCGACCAGCTCATCGCCGAGTCCGGCGGCGACCTGGAGGGCCACGGCCTCAAGCGGACGATGGGCCTCTTCCAGCTCGTCTGCTTCGGCGTCGGCGCCATCGTCGGCACCGGCATCTTCGTCGGCCTCTCCGACACCGTCGCCGAGGCCGGCCCCGCCGTCGTCATCTCGTTCCTGCTGGCCGCGATCACCTGCATCTTCACCGCCTTCTCCTTCGCGGAGCTGGGCAGCGCGATCCCGGTCTCGGGGAGCTCGTACTCCTTCGCGTACGCCGCCCTCGGCGAGCGCACGGCGTTCCTCGTCGGCTGGTGCCTGATGCTGGAGTACGGCGTCTCGGTCTCCGCGGTCGCGGTGGGCTGGAGCCAGTACGTCAACGAGCTGCTGAACAGCGTGATCGGCTGGGAGCTGCCCGCCGCCGTCTCCGCCGGACCCGGCGACGGCGGTGTGATCAACCTCCCCGCGATCGTCGTGATCGCGATGGCCGCCACCCTGCTGGTGCGCGGCGTCCGGGAGAGCGCGAGCGCGACGGCCGCCATGGCGGTCCTGAAGATCGGTATCCTGCTGGCGTTCTGCGCGATCGCGTTCACCGCGTTCCAGGACGACAACCTCGTGCCGTTCGCGGGCCACGGGCTCGGCGGGATCACGGCGGGCGCCTCGCTGGCGTTCTTCTCGTACATCGGTTTCGACGCGATCACCACCGCGGGCGAAGAGGTCAAGAACCCCCGGCGGAACATTCCGATCGCCATCCTGATCTGCATCGGCGTCGTCACGCTGCTCTACTGCGCGGTGGCGCTCTCGGCCATCGGCGCGCTCGGCGCGGATGCCGTCTCCGACAAGCCCGCGGCCCTCTCGCTGGTCGTCAACCAGGTCACCGACTCCGCGGTGGGCGGCGGCATCATCGCCTTCGGCGCGGTCGTGGCCATCGCCTCGGTGGTGCTCGCCGTGATGTACGGGCAGACCCGCATCCTGATGTCGATGTCCCGCGACGGGCTGATCCCGCGCGTCTTCGAGCGCGTCTCGCCCAAGACCCGCACCCCGGTCGCCAACACCTGGATCGTGGCCTGCGTCTTCGCCGTCCCGGCGGCCTTCGCCTCGCTGGACGTCGTCGTCAACCTGACGACCATCGGCACGCTCGCCACCATGGTCGCGGTCAACGTGGCCGTCGTGGTGCTGCGCCGCCGCCACCCCGAGCTGGAGCGGACCTTCCGGGTGCCGCTCTATCCGGTGAGCCCGCTGCTCGGTGTCGCGTTCTGCCTCTATCTGATGTACGGGACCGGCTGGACGACCTGGGTCCAGTTCGCGGTCTTCCTCGCCGCCGGTTCGCTGCTCTACGCCTGCTACGGGCGCAAGCGGTCTCGGCTGGTCAGCTCTGCGGTGACGGACCCGGCTGGGACGGGATCGCCGGAAGCGTGAACCAGACGGCCTTGCCGTGCTCCGTGGTGCGGTGACCGCAGGCGGAGCTGAGGGTCCGGATCAGCAGCAGGCCGCGGCCGTGCTCCTGCCAGGGGTCGACCTCGTAACCGGGCCGGGGACGGGACAGGTCGCCGGGCGGAGCGGGGTCGTGGTCGTGCACCTCGACCTGGCAGCCGGTGGGCAGGAGCTCCACGACCAGCTCGATCGGCTCGCTGCCCAGCGTGTGCTCGACCGCGTTGGCCACCAGCTCCGCGGTGAGCAGCTCGGCGGTGTCGCTGTCGGCCGGGGCGTGGATGTCCGAGAGGGCGGTACGGACGAGAGCGCGGGCGATCGGTACGGCTGCCGTGGAGTGCGGCAGGGCGATACGCCAGGAGGCGGGGACAGGGACATCGGGCGGCACGGCGGGGTTCCGTTCGGGAGCGGGTCTTCCTGGTAGCGGGACTTCTCGACTTCTCGGGGTCTCTCGACCTGTCGGGGTCTCTCGACTCGTCGTCGGGGCCTGTCGGCTCATCGGCATCGCGTATCGAGACTTCCTGGGGTCAACCTTACGAACCGCACGGCCCTGGCCATAGAGGCGGTCGGCCGGTGCAAACAGGACTTTCGCCACAACGGTCTCATGGCCGCCGTATTGCGATCCCGTGACGACAGTCACGTACGAGTGATAAATTCGGTGGCGGAACGCGACCCGCGCACGGCCGGCAACCCGCCCGAATGCTGAAGGGAACCCCTTCATGAGCTCGTTTCCCAGCTCCGCCCCGCGTGCGGAGGAGTGGCGCCATCTGAGGGTCTCCCGGGATGACGGTGTGGTCACCGTCACACTGGACCGTGCCGAGAAACTCAACGCCCTCACCTTCGGTGCCTACGCCGATCTGCGCGACCTGCTCGCCGAGCTGACCCGGGAGCGCTCCGCGCGCGCCCTCGTGCTGGCCGGCGAGGGGCGCGGCTTCTGCTCCGGCGGCGACGTCGACGAGATCATCGGCGCCACCCTCGCCATGGACACCGCGGCGATCCTGGAGTTCAACCGGATGACCGGGCAGGTGGTACGGGCCCTGCGCGAGTGCCCCTTCCCGGTCGTCGCCGCCGTCCACGGGGTCGCCGCCGGAGCCGGAGCGGTACTGGCCCTCGCCGCCGACTTCCGGGTCGCGGACCCCTCCGCCCGGTTCGCCTTCCTCTTCACCCGGGTCGGCCTCTCCGGGGGCGACATGGGTGCCGCCTACCTCCTGCCCCGGGTCGTCGGCCTCGGCCACGCGACCCGGCTGCTGATGCTCGGCGATACCGTCCGCGCCCAGGAGGCGGTGCGGATCGGGCTGATCAGCGAGCTGGCCGAGGAGGGGCAGGCCGACGCCCGCGCCGCCGAGCTGGCCCGCCGCCTCGCCGACGGCCCCGCGCTCGCCCTCGCCCAGACCAAGGCGCTGCTCACCGCCGAACTGGACATGCCGCTCGCCGCCTCCGTCGAGCTGGACGCCAACACCCAGGCGCTCCTGATGCACGGCGAGGACTACGCGGAGTTCCACGCCGCCTTCACCGAGAAGCGGCCGCCGAAGTGGCGGGGGAGGTAGCCGTGGCACGCGGCGGGTCCCCCGTCGGGCGCATCGCGGTCATCGGCGGCGGCCCCGGCGGGCTCTACGCCGCCGCCCTGCTCAAGCGGCTCGACCCGGCCCGTGCGATCACCGTGTACGAGCGCAACGCCCCCGACGAAACCATCGGCTTCGGTGTCGTCCTCTCCGACGAGACCCTCGGCGGCATCGAGCACGCCGATCCGGAGGTCTACCGGGCGCTGAGAGCTGAGTTCGTCCGCTGGGACACCATCGACATCGTCCACCGCGGCCGCGTCCACACCTCCCGAGGCCACGGCTTCGCCGCCCTCGGTCGCCGCCGGCTGCTGGAGATCCTGCACGAGCGCTGCGCCGCCCTCGGCGTCGACCTCCGCTGCCACGCCGCCGCCCCGTCCGCCGCCGAACTCGCCGCCGGCCACGACCTGGTCATCGCCGCCGACGGGGTGCACAGTGCGACGCGTGAGGCACACTCCGACGCCTTCGGCCCGACCGTCGTCGAGCACCGCAACCGCTACATCTGGCTCGCCGCCGACTTCCCGCTCGACGCCTTTCGCTTCGAGATCGCCGAAACCCCCTACGGCGTCATGCAGATGCACGGCTACCCGTACGCCGCCGACGCCTCCACCGTCATCGTGGAGATGCGCGAGGAGGTATGGCGGGCCGCCGGACTCGACACCTGCGACCCGGCCGAATCCACCGCCCGCTGCGCCAAGTTCTTCACCGAGGCCCTGGACGGCAGGCCCCTGCGCGCCAACAGGTCCAGCTGGGTCGCCTTCCGTACGGTCACCAACTCCCGCTGGTCGCACGGGAACACGGTCCTCATCGGGGACGCGGCCCACACCGCGCACTTCTCCATCGGCTCCGGCACCAAGCTCGCCGTCGAGGACGCCCTAGCGCTGGCCGCCTCCATCGAGGAACAGCCGGACCTCTCCTCCGCGTTGACCGCGTACGAGGCCGAGCGCCGTCCGGTCGTCGCCTCCACCCAGCGGGCGGCCGCGGCCAGTCTGCGCTGGTTCGAGGAGCTGGCGGCCTACGTGGACCAGCCGCCCCGCCGCTTCGCGTTCAACCTGCTCACCCGCAGCCGCCGGGTCACCCACGACAACCTGCGGTTGCGCGACGCCTCCTTCACCGCCGCCGTGGAGGAGGAGTTCGGCTGCCCGCCCGGCACCCCGCCGATGTTCACCCCGTTGCGGCTGCGCGGCCTCGAACTGCGCAACCGGGTCGTCGTCTCACCCATGGACATGTACACCGCCACCGACGGGCTCCCCGGCGACTTCCACCTCGTCCACCTCGGCGCCCGCGCACTCGGCGGGGCCGGCCTCACCATGACCGAGATGGTCTGCGTCAGCCCCGAGGGCCGCATCACCCCCGGCTGCACGGGCCTGTGGACCGACGAACAGGCCACCGCCTGGCGCCGGATCACCGAATTCGTCCACACCTCGGCCCCCGGGGCGGCGATCGGTGTCCAGCTCGGCCACTCCGGCCGCAAGGGCTCCACCCGGCTGATGTGGGAGGGCATCGACCAACCCCTGGAGACCGGCAACTGGCCGCTGTCCGCCGCTTCCCCGCTCCCGTACCGGCCCGGCGTCAGCCAGGTCCCGCAGGAGCTCGATGCGGCCCGACTGGGCGCGATCCGCGACCAGTTCACCCAGGCCGCCCGGCGCGCCGCCGACTCCGGCTTCGACCTCCTCGAACTCCACTGCGCCCACGGCTACCTGCTCTCCGGCTTCCTCTCCCCGCTCACCAACCACCGCACCGACGCCTACGGCGGCCCGCTGGAGAACCGGCTCCGCTTCCCCCTCGACGTCTTCGACGCCGTCCGCGACGTCTGGCCCGCCGACCGCCCGATGACCGTCCGGATCTCCGCCACCGACTGGTCCGAGGGCGGCACCGACGCGCAGGACGCCGCCGCGATCGCCCGCGCCTTCGCCGCCCACGGGGCCGACGCGATCGACGTCTCCACCGGCCAGGTGGTGCCCGACGAGCGCCCGGAGTTCGGCCGCTCCTACCAGACCCCGTACGCGGACCTGATCCGCAACACCGTGGGCGTCCCGGTCATCGCGGTCGGCGCCATCTCCTCCTGGGACGACGTCAACTCCCTGCTCCTGGCCGGCCGCGCCGACCTCTGCGCCCTGGCCCGCCCCCACCTGTACGACCCGCACTGGACGCTGCACGCGGCGGCCGAACAGGGCTACACGGGACCCGGCGCACCCTGGCCGCTCCCGTACGGCGCGGGCAGCCGCCCCCCGCCCACGGGCCGCACGGACGCGCCGAAACCCCGGCTCAGGCTGGAGGGCTGACCCCGCGCGCTCACCCCCGGACGAACCGCTCCCCGGCGTCCCGCAGACTCTCGTGCAGCTTGCCGAAGACCTCCGCCGAGCGGCCGCCCGGCCAGTTCCCCGGCAGCAGCTCATCGGGCAGCCCCGGGTCCGCGTACGGGAGCCGGCGCCAGGAGTCCAGGGCCAGCAGGTAGTCCCGGTAGGCGTCCTGCGGGCGGGGGCCCTGCAAGGTCTCCGGGGCCGCCTCCCACTCCCGGAGCACCGGTTCGTGCAGTTCCAGGAAGTCCAGGTGCAGGCGGGCCACCGCGTCCAGGTCCCACCAGCGGGCCACCGACGCGCGGGTCGCGGCGAAACCCAGGTGGTCGCCGCGGAACAGGTCCACGTACGGGGCGAGTTCGAGACGTTCCAGGGTGTGCCGGGTCTCCTCGTAGAGGCCGGCCGGGGCCATCCACACCCCGGGGGCCGCCGTGCCGAAGCCGAGGCGGGCCAGCCGGGAGCGCAGCAGGTGGCGCTTGCTGCGCTCGGCCTCGGGGACGGAGAAGACCGCGAGGACCCAGCCGTCGGCCCGCCGGTGGGCGGAGCGGCCGTAGATGCGCCCGTCGCCGTCGTCGAGCAGCTGGCGGGCGTCCGGCGACAGGGCGTACCCCGCCGAGCCGTCCACCGCCCGCGCGGCGACCAGCAGCCCGCGCCGCTTCAGCCGTGAGACGCAGGAGCGTACGGAAGGGGCGTCGACGCCCACGGCGTGCAGCAGGCGGATCAGCTCCGACACCGCGAAGGGCGAGCCGTCCACCGGACGGCCGTAAGCGCCGTAGAGCGTGATGATCAGGGAACGGGGGGTGCGCAGCTCGACCACGTGATCACTCTAGAGCGGCCGGTCCCGCAGCAGGAACCGCTGGAGCTTGCCGGTCGCGGTGCGGGGCAGGGACTGCTCGAAGACGAAGACGCGCGGGCACTTGTGCGGGGCCAGGGTGGCCTTCATATGGGCGCGCAGGGAGTCGGCGGTCTGCTGCGACCCCTCCGTCAGCACCACGTGCGCCACCACGGCCTCCCCGCGCAGTTCGTCCGCCCGGCCCACCACCGCCGCCTCCGCGACCTCCGGGTGGCGCAGCAGGGCGTCCTCCACCTCGGGGCCCGCGATGTTGTAGCCGGACGAGATGATCATGTCGTCGGCGCGGGCCACGTAGCGGAAGTAGCCGTCGGGTTCCCGGACGAACGTGTCGCCGGTCATGTTCCAGCCGTGCCGGACGTACTCCGTCTGCCGGGGGTCGGCGAGATAACGGCAGCCGACCGGTCCGCGTACGGCGAGCAGCCCCGGTTCGCCGTCGGGCAGCTCCTCGCCGTGCTCGTCGACCACCCGGGCCTGCCAGCCCGGCACGGGGACGCCGATGGTGCCGGGGCGGATGGCGTCGTCGGCGGCGGAGATGAAGATGTGCAGCAGCTCGGTGGCCCCGATGCCGTTGACGATGCGCAGCCCGGTCGCCTCGAACCAGGCCTGCCAGGTCGCCGCGGGCAGGTTCTCCCCGGCCGACACGCAGCGGCGCAGCGCAGAGAGGTCGTGGCCGTCCAGCTGCCCGAGCATCGTGCGGTACGCGGTCGGCGCGGTGAAGAGGACCGAGACCCGGTGCCGGGCCAGCGCGGGCAGCAGGTGCCGCGGCCCGGACTGCTCCAGCAGCAGCGCCGAGGCCCCGGCCCGCAGCGGGAAGACCAGCAGTCCGCCGAGGCCGAAGGTGAAGCCGAGCGGCGGGCTGCCGGCGAACACGTCGTCGGCCAGGGGCCGCAGCACCTGGCGGGAGAAGGTGTCGGCGACGGCGAGCAGGTCCCGGTGGAAGTGCATACAGCCCTTGGGGCGTCCGGTGGTCCCCGAGGTGAACGCGATCAGCGCGACCTCGTCGGCGGCCGTGTCGACCGCCCGGTAGGGGCCGGAGCCGAAGTGCGCGGCCGCCAGCCGGGTGAGGTCGGCGGGACCGTCCCCGCCGAACAGGGTGATCCGCACCTCGCCGGCGTCCGCCTTCGCCGGGTCCCTCGCCTCCGCCGGGTCTGCCGCCTTCGCCGGGCCCCTCGCCTCCGCCGGGTCTGCCGCCTTCGCCGGCTGCGTCGCCTCCGCCAGGTCCTCCGCCGTGCGGGCGTCGCACAGTGCGTGGCTCACCCGGGCCAGCGAGCAGATGGTGGCCAGTTCGTCCGCCCGCGCCTGCGCCAGTACGGTCACGGCGACCGCGCCCGCCTTCATGACGGCGAGCCAGCAGGCGGCCAGCCAGGGTGTGGTGGGCCCGCGCAGCAGCACCCGGTTGCCCGGCACCACGGCCAGGTCCTCGGTGAGCACATGGGCGATGCGGTCCACCGTCTCCCGCAGCTCGCCGTAGCTCCAGACGCCCCCGTCGCCGGAGCGCAGCGCGGGACGGTCGGGACCCCGCTCCTCGACCGTGCGGTCCAGCAGCTCGTACCCGCAGTTCAGCCGGTCGGGATAGCGCAGCCCGGGATCGTCCAGGAGCAGCTTCGGCCACTGCTCCGGTGGCGGCAGGTGGTCACGCGTGAACGTGTCGGTGTGCGCACCGGGGACGCGCACGGACGCGTCGGCGGCGGCTGCGGGCGTGTTCGGCGAGGAATTCGGCTCCATGAAGGATCGCCCCCTTGTCGCCTCTGGAGCGTATCGTTTGGGTGACGGTAGTCAACGGTCCGCGATAAGACAGAGACGCGACAAGAGAGGCGCCGCCATGACGGCATTCTCCCTCGAACCGGAACAGACCGCCTGGTGCGAGGAGCTGCGCACCCTCGCCGAGCAGCGGCTGCGCCCGCTGGCGGAGAAGGGAGAGCCCGGGCGGGTCAACCGCCCGCTGCTGGCCGCCCTCGGCGAGCTGGGCCTGCTGGACCGGCTGTTCGGCTCCGGGGCGCTGGACCTGTGCCTGCTGCGGGAGTCCCTGGCCCGGGGCTGCACCGAGGCCGAGACCGCGCTCGCCCTCCAGGGCCTCGGCGCCACCCCGATCGTCCAGGCCGGCACCGCCGCGCACCGCGAGCGCTGGCTTCCCGAGGTCCGGGCGGGGCGGGCGGTCGCGGCGTTCGCCCTGAGCGAGCCGGGCGCGGGCTCCGACGCCGGCGCCCTGAGCCTGGCCGCCGAGCCCACCCCCGGCGGCTGGCGGCTCACCGGCGAGAAGTGCTGGATCTCCAACGCCCCCGAGGCCGACTTCGCCACCGTCTTCGCCCGCACCACCCCGGGCGCCGGCTCGCGCGGGATCACCGCGTTCCTGGTCCCCTCCGACCGTCCCGGACTCACCGGCTGTGCCCTCGACATGCTCTCCCCGCACCCCATCGGCACCCTGGAGTTCGACGGCGTACCGGTCGACGCCGACGATGTCCTCGGCGCACCCGACCGGGGTTTCGGGGTCGCCATGAACACCCTCAACCTCTTCCGCCCCAGCGTCGGCGCCTTCGCCGTCGGGATGGCCCGCGCCGCCCTGGACGCCACCCTCGGCCACACCGCTCACCGCACCGCGTTCGGCGGCCCGTTGAGCGCCCTCCAGGCCGTCGCCCACCAGGTGGCCGAGATGGCCACCCGCACCGAGGCCGCCCGCCTCCTGGTGTACGCGGCGGCCGCCGCGTACGACGCGGGCGAGAGCGGCGTACCGCGCCGCGCCGCCATGGCCAAGCTGTACGCCACCGAGACCGCGCAGTACGTCGTCGACACCGCCGTCCAGCTGCACGGCGCCCGGGCCCTGCGCCGCGGTCATCTGCTCGAACACCTCTACCGAGAGGTCCGCGCGCCCCGGATCTACGAGGGCGCCAGCGAGGTGCAGCGGACCATCATCGCCAAGGAGCTGTACGCGACCACCACCGCCCACCAGCCCGAGGAGCCGCCCGTATGAGCCCGTCCCACCGGATCAATCCGGCCGAACTCTCCCCGCCGACCGGCTTCTCGCACGCCGTCGTCGCCACCGGGGGCCATCTGGTCTTCCTGGCCGGGCAGACCGCCCTCGACCCGGACGGCAAGGTGGTCGGCGCCACCCTGCCCGAACAGTTCGCCACCGCCCTGACCAACCTGCTCACCGCCCTGCACGCGGCGGGCGGCGCCCCCGCCGACCTGGCACGCGTCACGGTGTACGCCACCGATGTGGCCGACTACCGCTCCCACGCCGCCGAACTGGGCCGGATCTGGCGCCGGCTGGCGGGGCGCGACTACCCGGCGATGGCGGTCATCGGGGTGGCCCGGCTCTGGGACGCCCAGGCGTTGGTCGAGATCGACGGGATCGCCGTGCTGCCCTGACGCCCACGGCGGGCCCGGCGCGCCGGTCGGGTGAATCGTCCCGGGCGATATATCTGTATTTAGTGCTCCTTATCCCGGATGCTCCGCCGCCCGAACCGGACGCTCCCCTGTGATCGCCCTCATCGTCTGCCACTTCGCGCTGGCGGCCTGCGCGGGCCCGCTGGTGCACCGGCTCGGCAGGCGGGCCTTCCTCGTGCTCGCGCTCCCGCCGGCGGCCGCCACCGTCTGGGCGTTCACCCGCTGGAACACCGCCACATCCGGTGACGCGGTCACCTGGTCCTGGCAGTGGATCCCGGACTACGACGTCTCCCTCGATCTGCGCCTGGACGCCCTGGCCGAACTGATGGTGCTGCTCGCCGCCGGGGTCGGCGCGCTCGTCCTCCTCTACTGCGCCTTCTACTTCCCGGGCGACACCCCGCAGCTGGGCCGGTTCGCCGGGAACCTGCTCGCCTTCGCGGGCGCCATGCTCGCCCTGGTCCTCTCCGACGACCTGATCGCGCTGTACGTGTTCTGGGAGCTGACCACCGTCTTCTCCTACCTGCTGATCGGGCACGGCAGCGAACACCGCCACAGCCGCCGCTCCGCGCTCCAGGCCCTTGTCGTCACCACGCTCGGCGGGCTCGCCATGCTGGTCGGCTTCCTGATCATCGGTCAGGCCGCGGGCACGTACCGGATCTCCACCATCGTCGCCGATCCGCCCGAGGCGACCCTCGCCGTCTCCGCCGCCCTGGTGCTCGTGCTGTGCGGGGCGCTGTCGAAGTCCGCGATCTGGCCGTTCTCCATGTGGCTGCCGAACGCCATGGCCGCACCGACCCCGGTCAGCGCCTATCTGCACGCCGCGGCGATGGTCAAGGCCGGGGTGTACCTGGTCGCCCGGCTCTCCCCGGCCTTCGCCGACGTACCCGTGTGGAAGCCGGTCATCCTGGTCCTCGGCGGCGCGACCATGCTGCTCGGCGGCTGGCGGGCGCTGCGCCTCAACGACCTCAAACTCGTCCTGGCCTACGGGACCGTCAGCCAGCTCGGCTTCCTCACCCTGCTCGCCGGGACCGGCAACCGGGACGCGGCCCTCGCCGCGGCTGCCATGACCCTCGCCCACGCCCTGTTCAAGGCGCCGCTCTTCCTCATCACCGGCATCGTCGACCACGCCACCGGCACCCGCGACCTGCGCAAGCTCTCCGGGGTCGGCCACACCCTGCCGTACGTCGCCGGGGTCGCCGTCCTCGCCGCCGCCTCCATGGCCGCCCTGCCGCCGCTGCTCGGCTTCGCCGCCAAGGAGGCCGCCTTCGAAGCGCTGCTGCACGGCTCAGCCGCCGACCGGTGGGCGCTGGCCGCCGTCGTCGCGGGGTCGGCGCTGACCACCGCGTACACCCTGCGGTTCGTCTGGGGCGCCTTCGCCCGCAAGCCGGGCGTCCCCGACACCCCCGTCCACCGCGTGAGCCCCGCCTTCCTCGCCCCGCCCGCCCTGCTCGCCGTCCTCGGGCTGGTCCTCGGCCCGGGCGTCGGCTGGACCGACCGGCTGCTGGGCGCGTACGCCGACACCTATCCGGCGCCCGCCGACCCCTACCATCTCGCCCTCTGGCACGGGTTCGGCACCGCCCTGCTCCTGTCCGCGCTCACCTGGGTGGCCGGAACCGTCCTCTTCCTCGGCCGCACCCCCGTCATCAAGCTCTCCCGCCGCGTCGCCTGGCCCACCGCCGACAGCGTCTTCGGCCATCTGCTGCTCGGGCAGGAACGTCTCGCCCTCCAGGTCACCGGCTTCATCCAGCGCGGTTCCCTCTCGGTGTACCTGGCCACCACGCTGCTGGTGATGCTCGCCGGACAGCTCGCGGTGCTCTTCACCGACCAGCCGTGGGACGGCGCGCTGCGCCCCCGCCTCTGGGACAACCCGCTCCAGGGCTCCGTCGCCGCACTGACCTGCGCCGCGGCCCTCCTCTGCGTGACCGTACGGCGCAGGATGAAGGCCGTCGTCCTGGGCGGCCTGACCGGCTACGGGACCGCCCTGCTCTTCGTCGTCCAGGGCGCGCCCGACCTCGCCCTCACCCAGTTCTGCGTCGAGACCGTGGCGATGATCGTCTTCGTGCTGGTGCTGCGCCGGATGCCGGTCCACTTCCTGGAGACCGTCTCCACCTGGCGGCGCGCCATCCGCGTCCCGGTCGCCCTCGCGGCGGCCGCCACCATCGGGATCGCGGTGTGGGTGGCCGCCGCCGCCCGCACCGCGGAGCCCGCCGGGGCCGCGATGGTCGAGGAGGTCGCCGACCACGGGTACAAGGACGTGGTCGCCACGCTCCTCGTCGACCTGCGCGCCTGGGACACCATGGGGGAGTCCGCCGTGCTGGCCGCCGCCGCGATCGGGGTCACCAGCCTCATCTACCTGCACCGCCGCAGCGACGGCTCCATGGCCCAGGACGAGCTGCGGGGCCGTACCGCCTGGTCGCTCTCGGCGCGCCACTCCGCGCGGCTGCCCCAGGGAGACGACGTGGCCCCCGAGCGCAGCTGGCTGGCGGCCGGCGCGACCCTCGCCCCCGAGCACCGCTCCATCGTCTTCGAGGTGGTGGCCCGGCTGCTGTTCCACCCCATCCTGGTCCTCTCGGTCTATCTGCTGTTCTGCGCGGAGAACATGCCCGGGGGCGGCTTCGTCGCCGGACTCGTCGCCGGGGTCGCCCTCATCACCCGCTACCTGGCGGGCGGCCGCTTCGAACTGGCCGAGGCCGCGCCCCTGCAACCCGGCCTCTTCACCGGTCTCGGCCTGTTCCTCTCCACCGGCGTCGGCCTCATCGGCCTGATCGACGGCACCGTGCTCCACGCCTTCACCTACTACGGCCACCTGCCGGTCTTCGGCGACTTCCACATGAGCACGCCCCTGCTCTTCGACTTCGGCGTCTACCTGCTGGTCCTCGGCGTCGTCCTCGACATCGTGCGGGCCCTCGGCGCCAAGATCGACCGGCAGATCGAGCGGGCCGCGGGCGCCCTCACCCCGCCCGGCGGCCCCGAGGCGGGAGGGGCAGCCCGGTGATCGTCAGCGCCTCGCTCCTCGCCACCGCCGTGGTGCTCTGCGCCGTCGGCGGCATCCTCATGCTGACCCGGCCGCTGACCCGCGTCCTGCTCGGCGCCGTCATCGCGAGCAACGGCATCAACCTGCTGATCCTCTCCGCCACCGGGACCGCCGGAGCGGCGCCGCTCCTGTACGGGGTCTCCCTGCGCCGGGTCACCGACCCGCTGCCGCAGGCCATCGCGCTCACCGCCATCGTCATCACCCTCGGCACCACCGCGTTCCTGCTCGCCATGGCCTACCGCAGCCACCAGATCACCGGCACCGACGAGGTGCACGACGACCTGGAGGACCGGCGCATCGTGCTCCGCGCCGAAGTGCTGGGGGAGCGGGCCCAGTTGCGCGAGGAGTTCCGCTCCGGGGCCGAGCCCACCCCGGATGAGCGCGAACGCTACCGGGAGGAGCGCCGCAGACTCCGCGACCGGCTGCGCGCCGACCGCGCCCGCCAGGCCCGCGGCCGGGACGCCTCCGGCGACCTCTGGAACGACGTCATCGGCGCGGACCCGGAGGACTACGAACGCGCCGGCGACGCCAAGGCGGACGACCGCTACCCCCGCGACGACCGAGGAGCCACCGGATGAACGCGCTCGTCCCGCTGCCGGTGCTGCTGCCGCTCTGCGCCACCGGACTCAGCCTCACCTTCGGCACCCGCCTGCAACGGTTCCAGCGCTTCATCAGCGTGGCCGTCCTCACCGCCGTACTGGCGCTGTCGGTCATCCTGATGATCGCCGCCGACCGCCAGGGCCCGCTCTCCGTCCACCTCGGCGACTTCGCCCCGCCGCTCGGCATCACCCTGGTCGCCGACCGGCTCTGTGGACTGATGCTCACCGTCTCATCGGCCGTCACCCTCTGCGTACTCGTCTACTCCCTCGGGCAGGGCATGACCGACCGGGACAAGGAGACACCGGTCGCCGTCTTCCACCCCGCCTACCTGATCCTCGTCGCCGGGGTCTCCTGCACCTTCCTGGCCGGCGACCTCGTCAACCTCTACGTCGGCTTCGAGATCATGCTGGTGGCCAGCTTCGTCCTGCTCACCCTCGGCGGCACCGGCCCCCGGATGCGGGCGGGCTCCACGTACGTGATCATCTCGCTGTTCTCCTCGATGCTCTTCCTCACCGCCATCGCCATGACGTACGCGGCCACCGGCACCGCCAACTTCGCCCAGCTCGCCCAGCGGCTGCCCGAACTCCCCATCGGCGTACAGACCCTGATCCAGGCCATGCTGATCACCGTCTTCGCGGTCAAGGCCGCCGTCTTCCCGCTCGCCGCCTGGCTCCCCGACTCCTATCCGACCGCCCCGGCCCCCGTCACCGCCGTCTTCGCCGGACTGCTCACCAAGGTCGGCGTCTACTGCATGCTGCGCACCGAGACCCTGCTCTTCCCCGGCAACCGGATCGGCGACCTCCTGATGGCCGCCGCACTCGCCTCGATGGTCATCGGCGTCCTCGGCGCGGTCGCCCAGACCGACCTCAAGCGGCTGCTCTCCTTCACCCTGGTCAGCCACATCGGCTTCATGGTCTTCGGTATCGGTCTCGCCACCCGCGAGGCGTACGGCGGCGCCATCGTCTACGTCGTCCACCACATCACCGTCCAGACCACCCTGTTCCTGGTCGCCGGGCTCATCGAACGCCGGGGCGGCACCACGGAGCTGACCCGGCTGGGCGGGATGGCCAAGGCCGCCCCGGTGCTCGCGCTCCTCTTCTTCGTCCCCGCGATGAACCTCGCCGGCATCCCCCCGCTCTCCGGCTTCATCGGGAAGCTCGGGCTGATGCGCGCCGGGGTCGCCGACGGCGGCGCCTGGGCCTGGGTCCTGGTCGCGGGATCGGCGGTCACCAGCCTCCTGACGCTGTACGTGACCGCCAAGGTCTGGAACCTGGCGTTCTGGCGGGCCGCCCCGCCGGGGCTGGCCGCCGCGGGCACGGTCCTGGAGTCCGGGGACGACAGCGACGACGACACCGACGCGGGCCCCGACCGCATCCCCGGCACCGGCGACGAAGGCATCGAGCCCGCGCCCCGCCCGGCCGGCCAGGCCGTCGCCGCGACCCTGCACGGACGCGCCGTCATCACCACCAGCACGCTGCCCCGGCCCATGACCGCGGCCACCGCGGCGACCATCGCGCTAGGCCTCTCCTTCACGGTGTTCGCCGGCCCGCTCACCGCCTACACCGACCGCTCGGCCGCCGAACTCATCCGGCGCACGCCCTACGTCCAGGAGGTGCTCGGCCGGTGAGCCCCATCCCGCGGTCGTCGTTCCGCGACTCCGATCTGCCGCCGCTGAGCTTCGAGTTCGGCCGCCGGGGGCGGGTGCTGGACCTGCCGCTGATCGCCTGGCTCACCCTCATCTGGGTGCTGCTCTGGTCGACCCTGACCCTGGCCAACGTCATCACCGGCGTGGTCGTCGCCGTCGCCGTCTGCCTGGCCTTCCCGCTGCCCCGGGTCGACCTCGGGCTCCGGCTCCACCCCTGGCGGATCGTGTGCCTGGCCGGATACCTGTTCTCCGACATGTACATCTCCGCGGTGAAGGTCACCCGGCAGACCTTCGCCCGCCTGCCGCACCGGGCCGCCGTCATCGGCGTACCCCTGCGCTGCCGCAGCGACCTCATGCTCGCCGCCACCGCCGTCGCCCTCTCCAACGTGCCCGGCGGCTCCATCATCGAGGTGCGCCGGGCCACCGCCACCGTCTTCCTGCACGTCCTGGACGCCGACCTGCCCGAGGAGCTGGACGCCGCCCGGCGTCAGGTGTGGCGACTGGAGGAGCTGACCGTACGGGCCTTCGGTACCCCCGACGAGATCGCCCGCGTCGCCGAACCGCCCCCACCGCCGCAACTCGCCGCCGGGAGGCCCGCACCGTGAGCACGTTCGACCAGGCCGACCGCCTTCTGCTGACCGCCGCCGTCACCCTGATCCTGCTGGCCGGGCTCCTGCTGCTGGTACGGATCTGGCGCGGCCCCTCCATGCTGGACCGGGCCATCTCGCTGGATGTGATCGCCGCACTGATCATCGTCGGCCTCGGCGCCAAGTCCGCCTTCGCACGGGATCCGTTCTACTTCCCGATCATGCTGGTGCTCGCGTTCCTCGGCTTCACCGGCTCGGTGGGCATCGCCCGCTTCATCGCCGTACGCGACCGGCCCCGCACCATCACCTCCCCGGCCCCGGCCGCCGGCGAGACCGAGGAGGGCCCGCGGTGAACGCCTGGCTCCAGATCCTCGACACGGCCGGCGCCGTGCTGGTCCTCCTCGGCGCCGCGACATGCCTGCTCGGGGTGATCGGCATGCTGCGGCTGCCCGATGTCCTCTCCCGCAGCCACGCCGCGACCAAGCCCCAGACACTCGGCATCATCCTGGTGCTGGTCGGGGTCGCCCTCAGGCTGCGCGGCGGCATGGAGATCGCCACCCTGGCGCTCATCGTCTTCTTCCAGATGCTCACCGGGCCGGTCGCCTCGCACCTGGTCGCCCGCTCCGCCTACCGCACCGGGCAGATCGAACACGGTGAGCTGCTCTTCGACGAACTGGACGAGCAGCTCACCGACGAGAAGTAGCCGGCTCGCCCGGCGGCATGACCACGGAAGCGTTCCGTCCCCGCCAATCACGCCACGGCCCCGGTGCCCGCATGCCATGATGCGGGCAATGCCGGACGCTGGGGGGCGTATGGGAAGCACGGGCACAGTGCTGCGCGAACTGCGCGGCGCACAGAAGAGCGCCAAGGGCGTCTCGCTCTACTCGCGGTACGTGAACCGCCCGGCCGGGCGGGTGCTCGCGGCGGGCGCGTACCGGGCCGGACTGACGCCCAATCAGGTCACCTTGATCAGCGCGCTGTTCACGTACTGCGCGGTTGCGGCGGTCGCGCTCGTCGAACCGTCGTGGACGCTGGCCCTCGGGGTCTACGCGGCCCTCGCCGTCGGCTTCGCCTTCGACTCCGCCGACGGTCAGCTCGCCCGGCTCACCGGCCGGGGCGGTCCGGACGGGGAGTGGCTGGACCACGTCGTGGACTGCGGCAAACTGCTGCTCGTCCACACCGCCGTACTGATCTCGTTCCACCGCTTCGGCGAACTGCCTTCGGCAGGCTGGCTGTTGCTGCCGCTGGGGTTCCAGCTGGCCGCCGTGCTGACCTTCTGTGCGGGACTGCTGCGCGAACATCTCGGCAAGGCGGCGGCCGCGGCGCGGGCGGTGACCGCGCCGGCCGCACCGGCGGCGCCCGTCTCCCGGGTGCGGGCGATCGCCCTGCTGCCCGCCGACTACGGGGTGTTCTGCCTGGTGTTCCTGCTGCTCGGCGCACCCGGAGCCTTCCGGGCCGGGTACGCCGTGCTCGCGGCGGTCCACGCGCTCTTCCTGGCGGCCTTCCTCGCCAAGTGGTTCAGGGAGCTGAGAGCGCTCCGTCCCGGCTGACGAGCACGTCCAGCGCCCGGCGCAGCTGGGTGCTGGACGTGTGCACGGTGTACGGGAAGTAGACGACCTCCACGCCGACCTCGGCGAAGTCGCGCTCCAGCTTCTTCCCCTTCTCCGTGCCCCGCCAGTCGTCGCCCTTGAAGATCACGTCGAACCTGACCTGCTGCCAGGTCTCCACCTTGTCCGGCACGGTCTCCACGAACGCGGCGTCGACGAACCGCACACTGCGGACGATCTCCAGCCGTTCGCGCAACGGGATCACCGGCGTGTGGCCCTTGGCGAGGGCTGCCATCTCGTCCGAGACGACCCCCGCGACCAGGTAGTCGCACTGACTGCGGGCATGCCGCAGGATGTTGAGGTGACCCACGTGGAACAGGTCGTACACCCCGGGCGCGTACCCCACTCTGTGCTGCATCATCCGTATCTCTCCCCCCACGGTCGACGTGATCCGGTGATGTCCCAACGACCTTACTGTGAAGAACACTTGTGCAAGCCGTGAACGGATAAGCTCGACGAGGGGCTGTTCCCGCAGGGAGCGGCGGCTGTTGTGGGGGGAAGGCGATCGTCCGATGTCCGATGCCGAACGGCACGAGCCGTTTCTGAACCGCCGCCTTCTGGTGGTCTCGACGAACTACGCACCGGAGGTCACGGGCATCGGCCCGTACGCCACCCAACTCGCCGAGCACTGGGCCGCGTCCGGTGCCCGGGTGCGGGCGCTCACCGGTATGCCGCACTACCCGTCCTGGCAGCTGGACGAGGGCTACCGGAGCGGGTGGCGGACCGTGGAGATACGCGGCGGCGTCGGCGTGCACCGGCGCAGGCACTACATACCGTCCCGTCAGACGGCCCTTCGCCGGGCCGCGTTCGAGGCGTCCATCCTCGCCACCGGGCTGATCGCACCGCCGCCGGGGCGGCCGGACGCCGTGATCTCGCAGATGCCCAGCCTCGCCGGCGGGGTCATCGGCGCCCGCATCGCGCGCCGCCACCGCGTCCCGTACGTTCCCGTCGTCCAGGACCTGATGGGCGCGGCCGCCGCACAGAGCGGCATCCGGGGCGGCGGCCGGGCGGCCGCCGTCGCCGCGGCGGCCGAGCGGTACGCGCTGAGCGGCGCGGCCCTCGTCGGCGTCATCCACGAGAGCTTCGTCCCCGGCGTCAGGGCCCTCGGCGTCGACCCCGGCCGCATCCGGCTCGTCCCCAACTGGACCCATGTGCAGGGCCCCACCGCCGACCGGGCCGCCACCCGGGCCCGGCTCGGCTGGGACGCGGCCACACCCGTCCTGCTGCACTCCGGCAACATGGGCCTCAAGCAGGGCCTCGACGTCCTGGTGGACACCGCGCGCCTCGCCCCGGACGTCCGGGTCGTCCTGATGGGCGACGGCAACCAGCGCGACGCCCTGCGCTCCCGCGCCGAAGGGCTGCCCAACGTGGAATTCCTGGAGCCCGCGGAGGCCGGGGAGTTCACCGACGTCCTCGCCGCCGCCGACGTCCTCGCGGTGACCCAGCGGGCCTCCGTCCTCGACATGAGCGTCCCCTCCAAGCTGACCTCGTACTTCGTCTCCGGCCGCCCGGTCCTCGGCTCCGTCGCCGAGACGGGCGGCACCGCCGACGAGGTGCGCCGCTCCGGGGCCGGGGTGCTCGTCGCCCCCGAGGACCCGGCCGCCCTGCTGGAGACCGTACGGAAGCTGGCCGCCGACCCCGCCGCGGCCGACGCCCTCGGGGCGAACGGGCCGAGGTACGTCGCCCAGCACCTGAGCCGGGAGGCGGGCCTCGCCCGCTTCGACGACCTGCTCACCGAGGCCCTGCAGGACGGACAAGGGAGCCCCCGCCGATGACACCTGTGAACCGTGTCCTGGACGACCAGGACGAACCGGCGCTCCTGCGCGACCAGTTCCGCCAGCTCCTGCGCTACCGGGCGCTGCTGGCGGCCGGCGTCGTCATCGGGCTGCTCGGCGCCGGCTACCTCGCGCTCAGCGGCGACGACACCTACACCGCCACCGGCGAGGTGCTCGTCCGCTCCGCCATCTCCGATCCGTTCGCCGGCGGGGCCACCGCCGACAAGGGCATCAACATCGGCTCCGAGCGCCAGACCGCCGTCAGCGACACCGTCGGCACCCTGGCCGCCGGCACGCTCCGCAAGGCGGGCGACGACGTCGCCGCCCGTGAGCTGCTCGCCGGGCTCCAGGTCACCAACCCGCCCAACACCCTCACCCTGCGCTTCTCCTACACCGGCGCCACCCCCCAGCGGTCCCGGGACCGCGCCGAAGCCCTCGCGGAGGCGTATCTCGCCCACCGCAAGGCGCGCACCGAGGAGAGCATCAAGAACATGTCCGACGGCTACCGGGCCCAGCTGAAACCGCTGGAGGAGAAGCGCGACCTGCTGGAGCGGCAGATCGGCCTGGGAGCGGAGGACGACGTCACCAGCGCCCGGGCCAACATCATCGTCTCCATATCCGAGCTCAGCCGGAAGATCTCCGAGCTCAAGGCCCTGGACACCACCCCCGGCTACCTCAACAAGAAGCCCGTCGCCCCCACCGAGCCCACCGGCGCGGGCCTGCCCCTGCTGCTCGGCCTCGGCGGCGTCGTCGGCCTCGCCCTCGGCCTGCTGTTCTCCTGGGTGCGGCTCGTCTTCGACCCCGCCGTACGCTCCACCCGCGAGCTGGTCCGCTCGCTCGGCGCCCCCCTGCTCGGCACCCTGCCCCGCGAGCGCGGAGCCGCCGGGAGCGTGCTCGCCATCGGCCGCAGCGGCTCCCGGCTCGCCGAGGAGTACCGGGCCGTCGCCTTCCGGCTCGCCTACGACCCCTCGTTCGCCGGGAGCCGCCGCCTGCTGGTCACCGCCCCGCGCGGCGACAACGCCGAAGCGGCGGCGGCCGCCGCCAACCTGGCCGCCGCCTTCGCCGAGATGGGCCGGGACGTCCTGCTCGTCGAGGCCGACCTGCGCACCCCCTCCCTCGCCCGCGCCCTGGGCCCCGCCGCGCACGAGGTCCGCCCGCCGCGCTGGGCCGCCGAGGAGGGCGACGGCAGCTGGCCCACCGGAGGCCGCGCGAACGTGGACGTCCCCGGCTCCGGCGCCTTCGCCCTGATCCCCGGGACCACCGTCGACAACGTCCCCCGTGCCCTGACCTCCACCCCGGTCGGCCGGATCGTCGCCGAGGCCGACCGGCCCGGCAGCGTCGTCATCGTCCTCGCCCCGCCCGTCCTGTCCTACGCGGACGCGGTCGCCCTGGTGGACCGGGTCGAGGGCGTCATGGTCGTCTGCGACCCCCGGGAGGTGCACCGCAGCGACCTGGAACGCATCCGCGAGATCATCGGCGCCTCCGGCGGCTCCGTCCTCGGCGCCCTGCTCCACCCGAGCCGGCGGCGGCTGGGCCGGCCGGAACGCCGGACGAAGTCCGCCCGGCGCCGCAACGGCGGCGGCGACGGGCCCGCCCCCACCGCCGAGCCGGACGCGCCCGAGATCACCGGAGATCCCACCGAGACCCTCGGCCTGCGCTCCCTGACGCTCCCGGCGTCGCGGCGGTGAGAGCCCGCCACGCCGTCCTGTGCTCGGTCGCGGACCAGGGCGTGGCGGCGCTCACCAACATCCTGGTGCTGCTCGCCGCCGCCCGGCTCTCCACCGTCGCCGACTTCGCCCGCTTCTCCGCGGTCTACCTGGTCTTCACGGTGCTGCTCGGCGTCTCGGGCGCGTACACCGGGCAGCCGCTGGTCCTCCGGCGCGGGGGAGGGGAGGAGACCCGGAGCGCCTGCCGCTCCGCCGTCGCCTTCACCGTGCTCGCCGCCGCCACGCTCGGCGCGCTCCTGGCCGCCGTCTGCTTCCCCGTCCCCGGGGACACCGCGCGGGCGCTGACGATGCTCGGCCTGGTCCTGCCGGTGGTGCTGGGCCAGGACGCCGTACGGTACGCCTTCTCCACCCTCCAGCGGCCCCATCTCGCCCTGCTCTCGGACCTGGTGCGGCTGGCCTGCGTCCTCGGCGCGCTCGGGACACAGGTGTACGGGGTGTCTCCGGCCCGTCTGATCGCGCTCTGGGGCCTCTCCGCTCTGCCCGCGCTGCTGCTCTCCGCGGCTCTGCTCCAGCGCGCTACGGCAGGGACCCCGCTCGTGCTGCGGGCGATGCTCCGGCGCGGCCACCTCGGGCAGCGCTTCACCGTCGAGTTCGGCGTGGGCAACGCGACCAGCCAGCTCTCCGTCCTCGGCCTCGGTGCCGTAGGCGACCCGCTCCTGGTCGGCGCGTTGCGCGGGGCTACCACCCTGTTCGGGCCGCTGAACGTGCTGTTCACCTCCGCCACCTCCTTCGGCCCCCCGCTGCTCGGCCGCATCCCCGACGAGCGCCGCCGGGTCCGGGCCACCGCCGCCCTGGCCGCCGTCCTCGCCACCACCGCGGGACTCTGGGCCACCCTCCTCGCCCTGCTGCCCGACAGTGCGGGCCGCCAACTCCTGGGTGACACCTGGACGGTGGCCGCCGGCCTGCTGCCCGCGACGGGCAGCCAGTACGCGGCGATGGCCGTCGGCACCTGCGGGCTGCTCGCCCTGCGGATGCTCGACCCGCGCACCACGCTCGCCGTCCAGGTGGTCTCCTCGCTCACCACCGTGGCGTTCCTCGCGGGCGGTTACGTCGTCGCGGGCGTCCTCGGCGCCGCCTGGGGCCTCTTCCTCGGCTCGCTCTGCAAGGCCGCCGCCACCTGGATCAGGGTCGCCCGGCTGCGCCGCCGCACCCCCGCTCCGGCCAAGACCGTCACCGCCGACGCCTCTTCGCCCGCTGCCCCCTGAACGTGCTGATCAGCAGCAGACAGAGCGCCGCGATGGCCAGCTTCCCCGCCGCCTGGAGCAGCGGGCCGCGCAGCAGGATGAAGGTGTAACCGGCGATCAGCGGCGCCGCGATGGCCAGCACACTCCCGGGGCCGGGCCCCGCCCGGGTGACGGCCAGCGCGTACCGGCGGTCGGTGCGGGCCGCCGCGTAGCCGATCAGGGCCATGCCGCCGATCATGCCGACCGCGCCCGCGTCGACCCAGAACTCGGTCCACAGCGGGGCCGAGAGATTGGTCATCCGCAGCCCCATCCACTGCCCGACCCGCACCCCGGTGTCCTCCGGCTTCCCGCTCCACACCGCACGCGGCACGAAGAACAGGGCGGAGCCCGTCAGTTGGCGGCCGTAGGTGTGGCCCCGGGTGTCCACCCACGAGATGCCGTTGGCGAACATCACCATCTGGTCGTAGTCCTTGGTCACCAGCGGCTCGAAGACCGAGGCCGACTGCGCGGGCCGCTGTCCCTCGTCGTCGTACCGGAACTTGTCCGCGTACGGGAACACCACCAGGGCCCCCACCACCCCCGTCGCCAGCACCGTGCGGTAGACCGCCGCACTGCTCGGGAGCGCGGTGAAGACGAACGCCATCAGCACGGTCAGGAACCAGTAACGCGCGTTGGAGATGGGGTTGTTCACCACCAGGTTCAGCGCCGCCAGCGCCACCCACACCAGCACCGTGGCCGGGGTGCGCCGGGCCCGGTAGGAGGTCGCCAGGCGGCGGGTGTAGAGGAGCAGCGCCAGCAGTGCCGGAACCTGGCCGAAGCCCTTGAGGAACGCCGACCCGACGTTGGACCCCTCCGCCGCTACCCCGCTCGCCGCGACGGTCTCGCTGATCTCCTGACGGCTGGAGAAGAAGACCGCGGGCCCGCCCAGCTTCAGCCCGTAGAACGCGCTCGCCGCGAACGCCACCGCCACCAGCAGCCGCAGCCGCACGGGATGCGCCAGGGCCGGTCCCCAGCTCCGCGGCGAGGCCGTACGGCGCCGCAGTGGACGCCGCGAGGCCAGCAGCGCCCCCAGGTCGTAGGCGGCACACCCCACCAGGACCATCGCGATGGCCGTGACCAGGTCCTGGCGCGGCCCCACCATCGGCGTCGGCGTCTGCCCGATCACCACCTGGGCGAACGGGGCCACGCCCATCGCGATGTACACGAACATCCAGAAGACGCCCTGGAGCAGCCGCCGCCGGGTGGAGAGGATCATCGTCGCCAGCCGGGCCCCCGCGTAACAGGTCAGGACCAGCTGGAGCCAGTACGCCGTGTCCCGGACCCCGCTGCCGGGCTGGGCGGCGATCACCGCGGGCAGGAAGCAGACCAGCCCCAGGATGAGCGGCACGGACAGGGCCCGCGACAGCATCGACCAGACGATCGGGCGCTCGGATGGCTCCAGGGGGCCGCCCGGAGCCCCGGACGGCTCCGGAGGCCCGGCCGCGCGGGCGGTGCGCCCTTCCGCCGACGTGTGCACCGACGTCATGCGCCCCCCGATCAGTGAACCGCTGAACACTCTAACGAATCAGCCCACTTGAGAGGGCGCGATGACTACCCTGTGAATTATTGGCCGCAGTCGAGGGGAACTCTGGTGAAAATCCTGCACGTCGTCACGTTGCACACCCCGGACCATGCCTTCGGCGGCCCGACCCGGGTGGCGCTCAACCTGTCCAGGGTCCAGCGGGCCGCCGGGGACGACGCCCGCATCATGGCCCTCGGCGACGGCTTCCCGGACGGCGAACTGCCCAGCCAGGTCGAGGGTGTTCCGGTCCACCTCTTCCAGGCCCGGCATGTCCTGCCGATGTTCGAGGTCAGCGGAATCACCTCCGCCGCACTGCTGCGCACCGTACACCGCATGATGCGCGGCGCCGACCTCGTACACGTCCATCTGATGCGGGACCTGGTGACCCTGCCCGCGGCGCTGCTCGCACTCGCCACCCGTACGCCCCTGGTCGTCCAGACCCACGGCATGATCGACCCCACGGAGAAGAAGGTCGCCCAGCTCACCGACCTCCTCGGGGTGCGCAAGGTTCTGCGCGAGGCGGACGCCGTCCTGCACCTGACCGAGATGGAGCGGCTCGACGTGAACGCGGTCGCCGCCCCCGTCCCCCTCACCCGTACCGTACGGCTGGTCAACGGGGTGCGCCCGCAGGAGCGCAAGCCCGCCCGTGAGCCCGGCCGGCCGCCCACCGTGCTCTACCTCGCCCGGGTCCAGGCGCGCAAGCGGCCCGAGGACTTCGTCGCCGCGATGCCGCACGTCCTCGCCCACCACCCGGACGCCCGCTTCGTCCTGGCCGGACCGGACACCGGTGCGTTGTCCGGCACCCTCGCGCTCGCCCGGGAGCTGGGCGTCACGGACTCCCTGGACCAGGTGGGCCCGTTGGAGCACGAGGAGGTCCTCGCCGCCGGGCGCGAGGCCGATGTGTATGTGCTGCCGGCGATCGAGGAGCCGTTCCCGGTCTCGGTCCTGGAGGCGATGTCGGTGGGCACCCCCGTGGTCATCACCCGCACCTGCGGGCAGGGCCCCGATGTGGCGGCGGCCGGCGCGGGCCGGGTCATCGACAGCCGGGTCGGCGAGGACGCGGCCAACGCCCGCAAGGTCGCCGAGGCGATCCTGGAGCTGCTGGAACCGGAGGCCGCCGAGCAGGCGGGCAAGGCCGCCTGGGAGCTGGTCAACGACCAGTTCACCATCGACGCCGTCACCGCCACCCTCCGGCGGACCTACGAGGACGTGGTCCGCCGGAGGCGAGGGTGAGCCTTCGACGGATCAACGTATGGGCTTCTCCCGTGACTTGAGCGCGATCTGCCAGCGGTAGAAACTCATCGCCAGCGCGAAGTCGAACCCGGCGCGGCCGTCCAGGAAGCCCCGCCGGTAGAGGTACATGTACGCGAACGACACCACCGGCTTGAACGGTGCCTTGTGGAACAACTGCCCCTGACGTGACTTGACCTGGCGCACCTGCTCCTTCACCCGGGGGTGGTGCTCCAGCCACGCCTCCCAGTCCGAGTACCGGTTGTGCCGCTCGAACCAGGCGGTGACCGGGTCCAGGTCCTGGTGCTCGATGGGATTCCGCAACGTCCCCACATGCGCCGCGACCGGCTGGTAATGCCCCTCCACCTCCCCGATCCCCGGCGCGTCCAGGTCGCCGACCTCCGGGTAGAAGGAGCGGGTCCGGTCGGTCAACGACCGCTTGCGGATGGTGTATCCGTGCCGCAGCCGCTTCCCGGAGAACCAGTAACCCAGCGGGATGTCGTACGCGGCGGGCTTGGGCGCCGCCGGGTCGCGGAAGGTCTCCCGGAGCTCGGCCAGCAGCCCGGGGCCGAGCCGCTCGTCGCCGTCCAGCAGCAGGATCCAGTCCAGGTCGGTGCGGACGTTCTCCAGGCACCACTGCTTCTTGCGCGGGTGGCCCCCGTCCCAGGTGTAGGTGACCACCTCGGCCCCGCACTCCTCGGCGATCTTGACCGTGTCGTCGGTGCTGTGGGAGTCCACCACCACGACCGCCTGGAAATGGCCGAGCACCGACTTCACCGCCTCGGCGATGTTCAGGCCCTCGTTCTTCGTGGGGATCGCCACGGCTATGGGCAGTTTCGTCGTATCGGCGGTCATCCCTCGGCTCCTTCGGGCAGCCAGGCGTAGCAGCCTGTGGAGGTGAACGTGCGGGCGGACTTCGGGATGGTGATCGTGCGGGACTTGCCGGTGACGGAGGTCCCGGAGGCCAGCCCCTTGCCGCCGGCCCCGGTGATCTGCCACGAGCAGTCCGTGGTGGGGGAGGCGGAGCGGTAGACGCCGGGGCGCAGGGTCTTCCCGGTGTGGGTGCCGTCCGCGTAGGCGTACGCGGCCTCGTCGACCAGGTCCTGGTGCTGGGGGCAGAGCGCCGCCACCGCGGCGGGCGCGTCGTGGATCTCCTCGGTGGCGATCGCTCCGACGGCGGTGTCCCGGTCGACCTTGACGAGGTAGCGCAGCTCGTCGCAGGCCTCCTGGCCGGTCTGGAGCACGGCGGCCGGGTCCATGCCCTGGGGCACCCGGTCCTCCAGGTACTCCTGCTGCTTCTTGGTGAAGGTCCCGGTGGCCGGGGTGATCTCGTCGGCGGGCGTCTTGGGGCCCTCGGCGGTCGCGCCCGCAGCGGACGGCCCGGGGCCCGCCGGCTTTCCGGTGGCGGGCGCCGTGGACGGAGCGGGTGTGGTGGGCGTCGTGGCGGACGGGCCGGGGACGGAGGGCCCGGAGGCCGCGGGGCGCTGGGCGCCCGCGGCCTCCGGGTCGTTCCCGTCCGCGGACGAGCCGCAGGCGGCCAGCGCCGCCGCCGTCAGGACGACGGCGGCGCCGGCCAGGAACGGATTCCTCATCGGATCAGCTGTTCCTCAGGGCGTAGTGCGCGCTGACCTGGGAAGAGGTCAACGCGGTCGGATAGACGGCGGTCTCGTCGATCTGCCCGGCGAAGAAGTTGCTCGTCGGACGGTTCGGCCAGTCGACGAGGTTGTCCCCGCCGACCCGCCAGTACCCCGGGTAGTTCTCGTTGTTGGAGACCAGGATGTTCGACGCGCGCAACTGCCCGTCGACGTAGAGCGACATGCCCGAACCCAGGGGGCCCTGGGTGGCGACGACGTGGTGCCACTGGCCGTCGTTGTACGCACCCGAGGTGGAGATGGTGCGCATGCCGCCGCTGTAGACGCCGAAGGTGAGACGCCCGTCGTTGCGCATGTAGACGTGCTTGTCGTGGCGGGTGCTGTTCTGCTGCGTCAGGTTCCCGAAGCCGATGATCTTTCCGCCGCGGTTGGTGGTGGTCCTGATCCAGGTCTCCACCGAGAACCGGGGCGGCGCGGGGTGGAGCCGGTTGCTGAACGCGTACTCGTCGGTGCCGTTCAGCCCGATCGCGGTGGAGGGCCCGGCGACGGCCGCCGGGGTCTGCCGGTAGGCCGGGGCGTTGCGCAGGAAGCCGTTGTTGAGCTTGCCGCTGCTGTCGTGGGCGAAGGTGGCACCGGCCTCGTCGTAGCGCCAGTGGAGGATCGCCCCGTCGGCCTTGACCCGGGCGGGGTAGGCGCCGGTCGCGGTCTCCACGGTGGCGGACTGGGCCGGGGACTTGGCGCTGGTGTTGGTGCCGTCGCCGGCGGTGATCCGGTACGAGTAGGTCTCGCCCGGCACGACGTCGGTGTCCGTCCAGGTCAGCTGCGGCCGGTTCCAGAAGACGGAATAGGCGGTGGTGGTGTGGACGGGGGTGTTCGATCCGTCCTTGTAGACCCGGTAGGCCAGTTCACCGTCGTCGGTGTCGAAGCTGGTCTGCCAGTTCACCTCGACCTTGCCCGGATTCAGCGTGGACAGGCTGACGTTGGGCACCCACGGCGCCCCGGTGTCCGGGCCGTTCGCGAACCGGGTCAGCCCCTGCTGGGGGGAGCTGTTGACGGTGGTGAACTCACCGCCCACCCAGAGGTAGTGGCGGTCGCCGCTGCCGGTCTGGGCCATCACGCGCGGCCCGACCGGCTCGCCGATGCCGTCATTGGTGTCCGGGAACCACGGCAGCAGTGTCGGGTCCTCGACCGACTGGGCCAGCAGGTGCTTGCGCGGCTGGTCCGGGAAGGAGTTCATGGAGGCGCAGTCGTGGGCGTGGCTGCCGCTGTAGAGCACCCCGGAGTAGACCGCCACGGACTGGGTGGCACCCAGGCAGGTGTCGCGCCACCGCTGCTGGAAGTCGCTCAGGTTCAGGGCGATGCGGCCGTCGAACACCCCGCCGCCCCGGCCCTCGTTGGCGGTGTAGAAGCCGGTGGCGTCGGTGGTGAGATCCTGCACGGTGGACTTCTCGTGGATGAACCCCGGGTAGGACTTGGTGAGCTGTCCGGTGGTGGCGTTCACCACGGCGAGCGCGTGCGTGGCGGTGCCGTTGATCCGGAAGAAGTCACCGCCGAGCAGCACGTTCTGCCCGTCCGGGGTCACCTCGACGGCCCGGGCCACCTCGTCGGCGTCGGCCGTGAACGGCAGCAGCGAGGCCCCGGCGGTGGTGACGGCCGCGAAATGGCTCCTCGTCTGTCCGCCGACGGTGGTGAAGTCCCCGCCCAGGTAGACCGTGTCGTCGGTGACGGCGAGCGCGCGGACGGTGGCCGAGACGGCGATCTTGAAGTTGTTGCGGACGGTGCAGGTGTCGGTGTCGATGGCCGCGATGTTGCTGACCCCGGCCCCGTTCACCGCCCCGAACTGGCCGCCGGCGTAGAGCGTCTCCCCGTCGGGGGAGAGCGCCAGCGAGCGTACGGTCGCGGTCCCCGAGGAGACCGTGAACGACAGCGAGCAGCCGGTGGGTGCCCCGGTCGCCGCGTCGAAGGCGGCGAAGTTCACCGCGGGCTGTTCATCGGTGCCGGGTACGGCATTGGGTGGCCGCAGGGTGGAGAAGGTGCCGCCCGCGTAGACGACGCCGTCGCCGGCCGCCATCGACCAGACGATGCCGTTGGTCTGCCAGGTGGAGAGGTCGTCCGCGGTGATGGCCACCGGAGGGGTCAGCGCCGCTGCCGGAGAACCCCCGGCCGCCGTGGCGGTCAGGGCTCCGGCCAGCAGGCAGAGAGCGGCGGAGGCGGCCCGAACACGGCCACGCCCTCCGGATCTTTGCCCCGTACTTCCGTTCATCATTCAGCTCCGAAGGTGAGATTCGAGCTGCGGCCGGTAGGCCGCCGATCCTGCCTCGCCCGACCGGACGCGCGGACTGTGCGTCCCGCTGCCGGTCAGGGCGAGTGAGTAGGCGGAGCCGAGGGCCCCGCCCGGTGCCGGCGCGATGAGCTCCACCGATCGGCCGGTGGAGACGGCGGTTGCGCCGGTGATGCGCCCCGGCACGGGCGCGCGGAGCGCCGGCCGGGAGTCGTGGGTGAGCGCCGGCCCGGTCCGGGCGCCGGTGGCCGGCACCACGGTGTGGCCGTCGGTGAGGAAATCGCCGCCCGAGCTGCCGCCCGAGCTGCTGCCCGAGCTGCCGCCCCAGCTGCCGCCCGGGCTCGTCGGGGCAGCCGGGGCCCGGTCGTCGGTACGCTCCCGGCTCCCCGGCCCCCTCATCTGTCCACCCGCACGGCGGCCCCGGTCAGCTGGTCCGAGAGCAGGCGGATGTCCGCGTCGACCATGATCCGGGCCAGTTCCCGCGACTTGACCTCGGGCTTCCAGCCCAGCAGCTCCTCGGCCTTGGACGCGTCACCGATCAACGCGTCGACCTCGCTGGGGCGTTCGTACTTCGGGTCGTAGCGCACGTGCTCGGCCCAGTCCAGGCCCGCGTGCTCGAAGGCGAACTCCAGGAACTGCCGGACGCTGACCCCCTCACCGGTGGCCACCACGTAGTCGTCCGGGGTGTCGCACTGGAGCATCCGCCACATGGCGTCCACGTACTCCGGGGCGTACCCCCAGTCCCGGACCGCGTCCAGGTTGCCCAGGTGCAGCCGGTCCTGGAGCCCGGCCTTGATCCGGGCGACCCCGCGGGTGATCTTCCGGGTCACGAAGGTCTCACCCCGGCGCGGCGACTCATGGTTGAACAGGATCCCGTTGACGGCGAACATGCCGTACGCCTCCCGGTAGTTGACCGTCGCCCAGTACGAGTAGACCTTCGCCACGCTGTAGGGGCTGCGCGGGTGGAACGGGGTCTTCTCGTTCTGCGGCGGCGGGCTGGCGCCGAACATCTCCGAGGACGACGCCTGGTAGATCCGGGTCTGGACCCCGCTGGCCCGCACCGCCTCCAGCAGTCGGATGGTGCCGAGCCCGGTGACGTCACCCGTGTAGAGCGGGGCGTCGAAGGAGACCCGCACATGGGACTGGGCGCCCAGGTTGTAGACCTCGTCGGGCTGGATGTCGCGCAACAGGTTCACCAGTGCCACACCGTCGGTCAGGTCCGCGTGATGCAGGACGAAGGAGCGCTCCGGCTCCTCGGGACCCTGGTAGATGTGGTCGATCCGCTCGGTGTTGAAGCTGGACGAGCGGCGTATCAGGCCATGGACCGTGTACCCCTTGTCGAGCAGCAACTCCGCCAGGTACGAGCCGTCCTGGCCGGTCACTCCGGTGATGAGCGCGGTCTTCGCCACGATTCCCCCTTCTCTGCTGTCCGTCTGAGCGACGAACAAGTCACCGACATATCGGAATTGGAGCGTTCCGCGGCAAAACATCACCGCAGTCCGTTACTGCTGGCACAATCCGAGCCATGACGACCGAACTCCCCGTCCCACCCCAGGAATCCGTCCGTCCCCTACTGCGCCCGGGCTCCCGCATATTCGTCGCGGGGCACCGCGGTCTGGTCGGCTCGGCGGTGGCCCGCCGCCTCGCCGACGACGGCCACGAGGTCCTCACCCGGGGCCGTGACCTGCTCGACCTGCGCGACGCCGCTGGGACCGAGACGTATCTGCGGGAGATGCGCCCGGACGCCGTGGTGCTCGCCGCCGCCAAGGTGGGCGGGATCATGGCCAACAGCACCCATCCGGTGCAGTTCCTGGAGGACAACCTGCGCATCCAGCTCAGCGTGATCGCCGGCGCGCACGCGGCCGGGACCGAGCGGCTGCTCTTCCTCGGCTCGTCGTGCATCTACCCCCGGCTCGCCCCCCAGCCGATCCGCGAGGAGTCGCTGCTCACCGGGGAGCTGGAGCCCACCAACGAGGCGTACGCGCTGGCCAAGATCGCCGGGATCGTCCAGACCCAGTCCTACCGCCGGCAGTACGGCGCCTCCTACATCAGCGCCATGCCCACCAATCTCTACGGACCCGGCGACAACTTCGACCTGGAGACCTCGCACGTCCTGCCCGCGCTGATCCGCCGCTTCCACGAGGCGCAGCGCGACGGTGCGCCGGAGGTCACCCTGTGGGGCTCCGGCTCGCCGCGCCGCGAGTTCCTGCACGTCGACGACCTGGCCGCCGCCTGTGTGCGCCTGCTGGAGGCGTACGACGGTGACGCGCCCGTCAACATCGGCTGCGGCGAGGACCTCACCATCCGGGAATTGGCCGAGACCGTCGCCGAGGTGACGGGTTATCAGGGCAGGATCGGCTGGGACACCTCGAAGCCCGACGGAACCCCCCGCAAGCTGCTCGACGTCTCCCGCCTGACCTCCCTCGGCTTCACCCCCCGCATCCCGCTGCGCGACGGCATCGCCCGCACCTACGCCTGGTGGCTCGGCCAGCTCCCGCCGACCGCCTGACCGTGCGCCGCCGCACGCGCGGCGGTGCACCGGGGCTCCTCGCATCCGCACCCCCGCCGTCCTCAGTACGCCCCGCGGCCGTCGGTGACGGCGCGCACCGTACGGGCGAGGAGCCCCATGTCCGTGGCCACCGACCAGTTGTCGACGTACCAGAGATCCAGCGCGACGGCCTCCTGCCAGGACAGGTCGGAGCGCCCGCTGACCTGCCACAGCCCGGTCAGTCCCGGTTTCACGGCGAGCCTGCGGTGCTCGCGCTCGTCGTACCGGGACGCCTCCTCGGGCAGCGGGGGGCGGGGCCCCACCAGCGACATCTGCCCCAGCAACACGTTGAACAGCTGCGGGAGTTCGTCGATCGACGTCCGGCGCAGCGTCCGTCCCACGGGCGTCACCCGGGGGTCCTGGCGCATCTTGAACAGCGGCCCGTCGACCTCGTTGGCCTCGGTGAGCTGAGCCTTTCGCGCCTCCGCGTCCGCCACCATCGTGCGGAACTTCCACATGGTGAAGGGCCGGTTGTGGAGCCCGTGCCGGACCTGCCGGTGGAAGACCGGACCACGCGAGGAGAGCCGCACGCTCAGCGCCACCGCGAGCAGCAGCGGAGAGAGCAGCAGCAGCCCGAACAGGGCGCCGCCGCGGTCCAGCGCACCCTTGACCACCCCCTGCGGACCACCGCGCAGCGGCGGCGCTATGTGCAGCAGGGTGAGCCCGGCCGCCGTCACCGGGCGGACCCGGCCGGCCGTGATGCCGGAGAGCTCGGAGACCACGCACAGCGCGACACCCGCGTCGTGCAGCCCCCAGCCGAGCCGTCGCAGCCGGTCGCCGGTCAGCTGGGGCCCGGGAACCACCAGCACCAGGTCCGCCTCGTGCGCGTAGGCCCCACCGAGCACCGTCGTCACGTCGTCGTCCGCCGGGGACGAGCCGAGCCGCCCCGGCACCTGCACGCCGTCGTACTCCGGCCGGTCGGGCCCGACCGCGATCGCGGCCACCAGCTGATAGGCGTGGTCCGTACGGGAGCCGAGCAGCTCCGCCGCCCGGTCCAGGCCCGCCGCCTCACCGACCAGCAGCACCCTGCGCACCGCCCGGCCCCGCCGTGCGGCCCGGGGCAGGCGGCGGGCCCCCTCCACGGCGGTGGCGATCAGCAGCCCCGGCGCCACGGCCGCGACAGCCGTCGCCGGGTCCACGGAACCCCCCACCGCCGCGTGCAGGACGGCCAGCACCCCGAGGAGCACCAGCCAGTCCCCGAGGGTGCCCAAGGCCCCGCCCGGCTCATTGCGCACCGGGTCCGCGTACCGCCCGCGCACACCGCGCAGCCCGCTCCACAGCAGACCGGCCACCGCTGCGGCCAGCCACGGGCGGGGCTGGCTGCCCAGGTGCAGCAGCGGCCAGGCCGGTCCGGCCAGGGCCAGCAGGTCGGTCAGCGCGCCGACCGACGGATGGTGCCTCGGCTTCCTGCGGGCCGGAGCCCGGTCGGCAGCCGGATCGCGCTCTTCCGCTGTCGGGGCCCTCCACAGCTGTTCCAGGGCCGCCGTACGATTCCGGGAGGCGGCGGTGCGGGGGCGCGGCGCGCCCCGGAGCCCCACCGGCCCGGATATGTCAGTTCCCGGTATTTCGACATGCCCCATGAACCCCCCAGTCACAGTCGCACCCCCACAAACGGGACGCATCCGTCGATCCCATGGACTGACGGATGCGCCCTCGCTCGGTGCACGATATCCACACACGTGCCATTTCGCTGGAGTTCTCGTGAAGTTCAGACGGCTCGGTCCAGACACCCGCGATCAGCCGGAACCGCCCGATCTCGCCGTCGGCGGACGGATGTTGACGGGTCAACAGGTTGCCGGGCACGGGTGAAGCACGCTTGCCGGTGGTCCGGCGCAGCGGCTTTCACTCCGGCGCACGCCGGAGTGAACACGCGAGCCCCCAGCGGCGACCTGCACCGCCAGGAGTGTTCACGGCAAGGAGGTCTACGGCAGCACAGTGATCCCGGAGGCCGCGAGGCCGCCGCCGGACGGCCCGGTTCAGGAGCCACCGTCGGCGCCTGCCGGGGGTGCCGCTGCTGGTGGCGTGCCATCGGTTTCAGCCGGACCCGGCCGGCGGAAAGGCTTGTTCCGTCCAGATCGTCTTCCCGGCCGGGGTGTAGCGCGTGCCCCACCGCTGGACGAGCTGGGCCACGATGAACAGCCCGCGCCCGCCTTCGTCGTCCTCAGCGCTGTGGCGCAGGTGCGGCGAGGTGTGGCCGGTGTCGGCGACCTCGCAGAGCAGGGTGCGGTCCCGGATGAGGCGCAGCCGCAGCGGCCCGCCCGCGTACCGGACCGCGTTGGTGACCAGCTCGCTGACGACCAGTTCGGTGGCGAACGACAACTCCTCCAGTCCCCAGCTGCCCAGTTGTCGGGTGGCCAGCTCCCGGGCCCGCCCCACCGTCACCGCCTCCGCCGGCAGTTCCCACTCGGCGACCTGCCCCTCGTCCAGCTGCCGGGTGCGGGCGAGGAGGAGGGCCGTGTCGTCGGCCGTCGTGGCGTCCGGCACCAGCGCGGAGACGGCCCGGTCGCACAGCTCCTCCAGCGAGGCGGCGGGATCGCCGAGCACCCGGCCCAGCGCGTCGAGCCCCTGGTCGATGTCGTGGTCACGGGCTTCCACCAGGCCGTCCGTGAACAGCGCCAGCAGGCTTCCCACCGGCAGTTCGATCTCCATCGACTCGAAGGGCAGTCCTCCCAGGCCCAGCGGCGGCCCGGCCGGCAGATCCGGGAACGTGACGTCTCCGTCGGGGTGCACGACCGCCGGCGGCAGATGCCCGGCCCGGGCCATGACGCAGCGCCGGGAGACCGGGTCGTACACCGCGTACAGACAGGTCGCCCCGGTGGTCAGCTCGTCGTACGCGTCGGAGCCCGGGCCGTCCCGGGCGCCCGGCCGCTCGTCCAACGGCTGCCCCACCAGGTCGTCCAGCCGGGTCAGCAGTTCGTCGGGAGCCATGTCCAGCTGGGCGAAGGCGCGCACGCTCGTGCGGAGCCGCCCCATGGTGGCGGCCGCCTGGAGACCGTGGCCGACCACGTCCCCGACCACCAGGCCGACCCGGGTCCCGGAGAGCGGGATCACGTCGAACCAGTCGCCGCCCACCCCCGTCACATCGTCCGACGGCAGATAGCGGTAGGCGATCTCGACCGCGGACTGCGGCGGCACATGGTGGGGCAGCAGCTGCCGCTGGAGGGCCAGGGAGGCGGAGCGCTCACGGGTGAAGCGGCGGGCGTTGTCGATGCAGACCGCGGCGCGGGCCGCCAGCTCGTCGGCCACGGCGACCTCTCCGTTGTCGAAGGTGGTCGCAGGACCGTGGGCGACCGCACGGCCGGACGGTTCGGGGCGCCGGCCCCGGACGAAGGTGACGAGCCCCAGGACGCTGCCGCCGACCCGCAACGGGACGACCAGCGTGCTGTCGTCGAGCACCAGACCGCCGGAGGCCAGACTGCGGTCCTGCGGCGAACCGGGCGGATAGGACACCGGGGGGTAGCGGTGGGCCGGGCTCCCCGGCGCGCCCGGATACAGCGGCTCGGCGGCGTCGGCCACGCCCGGCCCCACGGCGTGCTCACCGACCCGCAGCAGGTCCATGGCCGCCGAGTTCCCGGTCGCCGGGAGCTCCCCGCTCATCACCGTCACCCGCGCGATGTCGACCCGTACGGCGGCGGCGAAGTCCGGCACGGTCACCTCGGCGATCTCCTCGGCGGTGGTGACCACGTCCAGGACCGTGCCGATCCGGCGGCCGACCTCCACGAGCAGGGCCAGGCGCTGCTGGGCCCGGTAGCGGTCGGAGATGTCGAAGGCGTCCTCGCAGACCCCGAACACATGCCCGCGGGCGTCCTCCAGCCGGTAGTAGGAGCACGACCACAGGTGCACCGTGCCCGGGTCGCTGGGCGGCCGCCCCTCGAAGTGCAGGTCGAGGACGGGCTCGCCGGTGTCGAGCACCTGGTGCATCACGGCGTCGAGCGTCTGCGGGTACCCCGGGGTGACGAAGCTGCCCCCGGAGTACAGCTCGTCGGCGCGGCGCCCCCGGAACTCGGCGAGCGGCTTGCCGATCTCCCGCTCGTAGGCGGTGTTGCTCCAGGTCAGCCGGAGGTCGGTGTCGTAGATCGCCAGGCCGACGGGCGACTGGGTGGCGAGCCCCTGCAACAGGGCGAGCCGGGACTCCCACTGCCGCAGCGCCCCGAGCTCCGCCATCACCAGCACCCGACCCGGGGCCTCGGCGCCGGGAGCGCCGAAGGCGCCGCCCACGCCCGCGAGCGGGCACATCGTGGTCGCCACCAGCAGCTCACGGCCGTCCCGGTGGCGCGCGAGGCGGATCTCGTTGCCGGTGGGCGGCGGATCGGGCCCGGGGTGGTCCTCGGCGACCGGCAGGGGTCCGTCGACCCGAAGGGGTGACAGGAACGCGCTCAGGGGCCGTCCGGCGACCTCGTGCGGGCCGTACCCCAGCAGCTCGGTGGCGGCCGGGCTCCACCCGACGACCGTGTCCCGGCCGTCCAGGATCACCGTGGCCGCCCTGGCGATGTCCAGGGGGCCACGGAAGTCGGCGGCGTCCGCCGCCCTGGTCGCGCTCACCGCGCCACACCGGCCTGGTCCATGGTCCTCAGAATCCGCCCTGGCCCGGGCCGGCACAACTGCGCTGCGCCCGCGCCAGGGCCGATCGGGGCGGTTCCCGGTGACGCCGGTGCGCTCAGCGCACGCCGTCGGGCCGGAACTGGACGCTGATCCGCGGCCCCACCGCCCGTGCCGTCTTCGGGACCGCGTGCTCCCAGGTCCGCTGGCAGCTGCCGCCCATGACGATCAGGTCGCCGTGCCCGAGCGGTCGGCGGACCGGAACGGGGCCCGGGCGACGGGGCCGCAGCGCCAGGTGCCGGGGCGCTCCCAGCGAGAGGATCGCCACCATGGTGTCCTCGGTGGAGCCTCGGCCGATCGTGTCGCCGTGCCAGGCCACCCCGTCCCGGCCGTCCCGGTAGGAGCAGAGCCCGGCGGTGGTGAACGGTTCGCCGAGCTCGGCCCCGTAGTGCGCACTCAGCGCCGTACGGGCGGCATCCAGCGCGGGGTGCGGCAGGGGATCGCTCCTGCCGAAGAAGGCCAGCAGGCGCGGGACCGCCACGACGCGCTCGTACATGACCCGCTCCTCGGCCCGCCACGCCACATCCCGCGCCAGCGTCTCGAACAGGGCGTCGGCCCCCTGGAGCCACTGGGGGAGTACCTCGATCCAGGCGCCGTGGCCGAGATGCTCACGGCGCGGCTCGCCCAGAGGGCGGACGGCGATGTCGTCCCCCTGGTCGAAGAGCGAGGTCTGGAGGTGTACGGCCATGGCACGAGCGTAACGCTATTCGTACGTGTGTGCGAATAGCGGGCCTATGCGCCGGGCCTCAACCGGCCTTGATCAGATCGGCGCACTTCTCGCCGATCATCATGGTCGTGATGCACGGATTGGCCGTGGTGAGCACCGGCATCACCGACGCGTCGGCCACCCGCAGCCCGGACACCCCCTTGACCCGCAGCTGCGGATCGAGCGGCGAGTCCGGGTCGCCGGCCGGACCCATCCGTACCGTTCCCGCCGGGTGGTAGACGGTGTTGTGGGTTTCGCGGATGTAGTCGAACAGCTCCGCGTCCGTGGTCGCGCCCGGCCCCGGGGCCAGCTCGGTGCCCGTCCAGGCGGCCATCGCCGGCCGCGCCACGATCTCCCGGGCGAGCCGGAGCCCGTACGTCATCACCCGTACGTCGTGCTCGTCGGTGAAGTAGCGCGGATCGACCCGGGGCTTGTCCCGGAAGTCCCGGGTGCGCAGCCGGACCGTGCCCCGGGAGCGGGCCCGGGTGACGTTGGGGGTGAGGCAGAACGCGTTCTCCGACGTCGGGTAGCCGCGCCGGTAGGTGTTCAGGTCGAAGGGCACCGAGCCGTAGTGGTACATCAGGTCGGGCCGGTCCAGGCCCGGCTCGGTGTCGGCGAAGATCCCGATCTCCCACCACTGGGTCGAGGTGGTGACCATGGGCTGCTTGGCCTCCCACATGATCACGCCCTCCGGGTGGTCCTGGAGGTGCGAGCCGACGCCGGGGGAGTCCACCCGGACCTCGATCCCGGTCTCCCGCAGATGGCCGGCCGGGCCGATCCCGGAGAGCATCAGCAGCTTCGGGGAGTCGATCGCGCCGCAGGCGACGACCACCTCGCGCCGGGCGTACACCCTGCCGCTGTGGACGGTGTCGGGCTCCAGGTACTCCACCCCGGCGCACCGGCCGCCGTCGAACAGCAGGCGCCTGGCCTGGAGCCCCGTGCGCAGTTCCAGGTTGGGACGCTTGCCGAGGACCGGATGCAGGTACGAGACCGAGGCCGAGGACCGGGTGCCGTCCTCGCGGGCGTTGATCTGGAACCAGTGCGCGCCCCGGACCACCGTGGTGCCCGTGTTGAACGGGGTGGTGGGGATACCGGCCTCGGCGCACGCCGCCAGCAGGGCCCTGCCGCACGGGTCCGCCGGCGGCACCGTACGGAGGGTGACCGGGCCGGAGCGGCCGTGGTGGTCGCCGGGCGCGTCATTGGTCTCCAGCCGCCGGTAGAGCGGGAAGCAGTCCGCCGCGCTCCATCCCGTGCAGCCCAGGGCGCCCCACTCGTCGAGGTCCTCCGCCGGGGCCCAGAAGGCGATGCACGAGTTGTGCGAGGAGCAGCCGCCCAGCACCTTGGCCCGGGCGTGCCGCATGAAGCTGTTGCCCCTCTCCTGCGGCTCCACCGGGTAGTCCCAGTCGTAGCCGGACTCCAGCAGCGCCATCCACCGGTCCAGCCGCAGGATGCTGTCGTCCCCGACGTCCGAGGGTCCGGCCTCCAGGACGCAGACGGTGACGGAGGGGTCCTCGGTCAGCCGGGCCGCGATGACGGCTCCGGCCGTACCGCCGCCGACCACGACGTAGTCGAACGTGGGCACGGGGCTCTCTTCGGGCATCGCGTCTCCAGGATGCAGCGGCCGACGGGTCTCGGCGGGCCGACGGGGTCTCAGCCGGCCGGCGGGGGCGGCGGGGGAGCGGTGGGGTCCTCGGCCTCGAAGCGGTGCTCGGCCAGCACCCCCGTCCGGTGCCGCTGGACGAACCAGTAGTAGGCGAAGCCGCCGAGCGCGACGACGCCGATGAACAGGAACGCGCCCCACCGCAGGTACCAGTGCTGCGGGCCGGTCGCGTTGTAGACCTCGGCGCGCGGCCAGGCCAGGTTGATGGACATGGCCATGCCCCAGAGCACCGCCAGGATGTTGACCGGCAGCCCCCAGCGGCCCAGCGAGAACGCGCCCTCGCGCGGCTCCCAGGCGCCGCGCAGCCGGCGCAGCAGCATGGGCACGGTGACCAGCAGATAGGCCACGTAGATCATGATGATCGCGATGCTGGTGATCACCGAGAAGATCTGCGGCTGGTTGATGTTCACGACCAGGATGACCACGCCCACCACCCCGATCAGCACGGCGGGCACCACGGGCGTCCGGAAGCGGGGGCTGACCCTGGCCAGCTTCGAGCCAGCGGGCAGGTTGTTGTCCCGGGCCATGGCGAACATCAGCCGGATGCCCGCCGCCTGCACGGCCAGCACGCAGACGGTGATCGCGACGACCACCGCCCAGAGGAAGATCTCCCCGATCGTGTCGCCGAGCGTGGCCAGCACCACGTACTGCAGTCCGCCCGTGGACAGCTCCTCGGCCTTCAGGTCCGGCACCGAGAGCAGCGCGAAGAGCAGGATGAACGCGCCGATCAGGAACGACGCGATGAGCGCCCGCAGGATGGCACGGGGCGCGTTGCGGCCGGGATCGTGCGACTCCTCGCCGAGGGAGGAGGCCGTGTCGAAGCCGTACATCACGTAGGCGGAGGCCAGCGAGGCGGTGAGGAACGCGCCGAAGTAGCCGAGGTTCATGCCGCTGCCGAGCCCGTACGTCTCCGTCAGGGCGGTGCTGGGGCCGCGGGTGATGTGCGCGCCCAGGAAGATGATCAGGGCGACCGCGGCGATCAGCTCGATGAAGACGCCCGCCGAATTGATCCGGGCCATCAGCTTGACGCCGAACGCGTTCACCAGCGTGGAGAACAGGATGAGCACCGAGCCGAGGAGGACGGCGTTGGCCGCCTGGTCGTTGCGGCCGCCGCCGTCACCGACGAACTGGAACCAGCCGTCGATCTGCGGCAGCGTGATCTGGTAGGCCAGCGCCACCGCCGAGAGCGTGACCATGGTGGCCGTCATCATCATCCAGCCGCCGAGCCAACCCACGTGCGGGCCGCCCATCTGCTTGGCCCAGTTGTAGACCGAACCGGCCACCGGGTAGCGGGCCGCCAGCTCGCAGAAGCACAGGGCCACCATCAGCTGCCCGCAGAAGACCATCGGCCAGGACCACCAGTAGGCGGGACCGCCGAAGCTGACGCCGAAGTAGAACAGCTGGAAGGTGCCGGTGAGGATCGAGATGTAGCTGATCCCGGCGGCGAAGGTGTGGAAGTTGCCCAAGGTGCGCTTGAGTTCGGGCCGGTAGCCCATCTCACCGAGCGCGTCGTCGTCGTGCTGGGTCTGGGTCCGGTCGCCGCTCCCGGGCACGGGGCCGGGCCCCGCGCCCGTACCGCTGTCCGCGCTCACTCGAACCACCGCTGCGCAACCGTGGCCACGTTGCGCCAGATGTGCTTGGCCTCCTGGTACTCGGCCAGCCCGGCCGGGCCCAGCTCGCGGCCGAAGCCGGACTGCTTCATGCCGCCCCACTCCGCCTGCGGTACGTAGGGGTGGAAGTCGTTGATCCACACGGTGCCCGCCCGCAGCCGCGAGGCCACCCGGTGGGCACGCCCCGCGTCCTGCGTCCAGACCGCGCCCGCCAGCCCGTACACCGTGCCGTTGGCCAGCCGCACGGCCTCGTCCTCGTCCGCGAACCGCTCCACCGTGAGCACCGGCCCGAACGACTCCTCCCGCACCACCGACATGGACGAGGAGCACTCGTCCAGCACGGTCGGCGGATAGTAGAAGCCGTCCGCCAGCGCCGGATCCTCCGGCCGCGCGCCGCCGCAGCGCAGCACCGCGCCCTCGGCGATGCCCTCGGCCACGTACGCCTCGACCTTGTCGCGGTGGGCGGCCGAGATCAGCGGACCGCTGCGGGCGTCCTCGTCGAAGGGACCGCCGAGCCTGATCCGGCGCGCCCGCTCCACCAGCTCGTCCACGAACCGGTCGTGCAGCTCGTCCTGGACGAGGAGCCGCGCCCCGGCGGAGCAGACCTGCCCGGAGTGGAGGAAGACCGCCATCAGCCCGTAGTCGACGGCGGTGTCGAAGTCGGCGTCGGCGAAGACGATGTTGGGGTTCTTGCCGCCCAGCTCCAAGGCGACCTTCTTCACGGTGGGCGCGGCGGCCGCCATGATGGCCCGCCCGGTGACGAGCCCGCCGGTGAACGACACCATGTCCACCCGCGGATCCTGGGTGAGCGGCGCACCCACGGCGGCGCCTGCCCCTAGCACCAGGTTGGCGACCCCCTCCGGCAGCTCGGCCTCGACGAGCAGCCCCATGAGCAGGACGGCGGTGTGCGGGGTCAGTTCACTGGGCTTGAGGACGAAGGTGTTGCCGGCCGCGAGCGCCGGGGCGACCTTCCAGGCGGTCTGGAGCAGCGGGTAGTTCCATGGGGTGATGAGGGCGCAGACGCCGACGGGTTCGTGCACGACACGGCTGTCGATGTCCGCCATCCCCGTGTCGACGACCCGTTCGGTGCCCCCGGCGGCAACCAGGTTGCCGAAGTAGCGGAAGCAGCCCGCGATGTCGGCCATGTCGTAGGCGCTCTCGACCAGCCGCTTGCCCGTGTCCAGCGACTCCGCCCGCGCGAACACGTCCTTGTCGCGCTCCAGCAGCTCCGCGACCCGCAGCAGCAGCCGCCCACGCTCGGCGGCCGGCGTACCGGGCCAGGGCCCGTCGTCGAAGGCCGCCCGGGCAGCGGCGACGGCCGCCTCGGCGTCCTTGGGCCCGCCCTCGTCGACGGTGGCCACCAGGGTGCCGTCGGCCGGGCAGCGGATCTCCCGCGTCCGCGCTTCGGCGGCGGCGGTCCACCGCCCGCCGATGAACAGCTCCGGCATGGGCTCCTCCTGTACGGGGGTGGGACGGGCGGCCCGCCGGGCGCCGGGCGCTCCGGGACCTCTGTGGCGACTCCAGGACAGACAGTAGGGGCGCCCGGGCGCCCGCGCAGCGCGGACGCGGCCGACCGGGGGCGTCCGCACGGAGGTGGAGGCGCCTCGGTCCTCCGCGTGACCCGGGATGGCGGGGGCGTTCCCTACCGGCCGGGTGTCACGAGCCCCGATTCGTAGGCCATCACCACCGCCTGTGCCCTGCTGTCCAGGTCGAGCTTGGTCATCGTGCGGTTGAGGTGGGTCTTCACGGTCGCCTCGCTGATGAAGAGGCGGTCGGCGATCTCCGGGTTGGACAGGCCGCGTGCGATCAGTTTCAGGACCTCCCGCTCACGATTGGTCAAGGTCCCCAGGTCCACCGGTGGCGCACCGACCGTCTGCCGCGCGTACGCCTCGACCAGGCGGCGGGTGACACTGGGCGCGAAGAGCGCGTCGCCGCCACTGACCGGGGCCACCGCGGCGAGCAGCCGTTCGGGGCCGGAGTCCTTGAGGAGGAACCCGCAGGCTCCGGCGCGCAGCGCCCCGTACACGTACTCGTCGAGGTCGAAGGTGGTCAGCACCAGGGTCCTGGGCGCGGGGTCGGCGGCCTGGGCGAGGATGCGTTCGGTGGCGTCGATGCCGTTCAGGCCGGGCATCCGGATGTCCATCAGGATCACTTCGGGGGCCTTCTCGGCGGCCAGCGCCACGGCCTCCGCGCCGTCGCTCGCTTCTCCGACCACCTCGATGCCGGGTGCGGCGCGCAGCAGCCCCACCAGTCCGGCCCGGACGAGGAACTGGTCGTCGACGACGAGCACAGTGATCATGTGGTGGTGTGGTCCCCCTGCGCTGCGGCCCGCGCGGAGGTCGGCAGGGCCAGCCGCACGGCGAAGCCGCCTCGGTCACGTGGGCCGATGCTGATCCGCCCGCCATAGAGCTTGGCCCGCTCGCGCATGCCGGTCAACCCGTGCCCGCCGTCCGTTCGCACTCTGTCCGAAATCACCCCCTCTCCATCGTCCGTGACCGAAACGGTCACCTGCTGCGGCTCATACGTCACCCGCACCTCCGCACGCGCCCCAGGCGCATGCTTCAGCACGTTGGTCAGGGCCTCCCGCACCACCCGGAAGGCGCACAGACCGACGCCGGGGGCGAGCGGGCGCGGGGTGCCCTCGACGGTCACGGCGACCGGGACGCCGCCGGCGCGCACGCGCTCGGCCATCTCGTCCAGACGGGCCAGGCCCGGCATCGGGCCGGCCGGGGCGCCGTCGTCGGCGGCGCGCAGCACCGTGAGCATGCGGCGCAGCTCGTCGAGGGCCTCCCTCCCGGTGGCGTCGATGGTGTCGAGCGCGGCACGCGCCGCGCGGCGGTCGGTGTCGAACACGAACCTGGCGAGACCGGTCTGAACCGAGATCACGGACATGTGGTGGGCGACCACGTCGTGCAGTTCGCGGGCGATCCGGCCCCGTTCCTCGGCCACCTCGCGCCGGGCCCGGTCGGCCTGCTCCCGGCGGAGCCGCCGGCTCAGCTCGGCCGAGCGGCACGCTGTGACGCCGAACCGCAACAGCACCGCCGGGTAGACGATCGCCTGCCCGATGACGGAGGGCCAGGAGCCGATGGGCTGGACCGCGCCCGCGTAGACCCAGGCCCCGCCCATCATGCCCGCGCACAACAGGGCGACGCGCACAGGGCGCAGGGAGGCGACCGTGTAGACGGCGAGCATGGGGCCGAAGCTGCACACCACGGGCCAGTAGCCGGCGGTGATGAACACCAGCCAGGCCGCGTGTACCAGGCAGCAGACCACGACGGGGGCCCGGCCGCGGAACACCAGCGGCAGGTGCACCACGAGGACCAGCGCATACGCGGTCGCATCGAGCGGGCTCGGCCCCTGACGCGTGGCCTCCGGCCCCAGCAGCAGCGCCACGCTGGTCAGCGCCGCGGCGATCAGCGTGTCGATGGCCAGGGGATGCGCGCGCATCGCGGCAGCCTAACGCCGGTTCCGGCGCAGGAGGTCAAACGGCGGCAGTACCGCGGTCGTTGTAGTCGGAGAAGGGCTACTGCCCTGGTTCTCCGGGGAGTTCAACCCGGCGCGGGACGCGACCCGCGCCGGGTGGGCCGTACGTCCAGGGACATGGCGGTGCCGGCGGTCGTCCGGCACACGCTCGGCAGGGGGGAAGGCGAGAACTCGACGAGCGGGGATCGCGGTCGGCCCCCCGACCTCCAGCCGGTCAGCGGCACCGCCCGCCAGCTGTACGAGGGCGATGTCGTTCTGGTCGTCACGAACACCGCTTCTCCAGCCGCTGCGCGCCACGTGCCCGGCAGCTGCGTATGCACTTGCCGACCGGCGGACACTGGCGACCTGGACGAGCGGTGGGCGCCCGCTGTGGGAGCTGCCATAGAAGATCCCTGAGATCCGACCGCACGGCCCGTCGCGGCATGGTGGGCAGCGAGATCCCGGGTGGGGTGTTGCCCCCCGGGTGACGCGCCGGCCAGGCGGGCGAAGTCGGCTCCGCCGCGAGCTGGACTTGGTCAGGACGGCCCTGTGCGCAGAATGCCTCGGGCGCCCGCTGTGGCCCCGGGTTCGACGAGTAGCGGGCGTGGGCTCGGCGGGGCCTTGATGTTGCGCTGTCCGAGAGCTACGCGGTGCGCCCATGGCCGGCACGCCATGCGATAATCGCCCGATGACGATTCCTGCTTCTCAGGGCTCCAGACCTGAGCCGCTGCCCGTGATCTCCCCTCACGGAGAATTCGACATGGACAATGTCACCGCGCTCGGGGCGGAGATCGAAACGGTGGCCGCCGTATATGGCGGGGTGGTCCTGGACGCCAGCAGCATCGCGTTCGCCGACTCCTCCTTCCTGCGGATGATCCTCAACGCTCATCAGCGCACCGAACTGCGGATCGTGGCCCCTTCCCACCGGGTGGCCCGGCTGTTCGACCTCGCAGGTGTCGACACCTACCTACGGATCTACCCGACCCTGGACACCGCCCGCACCACCTGACGCGAACATGAGCGTCTGCCGACTATGCCACCCGGCGAGCCTCCCGGGGGGCCCACAGCTCCCCGCGATCATCGGTGCACGGCCGGTCCGCTGCGGGACCTGGATGATCGGGCCGGTGCCGGGGCCTCCGAACGGAGGCAACTCTGGTCTCGAAGGCCGAGATCGCTGGCCGCTACCGCCCCGACTCCACAGGCGGCGCGAAACTCTGCCTGGCGTGTCGGCTGGGATCCGGGGGCGTACCTGCTCAGCCGCGTCGATGTGGCACCGGACTGGCCCACAGAGGATGACGGGTACCGCTGCCCTATGCGTGCTCGAAGCCCGGCCGACAGCTCCGCCAGGGCGGCGGTCAGGGTGCCGGTGTTCACGAACAAGCCCTCGGCCGACTTCAACCCTAATCCAGAGAATGATCGACAGAACGCTGATGCGACGGTGGGAGGGAACGTCCAGCCAGTACTCTCATTTCATCTTCCCACCCGGCACTGACAGCACCCCAGTACTGTCGTCTTCCTCCCTCAGTGGTCACCGGTGGATCAACCCGCTTGGCGTTTGCGTCGCAGCTCGCCGGCCCGCTGGGCGACTTTGCCGGGCCCGGCCGCGGGTGAGTATCCGCACCGTGCCTGTCGGCGCGGATGGCGGCGGCTCGGCAACGCCCCTCAGCCGTGCCCGCTCCGACCCACAAGGACCCCCAGCCTGATCTGTCATGGAGCTGCTCGTTTTCGGGCAGGTCGAAGCGGGTGATCGGCCCCCTCGTACCGCCTCCTGCAGTTGCCTGGCCTCCTGGACACGGCGGACCGGGGCGTGTTCCTCCCGGGCTGAGGCTGCCACCAGGCTCGGGCACGGGTGCATAACTCCGCTCCGGGAGCGGTGGCGCTTTTCCCTCCCTACCTGCGAGCCCGGTGAGGTGTGCAGTCGGGAGCAGGCGTTAAGAAGACGACATTAATCATCTCGCCACGCACTGTAGGCAGAGGGGTGGCAGGAGGCTTCTGGCGTGGCTGGTTCCTGGGATCCTGATCGTCGTGCACGGCGGATCGTGTATGCGCTGGCCGCGGTCGGCGTGTGCCTGATCGCGTGGGGAGGAGCGGCAGGATCCCTGTGGGCGGTAGGGGTTGGTGTGTGGCTGCTCATCGTCGCGATCATGACCGATCTGGTCCGGTTCCCGTAGCGTCCTATCGTGCAATAGCGCAGGTAGACCGGCGAGTTGGCAGTGGCGATGGTGATGGGGATCAAGGAGTGTCCGCTCAGGTGCCGTCCCATCGAGAGCAGCAGGCCAATCCCGAGCGACGAGCCCGGCCCGGTGTCGCAGGTATGGGGTCCCCACCATATGCATGGTGTTGTCGATTGCCTGCTTTCCCTGATGGTGAAGCGTCGCGACGCACCTTCTGGGCGGCTCCGCCGGGGCGGGGTCGGTGTGTGGAGTCTGCCGGAAGCCGTTGCCGAGAAGGCGCATACTCGGTGATCGCGCCGCCACGTGTGCGGTGGCGGTGAGGCTTGCGGGCGGGAACGAGGAAAGTCGATGGGGACATGACGGACGCGAACGGCCTGGCCGTGCCCGAGGTGGTGGACAGCCCCGCGCTGCGGCCGCTGCCGACCGGGCGCCTGGCGCGGTGGATGCTGCGCCACCAGGTGCAGCCTGTGGGGCCGGCGGCGGGGGAGGGGCATAGTGAGCCGCATGCCTGGTGGAAGGTGATGTGCCTGACCGGAGTCGACTATTTCTCCAGCCTTGCCTACGTGCCGGCCATCGCCGCGCTCGCCGCAGGTGCCATCTCGCCCCTGGCGACCTTGCTGATCGTGGCGCTGACGCTGCTGGGGATGCTGCCTATGTACCGGAGGGTGGCCAAGGAGAGCCCGCACGGTGCCGGGTCGGTAGCGATGCTGGAGGATCTGCTGCCGTTCTGGCGGGGCAAACTGTTCGTCCTGGTCCTGCTCGGCTTCGTGGCCACCTCGTGGATCATCACGATCACCCTGTCGACCGCGGACGCCTCCGTCCACGTGGTGGAGAACCCCTTCTTCCCCGAAGCCCTGCACGGCCACGAAGTCGCCCTCACCGTGACACTCCTCCTGGTCCTCGGAGGGGTGTTCCTGCTCGGCTTCAGCGAAGCCGTCAGCGTCGCCATCCCTCTGGTCGCCATCTTCCTGGCGCTGAACGCGGTCGTCATCGCCGTCGGCCTGGTCCACGTATTCACCACGCCCGGAGCCTTCTCGACATGGACGGACGCACTCGTTGAGGGCGGAGCCGGTTTCGGCGACCTGATGGGCCCGGCACTGCTGGCTTTCCCCCTGCTGGTACTGGGCCTGTCCGGTTTCGAGACCGGGGTGAGCATGATGCCCCTGGTCTCCGCCGACGGCACCGATCCCGAACAGCGGCTGCGCGCACGCATCCGCAATACCCGCCTGCTGCTGACCACCGCCGCACTCGTCATGAGCGTCTACCTGCTGGCCTCCAGCTTCGTCACCACCGTCCTCATTCCCCATGAGCAGTTCGAACCGGGCGGCGCGGCCAACGGCCGCGCGCTGGCCTGGCTCGCGCACGAACATGTCGGAGAGGCGTTCGGCACCGTCTACGACATCAGCACCATCCTGATCCTGTGGTTCGCCGGCGCCTCGGCCATGGCCGGGCTGATCAACATCGTCCCCCGCTACCTACCCGGCTACGGCATGGCCCCCGAATGGGGACGCGCGGTGCGCCCCGTGGTCCTCGTCTACACCGCGCTGTGCGTCCTCATCACCATCGCCTTCGACGCCGACGTCGACGCCCAGGCCGGCGCGTACGCCACCGGCATCCTGGCGATGATGGTCTCCGGCGCCTTCGCCGTCACCGTCTCCGTGGCCCGCACCGGCCGCCGGACGGTCGCCGTCGGATTCGCACTCCTGACTCTGGTCCTGCTTTATGCCCTGATCTACAACATCGTCGACAAACCGGACGGCATCACCATCTCCGGCTTCTTCATCGCCGGTATCATCGCCGTCTCGCTGATCTCACGCGTCTCGCGCACCACCGAGCTGCGCGCCGACCGTCTCGTCTTCGACGACGCCGCCCGCCGCTTCATCACCGACACCCTGGCCCACGACGACGCCATCAACATCATCGCCAACCGCCGCCAGGCCGGCGACGGTGCCGAGTACCGCGACAAGGAACGCGAGCAGCGCGGCACCAACCCGGTCCCGGGCCGGGCCGACGTGCTGTTCCTGGAGATCGACGTGGTCGACCCCTCCGATTTCAGCGAGGTCCTCATCGTCCACGGCGTCGAAGTCGACGGCCACCGGATCCTGCGCGCCCAGGCCCCGGCCGCCCCCAACGCCATCGCGGCAATCCTCCTCGCCCTACGCGACACCACCGGAGTCAAGCCCCACTGCTACTTCGCCTGGGCAGAAGGAAGCCCTCTGAAGCACATGTTCCGCTACTTCCTCCTCGGCCGCGGCGACACCGCCCCTGTCACCCGCGAGATCATCCGCAAACACGAACCCGTCCCCGACCGCCGCCCCGGCATCCACGTCGGTGATTGATCCCCGTGCCATCCGGGGAAGCGGTGCTTCGCCACCGCGCTTCCCCGGCATCAGGGCCGATCGGGCGGATCCGTTGCGACGCCGGCGCCAGGCGCTCCTGGACGAGCACGGTCGCGGCGCTCCCGACGCGGGATAGGGAGCCAGCGGGATGTCGACCGCTGTCAGCGTCCCGTCGGCGGCCGCGACCGAACAGCCTAGTGCTCTCAAGCCGACTTCCAGCCGGCCAGCGGCATCGACCGATGCCGCTGTCTGCCTGCTAGAACGAAGGCCAGGCCCTCTCGACGAGCCACACCGTCGCATCCGATGGTCGCGCCGCGCGGTCGATCCGAGCAGTGCTTCCTCAGTGCCCGGTGACAGCGAACTCGGGCTGGTTGCCAGCGAAGTCGTACAGCCCGCCGGCCGGGTAGGTTGCAGCCCGATACGTGAACGAGCGGAACGAGGAATTTGTGGCACATCGGGGCGTGGAGAAGGAGGGGGATCTGCCG
>NZ_JBIVLW010000025.1:0-66628 GCF_044752765.1 Streptomyces sp. NPDC088706
CCGAATCACCCACCACCGCACGCAACACCCGCACGAACCGCTCCGCGAAACCCACCACCGAACCCCGGTCGAACAACTCCGTCGCATACTCCAGGGTGCAGAGCAGCCCCCCGCTCGACGGGTCGGCACCGAAGCTGAATTCCAGGTCGAACTTGGCGGTGTTCGACGTCGCCATCTCCATCGACGCGGTGATGCCCGGCAGTTCGACGTCCACCTGAGCCGTGTCCTGCCAGGCGAACATCACCTGGAACAGTGGGTGATAGGCCCGGGAACGCTCGGGGTTCAGCGTCTCCACCAACCGCTCGAACGGCACGTCCTGGTTGTCATAGGCGGCGAGCGCCTTGCCACGCACCCGCTCCAGCACCTCGTCGAACGTCGGATTGCCCGACAGATCGACACGCAGCACCCACGTGTTAACGAAGAAGCCGACCAGACCCGCCAGCGCCTCGTCATTACGACCCGCGATCGGCGAACCGATCGACACATCCTCACCACCACCGAGCTGCCCCAACAACACCGCCAGCACGGCCTGGAGGACCATCGGTTCGGACGCACCGGTGCGCTGTGCCAACGCCCGGACGTCCGCACGGTCGGAGGCATCGACGGTGAACCGCAGGACTCCACCGTCGTGCCCGGGCACCAGGGGGCGCGGGCGGTCCGTCGGCAGCGGGAGCTGCTGCGGAGCTCCCGCCAGCTCCTGCCGCCAGTAACCGAGTTGGCCGGCCATATCGCTCTCGGGGTCGTTCTCGTCGCCCAGCAGCTCCCGCTGCCACAGCGTGTAGTCCGTGTACTGCACCGGCAGCTCGTCCCACACCGGCGGCCGTCCCGCACACCGCGCCGAGTACGCCCGCGACAGATCCCCCGCCAACGGTCCCATGGACTCACCGTCGAAGGCGATGTGATGCATGACCAGTACCAGAAGGTGCCGGGCCGGCCCGGATCGCAGCAGCAGCGCACGCACCGGGATCTCGGCCGAGAGGTCGAACCGGTACCGCGCCGCCTCGGAGACAGCCGCCTCCTCGGCACCCGGCACGACCTCGCGCGTACGGAGGCCGAAGTCGAGGTCGGCCTCGGGGACGACCCGCTGGTAGGGCACACCGGACTCGTCCTCGACGAACACCGTCCGCAGACTCTCGTGCCGGACCACCACATCCCGCAGGGCCGCCTCCAAGGCGTCCACGTCGAGCGGGCCGTCGAGCCGCAGCACGACGGGAAGGTTGTAGGTGGCGGAGGGGCCCTCGAAACGGTGGAGGAACCACAACCGGCTCTGCGCGAAGGACAACTGGATCATTTCGCCTCTGCTTCCTTGGTCATCTGTTCGCGGACCGGGCCGGCCGGGGCACGCGCGGACGAGCACACTGCGTCAGCCCCCTGGGACTGACGCGGCCACGGCGATCCGAACTGCGGATAAACCGCAGCGGTACGGAGCAACGGAAATATCTGCGGTAATCCATCAACATGTCCCGACGCCTACACGCAGGCGTTCCGGTCAGGAGCGGTAAGGGTTCGCGAGTATCCAGGGAACGCCTTAAGGGACATCAATGGGCATGCATTCCCCGAGCTTCCGGCGTGGGCGCCGCACGGTCAAGCGGATTCACCCTCGTACCGCGCGGTCCCCGGGCATCCTGGTAATTCCGCTCCGCCCCGCCCTGCTGTCCCGTCGACCGGACAGCAGGGCGGCAGGGCGTCAGCAGGGACACGCACCAGCGTTGCCGACCAGTACTCTGCCCGCAGGAGCGCCGACCGGTTCACGAAATCGTTCGCCTCCGGCCCGGTCAGCACGTAGTGATATTCCGCGAAATCCGCTCGCCCCGTGCGGATCGGTCCGGGGCTCCGGACAATCGACCGGTACACACCACCGCGGGACGTGTCCGAGCGGCACCGCCGCTTATCCGCCCGCCCTTCAATTTCCCCGCGCCGTGCACATCGCACCGCGCGGTTGCGATGTGACACCACAGAGATTCATCCAGGTTGCATTGACTCAGAGACGCAGAGGTGCAGGAGATGGGCCGTCGATCGGACACCACAACCAGGGAACCGGCGCGCCAGGGCGCCGGTCGGGCACTGGCAGAGAGGGGCGTTCCCAGGGCGGCGCCCGTGACAGCGGGCGAGCAGGCGGAACTCACACGGGTCGGCATGGAGTCCCTGGGACGCACCGACCCCGAGCTGGCCGAGATGCTGGACGCAGAGGTGGCGCAGCAGCGGTCGACACTGGCCATGGTCGCGTCGGCGAGCATCGCGCACCCGTCGGTGCTGGCCGCGGGCGGGGCGGCACTGTCGAACGTCACGGCCGAGGGCTATCCGGGCGCCCGCTACCACCCCGGCGCCACCCAGTTCGACCGGGTCGAGAGGCTCGCGGTGTCGCGGGCCAAGCAGCTGTTCGGCGCGCAGTACGCGAACGTCCAGCCTCACTCCTGCTCCTCCGCCAATGTCGCCGTCCTGGCGGCGCTCGTCCCTCCGGGCGGCACGTTGCTCGCCCTTGACCTGGACGCCGGCGGGCATCTCACCCACGGATCCTCCGCTTCGGTGACGGGCCGTCACTTCAGCGCCGTACACTACGGTTTGGACACCACCGGCCGTATCGACTTCGGACAGGTCGAGGCCCTGGCCCAGGAGCACCGGCCGAAGGTGCTGATCGCCGGCGCGAGCGCGTACCCTCGCACGCTGGACTTCCCCCGCTTCCGCGAGATCGCCGACTCCGTCGGCGCGTTCCTCGTGGCGGACATCTCGCACATCGCGGGGCTGGTGGCCACCGGGGAGCACCCCAGTCCGATCGATGTCGCCCACGTCACGACGATGAGCACCTACAAGCAGCTGGGCGGTCCGCGCGGCGGGCTGATCCTCATCGGGCGCGAGCACCGCGCACCCGGCCCGGACGGGGCCACGCCCCTGTTCCGGCTGATGCAGCGCGCGGTGTTCCCCCAGTTCCAGGGCACGCCGAGCCCGGCCTCGATCGCCGCGAAGGCGCGGGCGTTCGCGGTTGCGTCGGGCCTGGAGTTCTTCCGTACCACGCAGTTGATCGTGGACGACGCCCGACGTCTGGCGGAAGAGCTGTCCGGGCTCGGCCACCGGGTGCTCACCGGCGGCACCGACAACCACATGATACTGACAGACGTGACCGTGCACGGGCTGACAGGCGTCATCGCCGAACGCGCCCTGGAGCACTGCGCGATCCTCGCCAACCGCAACCGGATCCCCGGTGATCGAAAGCCGCCGCTCGTCACCAGCGGCCTGCGGCTCGGCACGAACATTCTGGCACAACGCGGTATGGGCCCGGACCTGATGAAGGAGTGCGCGCACCTGCTCCACGCGGTGCTCTCGGCCACAACCGCGGTCAACGACACGGAGTTCCGCATCGATCCCCTGGTCGCCGAGGAGGTCCGTTCAGCCGTCGAGGAACTGTGCGCCCACCACCCTCTGCCATCCGCCCTGCCCGAATCCACACCGGCGACGGGTGCGGGCCGGTGAGCGTCGCTTCTCCGCTCGGGGACGTCACGGGCGACATCTCTGTGCTCATGCCCTCCGACCGGCCGCGGCGGCCGGACGCGCGGCCCCGGTGCTCGGCGGTGGTGCGAGGGGAGTCCGTGTTCCCCGGGACGCTCGACGGGGCCGCGCCGGAAGAGATCCTGCTGGCGGGGTTCGCCTCCCTCCTCCACCGCTGCACCGGCCAGCAGACGATCGGGCTGCGCAGGACGGAGGGCTCGGACCCGGCAGTCGGCGCGCGGGTGACGTTCGGTCCTGGCTCAGGACTGCGCTCCGTGGCGGCGGCCGTCGCCACGGACCCGGACGGGGTCCGCGCATCGGTGGGCATCCACTTCGCGCGCGCTGACGACGACACCTCCCCGGCCCCGGGCACCGAGCTTGAGCTCGTTGTCCGCCCGGATCCGGCAGCGGGGGTCCGCCATCTCGAACTGCACTACGACGAAAGCCTCTTCGACAGGGACACAGCAGCCCGCTGGCTCGGCCACTGCGTGACGCTGATCGGCGACGGCATCCGCTCACCGGACGCCCCGGTCCGGCGCCTGCGGCTGATGGACGAGGCGCAGCTGCACCGGGTCCTGGTGGAGTGGAACCGAACCGGGACCGATCTGCCCCAGGACGTCTGCCTGCACCAGGCGTTCGCAGCGCGGGCAGCGGCGGCACCCGACGCCCTCGCCCTCGTCCACGCCGAGGAGCGGTGGTCGTACGGCCAGGTCGACACCGAGGCCAACCGGCTGGCGCACCATCTGCGTTCCCTGGGCGTCGGACCCGACGACCGGGTGGGCCTGTGCCTGGACCGGTCGCCCGGCCTGCTGATCGCCCTTCTCGGCGTGCTGAAGGCCGGCGGAGCGTACGTGCCCCTCGACCCGGCCTACCCGGCGCGCCGTATCGCGGCGATGGTGGAGGGCACTTCCTGCTCGGTGATGATCAGCCGCACCGATCTGGCGGGCGGGCTTCCGGAGGCGAGGACCGCCGGCAGCACTCCGCTGGTCCTCCTGGACCGGGACGCGGCCGTGCTGGCGGCGGCGGCCGGCAGCGCCCCGGACGCCCCGTGCGACCCCGAGCACCTCTGCTACATCATCCACACCTCTGGATCCACGGGGACACCGAAGCCGATCGCCCTGCGGCACCGCGGAGTCATGAACAACCTGGCCGACCTCAACACCCGGTTCGAGGTGGGCCCCGGCGATGCTGTCCTGGCGCTCTCCTCGCCGAGCTTCGACATGTCGGTGTACGAGTTCCTCGGCCTCACCGTCGCCGGTGGCACCGTGGTCCTCCCGGAGGCGTCGCGGGTGCACGATCCCGAGCACTGGATCGAGCTGATCCGGACGCACGGGGTCACGGTCTGGAACTCCGCTCCGGCGCTGCTCGGGCTGTTGGCGGACGCCGTGGAGCAGACGGGCGCCGAGCCGTTCCCGCAACTGCGCCTGGCACTGCTCGGCGGCGACTGGGTGCCGGTGCCTCTGCCCGGCCGGGTCCGCGGGTTCGCTCCCGGGCTCCGGTTCGTCGTGATGGGCGGCGCCACCGAGGCGTCGATCCATTCGACCCTCTTCGAGGTCGAGGACACGGACCCCGAGTGGAAGAGCATCCCCTACGGCCGCCCGATGGCCAACCAGCGCGTCTACATCCTCGACCCCGACCTGCAACCTGTGCCGCCCGGGGTGGCCGGCGAGCTCTACCTGGCGGGCACCGGCCTGGCCCGCGGCTATCTGGGGCAGCCCGAACGTACGGCGGAGCGCTTCGTCGAGTGGTCGTACGGCGAGGTCCGCGACGAGCGTCTGTACCGGACCGGGGACCTCGCACGCTACGACGGCGGCGGCCTGATCGAGTTGCTCGGCCGGATCGACTTCCAGGTGAAGGTGAACGGGCTGCGGGTGGAAGTCGGTGAGGTCGAGGCCGTCCTGCGCACCGCGCCCGGAGTACGGCAGACGGCGGTGGCAGCCCGGGGTGGGCGGCTCGTCGGTTACGTCGTCCCCGTGAACCCGGCGACGGCGGCGGGCCCGTGGACCGCGGACCTGCGTGCCCGCACAGCCGAACGGCTGCCGTCGTACATGGTCCCGCAGGCGATCGTGGTTCTGGAGTCCCTGCCGCTCACGCCGAACGGCAAGCTGGACCGTGCGGGCCTGCCCGAGCCCCCTGCGGACGACGCCGCGTACCGTGCTCCACGCACCGGTCCCGAGGAGATCCTGACGGCCGTCTTCGCCGACGTCCTCCGCAGGGAGCGGGTAGGGATCGACGACGACTTCATCGCGCTCGGCGGTGACAGCGTCCGCGCCATCCAAGTGGTGACCCGAGCACGGGCGCGGGGCCTGGAGGTGACGGCGCGGCAGGTCCTGGAACACCGCACCGTGGCCGCCCTGGCGCCCGTCGCGGGGCACCGGGTCCCCGACGACACCACCGGTGCGCCGCACGGGCCCCTGGTAGCGGTGGGCGAGCAGGACCTGAGGAGATGGCGAACGCGCCACCCCGGCCTCGCGGAGGTCTGGCCGCTGACCCCCATGCAGGCCGGCATGCTTTTCGACTCGATGCTCAACGACACGGGCCGGGACACCTACCACGTACAGACGCTGTACCGCCTGACGGGGAGGATCGACTCCACGGCGCTGCGCACGGCCGCCTCGGCTCTGTTCGAACGACACCCGGCGCTGCGCGCCGCGTTCGTCCGGGACGACACGGACGAACTCGTGCAGATCGTGGTGGACGGGATCGCGCTGCCGTGGCGGGAGATCGATCTCGGCGTCCTCCCGGACGACGAGCGCGAGAAGGCGTTCCGGCGTTGGCTCGCGAAGGACCGGGCGGACCGCTTCGACCTGGCCCGTCCGCCGCTGCTTCGCATGACACTGGTGCGGTTCGACCGCGACCGGGCGGTGCTGGTGCTCAGCGCACATCACGCGCTGCTCGACGGCTGGTCGGAGCAGGTGCTGGGGCAGGACCTGCTCCGGCTCTGTGCGGCGGGAGACGAACCGGCCGCCCTTCCGGCGGCCGGTGGCTTCCGCGACTTCCTGGCGTGGCTGACCCGGCAGGACGCCGAGGCGAGCGCGCGTGCCTGGGCGACGGAGCTCGACGGGGTGGGCACCCCGACGCTGATGGCGCCCGGAACTCCGGCGCACGCGTACCCGCGGGCGAAGGGGGTCGACGAGGTGGTGATCGCGCTGTCTTCCCGGGAGCGCGAGGCCTTGGCAGGTGTCGCGGGGCAGGGCATCACGGTCAATACCCTGGTCCAGGGTGCCTGGGCCGTGCTGCTGTCCTCCTTCACGGGCCGCGAGGACGTCGTCTTCGGGGCCACGGTATCGGGCCGGCCGGGAACGCTCGCCGGGGTGGAGTCGACCGTGGGACTGTTCATCAACACCATCCCGGTCAGGGTCGAATGTACGGCCGACCGGTCGGTGGGAACCCTGCTGGCCCGCCTCCAGGAGCGCCAGACCGCCCTGCTGGACCACCACCATCGCGCCCTGAGCGACATCCACCGGGACACCGGAACGGAGGCGCTGTTCGACACGCTGCTCGTGTTCCAGTCCTATCCGGCGGATCCGGCCGGGGAAGAGACGACCGCGGCAGCCGGTTTCGAGATCACGGGCGTCGAGTCACTGGGCGGAGTCAACTACCCACTGGCCCTCTTCGTGGAGCGTGACCGGATGACGCTCCAGTACCACCGCGACCGGTTCAGCCGAAGCGCCGGCCAGGCGATCGCCGATCGGTTCCGTGCGATCCTGGCCCAGCTGACCGCTCATCCGGCCGGGTCGGTGGGGAACGTGCGAGGCGCCACGGAAGCCGAGCGCGGACTGCTGGCCGCCCGCCCGGCCGAACCCGGTACTCCCCCGGCCGAACCCGGTACGCCCCCGGCCGTACCGGGGCCCGCAGTGGGCGGGTACCGGGCGGGGCGTACCCCGCGGGAAGTGGCGCTGTGCGAGCTGTTCGCCGAGGTCCTCGCTGTCGATCGGGTAGGCATCGACGATCGCTTCCCCGACCTCGGGATGAACTCCCTGCTGGCCGGGCGCCTGGTCAGCTCCCTCCGCAGGCAGCTGGGCCTCACGGTGTCCATCCGGATGGTCTTCCAGCACCCGACGATCGCGCAGCTCGCGGAGCACGTACAGGCGGGGGAGGCCAAGCCGAAGCCACGGCTGCGCAGAATGACGCGATAACCGGTTGCCACGCGACGTGGCCGGTACCTGTCCGGACCTGACGCCGGGCAGGTACCGGCCCACGTCCGCACAGCTGCGCGTTCCCCCCACCCCGGCCTGCCGAGCGGCGTGGGCACCCCCGGCCCCTCGCGGCACCGTCCCGGACCGAACCGGTCTCTCACCGCCTCCCTGCCGTACCTGGTGATGCCACTATGGCGCACCTATGCGCCACCGCCGCTCCGGGGCGGCAGGCAACCTGTCCGCCATCACAGGCATCACCGTCGAACACGCCCTCACCGACACAGACGCCGGACACGGCTGCGGCGGGCGGCCCAGGCATGCAGGGATGTCGGCCTTCGGCTTACGCAGAGTGTCCGAAGATCTACTCCCCGCAGAGACCCGCCCCCCGCTAATGTGGCGCCACATGGCGTCACAGCGAGCGGGACAGCTCACGCCCCACTTCCCTGAGTCCGGGAGGCGGGGCCGCCTCCCAGCGGCAGCGGCACTCCCGGCGTCCGGTCCGGCACCCGGAGACGCCTGCGGCGCGCGGCGAACACTCGGTCGGGGCAGAACTTCCGGAAGGGCCAGGCCGTGCTGACATTCGACACACCCGGGCCGATCCGGGCGGTTCTCCAATTGACCTTCGGCCGGGTCTGGATCCATGCGACGGACCGGGGGGACACCACTGTCGGCATGTACCCACGCGACCCCGACGACCCGGCCGACGTCCGCATGGCCGAGGAGGCCCGCGTCGACTACCGGAGCGGCCGTCTGCTCGTGAGCGTGCCGGAGCCCCACAAGGGTTCCGGCGCGGCCGGTGCGGTGACCGTCGTGGTAGAACTGCCCACCGGCTCAAGCATCCACGGCGACGCGGTGGCCACGGATTTCTGGTCCAAGGGGACCCTGGACGAGTGCCGCCTGGCAACCGGACTCGGTCACATCCGGCTCGACCGCACAGGCGCCGCACATCTCAGCGCGGCCCTCGGTGAGGTCACGGTCAACCACGCGACCCGAAGCCTTGAGGTGACGGCCGAGAGCGGCGACGTGCGGGTCCACCGGATCGACGGCAGAGCGACCGTCAGGACCACCGGTGACGGCGACATCACCATCGACCACGTTACCGGAGTGGCCCGCGTCCACGCGGAGACCGGTGACATCCGCATCGGCTCCGCGCACGCCGGCGTGGACGCCCGGACGACCCAGGGGAACATCTGCCTGGAAAAGGTCGTCCGCGGGTCCATCTCGGCCGATGCCACCTTCGGGGCAATCGATATCGGCATCGCCGAGGGAACAACAGCACAGTGGGACCTGGACTGCGGGGCCGGCAAGGTATATAAGGCCCTTTCCCTGCTGGAGAGCCGACCACCGTCCGACGAACACATCCACGTGCACGCCCGTACAGTCATCGGCGACATCGTGGTGCACCGTTCACCCGCGGGCCCCGGGCGGCCCGATTGACGGCACCCGGAGCTGTGCCCCCTGCCCCTGTCCCGTCGGCAGGACAGCACAGATCCGCCCAGAAAGAGCACAGCCCCTTGAAGGGATTTCCGATGCCCACTAAGTTGGCGCCCCGGTGAGTTCCGGATAAATAGCAGCTCATGCGTCCAGGCAGACAACGGATTCGCTCGAGACCATCAGTCGCGTCATGAAGCACCGGTATTCCCGGCCTGCGTCCTCTTCGATTACGGTCATCAACTCGTAGAAGATTCCGCGGCAGCCCTGTCACAGCCACGCCAAGGGAGAATTTTCCATGGGTACTTCTGATATCGAGACTTACGACCTGGTCGGTGTCGGATTCGGACCGTCGAATCTGTCGCTCGCCGTCGCCCTGGAAGAACACCGGGAGAACACCCCGGGGCAGCCGCTGAAAGCCGCCTTCTTCGAACGGCAGCCCTCGTTCGGCTGGCACCGCAACATGCTGCTCCCCAACACGACCATGCAGATCTCCTTCCTCAAGGACCTGGCCACCTTCAGAAATCCAGTCTCGCGGTACAGCTTCGTGTCCTATCTGCACGCGGCAGGACGACTGACCCAGTTCGTGAACAACAAGGAATTCTTCCCGACCCGCCAGGAATTCCATCAGTACCTGGAGTGGGTGGAATCCAACTTCAGCCACCAGGTCTCGTACAGCTCCGAGGTCACCGCCCTGCGGCTACCGGAAGGCAACGGCACTGTCACGCCGGATTACGTTCAGGTCGAGGTCAGGGACACGACCGGCTCGGGTTCGCGACTCGTCAACGCCCGCAATCTGGTCATCTCGACGGGTCTTGTTCCTCGCATGCCCGACGGCATTCAGCGGGACGAGCGGGTCTGGCACAGCTCGGAGTTCCTGGAGCGCTTCCGCGCCATGAACGGCGACGACCTCAAGAACGTCGCGGTGGTGGGAGCCGGCCAGAGCGCGGCCGAGATAGCCCGCTTCTTCCACGACACGCTGCCGCACGCACAGGTGACCGCGGTGATCCCGTCGTACGGATACTCCGTCGCGGACGACACACCCTTCGCCAACCAGGTCTTCGACCCGAGCGCGGTCGACGACTACTACTTCGGCACCGAGCTGACCAGGGAAGCGTTCTGGCGCTACCACAAGAACACCAACTACTCGGTGGTGGACGACGAGTTGATCAGGGACCTGCACAAGCGCTCGTACCAGGAGGACGTCAGCGGCAGCAAGCGCCTGCGGTTCTTGAACCTGACCCGGGTGGCAGCGGTGCGGCGCGCCGGCACCGAGACCCGGGTGACCCTGCGGTCCCTGATCGAAGGCGAGTCGCGGGAGCTGGAGACCGACGTCCTCGTCTTCGCCACCGGTTACGACTCCATGGAGCCGGGCCGGCTTCTGGGCGATCTCGGCCGGCACTTCCAGCTCGACGGGGAGGGCCTCCACCGGGTCGAGCGGAACTACCGGATCGCCACCGCCGGCACCCTGCCGTTCGACGTATACCTCCAGGGCGGCACCGAACACACTCATGGACTGACGTCTTCGCTCCTTTCCAACCTCGCCATCCGTAGCGGCGAGATCGTCGAGTCGGTGGTCCGCCGACGGGCCCAGCGCGAGTTGACCCGCCGCACCCCCGTGACAGCGGGCGAAAGCGCGGGCTGACCCTGCCTCCCTGCCCACCCCAGGACGTCCCCTCGGCGCTGCCGACGGGACGTCCCGCCTTTCCCGCAGCCCGCGAGACCGCGCCGCGTCCGCTCCCGGCCGCGCCACCCGAGCCGGCCTGACGCCATCGGAAGGCAGTTTGGCGCCAAGCTGGACTCACGTGCGTTCCTTCGACACCTACCTGCTCCAGCGGTGGCAAGGCGACCGGGCGACCCATGGTGACAGCTTGCGTTGGAGCCAAAGCGGTGCCATCATGATGCCATGGACTTGGCGCGATACATCGACAACTTGCGACGGGAGCTCTCGGTCGCGGCCGAGACTGGAGGTGAGGAGGAGCGCATTCTCGCCGAGCGACTCGTCGCGCAGCTCTCGTCGTCGATCCAGCTGACACTGCTGGAGGTCCTGTCGGACGCGTCGGACGAAATCTCCCGGGAGCTCATGCCCGGATCCGTCGAAATCCGGCTCCGGGGGCTCGATCCAACGTTCATCGTCACTCTTCCACCCGAGGATCACGGGTACGACGAGGCGGAGGACGAGGGGTTCGATTCCATGAGCGCCACGGTGGCGCCACCAGGTCCGGCCACGGCGCCGTCCTCGCCGAACGGCGAGGGTGGAGCCACCGCCCGTATCAACTTCCGGCCTCCGGAGTATCTCAAAACCGCGATCGAGGAAGCCGCCAGCCGTGAACGGCTGTCGGTGAACGCCTGGCTGGTGAGAGCGGTCTCCTCGATGCTCGAGCCGAGCGACCTCAACCGCCCCCAACGCCGTGCCCAGCGGCGTGCGCCGCGTCAGGTCCAGCGCTACACGGGATGGGTGAAGTAGCCGCCCGGCCCGCGAGGCACCGTCTCATCCTCCTTCTCCCACCACAGGGACACCACTCGTCCTCCCCCGGAGCGCAGTCATGCCTGTTTTCGACACGTCACTACCGGTTTCCGTGACCATGGAACTCGGGGTCGGGCACGTTCGTCTGCACGCGAAGCACCGCGATGACACCGTCGTGGTCGTGGTGCCGAGCGACGCCAAGAACGAGGCGGACGTCAAGGCCGCCGAGCAGACCGTGGTGGAGTACGGGAATCAGAGACTGCTCGTCAAGGCGCCCAAGCAGCGCGGACTGTTCGGTCGGATCGGATCGATCGACATCACGATCGACCTGCCGCACGACTCGGAGCTCTCCGCCACAGCCCGGGAGGCCTCGTTCTACAGCACCGGCCGGCTCCTGAGCTGCCGCATCAAGACCTCCACCGGCGATGCCCAGTTCGAGGAGGCCGGGTCGTTGGTGGTGACCACGGGGGTCGGCGACATCAGCATGGACCGGGCCGACGGTCCGACCGAGGTGACCACAGGTTCCGGAGCGGTCCGGATCCGTGAGCTCGTCGGAACGGCCGTGCTCAAGAGTTCCAACGGATCCATCGTGGTCGACCGAGCATGCCAGTCCCTGGAGGCCAAGGCGGCCAACGGGGACATCCGGATCGGTGAGATCGTGCGCGGTTCGATTGTGCTCGGGACATCGATCGGCCAGCTCGAGATCGGCATCGGACCGGACACCTCGGCGCGGCTCGACATCCGTTCCGTTTCCGGGAGTATCCACAACTTCATGACCCCGACCGACGGCCCCGAGCCGTCCGACGAGACCGCCGAAGTGTTCGCCAGCACGACGGTCGGCGACGTCACCATCCGCCGCAGCACAAGACCACGCGGCTGACCGGCCGGACTCCTTCGTCCCCGGCCTGCTGAACAGCCCTCGGCCACAAGCCCGGTGAACCGCCTTCCCGTAGGTCCGCCGTGTCCGCTCCCGGCCCCGACGCGCACTTGTGCGCCGTCCACCGCCTTCGGGACCCGCCCCCCGCACGTCACGGCGGGGCACGCCCACCGGGCCGGCTTCGCCATGCCTGCGGACCGCCGACGAACCGCGCTACGACCCGAAGATCCCCGGGGCACGCCCTTGCTCGACGCATCCCATGCACGTGTCCCTCCGCACAAGGAGCCCATCATGAGTGAAGCAAAGAAGTTAACCGCGCAGAACCCTGTGGACCCCCCTCGGGGGGACACGCCCGCCGCCCCTGGCAGGACCCCGAAGGAGGCGTGGCTGAGCCTGGTCACCGTCGGCCTGGGCATCATGATGGTGCAGCTGGACGGAACGGTGGTCGTCGTCGCCAACCCCGCCATCGCGGAGGACCTCGACGCGGGGCTCAACAGCCTTCAGTGGGTGATGACGGGCTATCTGCTCGTGCTGGCCGGTCTGCTCATCCCCGCAGGCAACCTGGTCGACAAGATCGGGCGCAGGAAAGGCCTGGTCATCGGCCTCGTCGGCTTCACGGCAGCGTCGATGCTGTGCGCGGCGGCCAACACCATCGAGCTGCTCATCGGGGCTCGTGTCCTCCAGGGCGTCTTCGGCGCCATGCTCATCCCGGCGGCACTCGCGGTCATCAAAGCCGCGTTCCCACCGGAGAAACTGGCCATGGCCATCGGCCTGTTCAGCGGTGTCACCGCGATCTCCCTGGCGGGCGGTCCGCTGCTCGGCGGTGTGATGGTCGAGCACCTCACCTGGCCGTGGGTGTTCCTGATCAACCTGCCGTTCGGTGTGCTCAGCGTGGTGCTGGCGATGGTCTTCATCAAGGAGTCGAAGCAACAGGACCCACAGCCGCTCGACCTTCCCGGCGGCTTGACCCTCTCCCTCTCGATCGTCAGCCTCGTCTGGGCGCTGACGCATGGTCAGGAAGACGGCTGGGGTTCCGTCAGCACCCTCGGCTACATCGGTCTCGGCCTGCTGCTGCTCCTGGCATTCATCATCCTCCAGATGAAGCGCGCCCATCCCATGGTGCCGCTGGAGCTGTTCCGGATCCGCTCCCTGTGGGTGGGTTGTCTACTGATGATCGTCACGATGTTCGCCTTCTACGCGATCATCTACTACCTGAACTTCTTCCTCCAGGGCATGCAGGGCAAGAGCCCGATGAGCGCGTCCGTCGCGCTGCTTCCGCTGACGCTGACCTTCATCATCTCGGCGCCGCTGGGCGGCTGGGCCACGGAGAAGTTCGGTGTGAAGGGCTCCCTGTCGTTCGGTGCCCTGTGCATCGCCGGCACATCCCTGCTCCTGCTCCGGCTGAACGGCGACTCGGGCCTGCTCACCCTGGGCCCGCCGCTGGTGCTCGGTGGTGTCGGCGTCGGCTTCATGATGGTCGCGGCGACGCAGGCGATCGTCGGCAGTGCTCCGGCCGACCAGGCAGGCACCGCCTCGGGCATGCAGCAGTCCATGTCACAGCTCGGCAGCCTGATGGGCACGGCGGTGTTCGGTGCCATCATCTCGGCACTGGTCAACGCCCGCTTCGCCGGCAAGATGGACTCGGCGTTCGGCGGCGACGGCGGCCAGACCGTCGACCAGCTCGCGGACGACAAGCAGGTCCAGAAGCTCGTCGAACTCGGCTTCCCGCCCAGTGCCCGCTCCGCGCTGGAATCGGAGCTGACAAGCGCCGGCATGAGTGCGGAGCAGGTCAAGGAGTTCTCCGCGACCGTCACCCAGGCCGCCCATGACACCTTCATCAGCGGCCTGCACACGGTCTTCCTCATCAGCGCGGCCGTCGCGGTGTTCGCAGCGCTGCTGTCGCTGCTGGTATCCAACAAGGACACCAAGGGCGACCAGATGGCCGCGTTCGTCTAGAACCGATCGGATCGGCCGCGGCGGTCACTCGACCGAGGGATCGCCGTGCGTGCCGGAGAAGCCCAGACGACGTGGCTTCTCCGGCACGTACTTTGTGTGATGGGACGCGGACGACCCGGCCGGCACGGCCGGTCGGCACCGGCCTTAGCGACGACCGGCCCGACCGCACCTGGGGCCCTGATCCACACGTCGCTCTCTCCTCACGCCATCAGGCTCTGACCGCTCGTTCGATCAACGTCAGCGCCCGGTGCGGGAGTTCTTCCCGGTCACGGTGGCCGCCGCCGAGCCACCGGACGCGCGGGTCGCGGCGGAACCAGGAGTCCTGCCGGCGCGCGAAGCGCTTGGTGGCGCGCACGGTCTCGGCCCGCGCGTCCTGCTCGGTGCACTCCCCCGCGAGCGCCGCGAGGATCTGCTGGTAGCCGAGGGCCCGTGAGGCGGTGAGGCCCTCGCGCAGTCCGTGCGCCTCCAAGGCGCGCACCTCGTCCACGAGCCCGGCCTCCCACATCCGGTCGACCCGCAGGGCGATGCGTTCGTCCAGCTCGGGGCGGTCGACGTCGACGCCGATCTGGAGGGCGTCGTAGACCGGCTCGTCGCCGGGGAGGTTGGCGGTGAAGGGCTTGCCGGTGATCTCGATGACTTCGAGGGCGCGGACGATGCGGCGGCCGTTGCTCGCGAGGATGGACCGGGCGGCCTCGGGGTCCGCGGCGGCGAGCCGCTGGTGCAGGAAGCCGGGGCCCCGGTCGGCCAGCTCCCGCTCGAGCCCGGCGCGCACCTCGGGGTCCGTACCGGGGAACTCGAGGGCGTCGATGGCGCCCTTCACGTACAGCCCGGACCCGCCCACCAGGACGGGCGTACGGCCCTGGGCGAGCAGCCGGTCGATCTCCAGCCGGGCGAGGCGCTGGTACTCGGCGACGCTGGCGGCCTCGGTGACGTTCCAGATGTCCAGCAGGTGGTGCGGGACGCCCGCGCGCTCGGCGGGCGTCATCTTCGCCGTACCGATGTCCATCCCGCGGTAGAGCTGCATGGAGTCGGCGTTGACGACCTCGCCGCCGAGTTCCCGGGCGAGGAAGACCCCCAGATCGGATTTTCCGGCCGCGGTGGGGCCGACGACGGTGATGACACGGGGGGCTGGGACGGGACGGTTCACCGGGACAGTCTCCCAAATATCCGGGGCCTTCCCGCACACACCCGGGATCCCGGCGGGGCCGGAGGAGAACGCTAAAGGGCGAGTAAAGTCGGCAGGAAGGGGCAGGTGACGGACAATGGGGGCGGGAGAACGCTCCCGCGGACAGTCCTCTCTGCACGGAAGGTGACCCAATGGGGTTCCTGGACAACCTGAAGGCCAAGCTGGGACCGGCCAAGGAAAAGGTCGGCGACCTCGCGCAGCAGCACGGGGGCAAGATCGAGCAGGGCCTCGACAGGGCCGCGCGCACGGTCGACCAGAAGACCAAGGGCAAGTACAGCGACAAGATCGACACGGGTACGCGCAAGGCCAAGGAAGCCGTGGACAAGCTGGGGCAGAAGGACGGCGGCCCCGGAGGTACGCACGGTACGCCCGGCACGCATGGCACCCCCGGTGCTCCGGGCACGCATGGCACCCCCGGCGCTCCGGGTACGCCCGGCGCCCCCGGCAGCACGCCGCCTCCGCCGCCGCCCGCCTACTGACCTGGCGCAGCGCGAGGCGCGACGGCGGTACCGGATCTCCGGTGCCGCCGTCGGTCCGTTCAGGACCAGACGGCGATGGTGTAGCCGACCCCGTAGGGCGCGTCCTCGTACAGCAGCCGCCCCCCGAGGCCCGCTCCCCGTGCGGCGCCGCTGAGGATCTGCCAGGGGGCCCGGCCCGCCGCCTTCAGCTCGTACGCCACCGAGGCGTCCAGCGCGTCGAGTGCGGCGAGGTCGGCGGCGCCCAGCGCCGCGGTGGCCCGGGCGTCGAAGGCCTCGGCCCGCTCGTCCAGGTAGCCGGGAGCCTTGAGCGTGCGGCAGGCGCTGCCGTCGCCCATCACCAGGAGCGCGACGCGCCCGGCGCGGGCGGCCAGCTCCTCACCGGCCCGGGCGCACTCCGCGGCGGGGCGGCGTTCGTCCACCGTGAGTCCCTCGACCGGCGCGCCCGCCCAGCCGGCCCGGTCCAGCAGCCACGCGCCGACGGTCAGGGAGTCCGGCAGCGGCGGTTCCTGCGCGGCCGGGCCCGGCTCGCCCAGGGTGACGTCCAGGTCGACGCCGAAGCCGCGGAAGGTGCCGTGCCCGCCCGCCGGACAGCGCCGGTCCTCCCCCGCCCCCACGACCACCAGCAGATCGGGACGGGAGGCGGCGAGCACCCCGACGGCATCGAGGCACGCGGCGCGCGCGATGTCGAGTTCGGGAGCGGCTCCGGCGGCGACCTCGGGCACCAGGAGCGGCGGACACGGGCACACGGCGGCGGCGACAAGCATGCCGGTCAGCGTACTTGCCGGGGACGCCGGCCGAGTCCGGAGCCGTCAGCCGATCCCGCAGGCCGGTGCGGCGGCGGTCGGGAGCGGGGCCGGGGCGCCGATGGTGGGGAGGCCGAGCATCACTCCGGCCGGCTTGGCGGCGGCCGCCGCCGTGCGCTTCTCCCAGGCGTCGCCCGCGCGGGTGGCCCGTACGGCGAGGGGGGTGCCCTCGGCGAGCAGGTGGTGCGGGGCGGCGTAGGTGACCTCCACGGTCACCACGTCGCCGGGGCGCACGTCCTGGGCGGGCTTGGTGAAGTGGACGAGGCGATTGTCGGGGGCGCGGCCGGAGAGGCGGTGGGTGGCGCCGTCCTTGCGGCCCTCACCCTCGGCGACCATGACCTCCAGGGTGCGGCCGACCTGCTTCTTGTTCTCGTCCCAGGAGATCTGCTCCTGGAGGGCGGACAGGCGCATGTACCGCTCCTGCACGACCTCCTTGGGGATCTGGCCGTCCATGTCGGCGGCGGGGGTCCCGGGGCGCTTGGAGTACTGGAAGGTGAACGCGTTGGCGAAACGGGCCTCGCGGACCGCGTGCATCGTCTCCTCGAAGTCCTCCTCGGTCTCGCCGGGGAAGCCCACGATGATGTCGGTGGAGATGGCGGCGTCCGGCATCGCGGCGCGCACCTTCTCGATGATCCCGAGGAAGCGCTCCTGCCGGTAGGAGCGACGCATCGCCTTCAGGACGCGGTCCGAACCGGACTGCATCGGCATGTGGAGCTGCGGCATCACGTTGGGCGTCTCGGCCATGGCGGCGATGACGTCGTCGGTGAAGTCGCGGGGGTGCGGCGAGGTGAAGCGGACGCGCTCCAGGCCCTCGATCTTCCCGCAGGCGCGCAGCAGCTTGGAGAAGGCCTCGCGGTCACCGATGTCGGAGCCGTAGGCGTTGACGTTCTGGCCGAGCAGGGTGATCTCGGACACGCCCTCGGCGACCAGGGCCTCGATCTCGGCCAGGATGTCGCCGGTGCGGCGGTCCTTCTCCTTGCCGCGCAGGGCCGGGACGATGCAGAAGGTGCAGGTGTTGTTGCAGCCGACGGAGATGGAGACCCACGCGGCGTAGGCGGACTCGCGGCGGGTGGGGAGCGTGGAGGGGAAGGCCTCCAGGGATTCGGCGATCTCGATCTGCGCCTCCTCCTGGATGCGGGCGCGCTCCAGGAGGACCGGCAGCTTGCCGATGTTGTGCGTACCGAAGACGACGTCCACCCAGGGGGCCCGCTTGACGATGGTGTCGCGGTCCTTCTGGGCGAGGCAGCCGCCGACGGCGATCTGCATCCCGGGGCGCTTGGTCTTCATCGGAGCGAGCCGGCCGAGGTTGCCGTAGAGCTTGTTGTCGGCGTTCTCGCGCACCGCGCAGGTGTTGAAGACGACGATGTCGGCGTCGCCGTCGGCGCCCTCGGGGGCCCGTACGTAGCCGGCGTCCTCCAGGAGACCCGACAGCCGTTCGGAGTCGTGGACGTTCATCTGGCACCCGTAGGTGCGCACCTCGTAGCTCTTCTGGACGTCCACTGCTTCGCTCCGGTTGCCGCTGCTCATGTGACCAGGGTAGGCGGTTGCCGGGCGCGCCCCTCCCGTGCCCGGCCCGCCCTCGCGCCCGGCCTGGCCAGTAGGGCGGTGAGCTGGCAGGATCGCGCGCATGTTCCACGCTCTGTCCCGATTCGGCCGACGCCGCACCCTTCAGACTGGCGCCGCGCTCGCGGTCGTGCTCGGGCTGCTCGCGTGGTGGCTCCTTCCGCTGGGGGAACGGACCCCGAGCGGGACGCTGACCTTTTCCACGGGGGTGCCGAGCGGCGTCTACCAGCGCTACGGGGAACGGCTGGAAGGCGCTCTTGCCAAGGACATGCCGGAGGTGTCGATAAAGCTCCGCAACAGCGAGGGCTCCCAGCAGAACCTGGCGCGGGTGGCCGAGGGTGAGGCGGACTTCACCATCGCCACCGCCGACGCCGTGGCGACCTATCTGAGCAACGGCAGGCCCGGCGCCCACCGGCTGCGGGGCTGTGTGCGGCTCTACGACGACTACGTCCAGCTCGTGGTCGCGCGCAACTCCCCCATCACCAGCATCGACGACCTACCGGGCAAGCGGGTCGGCGTCGGCCAGCAGGGCTCCGGGGTCCGGCTGATCGCGGACCGCCTCATGAACGCCGCGGGGATCCATCCGAAGCGGGACGTGACGGCGGTGTCGGCGGGCATCGACACCATGCCGGACCGGTTGGTCAGCGGTGATCTCGACGCCTTCTTCTGGTCCGGCGGACTGCCGACCGGGGCGGTGCAGCAGCTGGCGGAGCGGTTCGCCGTCCGGCTGGTCCCGCTGGAGGACGCGCTGATCAAGAAGCTGCAGTCGGCGGGCGGCTCCACCCGCTACTACCGGTCGGCCGTGATGCCCGCCGACGCCTACCGCTACGCCCAGCAGGGCCAGTCGGTCACCACCGTCGCCGTCGCCAATCTGCTCGTCACCACGGACCGTACGGATCCGGCCATGACCGAGGCGTTCACCCGGACCGTGATCAACAGCCGGGACCGGATCGGCCGCGAGGTGCACGCGGCGCAGCTGGTGGACCTGCGGACGGCGATCTACACGGACCCGCTGAAGGTGCACGAGGGCGCCAAGCGTTACTACCGCTCGGTCAAGCCCTGAGCCGGTGCCTACTCGGAGCGAGCGTCCGCGACAGGCGCGTCCGCCGGTTGTGGAGCGCCCGCGAGACTCAGGGGGGGTCCGCGAGACTGAGGGAGTCCGCGTGAGGCTCAGGGGACCCGCGTGAGGCTCAGGAGGTCCGCATGAGGCTCAGGGGATGTGCGGCAGCTCGCGCGGCACCGAGACGGTGACCCGCAGGCCGTGCGGCTCGTGGTGTTCGTACGTGATCGAGCCGCCGCCCGCGGCGAGCAGCACCCGGGAGATGGAGAGGCCGAGCCCCGACCCGCTCACGTTCTGGTGGCGGGTGCTGCGCCAGAAGCGGTCCCCGACGCGTTCCAGCTCCTGCTCGGTGAGGCCGGGCCCCAGGTCGGCGACCACGACGGTCGTCGCGGTGGTTCCGGGGGCGACCTTGACCCGTACGTCCTGGCCGGCCGGGGTGAACTTCAGGGCGTTGTCGATGACCGCGTCCAGCGCGCTGGAGAGGGCCACGGGGTCGGCCCAGGCGGTCGCCGCCGGGGCACCGTCCTGGATGAGGCGCACGCCCTTCCCGTCCGCCATCGGGCGCCAGGAGGCGACGCGCTCGGCGGTGAGCGGGACGATGTCGATCAGCTGGAGGTCCGCCTCGGCGTGCTCGGCCAGGGCCAGGTCGAGCAGGTCGTCCAGGACCCGGGCGAGCCGCTTGCCCTCGGTGCGTACGGCGGCGATCTCCTCGTTGCCCTCGGGCAGTTCCAGGGCGAGGAGTTCGATGCGCAGGAGCAGGGCGGCGAGCGGGTTGCGCAGTTGGTGCGAGGCGTCGGCGACGAAGGCCCGCTGCTGTTCCAGCACGTCCTCGACGTTGTCGGCCATCTCGTTGAAGGACCGGGCCAGCCGTCTCAGCTCCGGCGGACCGCCCGCGGCCGCGACCCGGGAACGCATGCGGCCCACAGCGATGTCGTGGGTGGCCGCGTCCAGGACCCGTACCGGCAGCAGCACCCAGCCGGTGAGCCGGACGGCGGCACCGACCGCGACCAGCATGGCCAGGGCCTCGCCGACCGCGATCAGCAGCCAGGTCCGCAGGATCCGGGAGCGCATCTCGTCGGTGGGCGAGTCGATGACGACCACGGCGACGACGTCACCGTCGCGCACGACGGGCGAGGCGACGACGACGCGGCCGTCCTGCCAGGGCCAGACCTGCGGGGGGTCGTGCGAGCGGCGGCCGAGCAGCGCCTCGCTGAAGGCCGTACGCCCCTCCCCCTCGGTGGGCAGCGTCCAGGTGTCGGGGGCCTTGGCCAGGGCCACGTCGTTGGGGTGGAAGACGCCGGCCCGGATGCCGTACACCGCGGCGTAGACCTCCAGGTCGGTGACGAGCGTCAGACGGTGCTCGTCGTTGGCCGCGACGTCGGCGGTGATGGATTGGGCCAGGGCCGCGAAGCGGGCGGTGTCGTCGATCCGGTCGATGACCAGGCGCTGCTGCTCGGCGGCGGCCACGCTCACGGCGAGCGGGAAGCCGAGGGTGAGCAGGACAGCCGCCATGAGGGCGATGAGCAGCGGAAGGAGGCGGGCGCGCACCGGGGAGGTACCCGCCTGTCACGCGGACGGCGCGACGAGCCGGTAGCCGACGCCCCGCACGGTCTCGATGAGGGCGGGCAGCCGCAGCTTGGAGCGCAGCGAGGCGACGTGCACCTCCAGCGTGCGCCCGGTCCCCTCCCAGCTGGTGCGCCAGACCTCGCTGATGATCTGCTCGCGGCGGAAGACCACGCCGGGCCGCTGCGCGAGGAGGGCCAGCAGGTCGAACTCCTTGCGGGTGAGCTGGACTTCGGCGCCGTCGACGCTGACGCGCCTGGTGGGCAGCTCGATCTGGACGGAGCCGAGCCGCAGGGCGGCGACCGGCGTGGGTGCGGTGTCCTCGCCGCTGGTGGTGCGCCGCGCGACCGCGTGGATGCGGGCCAGCAGCTCACCGGTGTCGTAGGGCTTCACCACGTAGTCGTCGGCGCCGAGGTTGAGGCCGTGGATGCGCGAGCGCACGTCGGCACGGGCGGTCACCATGATCACCGGGGTCGCGGTGCGCTTGCGGATCTTGCCGCACACCTCGTAGCCGTCCTGGTCGGGCAGGCCCAGGTCGAGGAGGATGACCCCGAAGGGCTCCTTCTCCGCGGGCAGCAGCGCGCGCAGGGCCTCCTCGCCGTTGCGGGCGTGGACGACCTGGAATCCGTGCCGGGCGAGCACGGCGGACAGGGCCGCCGCGACATGGTCGTCGTCCTCGACGAGCAGCAGTCTCATGGCCCTCCTCTCCGTCTCCCCGAGCCCCGGGACGTGTCACCGGGCGTTACTCAAGTGTCGCCCCGCTTCACCCGGAGAATCTCCGGCGGAACTTTCCGTTCAGCGGTGCTTCACGTCTTTTGCCGCACAGGGCATCCACGCCGATGACCGGTACGCCAGTCAAGGGGTTGCCGGTTGCAGCGGGGTATCCGTTACGCACCCGGTACGCCCCGGCACCCTTCGGGGCGTCCCCTTCACACGGAGTGTCCGGTTGCCGCCGGATCGTTATGCTCAATTTCCGCTCAGATGTAATGACGCTGGTCGCACCGCGTCATTAGTGTCCTTGGCACCCGAGGAGGACGGAGCAAGAAGCCGATGAGCGGAGTTTCAGTGACCAAGGCCGCCGAGGATGCCGCGCCCGCGGGCGACGACCTTGTCGTACTGAGCAACGTCAACAAGCACTTCGGCGCGCTGCATGTGCTCCAGGACATCGACCTGACCGTCGCCCGTGGCGAGGTCGTGGTCGTCATCGGGCCCTCCGGGTCCGGGAAGTCCACGCTGTGCCGCACGATCAACCGCTTGGAGACGATCGATTCGGGTGCGATCTCGATCGACGGCAAGCCCCTGCCCCAGGAGGGCAAGGAGCTGGCGCGACTGCGCGCCGACGTGGGCATGGTCTTCCAGTCGTTCAATCTCTTCGCCCACAAGACGGTGCTGGAGAACGTCATGCTGGGCCAGACCAAGGTCCGCAAGGCCGACAAGAAGGCCGCGGAGGAGAAGGCCCGGACCCTGCTCGACCGGGTGGGCGTCGGCGTCCAGGCCGACAAGTACCCGGCACAGCTCTCCGGTGGCCAGCAGCAGCGCGTGGCGATCGCGCGCGCGTTGGCGATGGACCCGAAGGTCATGCTCTTCGACGAGCCCACCTCGGCTCTCGACCCTGAGATGATCAACGAGGTCCTCGAAGTCATGCAGCAGCTGGCCCGGGACGGGATGACGATGATCGTCGTCACCCACGAGATGGGCTTTGCCCGTTCGGCCGCCAACCGCGTGGTGTTCATGGCGGACGGGAAGATCGTCGAAGAGGCCACGCCCGAGCAGTTCTTCAGCAATCCGCGCAGCGACCGGGCCAAGGACTTCCTGTCGAAGATCCTTCACCACTGACGACAACGACCTACGGCATAAGGAAATCTCACATGAAGCTCCGCAAGTCGGCCGCCGTCGCGGCCATCGCTGTGCTCGCCCTGACCGCGACCGCGTGTGGTGGCAAGGAGGGTTCCGCCGGTGACAAGCCGGGCGGCACCAAGCCCGGTTCCTCCGAGGCCCCGGCGCTGCCCACGTACACCGTGGCCAAGGACGTCGCCCTGGACTCCCCGGTCTTCAAGAAGGCCAAGCAGCGCGGCAAGCTGATCATCGGCGCCAAGGCCGACCAGCCCTACCTCGGCTTCGAGGACCAGTCGACCAAGGAGCGCTCCGGCTTCGACATCGAGATCGCCAAGATGATCGCGGCTGACCTCGGCTTCTCGGAGAAGCAGATCGAGTGGAAGACCGTCGACTCCGGCATCCGTGAGACGGCGATCTCCAAGGGTCAGGTCGACTACTTCGTCGGCACCTACACGATCAACGACGAGCGCAAGAAGCAGGTCGGTTTCGCCGGCCCGTACTACAAGGCGGGCGCCGACCTCCTGGTCCGCAAGGACGACTCGTCGATCACCGGCAAGGACTCGGTGAAGGGCAAGAAGGTCTGCTCGATCGTCGGTTCCACGCCGCTCCAGGAGATCAAGAAGCCGGCGTACGGCGCGAACGTCGTCGAGCTGGCCAAGTACTCCGACTGCGTGCAGCAGGTGCTGACCAAGCAGGTCGACGCCCTCACCACGGACGACTCGATCCTCAAGGGCTACGCGGCCGCCAACCCCGACAAGCTCAAGGTCGTCGGCAAGCCGTTCACCGAGGAGCCGTACGGTGTCGGCCTGAACAAGGACGACAAGGTCCTGCGCGACGCGATCAACGACTCGCTGGACAAGCACGTCAAGGACGGCACGTACAAGAAGATCTACGAGGCCACGCTGGGCCTGTCCGGTTCGGACTACACCGAGCCGCCGGCGATCGAGCGCTACTGACGCCGTCCGCCGATCCCCGGCCGACGCCCCGTCACTGACGCACCGCGTGTGACTCAGGCGTCCCGTACGCCGCCGCCGCTCCTGTGGGCCACGGCGAGCGTACGGGGCGCCCCTTCCCCTGCCCTGATGCCGCAGACCGCCGACGCGGAGACCTCATGAACGTACTGCTCGACAATTTCCCAGAGTTCCGCGACGGCTTCATAGGAACCGTGTCGATCACCGCCGTCAGCTCGGTTATCGCCCTGGCCCTCGGTGTCATGATCGCCGGATTCCGGGTCTCGCCGGTGCCGCCGCTGCGGTACTTCGGCACCGCCTGGGTGACGCTGATGCGCAACACCCCGCTGACGCTGCTCTTCCTGATCTTCTTCTTCGTCGTCCCGGAGATCCTCTTCCCGGGGATGAGCCCCTTCGTGCTCGGCTCGCTGGCCCTCGGTTTCTACACCTCGTCGTTCGTCTGCGAGGCGGTCCGATCCGGCATCAACACCGTGCCGCTGGGACAGGCCGAGGCGGCCCGCTCGATCGGCATGACCTTCGCCCAGACCCTGCGCGTCGTGGTACTCCCCCAGGCGACGAGGACCGTCATCCCGCCGCTGAGCAGCATCTTCATCGCGCTCACCAAGAACTCCGCGATCGCCGGCGCCTTCAGCGTCGCCGAACTCTTCGGCTGGCAGAAGCTGATGAGCGACCGCGGTTACGACATCGTCCCCGTCTTCATCTGGGTGGCCCTCGGCTACCTGGTGGTCACGTTTACCATCAGCGGCCTCTTCCGGCTGCTGGAGCGTCGCATGGAGGTCGCCCGATGAGCGCCAGCGTTCTCTACGACGCCCCGGGCCCCAAGGCCGTCGTCCGCAACCGGATCTACGCCGTCGTCGGCACCCTCGCCATCGCCGCGCTGATCGGCGTCAGCCTGGTGCGGCTCGCCGACAAGGGCCACCTGGCCCCCGAGATGTGGGACATCTTCAACTACTCGGGCATCCGGCAGAACATCGCCGACGCCCTCGTCGCCACCCTCAAGGCGTTCGCTCTGGCCGCGGTCGGCTCGCTCGTCCTCGGCGTACTGCTCGCGGTGGGACGCCTCTCCGACCACAAGCCGGTCCGCTGGGCGGCGACCACCTTCATCGAGCTGTTCCGCTCGCTCCCGCTGCTGATCACGATCTACGCCATCTGGGTCGGCCTCCTCACCGACTACTCGATGTGGGCGCTGGCGGCGGGCCTGTCCGTCTACAACGGCTGCGTCCAGGCCGAGGTGCTGCGCGCCGGCGTCAACGCCGTGCCCCGGGGCCAGAGCGAGGCCGCGTACGCGCTCGGCATGAGCAAGACCCAGGTCATGGTCACCGTGCTGATGCCGCAGGCCGTCCGGTCGATGCTGCCGACGATCATCAGCCAGCTCGTGGTGACCCTCAAGGACACCTCGCTCGGCTTCATCATCCTGTACCCGGAGCTGCTCCAGACCGCGCGTCTGATCGCCTCCAACACCCTGGTCAACGGCCAGTACCCGTACGTCTCGACGATCACCGTCATCGGCACGATCTACATCGCGCTGTGTCTGCTGCTCTCGTCGCTGGCGACCTGGATCGAGAAGCGCGGCCGCCGCGCCAAGACCGGTATCGCGGTGGCGCCGGCCGTCCAGGCCCCCGGAACCATCGACGCCACGGCCGGCACGTTCGGCCCGTCCTCCGAGGGCGCAGGGGGCGCAGGCACCGGAGCCGACGGTGCCGGTGGGGCCGGAGTGACGAAGGACTGACCTTCCGGGTCCTCATCCCGGCAGAAGCATTCGAGGCAGCGGCGCACGCGTCGCTGCCTCGGTCACTTGACGCAAGCACCCCCAGTGGGTTGCATACGTTCTGTGATCACGCACCCGGCTTCCACTGCCACGTTCCGCATGACCGTACGGGCCGGAGGACACACGCCGTGGACCCGGTGATCGTCGTCGGCGCCGGGCCGGTCGGTCTGACGCTGTCGCTGGCCCTCGCCGCCCAGGGCGTCCCGTGCGTGCTTCTGGACGAAGGGCCGGGCACGGAGGAAGTGCGTCTCGCCCGCACGGTCGTGCTGCGTGAGGACACCACCGACCTGGTGGAGCGTCTCGGCGCCGCCCGCCTGGAGACGGACGGGCTGCGGTGGAGCGGATGGCGCTCGATGCGCCGGAAGCAGCTGGTCCGTGACGTACCGCTGGGTGCGGGCCCCGAGCACGTCGGTGACGAGGACGCCCCGGCCCTCGCGGCCCCCCTCCACGTCCCGCAGCACGCGCTGGCGTCGGGCCTGCGCGCGGCCGTCGCGGCGGCGCCACTGGTGCGGCTCGTGGAGCTGAGCCGCGTCGACACCTTGGAGCAGGACCGCGACGGCGTCACGGTGCACACCAGGGGGCCCGGTTCCACCTGGTGGCGCGGCAGCTATCTGGTCGGCTGCGACGGCGCCCGGTCGACCGTGCGCAAGCTCCTGGACATCAGGTTCCCCGGTCGTACGGCGGTGGAGCGGCACGCCGTCGCCGCGCTGCGGGCCGACCTTCCCTGGCCGGGCGAGGCGGTGTTGCACCGGCAGCCGCCGTGGCGCACCGGGGGCGCCGAGGTCAGCGCGCGGCCGCTGCCGGACGGGGTCTGGCGGCTGGACTGGCTGCTCCCGCCGCGCGGCGAGCTGGTCACCCCGGAGGCCCTGATCACCCGCATCCGGGACACCCTGGCCGGCTGGTGCGGCGAGACCCCGCCGTACGAGCTGCTCGACACCGGCGTCCACACGCTCCACCACCGCCTTGCCCGGCGCTGGCGGGTGCGGCGGGCGTTCCTCGCGGGCGACGCGGCACATCTGCTGGGGGCGCTCGGCACCCAGGGCCTGGACGAGGGGATCCGGGACGCCGAGAACCTGGCGTGGAAGCTCGCCCACGCCTGGCATCACGGCGGCGCCGACCCGCTGCTCGACAGCTACCCGGCCGAACGCCGGGCCGCGGTGGCCGCCCGACTGCGCGCCGCGGACCAGTCCCTGCCGATACTGCGGGGCGGCGGGGGGCTGCGCACGCTGGTACCGGGGGCGGCCCGGGGCCACGACACCCTGCTCGCCGACGGCCACCTGGGCCGCGGAGCCCTCGGTGCGCCCCCTTCGTACTCGCACTCCCCCCTCGCACCACCGCACACCGAGGCGCACGCCGCGGTCGGTACGCCCCCCGGCGCGCCGGTCGCCGATGTACGGGTGACGGCACCGGACGGGACGGCGGTCCGGCTGCGCGAACGGCTCGGGCAGGGCCACCCGCTGGTGATCCTGGTGGCACCCGGCACCGGGGTGTGGGACCGGCGGCACTGGCTGACCGCCGGCATCATGCCGCGCCTCGTGGAGGCCGTGGAGGCGTTGCCGTCCACGGCGGAACTGCTGGTCACGGAGAGCTATCCGGGTGCGTCGGCCCACACCGTCCTGCTGGTGCGGCCCGACGGACATCTGGTGGCCGCCTTCGCCGGCGTACGGCCGGCGGAGCTGTTCGCCGCCGCGCGGGCGGCACTGGGCGGGTCGCCCGGGGCGGGGAGCGGCTCCGACTCCGGCCCCGCGGAGCGCGAGGACGGGGAGAGCGGCGCGGACGGACGAGGGGCGGCGCGCGCGCCGGGACCGCGCGACCGGGTCCACGCCGACCGGGCCGCCGGGATCAATTGACCGTCACGGGCGCACATGGTGTACTCCAGATCATGACCGACACCGACGTGCGCCTGTGGCGGAGGGTCCATATGGACCTCCTCCGTTACGCGGGCTGCGTGTGTCGCCCGTCCTGCTGAATCGCCTTCCTCCGCCTCGTCCGTGCCGCTCGCCGCACGGCCGGGGCCTCGCGCGAACTCTCAGGACGGTCCCTGTGTCTTCCCCCTCGCCCGCCGTACCCACGGCTGCCTCCGTACCCTCTCCCACCGCCCCGACGTCCCCTGCCATTTCTGTGCCGTCCGCTCCCGCCGTTTCCGCGCGGGTCGGCTCGGCCGCCTCGGCCCTCTCGGGCCCCACGGTCGCGGAGCTGCTCGACTTCGTGCGCCGCACCGCCGAGGACACGGCGCTCGTCGCCTCCCTCCCGCTCGATCCGGAGGGGCGCACCTGGGTCCGGCTCGACGGGCCGGGCGGCAGCGAGGCCTGGCTGATCGGCTGGCCGCCGGGGACCGGGACGGGCTGGCACGACCACGCCGACTCGGTCGGCGCCTTCACCACCGCGGCGGGCGCCCTCAAGGAGCACTCGCTGGCCGTACGGCTGCCCACCGACGGCTGGAAGACCCTGGAGCTGAACGACGGGGTGGACCGGTCCCGGGAGCTGGCGGCCGGTCAGGGCCGGGCCTTCGGGCAGAACCACGTGCACGAGGTCCTCAACGAGTCCGACAGCGTGCATGCCGTCTCCGTCCACGCGTACTACCCGCCGCTGCCACGGATCCGCCGGTTCAGCCGCACCGGCGCGGTGCTCCGGCTGGAGCAGACCGAGCGCCCGGAGGACTGGCAGTGAGCGGCGAGGACCGGGCCGGGGAGGCCGAGGGCGTGGCCGCTGCCGAACGCGTGGGCATCGACGAGCTGCTGGAGCGGGTCCGGGCCGGTTACGAGCGGATCGAACCGCACGAGGCTGCCGCGGCCGCCGAGGACGGGGCGCTGTTGGTGGACATCCGGTACGCGGCCCTCCGGGACCGGGACGGGCTGATCCCCGGCGCGCTGGTCGTGGAGCGGAACGAGCTGGAGTGGCGGCTCGATCCGCAGGGCAGCCACCGCGCCGCCGAGGCGGTGAGCCATGACCTTCCGGTGGTCGTCATCTGCAACGAGGGGTACGCGTCGAGCCTCGCCGTGGCGTCGCTGCGCCGGCTCGGGCTGCACCGGACCACCGACCTGATCGGCGGCTTCCAGGCCTGGCGCGCGGCAGGGCTCCCGGTGGCCCCGGCCTCCGACACCGACGCCGGCTCCGACGCCAGCACCGACGCCAGCACCGGTTCCGGCTCCGAGGACAGGGCCGAGAACAGCACCGACACCGGCGGCTGACGCCGGAGCGTTACGGGAGGGGGCGGCCACGGGCGTGACGTGGCCACCCCCTCCCGCACGTCTGGCCCACCTCTGAGCGGGACACACCCGCTCCAGGGTGGTAGGACACACCCGAACGCCGCATTCCGGTAGAGCCATCGCCGTGCGCGACCGACATTCGCCTCATACCGAGGACCGAAATGTACGGAGATGACGCACTCATGGCGACCCCTGTCCTCACTCCCGACCAGCTCGACGCCCAGGTCTCCCAGCTGCACGGCACACAGGCGTGGCAGGAGATCGTCTCGGGGTGGGAGTACACCGCCTCCGAGCCCGCGCTCCTCCCGACCGAGCGCCCGGAGCCGGCCCCCCACCGGCCCCCGTCACCCGCAGAGGCCCGCCCTGCCGACTGGCGGAGCCTGCTGTCCGTCCCGGTCGAGCAGCTCATCGACGACTCGCTGCGGGCACTGCCGACACCGTCTCCGCCCGAACGCCCGCTTCCCGGCCGGCTGGGTGCGGTACTGCCCGACCGCGTCCACGCCTGGCGGCGGGTCGGCCAGGGAGATCTGAGGCCCTCCGTCCACCTCGGCTACGCACGGCAGATCCTGGCCGAGTGGGGCTGGCAGAACACCCCGTACCGGCTGCGCAACGCCCGTGGCGCCCGGTGCGTCTGCGGCGCACTGCTCACCGCCCACCGACTCGGCTACGGCTCCCTGACCACGGTGGACCGGGCCGGCGCCTGGCTGATCACCGAGCTCCGCTCCCAGGGGTGGCCCGGGCTGATCGGCCCGTGGAACCGCGTGCCCGGCCGTACCGCCGCGGACGCGCTGGCCCTCATCGACGGAGCCGCCCGCCGCGCCTCTCTGGCCGGACACTGACGACGGCGCCCTGCCGCTCTCCCCCCGTCCCCGAGTCCGTCCCCCGGGTCCCCTTCCACGAGGTGGCCTCTCCTCAGAAGGGCTTGCCTCTGGTCAGAAGGGCTCGTCCAGGCCTTCCGTGTCCTCGCCCTCCTCCTTGAGCGCCTGGCGCACCACCCGCAGGGCCATGCCCTCCCCGTACCCCTTGCGGGCGAGCATCCCCGCCAGGCGGCGCAGCCGCTTGTCACGGTCCAGGCCACGGGTGGAGCGGAGCTTGCGGGCCACCAGCTCCCGGGCCGTCTCCTCCTCCTGGTCGGGGTCGAGCCGATCGACCGCTTCGTCGATCACGGACGGGTCGACGCCCTTCGTCCGCAGCTCGCGGACGAGGGCCCGGCGTGCGAGCCCCCGGCCGTGGTGCCGGGACTCCACCCACGCTCCGGCGAAGGCCGCGTCGTCGATCAGCCCGACGTCCTCGAAGCGGGAGAGGACCTCCTCGGCGGCCTCGTCCGGGATCTCCCGCTTGCGCAGGGCGTCCGCGAGCTGCTTGCGCGTTCTCGGTGTCCCGGTGAGCAGTCGCAGACAGATGTTGCGCGCCTGCTCGACCGGGTCGCGCGGCTCCCTCTTCTCCCGCTCCCCCTTCTCCCGCCGGCCCTTGTCCCGCTGGTCAGGCGGCTCCCCCTGCTCGGCCCTCGACGAGGAAGGGGAGCCGCTGCTCCTGGTGCCGGAGCGGGCACGGCGGCCCGCCCCTTCGCCGAACCCGGTGCCGGGCTCCGCGGGGCCCCCCGGCCACTCCGTACGACGTGTCACGGCCTAGCTCTTGGCCGCCGCGGTCTTGGCGGGCTTCGCCTTGGTGGCCGCGGCGGTCACCGGCTTCGCCGCACCGTCCGCCGCCGCCCCCGCGGTCGCCGCTCCCTCTGCGGCCGGCTCGGCGGACTCGGCCTCCGGCCGGACACCGACCCCCAGCTTCTCCAGGATCTTCTTCTCGATCTCGTTGGCGAGGTCGGGGTTGTCCTTGAGGAAGTTGCGGGCGTTCTCCTTGCCCTGGCCGAGCTGGTCGCCCTCGTACGTGTACCAGGCGCCGGCCTTGCGGACGAAGCCGTGCTCCACGCCCATGTCGATCAGCCCGCCCTCGCGGCTGATGCCCTGGCCGTAGAGGATGTCGAACTCGGCCTGCTTGAACGGCGGCGCGACCTTGTTCTTGACGACCTTGACGCGGGTGCGGTTACCGACCGCGTCGGTCCCGTCCTTCAGCGTCTCGATACGCCGGATGTCGAGGCGCACCGAGGCGTAGAACTTCAGCGCCCGGCCACCGGTCGTGGTCTCCGGCGAACCGAACATCACACCGATCTTCTCGCGGAGCTGGTTGATGAAGATCGCCGTGGTCTTGGACTGGTTGAGCGCGCTGGTGATCTTGCGGAGGGCCTGGCTCATCAGACGGGCCTGGAGACCCACGTGCGAGTCACCCATCTCGCCCTCGATCTCCGCACGCGGCACCAGGGCCGCGACGGAGTCGATGACGATCAGGTCGAGGGCGCCGGATCGGACCAGCATGTCGACGATCTCGAGCGCCTGCTCACCGTTGTCCGGCTGGGACAGGATGAGGTTGTCGATGTCGACGCCGAGCTTCTTGGCGTATTCGGGGTCGAGGGCGTGCTCGGCGTCGATGAACGCCACCGAGCCGCCGAGCTTCTGCGCGTTCGCCACGGCGTGCAGCGTCAGCGTCGTCTTACCGGAGGACTCCGGTCCGTACACCTCCACCACGCGGCCGCGCGGCAGACCGCCGACGCCGAGCGCGACGTCGAGGGCGGTCGATCCCGTGGGGATGACCTCGATGGGCTCGTTCGGCCGCTCGCCGAGCCGCATCACCGCGCCCTTGCCGAACTGTCGTTCAATCTGTGCGAGAGCGGCGTCCAACGCCTTCTCGCGGTCGGTTCCTGCCATGGGTTCCACCCGATTTGCTTGAGTCGATCGCTTCACGTCAAAGACGCTAACCCCTGCCACTGACAATGGGCCTCGTCGTCCTCCCGGCCTGTGGACAACTCCACGGTCGGGCCCGGAAAAACCCGGCCGAAATCCATGAGAATGGATGTTCGATTTCGGTGTCAAGCGCACCACGCGGGGTCCGGCGGGCCGGACGGGCGGGGCCCGGCGGCCGGAACGGTTGGGTACCCCCACGCATTGTTCGACCTGCCCCCAGGGCTCGATTCTTCCTGAGGCGGCGGTGGCTCCACCCCTCGTACATCTGCCGGCCCCCCCAAGTTCGGCATCCGCCGTACGAGGCCGACGTCCCATCGTCCGGAGCCCCCGCCGCGCCCCTTCCTTCGCCTGTGCCCGGTGTTCGCCGTGCACGGCCTCCCGCCGGACCCGAGCCGGTCCGGCCGACCCCTCAGGAGGAATCGCATGGTGTCTCAAGCTGCGGTGTGGCGTGTCGCCGCTGCCGCGTGTGCCGTCGGCGCACTGATCGCCGGCGCCGGTACGGCCGGGGCGGCACCCACGCCTCCGCCCGGCGAAGGCCGCATCCTGGGCGCCGACCGCGCCGGTGCGGTGCCGGGCTCCTACATCGTCACCTTCGAGGACTCGGTGGCGCGGGCGGATGTCGACAAGGCGGCGAGGTCCCTCGCCGGCCGGCACGGCGGCAAGGTCGGCCACACCTACACCGCCGCGCTGCGCGGCTTCTCCGTGCAGGTGGACGAGGAACAGGCCCGGCGGCTGGCCGCCGACCCCTCCGTGGCCCGGGTGGAGGCCGACGGAGTCGCGTACGCCCTGGGCACCCAGAACGACCCGACCTGGGGCCTGGACCGCATCGACCAGCGTGATCTGCCGGGCGACCGGAAGTTCACGTACCCCGACACGGCCTCCGACGTGACCGCCTACGTGCTCGACACCGGGATACGCACCTCGCACCGGGAGTTCGGCGGCCGGGCGGTCAACGGCTACGACTTCATAGACAACGATGCCGTCGCCCAGGACTGCAACGGGCACGGCACGCATGTGGCGGGCACGGTCGGCGGCGCGACGTACGGCGTCGCCAAGGCCGTGAAGCTCGTAGGCGTACGGGTCCTGAACTGCCAGGGTTCCTCCGGCTCCACCTGGGCCCCGGTGCTGGCCGGCATCGACTGGGTGACCAAGAACGCGGTCAAGCCGGCGGTCGCCAACATGAGCATCGGCGGCGGGCGGACCGCCTCGGTCGACGACGCGCTGGCCAAGTCGATCGCCTCCGGCGTCACCTATGTCGTCGCCGCCGGCAACGACGGGGCCAACGCCTGCAACACCTCCCCGGCGGCCGTGCCGAGCGCGGTGACGGTCGGCGCCACCGACAGCCGTGACGCCCGGTCGATCTGGCCCAGCGGAAAGTCCTCCAACCACGGCACCTGCCTGGACCTGTTCGGCCCGGGCTCCGACATCGTCTCCGCCTCCCACCTCAACGACACCGGCTCCCGCTCCGACGGCGGCACCTCCATGGCCTCCCCGCACGTGGCGGGCGCAGCGGCCCTGCTGCTCTCCGCCAACCCCTCCTGGACGCCCAAGCAGGTCCACGACCGGCTGATCGCCGACGCCACCCCGAACAAGGTCACCGACGCCAAGACCGGTTCGCCCAACCGACTGCTGTACGTCCCGAACGACGGCACCACGCCTCCGCCCACCGGCAAGACCTTCGAGAACACCACCGGCTACCCGATCCGCGACAACGCGACCGCCGAGTCCCCGATCACCGTGAGCGGCATCACGGGCAACGCGCCCGCGACGCTGTCCGTCACGGTCGACATCCGGCACACCTTCCGCGGTGACCTGCGGGTCGACCTCGTCGCCCCCGACGGCGGTGTCTTCCGGCTCAAGGACCACAACGCCGACGACAGTGCCGACGACGTACGCGGGACCTTCACCGTGAACGCCGCCGCCAAGCCCGCCGACGGGACCTGGAAGCTGCGGGTGAGCGACAACTGGGTCAACGACACCGGCACGCTGAACTCCTGGTCGCTGCGGTTCTGACCGATCCCCTTCCCGCAGCACCCACCGGACCGCCGGTGATCCACGTCCCGAACCCTGGTGGATCCCGGCGCACCCGGCCGGTGAGGCCTCTCCGCGCACTCACCGCCGGACGGGGGGCGTCTGCGGCGTCCGCACACGCGCCGCAGACGTCTCCCCCCTTTCCACCATCGCCGCGAAAGGCCATCATTCGCGGAGATCCGTCATTCGATGGAGATCCGTCAGGCGCGGAGATCCGTCATTCGGCGGCGATCCGTCATGCGCGACGAGCCATCAGCAGCCGGCGGGCGGCCCGGCCGAACCGACCCGGCCGCCCCCGCCCGCCATGCCCCTGCTGCCCACGGGTGCGGAAGGAAGCCGTGAACGCCGACCCGCCGACCTCCGCTCCGGGCATCCTTGTCGGACGCTCCGCGCTCCTGGACGACCTCCGCGCGGAACTCGACCGCCGGCCCGCCGTCGTGGTGATCACCGGTGAGGCAGGGGTGGGAAAGAGCCGGCTGGTCCGCGAACTCCTCACCCGGACCCCGCCGTCGGGCACCGTGAGGCTGGTCGCCCGTTGCCAGGAGTCGGACGCCTCCTTCCCGTTCGCACCGCTCATCGGGGCACTGAGCCCCTGCCGGCCCCGCCCGGCGGACCTGCCACCGGTGACCGGCGCTCTGCGCGGGCTGTTGCCCGACCTCGCGGACCTCCTGCCGCCCGTACCCCCTCCCGCGGACGATCCGCGCACCGCATCCCACCGCGTTCTCCGGGGCCTGTGTGCGCTGACAGCGTCCCTGGGGAGCGTGGTTCTGGCCGTGGAGGACCTCCAGTGGGCCGACGAGTCCACCCGCGCCTTCCTCCGTACGGTCGTCTCCGATCCTCCGGCGCAGCTGGGACTCGTACTCACCGCGCGCAGCCACGCAGGAGCGGAGGGAAGCGGCGAGTTCCCCTTCCCGCTGCGCCCACCGGCCCATGTCGCGCTGGCCGAACGGCACCTCCTGCCGCTGTCCGTGGCGGAGACCGGTGCGCTGGCCGCCGGCCTGCTCGGCGCGCGGGCGGTGCCGGAGGAGTTCGCCGACCGTCTGCACCGGTGGACGGGGGGCCTTCCTTATGTGATCGAGGAGGTGCTGCGGGGCTGGCCCGGCCCCACGGCGTGCTCCGCGGGGGCAGCGGGGGTGCCGGAGCCGCCCCTGCCCGCGTCCGTACGCCGTGGGGTGGTGGAGCGGTTGCGTCACCTTCCTGTGGACGCGCGGCGGGTGGTCACAGCGGCAGCGGTTGTCGGCGACCCCGCGCCCGTACACCTGCTGGGAGCGGTCGCGGGGCTGGACGAGCGGGAGACCCGCGGTGCGCTCGCCGCGGCACTGGAAGAAGGCGTCGTGCGGGCGGCGGGCGGTAGGTACGTCTTCCCTCACGATCTGGCGCGCCGGGCCGCGTACGAGGCGGTCGCCGAACCGGAACGGCCCGTACTGCACCTGCGTGCCGCCCGCGCCCTCGCCCGGCACACCAGCCCCCTCCCGCTGGTGCGGATCGCCGAACACCACCGTCTCGCCGGCCGCCCTACGGAGGCGGTGCGGTGCCTGGAGGCGGCGGCGGACCGGTCCGCCCGAAGCGGGGACGCCGGTACGGCCACGGCCCACTACCTGGACGCCCTGCGCGGCGGCCCCTCGGCCGTCGTGCGCGACCGGATCGCCCTGAAGCTGGCCCGCGTCGCACTGAACGCCCGGCCCGGCCCCCAGGTACCCACCGCCCTGCGGCAGGTGCTCGACCAACGCTCGCTCGGGCCCGGGCCGAGCGGCGAGATCCGGTTGCTGCTGGGCCTGTTGCTGCGCAACCAGTCGGGCTCCGGGCTGGAGGCGCTGGAGGAGATAGCGCGGGCCGTTCCCGATCTCCTCGCCGTGTCGACGGGGCAGGCCGCACGGGCGCTGGCGATCATCGCCATCCCCTCCCTCAAGGGCTGGCCGGTCGGCGAGCACCGGCGCCTGCTGGCCGAGGCGGAGCGGCTGCTGCCCCAGGTCGACGAGGAGGACCTGCGTTCGACCGTGCTGGCCAACCGCGCCACCGCCCTGGCCCTGATGGGTGACCCTTCGGCGTGGGAGGCGGTGGCCGATCTGCCCGTCGCCCTCAGCGGCGAGGCGGCGGCCCGGGTGTACGCCAACCTGGCGGGCGCCGCGACCGCCCTGGGCCACCTGGAGCGGGCCCGCGCCTTCCAGGCCCGTGCGTGGCAGGCGCTCGGGACGAACCGCGCTCCGTATCTCGAAGCGTTCGTCGAGACCACGGACATGCTCGCCGCGTTCACGGGCGGGCGGTGGGCGGGTCTGGAGGAGCGGGCCGAACGCGCCGAGGGACAGTACCGGGACGTGCCCGACTTCCACGCGGAGGCCCTCCTCGTCTGCGGGCTGCTGCGCTTGCACACCAAGGGGCAGACGGATGTGGCGCGTCGCCTTCTGGGCCAGGCCGTGCACACGACCGCGCTGGACACCGGCATCGTGCTGACCTCCGCCGCGGCCGCCGTGGTACGGGTCCATCTCGCCGCCGACCGCCCCGCGCGGGCCGTCCAGGCGATGGAAGGAGCCCTGCACCACGTCCGCCGTACCGGTGCGTGGGTGTGGGCGACGGCCCTCGCGCCGCCGGCCGTGCAGGCGCTGATCCGGGACGACCGGGCCGAGGAGGCCCACCGCCTCGTCGCGGAGCTGGCGGAGGGTATCGCCGACCGGGACGCGCCGGCCGCCCGGGCCGCCCTGCTGACCTGCCGGGCGCTGCTCACCGCCACGAACGGCCCCCAGGCCGGGGCCGGGGCCGAGGGGTCCGACGCCCTGTACGCGGCCGCGGCTGACGCCTGGACGGCCCTGGAACGGCCCTACGAGGCCGCGTACGTCAAGGAGGCGTGGGGGCTCCGGCTGCTGGCCGCCGGGGAGGCGGGCGGGCGCACCGTGCTGCACGAGGCGATCGCGGCCTACCAGGACATCGACGCCGTATGGGATGTGCTGCGGTGTCAGCGCGGGCTACGGGACCACGGACAGGTCACCGTCCGCAGACCCGGCGCCCTGGGGTACGGCGACCATCTCTCACCCCGGGAGCGGGCCGTGGCCCGGCTGGCCGCCCTCGGCCTCTCGAACCGGGAGATCGCGCGCGAGCTGGTCCTCTCGCACCGGACGGTCGAGCACCACGTGGCGCGGGCCCTGCGGAAGCTGGGGGTGTCGTCCCGGACCGAGATCGGCTCGCTGCTCGGACTCTGAGGAACCGCGTGTCCCTGTTCTCCGACCCGGAACGACGGGGAACGACGCGAGGCCCCTGTCGGGCGTTTGCGGTGTCGTAGAGGGTCAGACCCGGAGGTGGCGCGCTGGAACGGGCAGTCGCTCTCCCGCGGGCAGCTCGTCGGTGCCCGGCCTCCGACGTGGGCCCCGGGCGGGGCTCAGCCGCCCGTCCGGCCGGGCCCGCCCGGCGCTCGGCGTATCCGTGAGAGCACCGGTCCCCCGCGCCGCGGGCGGTGGCCGCCGTGCACCCGGGGGTCGTCGGTGACGTCGTACCGCTTCACATAGGCCCCCAGGAACGCCTGGAGGGTGGCGATGGCGGGGATGGCGACCAGTGCACCGACGGCCCCCAGCAGGGCCGTTCCGGCGATCACCGAACCGAACGCGACCGCCGGGTGGATGTCGACGGTCTTCGCGGTCAGCTTGGGCTGGAGGACGTAGTTCTCGAACTGCTGATAGACGACGACGAATCCGAGCACCCACAGCGCGTACCAGGGGTTGACCGTGAAGGCGATCAGCATCGGCAGAGCGCCCGCCAGGTACGTACCGATGGTGGGGATGAACTGCGAGACGAGCCCCACCCAGACCGCGAGCGCCGGAGCGTAGGGCACGCCGAGGACGACGAGCAGGATGTAGTGGGAGACGCCGGAGATCAGTGCCATGAGGCCGCGCGAGTAGATGTAGCCGCCGGTCTTGTCGACCGCGATCTCCCAGGCGCGCAGCACCTCGGTCTGCCGGGCGGGCGGCAGTACGGAGCAGAGCGCGCGGCGCAGCCGGGGGCCGTCGGCCGCGAAGTAGAACGAGAACAGGAAGATCGTCAGCAGTCGGAACAGCCCGCCGAGGACCGTGGTGGAGACGTCGAGCACTCCGGTGGCGCTGTTCTGGACGTACTTCTGAAGCCAGTCGGAGTGCAACAGGCTGTCCTGGACCTCGACCCGCGAGAGCTCGGTGCGGAAGGTCTGGTTGACCCAGTTGATCACCGAGTCGATGTACTGGGGGAAGTCGTCGACCATGTCGACGATCTGGCCGGCCAGCATCGATCCGAGCAGGACGACGAAACCGGCGCTGAAGATCATCAGGCCGATGAAGACGAGGAACGTGGCCATCCCCCGGCGCATTCCGCGCGCCGACATCCGTCCCACCGCCGGCTCGATGGCGAGCGCGAGGAAGAACGCGATCAGTACGTTGGTCAGCAACCCGATGACCTGGTGGAACGCCCAGCTGCCGAGCTGGAAGCAGGCATAGAGCGCCAGGGCCAGCACCATCGCTCGCGGCAGCCAGCCCGGCATACGGGCGGGACCCGGGCCGGACGGCGGTGCGGGAGGCTCGGCGGGCGCGGCGGGCGGGGCGGTGGGCGGCTGGGCCGGAACGGTCTCGTCTGTCGATGACACGGGACAAGTCTCGCCTACGCCACCGACAGCCCCTCCCCCGGACGGACGCAGGCGGGGGTCAGCGCTTGTCGGCGGGGACGTCCATGGACGCGCAGACCGCGCGCCAGACGTCCTTCGCGTCCCAGCCGGCGTCCAGTGCCTGGTGCACCGTACGGCCGCCGAGTTCGGCCATCACATGGTCACGGGCGAAGGAGTCCGCGTACCCGGCACCGAAGTGGTCCGCCATCCGCTCCCAGAAAATCGTCAACCGCATGCCACCAGTATCGCGCTCCTGAGAGTGCAGCATGTCCACCAGGCATGTGCCTCGACCCCTCTCCCCCTACGGTCGGTCCATGGCTGAAACTGGAGCACACCCCCTGGTCCACGCCGAGCGATTCATCTGGCTCACGGCCCGCGTCCTCGAACAGCGAAGGTTCGCCCACCGCTTCCTGGACGGCGACCCGGAGCCGGTGGAGACGGCGCTCGCCGCGTACCGCAACAAGGACGGCGGCTACGCCCACGGGCTGGAACCCGACCTCCGCGGTCCGGTCAGCCAGCCGCTGCACACCGCACACGCGCTCACCGTCCTCGACTCGATCGGCCGTTGCGGTGGACTGCCCGTGGAGCAGATCTGTCGCTATCTGAGCGACGTGTCGACCAGAGAGGGCGCGTTACCCGCGCTGCTTCCCACGCAGCACGGATATCCCGCGGCCCCGTTCGTCCCGATCGTGGACGAACCCCCGGCCGAACTGCTCGCGACCGGTCCGATCGTGGGGCTGCTGCACCGCAACGAGGTGTGGCACGCCTGGCTGTTCCGGGCGACGGACTTCTGCTGGAACGCCGTGGACGCCCTGGAGCAGTCGCACCCGTACGAGATCGAGGCGGCGATCGCCTTCCTGGACGGGGCACCGGACCGGGCCCGCGCGCAGCGGGCGGCGGACCGGCTCGGCCGGCTGGTGCGCGGGCAGCGGCTGGTGGTGCTGGATCCGTCCCGGCGGGCGGAGTATCCGGTGGCGCCGGGCTACGCGCCGGGCGAGCACCACTTCCCGCACGACTACGCCCGTACGCCGACGTCGCTGGCCCGCCGCTGGTTCACCGACGAGGAGCTGGAGCGCTCGCTGGACCACTTGGCTGCCGAGCAGCAGGAGGACGGCGGCTGGCCGGTGAACTGGCGGCGGTGGGCGCCGAGCGCCGCTCTGGAGGGCCGGTCCCTTGTGACGCTCAGGGCCCTGGAGACGCTGCGGGCCTACGGCCGTCCGCCGGGCTGACCGGGCCCTCCCGCCCGTTGCGACCGACCGCGAGCCGACCGCGCCCCTCGCTCAGCACCCCTCGCTCAGCCCAGTGCGCGGACGCCCGCCGTGACCAGCACGGCCGCGCCGACGACCACCAGGAAGGGTGCGCGCAGGACCAGCGCGAGCGCTGCGGCGGTGAGTCCGGCGGCCCGGGCGTCGAGGACGAGCTGCTGCCCGTCGCCGAAGGTCTGCTGAGCGGTCAGAGCGGCCAGCAGCGCCACGGGCAGCAGGGTCGCCATCCGCCGTACGAGCGGTCGCTCCAGCACTCCGGCGGGGACCAGCAGGCCCGCGTACTTGGCGAGGTAGCAGCCCGCCGCGGTCAGTCCGACGGCCATCCATACGTTCACGAGTCCCGCCCGCCCTTCGTCGTCGTCGGCTGCGTCGTGGTGCCGTCCTCCGTGCCCGGCCCCCGCTTGCGCCGCCCCATCAGGAAGAGGACGAGGGGCGCCGCGAGTGCGGACAGCAGGACCGGTACGCCGGCCGGCAGGACGGGCAGCAGCGTCAGGGCCAGCAGCACCGCGAGACCCGCGGTGACGCGTTCGGTGGTGGTCTTGAGCATCGGTGCCAGCAGTGCGAGGAAGACGGCGGGACTGGCGGCGTCCAGGCCCCAGGCCTCGGTGTCGCCCAGCGCCTCGGCCCCCATCGCACCCCCCAGGGTGGTGAGGTTCCACAGCACGTAGAGGGTGAGCCCGGTGACCGTGAAGCCGAGGCGCGCGGCCCGCCGGGTGGGCTGGGCCACCGTGACCGCGGTCGTCTCGTCGATCACCCAGTGGGCGGCGAAGGGACGCACCGCTCGGGGAAGGGCGAGCAGCTGGGAGAGCCGCAGGCCGTAGAAGGCGTTGCGGACGCCCAGGAAGAACGCTCCCGCCGCCGCGGTGTACGGGTTGCCGCCCGCGGCCAGCGCACCGACCAGGGCGAACTGCGAGGCGCCGGTGAAGACGAAGAGGCTCAGGGCGCAGATCTGGAGCAGGCTGAGTCCGGAGCCGGCGGCGGTGACGCCGAAGGCGAAGCCGGAGAGCCCGACGGCGATACCGACGCCGAGTGCGTCCCGGACGACGGCCGAGTCGGGTCTGTCCGGTCGGGCGTCCGGCGCCGCCGGGCCGGGCGGACCGGCGGATATGGCACCGGCCCGGCCGGTGCTCTCTGGGGGTGCTGTCTGTTCTGCCACGTGCCGCACCTTACGGGGGGCTACAGGGCCCGGTCTTGTACGTTCTCGCGCCCCCGCGTCGTCCTTGGGTGGACGCCTGCGGGACACGGCATCCCTGGAGCGCGCCGCGCTCGTGCCGGTACGCGCCACACTCGCGCCGGTACGCGCCGGGCGGCACCCCCACGATCCGGGTGAAGTGCCGGTTGAGGTGGGGCTGGTCCGTGAAGCCGACGGCGGCCGCGGCATCGGCGGAGGCGGTGCCCGCGTCGAGCAGACGGCGGGCCCGCCGCACCCGGGCGGGCGGTGTGCGGCACCTCGGGGTTGATCATCACGACGGTCCCGGGGACCATGTGCACCGTGCCGCCGGGCAGCCCCACGTCCTCGACCCCGCGGGTGACCGCGCCGAACACGTACCCCTCGTGGCTGTGCCGGGGGAAGGTGCGGCGGACGTACCGGGCGCGCAGGAGATCGAGGTCGGGCAACTCGGCGTACGTCCAGTGCCGTGCCCACTCCTTCGCCCGACCCGCTCCCGCCATGGCCATGTTCTCGCAGGTCCCAGCCGTGCGGCGGAGGGTGCAGGGGTGGCTCCGGGCGGTGTCGAGGGCCCGTTGTCAGTGGCGGGGTGCACGATGGGGGACATGACCGGCTCCGCTCTCGATGGTTTCTCGCCCGCGACCCGCAGCTGGTTCGCGGGCGCCTTCAGCGCGCCCACCCCCGCGCAGGAAGGAGCCTGGCGGGCCATCGGCGAGGGCAGCGACGTGCTGGTGGTCGCGCCGACCGGTTCCGGCAAGACCCTGGCCGCGTTCCTCGCCTCGCTGGACCGGCTGGCCGCCGGGCCGCCGCCCGCCGAGGCCAAGAAGCGCTGCCGTGTGCTGTACGTGTCCCCGCTCAAGGCGCTGGCGGTCGACGTGGAGCGGAATCTGCGCTCCCCGCTGACCGGCATCCGCCAGGAGTCGGTGCGCCTCGGCCTGCCCGAGCCGGAGGTGCGGGTGGGCATCCGGTCCGGTGACACCCCGCCCGCCGAGCGGCGCTCGATGGTGACCCGGCCGCCGGACATCCTGATCACCACGCCCGAGTCGCTGTTCCTGATGCTGACGTCCTCCGCCCGGGACGCGCTAGCGGGCGTCGAGACGGTGATCCTCGACGAGGTGCACGCGGTCGCCGGTACGAAACGTGGCGCCCATCTCGCCCTGTCCCTGGAGCGGCTGGACGAGCTGCTGCCCCGGCCCGCCCGGCGGATCGGGCTCTCCGCTACGGTCCGGCCGGTCGGGGAGGTGGCCCGGTTCCTGTCGCCGCAGCGCAAGGTGGAGATCGTCCAGCCGCCGTCCACGAAGGAGTTCGACCTCTCGGTGGTCGTCCCCGTGGAGGATCTGGGCGAGCTGGGGGGTTCGCCGGCCACCGACGGGGACGCCGCCCAGGCGGAGAAGCCCTCGATCTGGCCGCATGTCGAGGAGCGCATCGCCGACCTCGTCCAGTCGCATCGCTCCACCATCGTCTTCGCCAACTCCCGCCGGCTGGCGGAGCGCCTGTGCAACCGGCTCAACGAGATCGCGTACGAGCGGGCCACCGGCACCGCCTTCGACCCGGACAACCCCGCCCCCGACCTGCCGGAGGCGCACGCCCCGGCGGAGGTCATGGCCCAGTCCGGCGCGGGCCGGGGCGCCCCCGCCCTGCTGGCCCGTGCCCACCACGGTTCGGTCTCCAAGGAGCAGCGGGCCCAGGTGGAGGAGGACCTCAAGGCGGGCAGGCTGCCCGCGGTGGTGGCCACCTCCAGCCTGGAGCTCGGCATCGACATGGGCGCGGTCGACCTGGTCATCCAGGTCGAGTCCCCGCCCTCCGTCGCCTCCGGTCTCCAACGGGTGGGCCGGGCCGGGCACCAGGTGGGCGCGGTCTCCACCGGAGTGGTCTTCCCGAAGTACCGCGGCGACCTGGTGCAGGCCGCCGTCGTCACCGAGCGGATGCGCGAAGGGGCCATCGAGGCGCTGCGCATCCCGTCCAACCCGCTGGACGTCCTCGCCCAGCAGCTCGTCGCCATGGTCGCCCTGGACAGCTGGCAGGCGGACGACCTGCTGGCCCTGGTCCGCCGGGCCGCCCCCTTCGCCTCGCTCCCCGAGTCGGCGTTCACAGCCGTCCTCGACATGCTGGCCGGCCGCTATCCCTCCGACGCCTTCGCCGAGCTGCGCCCCCGGGTCGTGTGGGACCGGGTCGGCGGTACGGTCACAGGTCGCCCGGGCGCGCAGCGGCTCGCCGTCACCTCGGGCGGCACCATCCCGGACCGCGGCCTCTTCGGGGTCTTCCTGGCCGGCGCGGACCCGAAGAAGGGCGGCGGGCGGGTCGGTGAGCTGGACGAGGAGATGGTCTACGAGTCGCGGGTCGGCGACGTCTTCACCCTGGGCACCACGTCCTGGCGGATCGAGGACATCACCCGGGACCGGGTCCTCGTCTCCCCCGCCCCCGGCGTTCCGGGCCGGCTGCCGTTCTGGAAGGGCGACCAGCTGGGCCGCCCCCTGGAGCTGGGCCGCGCCCTGGGGGCGTTCCTCCGCGAGATCGGCGGGCTCTCCGAGGAGGACGCCCGGCTGCGGCTGCTCGCCGCCGGGCTCGACGCCTGGGCAGCGGACAACATCCTGGCCTATCTGGACGAGCAGCGCCGGGCCTGCGGCCACGTCCCGGACGACCGGACGATCCTGGTCGAGCGGTTCCGCGACGAGCTGGGCGACTGGCGGGTCGTCGTGCACTCCCCCTTCGGCGCCCAGGTGCACGCCCCCTGGGCGCTCGCCCTCTCCGCCCGCCTCGGCGAGCGGTACGGGATGGACGCCCAGGTCATGCACGCCGACGACGGCATCGTGCTGCGGCTCCCCGACGCGGACATGATGGGCCTCGACCTCTTCGACTTCGACGCCCCGCCCCCGGGGGACGCGGAGAGCGACGGACCGGCACCGGGAGCCTTCTCCTACGACAGCGAGCAGCCCCCGGTCGGCGCCACCGACGTCGTCTTCGACCAGGGCGAGGTGCAGCAGATCGTCACCGACCAGGTCGGTGGCTCGGCGCTGTTCGCCGCCCGCTTCCGTGAATGCGCCGCCCGCGCCCTGCTGCTGCCCCGGCGCTCCCCCGGCAAGCGCACCCCGCTCTGGCAGCAGCGCCAGCGCGCGTCCCAGCTGCTCCAGGTGGCCTCCGAGTTCGGCTCGTTCCCGATCGTCCTCGAAGCCGTCCGCGAGTGCCTCCAGGACGTGTTCGACGTCCCTGGACTCACCGAACTGATGGGTGACCTGGAGGCGCGCCGGGTCCGGCTGGTCGAGGTCACCACGCAGGAGCCCTCGCCGTTCGCCCGCTCCCTCCTCTTCGGTTACGTCGCCCAGTTCCTGTACGAGGGCGACTCACCGCTGGCCGAGCGGCGGGCCGCCGCACTCTCCCTGGACTCCCATCTCCTGGCCGAGCTGCTGGGCCAGGCGGAGCTGCGCGAGCTGCTCGACCCCGAGGTCTTGACCGAGCTGGAGCAGGAGCTCCAGTGGCTCACCGAGGACCGGCGGATCAAGGACGTCGAAGGGGTCGCGGATCTGCTGCGCATGCTCGGTCCGCTGACCGACGCCGAGCTGGCCGAGCGGGGGGCCGAGTCCTCGTGGGCGCCGGAGCTGGCGTCGTCCCGCCGGGCGATCCAGGTCCGGATCGCCGGGGCCGACCACTGGGCGGCGATCGAGGACGCGGGAAGGCTGCGCGACGCCCTGGGCACCGCGCTCCCGGTCGGTGTGCCCGAGGCGTTCACCGAGCCGGTGAAGGACCCCCTCGGCGACCTCCTCGCCCGCTTCGCCCGGACCCACGGTCCGTTCACCGCCGCCCAGGCCGCCGAGCGGTTCGGGCTGGGCACCGCCGTCACGGACGGCGCGCTGCAACGGCTCGCCGCCTCCGGGCGGACCGTCCAGGGCGAGTTCCACCCGGCGGGCATCGGTCAGGAGTGGTGCGACGCCACGGTGCTGCGCCGACTGCGCCGGCGTTCGCTGGCCGCGCTCCGCCAGGAGCTGGAGCCGGTGGAGCCCGCCGCGCTCGCCTCCTTCCTCCCCCAGTGGCAGCACTTCGGTTCGAACGGTCTGCGCGGCATCGACGGGCTGGCCCGCGCCGTCGAACAGCTCCAGGGAGCCCCCGTTCCCGCCTCCGCCCTGGAGAAGCTGATCCTGCCGAGCCGGGTCATGGGCTACACCCCGGGGATGCTCGACGAGCTGACGACGACGGGCGAGGTGATCTGGGCCGGTGCGGGGGCGCTGCCCGGCAAGGACGGCTGGCTCTCGCTCCACCCCGCCGACAGCGCGCCCCTGCTCCTGCCCGCCCCGCACCCGCTGGAGCTGTCGGCGCTGCACGAGTCCCTGCTCACCACCCTGTCCGGTGGATACGGCCTGTTCTTCCGGCAGATCGCCGACCAGGTCCGGGCCACCACCCACCCGGACTGCTCCGACCAGCAGCTCGCCGACGCCCTGTGGGAGCTGGCCTGGTCCGGCCGGCTCACCAACGACACCCTCGCCCCGCTGCGCTCGCTCCTGGGCTCCGGGCGGACCGCGGGCTCCACCGCCCATCGCGCCCGGCGCAACGTCCCGCGCGGGCGGTACGGATCCCTCACCGCGGCCGCCCGGCCCGCCTCCCGCACCGGCCCCCCGACGGTCTCGGGCCGCTGGTCCCTGCTGCCCCCGCGCGAGCCGGAGCCGACCCACCGCGCGCACGCCCTGGCCCGAACCCTGCTGGACCGGCACGGTGTGGTGACCCGTGGCGCGGTGCAGGCCGAAGGGGTGGAGGGCGGGTTCTCCGCGACGTACCGCATCCTGGCCGCTTTCGAGGACAGCGGGCAGGCGAGGCGAGGCTATGTGGTCGAGGGGCTGGGGGCCGCCCAGTTCGCGATGGACGGGGCGGTGGACCGGCTGCGGGCGGCCGCCACGGCCCGCGACCGCCGGGACCCGGGCACCGCGCCCCAGGCCCTGGTGCTCGCCGCCGCCGACCCGGCCAACGCGTACGGGGCCGCCCTGCCGTGGCCGGAGTCCCCGGACGGCGCCGGGCACAAGCCGGGCCGCAAGGCGGGGGCGCTGGTGGTCCTGGTCGACGGCGAGCTCACGCTCTACATGGAGCGCGGCGGCAAGTCCCTGCTCGCCTGGCCCACCGACCCCGAGTCCCCCGCCCTGCTGGCGGCGGCCGAGGCCTTGGCCGCGTCCGCCCGCGCCGGTGCGCTCGGCACCGTGACGGTGGAGCGGACGAACGGGGTCTCCTCCCTCACCTCGCCGCTGGGCCGGACCCTGGAGGCGGCCGGATTCCTCGCCACTCCGAAGGGGCTGCGTCTGAGGGCCTGAGCGGTCCGGCCCCCGGCAGACCCGCCCTCGATGCCACCGCCGAAGCGTTCCCGCCCCCGACCGCGCCCCACCGAGGCGTCCGCGCAGCCATCATGGAGGTATGCCCGAAGGAGACACCGTCCTGCAGACCGCCGCCCGGTTGCACGCAGCACTGGCGGGACGGGTCCTGACCCACGCCGATCTGCGCGTTCCCCGGTTCGCCACCACCGACCTGAGCGGCCACGCGGTCCTTGACGTCACCGCACGCGGCAAGCACCTGCTGACCCGCCTAGAGGGCGGGCTGACCCTGCACAGCCATCTCCGCATGGACGGCGCCTGGCGGGTGTACGCACCGGGTGAGCGCTGGCGCGGCGGCCCGGGGCACCAGATCCGCGCCGTTCTGACCAACGCCGACCACACCGCCGTCGGCTACCGCCTCCCCGTACTCGAACTGCTGCGCACCAGCGAGGAGAGCAAGGCCGTGGGCCACCTCGGGCCGGATCTGCTGGGTCCGGACTGGGACGCCGACCTCGCCGTGGAGCGGCTGCTCGCCGCACCGGACCGTCCCCTCGGTGACGCGCTCCTGGATCAGCGCAACCTCGCGGGTATCGGCAATGTCTACAAATGCGAGCTGTGCTTCCTGGCCCGCGTCACCCCCTGGCTCCCCGTGGGCGCCCTCTCCGAGGGGACCCTCCCCCGACTGGTCGCCCTGGCCCACCGGCTCCTCGACGTCAACCGGCACCGCCCCACCCGCACCACGACCATCCGCGCCGAGCGCCGCCCCCGCCCGGACACCCCGGCCCCCACCGAGCCCACACCCCCCAAACGGCCACTTCCGCCGCTGCGGGTGCAAGAACCCCTGTACGTGTACGGCCGGGCCCGCCGCCCCTGTCTGCGCTGCTCCACCCCGATCCGGAAGATCGACCAGGACGACCGGCCCACCTATTGGTGCCCGGGCTGCCAATCAGGCCCTACCCCTTAGCGGGTGTCCGGCGCCGAAGGGCGGCCGGCACAAAAGCCGCCACAGTAATTGACGGCCCGTCAGACACCGCCGTACGGTCCCCTTCATGCCCCTCTCCGCGTACGACCTCACGGGCCGCGCCGCGTTCGTCACCGGTGCTGCGAGCGGTATCGGCCGGGCGAGCGCGGTCCTGCTCGCCGAGGCCGGAGCCACGGTCCACTGCGCCGACCGCGACGAGAGGGGCCTACGCGGAACGTACGAGCTGATCACGAGCGCGGGCGGCACGGCCCGCACCCACCCGCTCGACGTCACCGACCGAGAACGGGTCCGTGCGGCCGTCCGGGCGGCGGGAGAGCTCGACATCCTGGTCGCCGTGGCCGGGATCATGCACACCAGCAGCGTCCTGGAGACGGAGGACGACGACCTCGACCGGGTGCTGGCGGTCAATTTCAAAGGGGTGCTGTACGCCTGCCAGGAGGTGGCCCGCTCCATGATCGCCCGCTCCGCGCCCGGTTCGCTGATCACCATGGCGTCCGGTGCCGTGGACTCCGCGAGTGCGGGCCTGCTCTGCTACAGCACGGCGAAGGCGGCCGTGGTCCAGCTCACCGAGACGCTCGCCACCGAGCTGGGCCGACACGCCATACGGGTGAACGCGGTCGCACCGGGCTGGATCCGTACGCCGATGACCGACCGGCATGGAGTTGAGGGGCAGCGGCGGGCGGAGGCGACGATGGCGCGGCTCTCCCCCCTGGGCCGGGTCGGCGAGCCCGAGGAGGTCGCCCACACCGTGCTGCACCTGGCCTCCGACGCGTCGGCCTTCACCACCGGCCAGATCCTCCGCCCGAACGGCGGCGTCGCCATGCCCTGGTGAGTCGGGCCGCCAGGCGCCCGGATCCGGCCCGTGCAGCCCGCTCAGTCGGCCCTGCCCGTTCGGCAGGCTCCTCCGCACCCCCCGGGACCGCCGGCGCCACATGAACCGGCAGCAGGCTCAGCCCCCAGCCGCCCGCCGCCACCGCGCCCTCAACCACACCTGCCTGCTCCGGCTGGAGCACCAGCCTCAGCACCGCCCACCACCACAGCCCGCCGAGGACCAGCGCCGGCACCCATCGCCGTCCCATGGCTGCCCTCCTGCGGCCGACGTCTTTCGGGCAGTTTCCCCTGGCAGGGGCGCCGCTGCATCCAGAAGCCCGGACCTGAACGACCCTGGAGGCCGGCCCGAAGACCAACCGAGGGCCCGGCCCGGAGGCACACCCGAACGTCCCGTCGGCGCGGCACACACCCCTGAGCACCCCGAGTGCCCCCGCCGGTCATCGGCGGGGGCACTCGGGGTGCTCAGGCATCCGGAGGAATCCGGTGCTCAGGGCGGGCAGCGGCGCGAGGCGCTACTTGTCGTTGTCGTTGCGCAGCGAGTCCGTGACGCCCTTGGCGCGGTCACCGGCCTCGTCGACCTTGTCCTTGGCCGTGGCCTTGGTCTGGTCCGCCTTGCCCTCGGACTCCTTGCGGTGGTCGCCGGTCAGCTTGCCGACGGCCTCCTTGCCCTTGCCCTTGAGCTTGTCCATGGCGTTGTCACCAGTCACGATGTCGGTTCCTTCCGCTCAGGCACTTTCGGCCTGGAACATCCAGGCGTGCTTCTCGAGATCTGCCGTCAGTGAGATCAGGATGTCCTGCGTGACGGGGTCCGGCGCGTCGGTCACCTCGATGCGTTCCCGCATCCGGCCGATGACCACGCCCAAGGCGTCCACGAGCGCCTTCACGGCGTCGGTGTCCTTGATCCAGCCGTCGGGGACGGGCCGGATGGCGGTCTCCTTGGCAACGGATGCCGAGCGCCCGTCCGGGTTGACCCCGATCGCGGAGGCACGCTCGGCGACCGTGTCGGAGTGCTGTCGGGCCGTGACGACCACATCGTCGAGCTGGAGGTGCACGGACCGGAATCGCGGGCCGACCACGTTCCAGTGGATCTGCTTCGCCACGAGGGAGAGGTCGACCAGATCGACCAGCGCGCCTTGCAGCGCTTCTCCGACGAGCTTGAGATCGCTCTCGGACAGCGGACTCTTTACCACAGACATGCACAAACTCCCATCCGTCAGGCGTACTGCTGACTGTCGTCAGGCGTTTCGCTGACCGTTTCGGCGCACCACCCACGATGGCACAAAAGAAATAAAACAGTCATGTTGGCCTCCACCTCCGTCTGCCCCTTCTTTCGCGCCGCACACACGTGGAGCCCACACGAAAAGGGCAACGCGGCACATCGAAAAGTCCCGGCCGGCCCCTGTGGGGGCCGGCCGGGACTTCGGTCGAGCACTGTTGCCGCGCGCGGATCAGGCGGCGACGACGTCCACCGCTTCTGCGGGCGCCTTGATGGTCACCCGTCCCGACGGCACTCCTGCGACCGACGAAACGGAGACGGAGTTGAGCATGGGACGAACCGGTACTGGGACCGGATCACTGGCAGCCGCCGACTCGGCCAGCTCAGCGAGCGAGAGCTCGTCGCTCACTTCACGCATGAGCTCGGACATCCGTACGTCAAGCGCGTCGCAAATCGCGGAGAGCAGCTCGGAGGATGCCTCCTTCTGCCCCCGCTCCACCTCGGACAGATAACCGAGTGAGACCCGGGCGGACGAGGAGACTTCGCGCAGAGTACGGCCTTGGCGCTGGCGCTGCCGACGCAGCACGTCACCCAGCAGGCGACGGAGCAGAATCATCGGTGGCTCCCTCCTCGGACCGCGTAGCCGCATCCTTCACGCCCTACCGTACCGCCTTGTGCTGCGGCCGTGCGGGGAGCGATGTCGTGTTCACTCAGGGCTGCAAACATCAATTCCCCCCGATCTGTTCCGTATCCTGTGCCCGCGTATTCTCGCCGAGTTCGCGCGCCAGCAGGTCGAGGGCGCTTCGTACACTCTCTCTACGGATGTCCGCCCTCGAACCATTCAACCGCAGAGCGGACACTTTCTCGACGCCGGAAGGTCCCGCTACGGCAACGTAGACCGTGCCGACGGGCTGTCCGTCCTGCGGCTCCGGGCCCGCGACGCCGGTCGTGGAGACACCCCAGTCCGCGCCGAGAGCGCCCCGCACACCTGCCGCCATCTGCCGCGCGACCTCGGGATCGACCGCCCCGCGCTCCGCCAGCAGGGTCCCGTCCACCCCCAGGACCTCGCCCTTGAGGGCGGTGGCGTACGCCGTCACCGATCCTCGGAACGACTGCGAAGCTCCGGGTACGGACGTGAGTTCGGCCGCCAACAGGCCGCCGGTCAGCGACTCCGCCACGGCGAGGGTCTCCCCGCGCTCGACGAGCCGGCCCAGCACCCGGGCAGCGGCTGTCACCGCTCGGCCTCCGCGGCGTCCCGCGCACTCACGGCGGGCTCCACCGGCGTGGACCCACCGGACAACCGCACAACCGGACCGGAAGCACCGACGCCGGAAGCCCCAGCAGCACCGGTACCGGCGGCGCCGGCACCCACAGCGGCACCAGGAGATCCGGCCGCCTCGTTCAGCGCCTCCGCGGTCCGGCCGACGGCGGCGCGCTCGGCGGCGAGGCTCCTACGGCGCAGGACGACGGCCTGGCGTACGTAGTCGAGTCCGGTGACGACCGTCAGCACGACGGCCACCATCATCACCCAGAAGCGCAGGGTGGCCAGCGGGCCGGTGAGCACCAGGACGTACATCCCGGCCGCCGTGCCCTGGGCCAGTGTCTTCAGCTTCCCGCCTCTGCTGGCCGGGATGACCGCGTGCCGGATCACCCAGAACCGCATCAGCGTGATGCCCAGTTCCCGGGCGAGGATGACGCCGGTGATCCACCACGGCAGGTCGCCCAGGACGGACAGACAGATCAGCGCCGCGCCCATGATCGCTTTGTCGGCGATCGGGTCGGCGATCTTCCCGAAGTCCGTGACCAGGTTGTACGCCCGTGCCAGATGACCGTCGAAGAGATCGGTGATCATGGCGACGGCGAAGGCGGCCCAGGCGAAGGAGCGCCAGACGGGGTCGTATCCGCCGTTGTGGAGCAGCAGCATGACGAAGCCGGGAACGAGCAGCAGCCGCACCATGGTCAGGATGTTGGCGATGTTCCACAGGCCGGCCTGGTTGACGGCCGCGGGCCCCAGCTTGCCGCCGCGGACCGGCTTCGCGCCGGAACCGCCCGCCGCGGATGCCGGGACTCCCGTCATCTGGCTGCCTCCGCAAGCTCGTGGTGTTCGGCCACCAGGTCGACGCCCTCGGTGCCCACTGCCTCTGCCTCGACCATAAGGCCCGGCACGAGACCCTCGCGTGTGGTGAAGACCACCTGGCCGTCCGTTTCCGGGGCCTGGTGCGCGGCACGGCCGACCGCGACCTCGCCGTCCTCGTCCGATTCGACGGACTCCACCAGCACCTGGAGGGTCTCCCCGACGCGCTCCTCGGCCCGCTGCGAGGTCAGCTCCTCGGCCAGCTGCGAGATGTGGGCGAGCCGCTCGGCGATGGTGTCGGCGTCCAGCTTGTTCTCGTAGCCGACCGCCTCGGTGCCCTCTTCGTCGGAGTAGCCGAAGACGCCGATGGCGTCGAGCCGGGCGCCGGTGAGGAAGCGTTCCAGCTCGGCGAGGTCGGCCTCGGTCTCGCCGGGGAACCCGACGATGAAGTTGGAGCGGGCGCCGGCCTCGGGGGCCTTGCTCCGGATGGTGTCCAGGAGCTCCAGGAAGCGGTCGGTGTCGCCGAAGCGGCGCATCGCGCGCAGCACACCGGGGGCGGAGTGCTGGAAGGAGAGGTCGAAGTACGGGGCGACCTTCGGCGTCGAGGTGAGGACGTCGATGAGGCCGGGGCGCATCTCGGCCGGCTGGAGGTAGCTGACGCGGATGCGCTCGATGCCGTCCACATCGGCGAGCTCGGGCAGCAGGGTCTCCAGGAGGCGGATGTCGCCGAGGTCCTTGCCGTACGAGGTGTTGTTCTCGGAGACGAGCATGACCTCCTTGACGCCCTGCTCGGCCAGCCAGCGGGTCTCCTGGAGCACGTCCGAGGGCCGCCGCGAGATGAAGGAGCCGCGGAAGGAGGGGATGGCGCAGAAGGAGCAGCGGCGGTCGCAGCCGGAGGCGAGCTTCACCGAGGCGACGGGGCTGGTGCCGAGCCTGCGGCGCAGTGGTGCGCGCGGTCCGGAGACCGGAGCGATGCCCTCGGGAAGGTCCTCGGGCGCCGGGGCGGGCGTCTCCTGGGCGTGCCCGGGCAGCGCCACGGCGGCGTCCTGCCGCTCGGCGGGGCTGATCGGCAGCAGCTTGCGGCGGTCGCGCGGGGTGTGCGAGGCGTGGATGCCGCCGTTGAGGATGGTCTGGAGCCGGTCGGAGATGTCGGCGTAGTCGTCGAATCCGAGGACGCCGTCCGCCTCCGGCAGGGCCTCGGCGAGATCCTTGCCGTAGCGCTCGGCCATGCAGCCGACGGCGACCACCGCCTGGGTCCGGCCGTGGTCCTTGAGATCGTTGGCTTCGAGCAGGGCGTCGACGGAGTCCTTCTTGGCGGCTTCGACGAACCCACAGGTGTTGACGACTGCGACATCCGCGTCGGAGGCATCCTCGACGAGGTCCCAGCCGTCCGCTGCCAAGCGGCCTGCAAGCTCCTCCGAGTCCACCTCGTTACGGGCGCAGCCAAGAGTGACAAGGGCGACGGTACGGCGTTCGGGCATGGACTCAAGACTACTTCGTCCCGGCGCCCCTCCCGCCGTGCAGGGTTGCCCGTCCTCCCACCTGCTACGGGGAGTGACAGGCACCGGGGCCGACGGGGAACACCGACGGGCGCCCGGCACCTGGCCGGACGCCCGTCGACGGGGTGGGAGAGGCGCGGGGTCAGCCGGCCTCGGGGTCACCCTTGGTGTACGAGAGCCGCTGGACCTGACCCGGCTCGAAGCGGTCCTGAAGCTTCTTCCCGTTCACGAAGAGCTCGATCGCCCCGGCGTTGCCGAGGACGAGATCGATGCGCTCCTTGTCCTGGAAGGTCTTGGACTCACCCTCGAGCAGCAGCCCGTCGAAGAGCAGCCGTCCGTTGTGGTCCTTGACGGAGATCCAGCTCTGGCCCCGGCTCGCGCCGAGCTTGACCGTCACCTTGTCCCGGGGGGCTGCGGCGATGGCGCTCTCGGACGGCACGGGGCCGGGGTCGGACGGCTTGGTGGTGGTGGGTTCGGCCGCGGTCTTGTGGGGCTTCGCGCCCTCCGCGACCTGGGCGGTGTTCGAGGGCTTGTCCTCGCCGCTGAAGAGGGTGAAGCCGACGAAACCGACCACGGCGACGATGGCCGCGACCATGGCCGCGGTCCAGTTGGGCCGCCGCGGTTCGGAACGGATGCACTCGGCCTCGAACAGCGGCGCCGCGGGGGTCGGTGCGGGACGGCCGCCGTGGTCGGCGTCGTACCGCTCGACCAGGGGTTCCGGGTCGATCCCGACGGCACGGGCGATGTTGCGGATGTGGCCGCGGGCGTAGACGTCGCCGCCGCAGCGTGAGAAGTCGTCCTCCTCGATCGCGTGCACGATGGGAATGCGCACCCGGGTGGAGCTGCTGACTTCCTCGACCGTCAGACGTGCGGCGATACGAGCCTGCTGAAGGGCACGACCGATCGAAGGCCGGTCGTCTTCGGGGGAGTTGCCGATGGACACGGGGGCGCCTTTCGAGCGTGAGCCACCTGCTGGATGTTCAGTCTAGGGGGGGTACGAAAGGGAGGGGCAACCGGGAGCGACGGCTTTGTACGCCATCGGGTTCGCCGGACGGCCCCGCGGACCTCTCCGCGGACGGAGCGGGGACGGGACCGTGCCCCTTTCGGGGACTGGGCAACCGGGAGTGGGCCGAACAGGGTAAGGAACAGCGGGCTGGGCGGGAGGGAGGAGCATCGTTCCGCCCCTCCCTCCAACTTGACGTACGACCGCACGAAACGGTTGCCCACAAAACCTTTACGGGCTGATGAACCTTTACGGAGCGGATTCCCCGCGGATGACGGCCAACACCCCGTCGAGCTCGTCCGGTTTCACTATGACGTCGCGCGCCTTGGAGCCTTCACTCGGTCCGACGATGTTGCGCGACTCCATCAGGTCCATCAGCCTCCCCGCCTTGGCGAAGCCGACCCGCAGCTTGCGCTGGAGCATCGAGGTCGACCCGAACTGGGTGGAGACGACCAGCTCGGCGGCCTGGCAGAGCAGGTCCAGGTCGTCGCCGATGTCCTCGTCGATCTCCTTCTTCTGCTTGGTACCGACCACGACGTCGTCCCGGAAGACGGGAGCCATCTGGTCCTTGCAGTGCTGGACGACCGCCGCGACCTCGTCCTCGGTGACGAACGCGCCCTGCATACGGGTGGGCTTGTTCGCGCCCATCGGGAGGAACAGCCCGTCGCCCTTGCCGATGAGCTTCTCGGCGCCGGGCTGGTCGAGGATGACCCGGCTGTCGGCGAGGGAGGAGGTGGCGAAGGCGAGCCGGGAGGGCACGTTCGCCTTGATCAGGCCGGTCACCACGTCGACGGAGGGGCGCTGGGTGGCGAGCACCAGATGGATGCCGGCGGCGCGGGCCAGCTGGGTGATGCGGACGATCGAGTCCTCGACGTCCCTCGGGGCGACCATCATCAGGTCGGCCAGCTCGTCGACGATCACCAGCAGGTACGGGTACGGGGACAGCTCCCGCTCGCTACCCTCGGGCGTCTTGGCCTTCCCGGTGCGCACGGCGTGGTTGAAGTCGTCGATGTGCCGGTAGCCGAAGGCGGCGAGGTCGTCGTAGCGCAGGTCCATCTCCCGCACGACCCACTGGAGCGCCTCGGCGGCCTTCTTGGGGTTGGTGATGATCGGGGTGATCAGGTGCGGGATGCCCTCGTACGCGGTGAGCTCGACACGCTTGGGGTCGACCAGGACCATCCGGACGTCCTCCGGGGTGGCCCGCACCATGACCGAGGTGATCAGGCAGTTGATGCAGGAGGACTTACCCGATCCGGTGGCACCGGCGACCAGGACGTGCGGCATCTTCGCCAGGTTGGCCATCTCGTAGCCGCCCTCGACGTTCTTGCCGAGCGCCACGAGCATGGGGTGGTCGTCCTCGGCCGCGTCCGCGAGGCGCAGGACGTCGCCGAGGTTGACCATCTCCCGGTCGGAGTTGGGGATCTCGATGCCGACGGCGGACTTCCCCGGGATCGGCGAGATGATCCGCACGTCCGGACTGGCCACGGCGTACGCGATGTTCTTGGCGAGCGCCGTGATCTTCTCGACCTTCACGGCCGGGCCGAGTTCGATCTCGTACCGGGTGACCGTGGGGCCGCGGGTGAAGCCGGTGACGACGGCGTCGACCTTGAACTCGGTGAAGACGTTGGTGAGCGAGGCGACGACGGCGTCGTTGGCCGCGCTGCGCGTCTTGCCGGGCCCGCCGCGCTCCAGCAGGTCCAGCGAGGGCAGCGAGTACGTGATGTCGCCGGAGAGCTGGAGCTGCTCGGCGCGGGCGGGCAGGTCCCCGGTCCGCTCGGGGACGGGCTTGGTCAGATCGGGTACGCCGCCGGGGTCGGCGGGCACGGCGGCGGAGGCGGCCCCCGACCGGCCCGCGCCCCGGCCGGTGCCCGCTCGCCGGTTCCCGCCCGCGCCGTCGTCCTGCTCGGCCTCCCGGGCCCCGGGCACGGGCGTGCCGGTACGTTCCCGGTCGCGGTCCACCGAGACACCCTGGGTGAGGTCGGCGACGACCGGCGAGGGCGGCATGCCGTTGAGCACGGCCCCGTCGAGTGCGGCGGCCGCCGCGGCGGCGACGTCCACCGCGTCCAGCGGGCGGTTCATCGCGGGCTGCGCGGCGGGCCTGCGGGGCCTCCTGCGCCTGGTCTGCGCGTCCGCCTCCACGCCGTCGTGGTCGTACACGGCGTCCGGGTCCTGGCGGCGCGCTCCGGCCCGGCGGGTCCGCTCGGGCAGCGCCTCGCGCCACTGCTCGTCGTAGCGGTCGTCGTCGTCCTCGTACATCTCGCCGGGTTCGTACGCCGGTTCCACGATGCCGAGCCGGACCCCGAGCTGCCGCAGCCGGCGCGGGATCGCGTTGACCGGGGTCGCGGTGACGACGAGAAGGCCGAAGACGGTGAGCAGCACCAGCAGTGGTACGGCGAGGACCTCGCCCATCATGAAGATCAGCGGCTTGGAGGCGGCCCAGCCGACCAGCCCGCCCGCGTCCTGCATCGCCTCCGTCCCGTCCTCGCGGCCCGGCGACCCGCAGGCGATGTGGACCTGGCCGAGGACGCCGACGACCAGGGCGGAGAGCCCGATGACGATCCGGCCGTTGGCCTCAGGGCGCTCCGGATACAGGATCAGCCGTACGGCCATCACGCCGAGCAGTATCGGTGCGAGCAGATCGAGCCGGCCGAACGCCCCGGTCACCAGCATCTCCACCAGGTCGCCGACCGGCCCTTGGAGGTTGGACCAGGTGCCGGCGGCCATGATCAGCGCGAGGGCGAGGAGCAGGAGCGCCAGGCCGTCCTTGCGGTGGGCGGGGTCAAGTCCCTTGGCGCCGCGCCCTATGGAGCGGAACACCGCGCCGACGCCGTGGGCGGTGCCGAGCCAGAGCGCGCGCAGGAGGCGGTAGACGCCGTTGGTGGGGGACGGTACGGGTTTGGGCGCGGGCCTCCTGGCCACCGCCTTCTTCGCGGGCGTCCTCTTCGCGGGCGCGCTCGCCTTCCTGGGGGCGGTCTTCTTGGCGGGCGCGGCTTTCTTCGCCGGCCCAGGAGTACGGCCGACGCGCTTCGCGGTGCCCGCCGTGCCCTGGGAACCCTTGCCGGACGTACGTGAGGCCATGGTGCCGAGGTTACCGCTGTCCCCGCCCGTGAACACGTTCGCCTGACTGTTCACCCGACCGTGTCGCCGTCCGACGTCCGGGAACTGACACGCACTCATGCGGCGGACCGCTTCGGGCACCCCCGGAAACACCCCTGACCGGGCCTGTTCCGGCCCGATACGCACCAAAGGCGCTAGTTCGGAGCGGGCAGGATCCCGGCGCCGCCGCCGGTGCCCGGCTCCAACGCGTCGAGCGCGCGGCGCAGGCCGGTGAGCTTGCGTTCGAGATGGGCCGCCGTGGCGACCGCCGCCGCGTCGGCAGATTCGTCGTCGAGCTGCTTGGAGAGGGCTTCCGCCTGCTCCTCGACCGCCGCGAGCCGCGCGGAGAGTTCGGCCAGCAGACCGGCCGGCTCCTTCTCGTGCCCGCCGCCCGCGTGGCCGTCGCCCTCCAGCTGGAGCCGCAGGAGCGCGGCCTGCTCGCGGAGCTTGCAGTTCTTCATGTACAGCTCGACGAAGACCGAGACCTTGGCGCGCAGCACCCACGGGTCGAACGGCTTGGAGATGTAGTCCACCGCGCCGGCCGCGTATCCCCGGAAGGTGTGGTGCGGGCCGTGGTTGATCGCGGTGAGGAAGATGATCGGGATGTCCCGGGTCCGCTCCCGCCGCTTGATGTGGGCGGCTGTCTCGAAACCGTCCATGCCCGGCATCTGGACGTCCAGCAGAATGACCGCGAAGTCGTCCGTGAGCAGCGCTTTGAGCGCCTCCTCCCCTGACGATGCCCGGACCAGTGTCTGATCGAGCGCAGAGAGGATGGCCTCCAGCGCCAGCAGATTCTCCGGCCGGTCATCGACCAGGAGGATCTTGGCCTTCTGCACCATGGCCCGTCCTCCTCGCCCCGGAAATGCACCGGGTGCCGCCCCAGGGGACGACTCCCTTACGCCGTCCGTCCTTGTGCCGGTCATGGTAGCCGCACCCCGCCCGTCACCACACCCTGTCACCGCGATGTCACTGTGCACGTACCGCAAACGCGGTGGGAGACCAGAAGGTTCCCCGAATACAGCACGTTCACACCCGTTCGCGCACAGCCGGTCAGCAACTCACCCTGGTTCGTTCAGCATCCGATCACTCTCCGTGCATCCACTGCTCCATCACCGCCAGCAGATGATCAGGATCGACCGGCTTGGTCACATAGTCGGAAGCGCCGCAGTCGATCGCCTTCTCCCGGTCGCCCTTCATCGCCTTCGCGGTGAGCGCCACGATCGGCAGCCCGGCGAACTGCGGCATCCGCCGGATCGCGGTCGTGGTCGCGTACCCGTCCATCTCGGGCATCATGATGTCCATCAGGACGACCGTCACATCGTCGTGCTGCTCCAGGACTTCGATCCCCTCGCGGCCGTTCTCCGCGTACAGCACCGCGAGTCCGTGCTGTTCCAGCACGCTGGTGAGCGCGAAGACGTTACGGATGTCGTCGTCGACGATGAGCACCTTCTCGCCACGGAAGCGGAACGTCCGCCGAGGCTCCGCCGCCTCTTCCGGCGCGACCGGGCTCCCCTGCACCCACTCCTCCTGCGGGGCGCTCTCGCCCGCGGACCGGCCGGCGGGCAGCGCGGGCCGCCTCGCCGCGTCCCCGAGGGCCTTGCGCCGCCGCCGGAACATCCCCGCGGAGTTGGCCGGGTCCCCGAGCGGGACGGAATCGCCGCCCTGCGCACCGTGCCCGTTCTCGGACCCGCCGCCCATCCCCTCGGTGGAACCGGAACCCACCTGCGGGTAGCCCTGCGGAGGCAGTTCGGCCCGGTGCAGCGGCAGGTAGAGGGTGAAGGTCGAGCCCCGGCCCGGCTCGCTCGCCGCGTGGATCTCGCCGCCGAGCAGCCGTGCGATCTCCCGGCTGATGGAGAGACCGAGGCCGGTACCGCCGTACTTGCGGCTCGTCGTACCGTCGGCCTGTTTGAACGCCTCGAAGATCACCAGCATCTTGCTGGACGCGATCCCGATCCCGGTGTCCGTGACGGAGAAGGCGATCAGATCGTCGTCCGCGTCGCGCAGCGAGCCGGCCTCCAGCAGGTGCTCCCGGATCGCGTTCGGCACATCGGCGCCGGCCGGCCGGATCACCAGCTCCACCGCCCCGCTGTCGGTGAACTTCACCGCGTTGGACAACAGGTTGCGCAGCACCTGGAGCAGGCGCTGCTCGTCGGTGTGCAGCGTCGCGGGCAGCTCCGGCGAGACCCGTACGGAGAAGTCGAGACCCTTCTCCGCGGTGAGCGGGCGGAAGGTCGCCTCCACGTAGTCGACCAGCTGGACCAGCGCGATCCGGGTCGGGCTGACGTCCATCTTGCCCGCCTCGACCTTCGACAGGTCGAGGATGTCGTTGATCAGCTGGAGCAGGTCGGAACCGGCCCCGTGGATCGTCTCGGCGAACTCCACCTGCTTCGGCGACAGGTTGCCCTCGGCGTTGTCCGCCAGCAACTTGGCCAGGATCAGCAGCGAGTTGAGCGGGGTGCGCAGCTCGTGCGACATGTTCGCCAGGAACTCGGACTTGTAGCGCATCGAGACCGCGAGCTGCTCGGCGCGCTCCTCCAGGACCTGCCGCGCCTCCTCGATCTCGGTGTTCTTCACCTCGATGTCGCGGTTCTGCTGGGCCAGCAGCTCGGCCTTCTCCTCCAGTTCGGCGTTGGACGCCTGGAGGGCCTTCTGCCGGTTCTCCAACTCCTGCGAGCGGTCGCGCAGTTGCTCGGTCAGCTCCTGGGACTGCTCCAGCAGCTTCTCGGTCTTGGTGTTGACGCTGATCGTGTTGACGCTCGTCGCGATCATCTCGGCGAGCTGGTTGAGGAAGTCCCGCTGGATGTGGGTGAACGGCTGGAAGGAGGCCAGCTCGATCACGCCGAGGACCTTGCCCTCGAAGAGCACCGGCAGCACGATCACATGCGCGGGCGGCGCCTCGCCGAGCCCGGAGGAGATCTTCAGATACCCCGGCGGAACATTGTCGACCTGGATCGTCCGCTTCTCCTCCGCCGCCGTCCCGATGAGCGTTTCACCGGGCCGGAACGAGGTCGGCATCGACCCGGCGGAGTAGCCGTAGCTCCCCCGCATCCGCAGCTCGTACGAGCCGTCGTCGGCGCTGTCCGGACCCACCTCGCCCGAGTCACCCGAGGGCATGGCCAGGAAGAACGCGCCGTGCTGCGCCGAGACCACCGGCGTCAACTCACTCATGATCAGCGAGGCCACGTCGTCCAGATCGCGGCGGCCCTGCATCAGACCGGAGATCCGGGCCAGATTGCCCTTCAGCCAGTCCTGCTCCTTGTTGGCGAGCGTGGTGTCGCGCAGGTTGGCGATCATCGTGTTGATGTTGTCCTGGAGGACCTGGATCTCACCGGCCGCGTCCACATCGATCTTGAGGTTCAGATCACCGCGGGTCACCGCCGTGGCGACGGCCGCGATGGCGCGCACCTGACGGGTCAGGTTCCCGGCCATCTCGTTCACCGACTCGGTGAGGTCGCGCCAGGTGCCGTCGACGTCCCGCACCCGGGCCTGACCGCCCAGTTGTCCCTCGGTGCCCACCTCGCGGGCGACCCGGGTGACCTGATCGGCGAACGAGGAGAGCTGGTCGACCATCGTGTTGATGGTGTTCTTCAGCTCCAGGATCTCACCCTGGGCGTCGATGTCGATCTTCTTGGTCAGGTCGCCCTTGGCGATGGCCGTGGTGACCGTGGCGATCTGCCGCACCTGGCCGGTCAGGTTGGAGGCCATCGAGTTCACGGACTCGGTGAGGTCCTTCCACGTACCGGAGACTCCCGGCACCCGGGCCTGACCGCCCAGTTCACCTTCCGTGCCCACCTCACGGGCCACCCGCGTGACCTCGTCCGCGAACGAGGAGAGCGTCGTCACCATGGTGTTGACGGTGTCGGCCAGCTCCGCGACCTCGCCGCGCGCCTCCACGGTGACCTTCTTCGTCAGGTCGCCGTTGGCGACCGCGGAGGAGACCCGGGAGATGTTACGCACCTGGCTGGTCAGGTTGTTGGCCATCAGGTTGACGTTGTCGCTGAGGTCCTTCCAGATGCCGGTCGCCCCGCGCACCCGCGCCTGACCGCCGAGAATGCCCTCGGTGCCCACCTCACGCGCCACCCGCGTGACCTCGTCCGCGAAGTTCAGCAGCTGGTCGACCATCGTGTTGACGGTCGTGACCAGTTCGAGGATCTCGCCCTTGGCATCGACGGTGATCTTCTTGGAGAGATCGCCCTTGGCGACCGCGGTGGTGACCTCGGCGATGTTGCGGACCTGGAGGGTCAGGTTGTTCGCCATGCCGTTGACGGACTGGGTGAGGTCCTTCCACGTACCGGAGACGCCCTGCACCTCGGCCTGGCCGCCGAGGATGCCCTCCGTACCCACTTCACGGGCGACCCGCGTCACCTGCTCGGCGAAGTTGGAGAGCTGGTCCACCATCGTATTGAGGGTGTTCTTCAGCTCCAGGATCTCGCCCCGGGCGTCCACGTCGATCTTCTGCGACAGGTCACCGCGCGCCACCGCCGTGGCGACCTGAGCGATGTTACGGACCTGGGCGGTGAGGTTGCCCGCCATGCCGTTCACCGAGTCGGTGAGATCGCGCCACACGCCGGCCACACCCGGCACCTGCGCCTGACCGCCCAGCCGTCCGTCCGTACCCACCTCACGGGCGACACGGGTCACCTGGTCGGCGAAGGCGGAGAGCTGGTCGACCATGGTGTTGATCGTGTTCTTGAGCTCCAGGATCTCGCCCCGGGCGTCCACATCGATCTTCTGCGACAGGTCGCCCCGCGCCACCGCCGTCGTCACCTGGGCGATCTGGCGCACCTGGGAGGTGAGGTTGCCGGCCATGAAGTTGACGGAGTCCGTGAGCTCCTTCCAGGTACCCGAGACGCCGTCCACCCGCGCCTGACCGCCGAGGCGGCCCTCGGTACCCACGTCCCGGGCCATCCGCGTCACCTGGTCGGCGAAGCTGGAGAGCTGCGCCACCATCGTGTTGACGGTGTTCTTCAGCTCCAGCATCTCCCCGGCCACGTCCACGGTGACCTTCTGGGAGAGGTCACCGTTGGCGACCGCCGTGGTGACCTGGGCGATGTCCCGGACCTGGCCGGTCAGGTTGCGGAAGGCCGTGTTCACCGAATCGGTGAGGTCCTTCCAGGTCCCGGCGGCGCCCGGCACCTGCGCCTGACCGCCGAGCCGGCCCTCGACGCCGACCTCCCGAGCCACCCGGGTCACCTCGGAACCGAACGACTGGAGCTGGTCCACCATCGTGTTGACGGTGTTCTTCAGCTCCAGCATCTCCCCGGCCACGTCGACCGTGACCTTCTGCGACATGTCACCGCTGGCCACCGCCGTGGTCACCTGGGCGATGTCCCGCACCTGGGTCGTCAGATTCCGGAAGACCGTGTTCACCGAATCGGTGAGGTCCTTCCACGTCCCCGCGGCCCCCGGCACCTGCGCCTGACCGCCGAGCAGCCCTTCGCCACCGACCTCGCTCGCCACACGCGTCACTTCGTCCGCGAAGGTGCGCAGCGTCTCGGTCATCTGGTTGATCGTCTCGGCGAGCTGGGCGACCTCGCCGCGCGCGCTCACGGTGACCTTCTGGGTCAGGTCGCCGCTGGCGACCGCCGTCGTCACCTCGGCGATCCCCCGCACCTGGGAGGTGAGGTTGCCCGCCATCGTGTTGACGGAATCGGTGAGGTCCTTCCACACCCCGGCCACGCCCGGCACGGTCGCCTGACCGCCCAGCTCCCCCTCCGTACCCACCTCACGGGCGACGCGCGTCACCTCGGAGGAGAACGAGGACAGCTGGTCGACCATCGTGTTGACGGTGTTCTTCAGCTGGAGCATCTCGCCGGCCACGTGGACGGTGACCTTCCGCGACAGATCGCCCTTGGCGACCGCCGTCGTCACCAGCGCGATGTCACGCACCTGGGCGGTCAGCCGGTAGGCCATGGTGTTGACGGAGTCCGTGAGGTCCTTCCAGGACCCGGACATCCCGCGCACCTGTGCCTGCCCGCCGAGCTTGCCCTCGGTGCCCACCTCGACGGCGACGCGCGTCACCTGTTCGGTGAAGACCGACAGCTGGTCGACCAGGTTGTTGACCGTGCGGGCGACCTTCAGGAACTCCCCGCGCAGCGGGCGTACCGTCTCGTCCGTCGTGTGCGACCGCAGCTCCATCCGCTGCTCCAGGTCACCGTCGGCGACCGCCGACAGCACCCGGCCCACCTCGGAGACCGGTCGCGCGAGATCGTCGACCAGCTCGTTGGAGGCATCGATCGCGGCGGCCCAGGAGCCCTCACAGGCCCCCGTCTCCAGCCGCTCGGTGAGCTTGCCCTCACGCCCGACCACCCGCCGTACCCGCGCCAGCTCACCCGTGAGGTGGAGATTGCGGTCGGCGACCTCGTTGAAGACCGCCGCGATCTCCGTCATCACGCCGTCGCCGGAGACGGTGAGCCGCCTGCGGAAATTGCCGTCGCGCATCGCCACGAGTCCCGCCAGCAGTCTGTTCAGAGCTGCCGCGTCCACTTCGACGGTGCCATTGCGCTGCTTTTTCACGGACTGTCCGCCTTTTGTACGCGTTCCTGAACCCCGCGCCGCCACGCCAGACTCCACCGTGTCCCTCCCGCGGGGGTTGACCGTTCGGCTCGGGCCTATCCGGAAGCTTGCCCAGTTCCACTGTGGACCACCGCCACAGCACACCGTCGACGGGTGACCGGGCGGACGTCAAATCGTTGCAACGTACCAGGCCGGAACGGGTCGGCGGGCAACCTCCCCCGGTTGCCCTCCGTCCCTCCCACCGGCGGACATACTCGTGCGCCCGCGCGCAACCGCTGCGGGGTCCTGTCCCGATCTCGGCCCTCGTGTACCCGGCACCCTTGCCGAACGTCTAGCCTGGCAGGCGAATCGAAGCGGCGAGAAACGGGCACAGGACTCGGGGAAGCGACGAGACACCATATGGGGAGTGCTGTGATCACCGCGCGCGCGGCCGCCACCTTCGAACCGGTCGGGCGCTCGGTGGCGACCGCCCGCGCCTTTGTCCGGGACACCCTCCAGGGGTGGGGATACAACGATGTCGTGGACGACGCCGTCGTCCTCACCAGCGAGCTCGTCACCAACGCCGTGATCCACGCGGGGACGGCGGCCGATGTGCTCTGCCTGCGCACCGAGGACGGTGTACGCGTCGAGGTCGCCGACCACTATCCGGAGCGTGAGGTCCCGCTGCACAGCACCGGGCTCGACTTCGTCAGCCCGGACAGCGAGAACGGCCGCGGCCTGCTGCTCTGCGCCGCCCTGGCCGCCCGGTGGGGCGTCGAGTACACCCCCACCCGCAAGCATGTCTGGTTCCAGCTCGACCTTCCCGAGCGCCCGGTCGGCATCCGCTCCGCCGGCCCGCTCCTGCCCACCGCACTGCTGCCCGTGGCGGATCAGCGGGTACGGGTGGCCGTCGTCCAGATCGACCACTCCGGCTCGATCGCCGCGTGGAACGACGACGCGGCCTTCCTCTTCGGGCACGGCGCGGACCAGGTCTCCGGCAAGCAGCTCACCGACTTCGTGGCCTGGCCGCACACCCCCGGCACCAACACCGGCATCGCGGACGCGCTCCGGCTCTCCCGCTGGGAGGGCAGTTACGGGATCCGCTGCGCGGACGGCCGGGTCACCCCCGTCTACGCCTCGCACCTGCGGGTCCGCGACACCGACGGCGAACCGTCCACGGTCTGCCTCCTCGTCCGCGACTACGAACGCGCCGTTTTGCAGTCCCCGGTCCGCGCACCCGTCTCCGACGGCTCGTCCGAGAACCGCACCGCGGACCCCTTCGAGGTCTTCATCGGCTCCCCCGCCCCCGACGACCTGGACGGCCTGCTCCAGCGGACGGTCGAGCGGGCACGCGACATGCTCGACGCGGACGCCGCGTTCCTCCTCCTCGCCACCGACGACGAGACGGAGCTGGAGGTCCGCGCCACGACGGGCCTGCCCTCGGCCCGCCAGCGTTTCGCCAGGGTCCCCGTCGAAGCCGGAACGGGAAGATACGGCTCCGCCCGGATGCCGGCGGTCCATGAGGACCTGACCGCCGTCCCCGGCGCCGTCCCCCTGCTCACCGACACCGGGATGCGTTCGGTCGTCACGGTCCCGCTGAAGGTCGAGGGCCGCCTCACCGGCTCCCTGGGCGTCGCGGCCGAGTCTCCGGGGCGCTACTCCAACGAGGAGGCCCTGCGCCTCCAGTTCGCCGCCGACCGCATCGCCCTGGCCGTGGAGTCCGCCCGCCTCGGCGAGCTGGAGCGGCTGCGCCGTGGCTCCCTCTCCTTCCTCGTCGAGGCCTCCGACCTGCTGGCCGGCACGCTCGACCGCGACCAGACACTGGCGTTGATGGCCCAGATGACGGTCCCGACCCTGGCCACCTGGTGCGCCGTCTACACGATCGCGGACCAGTCCTCCGACCCGTACCTCTCGTACGTGCTCCATGAGGACGAGGACCTCATCGACGGCCTCAAGGCCCTCCTGTCCAAGATCTCTCCGCCGGACCCGGTCCCTACGCCGGGCGCCCGTATCTGGGCCGCCCCTTCGGAGGCGGGTCACCGCGCGGCGCTCAGCACGTCCACCCGCAGCCTGGACCACGACGCGCCACTGAGCATGTCCACGGCCACCCGCACCATCCTCGCCACGGCCCAGGCGGTCGGCGGCGAGACGGTGGTGCTGCCGCTGGTCGCCCGCAACCGCGTGATCGGCATGCTGACCCTCGGGAAGCCCTCGGACGACCACTTCCGCCAGGAGATCCTGGAACTGGCCGAGGACCTCTCCCGCCGGGCCGCCCTGGCCCTGGACAACGCCCGTCTGTACTCGGAGCGCATGGCGATCAGCCAGTCCCTCCAGCGCAGTCTGCTGCCCCCGGGCCTCCCCGACGTCCCGAACGTGGAGATCGAGGTCATCTACCGCGCCGCGGGCGAGGGCAACGAGGTCGGCGGCGACTTCTACGACGTCTTCCCGATCCACGACGGTGCCTACGGCTTCGCCATCGGTGACGTCTGCGGTACGGGGCCGGAGGCGGCCGCCGTCACCGGCCTGGCCCGCCACGCCCTGCGCCTGCTCGCCCGCGAGGGCTTCACCGGCCCCGCGGTCCTGGAGCGCCTCAACGCGGCCATCCTCGACGAGGGCGCCCGCAGCCGCTTCCTCACCCTGCTGTACGGCGAGCTGTGGCCCCAGGCGGACGGCAGCGCCCTCCTGAAGGTCGTCTGCGCCGGCCACCCGCTGCCGCTGCGCCTGCGCCAGGACGGCTCCGTGGAGGCGGCGGCCGAACCGCAGCCCCTGCTCGGCGTCCTGGACGACCTGGAGCTGTACCAGGAGGAGGTCACCCTCAACCCGGGTGACGTCCTCCTCTGCGTCACGGACGGCGTCACCGAACGCCGCGAGGGCACCCGCATGCTCGGCGACGACGGCCTAGCGGACGTCCTGTCGACCTGTACGGGCCTGACGGCCGGAGCGGTCGCCGCACGCATCCTGCGGGCCGTGGAGCGCTTCGCGGCGGAGCCCGCCTCGGACGACATGGCCATCCTGGCGATGCGCGTGCCGGAGCCGCCCCGCGTGTGAGACGGCCGGCGGACCACCCGCTATCGGAATGCACCAAAGTGAAAGGCCCCCGCCAAGTGGCGGGGGCCTTTCACTTTCTCTCTGAGCCCCAATGCGGAATCGAACCGCAGACCTTCTCCTTACCATGGAGACGCTCTACCGACTGAGCTATTGGGGCCTCGCTGCGCTGTGGCAACGAGGTAAACCATACACCGGATCCGGGGATGCTCACAATCGCGCCCGGCACGGGTTTCCTGACCACCCGGGCGGCAAACCCGGCAGGCCGGCGGCAGCCGGGCACCACTCAGCCCAGACAGAACACAGTGGACGAACAGAGTGGACAGAGACCCCGGCCCTGAACGCAGAAAAGCCCCGCACCATACGGTGCGGGGCTTTCCCGGAAAAATTGTTCGGCGGCGTCCTACTCTCCCACAGGGTCCCCCCTGCAG
>NZ_JBIVLW010000026.1:0-63207 GCF_044752765.1 Streptomyces sp. NPDC088706
GAAATCGCCGCCGCCCACTGCGCCGGCATCCTCACCCTCACCGACGCCACCAAACTCGTCACCGCCCGCGCCCACCTCATGCAAACCGCACCCCCCGGCGGCACCATGATCGCCATCCAAGCACCACCCCACACCATCCGCCCCCACCTCACCGGCCACGAAAACCACATCGACATCGCCGCCATCAACACCCCCAACAACACCGTCATCTCCGGCACCACCCACACCGCCCAACACATCGCCACCCAACTCCACAACACCGGCCACAAAACCCACACCCTCACCACCTCACACGCCTTCCACAGCCCCCACATGGACGGCATACTCCACCCATACGCCACCACCGCGAAAACCATCACCACCCACCCCCACACCACCCCCCTCATCTCCACCCTCACCGGACAACCCACCACCCACCAAGAACTCCAAAACCCCCACTACTGGACCAGACAACTCCGCCACACCGTCCAATTCGCCGACACCATCCACACCCTCGAAAAACACGGCGTCACCACCTACCTCGAAATAGGACCCGACACCGTCCTCAGCGCACTCGCCGGGGAAACGGCCGGCCCCGGGGCGACCACGATCAGCCTGCTGCGCCGCGAGCGGTCCGAGCCGCACACGCTGGCCGCCGCCCTCGGCGCCCTGCACGCGGCGGGCGTACGGATCGACTGGGACGCGTACTTCGCGGGCACCGGCGCCCGCCGGGTGGAGCTGCCGACGTACGCCTTCCAGCACGAGCGGTACTGGCTGGAGGCGGCCGACGCCCCCGCCGACGCGGCCGGTCTCGGCCTCGCCGCCGCCGGGCATCCGCTGCTCGGCGCCGCCCTGGAACTGGGCGGCGGCGAGGAGAGGGTGTTCACCGGGCGGCTGTCCCGGCACACCGCCGCCTGGCTCGGCGGGCGCTCCGTCGGCGCCACCACGGTACTGCCCGAGGCGGTGCTCGTGGAGCTCGCGGTACGGGCCGGGGACGAGGCGGGCTGCGGTGTGATCGACGAACTGGTCGTCGACGAGGCCTTGGTGCTGCCCGCCGACAGCGGCCTCCAGCTGCAGATCAGGCTCGGCGCCCCCGACGCCGAGGGGCGGCGCGCGCTCACCGTGCACGCGCGGCCCGAGGACGCCGAACTGCCCTGGACCACCCACGCCCACGGCACGCTGAGCGCCTTCGCGGGGCTGCCCGCCGGCCCCGCCCCGTCCGCCGGAACCGCGGCGCAGTGGCCGCCCGCCGGTGCGACCGAGGTCGCCCACGACGCGGTGTACGAGCGGTGCGCGGCGGCCGGGGTGACGTACGCGCCCGCACTCCAGGCGCTCACCGGGCTCTGGAGCAGCGGCGAGGAGTTCTTCGCCGAGCTGCGACTGACCGACGAACTCGGCGCGCAGAGCCCTCTGTTCGGGCTGCACCCGGCGCTGCTCGACGCGGCCCTGCACCCGCTGGCCGCCGTCGTGGGCGGGCCCGTCGCCGCCACCGGGTGGCGGGGGGTGCGGCTGCACGCCACGGGGGCCACCGGGGTACGGGCCCACCTCACGCCCCTGGCCGGGAGCCACCGGGACGCCGACGGCGAGCGGTCCGTCGCCGTGCGGGTGACCGACCTGTCCGGTCACCCGGTCGCCGACATCACCGCCGTGACCGTCCGCCCGGTGGACCCGGCGCGCGTCGCGGTCGGCGCGGCCCGCGACCACGAGGCCCTGTTCCACCTCGACTGGACGCCCGCGCCCCGGCCCCTCGCCCCGGCCGGCGCCCCGGTCCCCGGCACGGTGATCGAGCGGCTGGAGTCCACCGCCCCCGGTGACCCCGTCGCCTCGGTACGCGCGACCACCGAACGGGCCCTGGCCCTCGCCCAGCGGTGGCTGGCCGACGAGGGGCATCCCGACGCCCCGCTGGTCGTCGTCACCTCGGGTGCCGTGGCGACCGAGGCGGGGGCCCCGGTCACCGACCCGGGCGCGGCCGCCGCCTGGGGGCTGCTGCGCTCGGCCCAGTCCGAGGCGCCCGGACGCATCGTCCTGATCGACGCCCCCCGGGACACCGACCCCGCGACGCTGGCCGCCGCCGTGGCCTCCGGCGAGCCCCAGGCCGCGATCCGCGGGGGCACGGTGCTGCTCCCGCGCCTGGTCCGCGCCCGGCGCCCGCGACCGGCGGCCACCGGCGTCCCCGCCGCCCCGTCGTTCACCGCCGGGGGCACCGTCCTGATCACCGGTGGTACCGGGTCGCTGGGTGCGCTCTTCGCCCGGCACCTGGTCGTCCGGCACGGCGTACGCCATCTGCTCCTGGTCAGCCGTCGCGGCGAACAGGCGCCTGGTGCACAGGAGTTGGTGGCCGAGCTCACCGGGCTCGGGGCGAGTGTCACCGTACGGGCCTGCGATGTGTCCGACCGGGCCGAACTGGCCGGGCTCATCGACCGGATTCCCGGGGCGCACCCGCTCACCGGGGTCGTGCACACGGCGGGCATCCTCGACGACGGGCTCGTGCCGGCGATGACGCCCGGGCGGCTGGCGTCGGTGCTGGCCCCGAAGGCGGACGCGGCCTGGCATCTGCACGACCTCACCCGGCACCTCGATGTGACCGCGTTCGTGCTGTTCTCCTCGGTCGCCGCCCTCGTCGGCGGCCCCGGCCAGTCGAACTACGCCGCCGCCAACGCGGCCCTGGACGCCCTGGCCCAGCACCGCGCCGCCGAAGGCCTGCCGGCCACCTCGATCGCCTGGGGCCTGTGGGCCGAGGCGACCGGGCTCACCGGCGGGCTCAGCGAGGCCGACCTCCGGCGCATCGCCCGCAGCGGGCTGCTGCCGGTCGCCACCGAACAGGGCCCGGCGCTGCTGGACCTGGCGCTGCGCAGCGGACGCCCGGACGCCGTGGCCACCCCGCTGGACTTCGGCGCGCTGCGCGAACAGCCGCGCGTGTCACCGGTGTTCGCCTCGCTCGTGCGCCGCACCGTGCGGCCGCTCGCGCGCGGTGAGGCCGCGGGAGGTGCCTCGCTCGGTGAGCTGCTCGCCGGTCTCGAGGACGGGCGGCGGCTGGACGTGGTGCGGGACGCGGTGCTCGAGGAGATCGCCGGGGCGCTCGGCCACACCGACGCCGGGAGCTTCAGCGGCGCGCTGTCCTTCCCGCAACTGGGCCTCGACTCGCTGACCTCGGTGGAGCTGCGCAACCGGCTCGCGGTGCGCACCGGGCTGCGGCTGCCCGCGACGCTGGTCTTCGACCACCCGACGCCGAACGCGCTGGCCGCGTACCTGCTGGCGGAGCTGAGCCCCGGCGGCGAGGGCGGAGGGGCCGCGGCCGGCGTCGACCACACGGCGGACATCCGGCTCGACGACGAGATCCGGCCCGCCGGTGTGGTGGTGCGGACCGTCGAGGAGCCGCGCGAGGTGCTGCTCACGGGGGCCAGCGGCTTCCTCGGGGCGTTCCTGCTGCGCGATCTGATGCGCGGTACCCGGGCCCGTATCCACTGCCTGGTGCGCGGCGCCGACGACACGGCCGCGTACGAGCGGCTGCGGAGCAGTCTGGAGTGGTACCGCGTCTGGGACGAGATCGACCCGGACCGGCTGTCGGTGGTCTCCGGTGACCTGGCCCGGCCGCGGCTCGGCCTGACCGAGGAGGTCTTCGACGGCCTGGCCCGCACGGTGGACGTCGTGCACCACGCGGGCGCCACCGTCCACTGGCTGCACCCCTACGCGGCGCTCCGGGACGCCAACGTCCGGGGCACCGAGGAGATCCTGCGGCTGGCGGCGCGGCACCGCACGGTGCCGGTCCACTACGTGTCCACCGTCGGGGTGTTCGACGGCCCGGTGACGCCGGGCGTGCCGCTGCGGACGACGGACGCGACCGGGCCCGCCGAGGCGCTGCCCAGCGGATACCTCCAGAGCAAGTGGGTGGCCGAGCAGGTGCTCGGCCTCGCCCGGGAGCGCGGCCTGCCGGTGTCGGTGTACCGGGTCGACGTCATCTCCGGCGACCAGGTCAACGGGGCTTGCCAGACACGGGACTTCGTGTGGCTGACGCTCAAGGGTCTGGTGCAGTCCGGCGCGGTGCCGGTGGGCACCGGTGGCCGGTTCCATCTGTTGCCGGTCGACTACGTCAGCGGGGCGATCGTCGCGCTGTCGGGTCTGCCCGCGTCGGACGGCGGAACGTTCCACCTGTTCAACCAGAGCTCGCTGAGCCTGGCGGACTGCGTACGCCGGCTGCGCGGCCTCGGCTACGGGCTGCGGGACCTCGACCACGGCGCGTGGACCGAGGCGGTGCGCTCCGACCGGGACAACGCGCTGCTGCCGCTGCTGCACGCCTTCGAGATGATGACGTCGGACACGGACGGCTTCTACCCGCCGATCGACACCTCGGACACGGAGCTCGCCCTGCGGGGCACCGGCATCAGCTGCCCGCCGCTGACGGATGAACTCTTCGACAAGTACGTCGCGTTCTTCGTCCAGGAAGGACACTTCCCGCCGGCGCCGGCCGCGTAGGCACACGCCGGGAACAGCGGAGGGGGCTGTCGGCCGACAGCCCCCTTGCGGCGTTCTCGCGCCGGTCAGCGGACGCTGCCGTCCCAGCGCCAGCCCGACTGCCGGGGCAGGCCCGGCAGTTCGGCGCGTCCGGTGCACCACAGCAGCGTCTCGACGGGGTCGTGGCCGGTGGGCGCGTGCGGGAACAGCCGCTCCACGACCGGGGCGCAGAGCTCCGCCGGCGGGGTCCAGTCGATGTCGAGTCCCCGTGCGATGTCCCGGCCGTGCACGACCATTTCGAGCACGCCCATGGCGGCGAAGCCGGCCGCGTCGGAGTGCCCGTAGGGGTGCCAGGCGCGCGCCTCGGGCTCGGTGTCACGGACCGTGCCGGCGAGCAGCGTGCCCGCGATCCGGATGCCTTCCAGCGCCGCGGGGGCCGGGGCGTGGGAGTCGATCGAGGAGAAGAGCGTGATGTAGCGGTCGGTCGGCCGGGCGATGAGCAGCCCGGCGTACCCCACGACTCCCAGGGCGATGTGCGACAGGGTCTCGCGGCCGCTCCAGTCGAGGTCCCCCGCCCTGCGGGACCAGTTCTTGTCGGCGCCCTTCTCCAGAACTGCGGTGCTTTCGTCGGCGGCGGAGCGTACGAGGTCGGGCCAGGAAGGATTCATGGAATGGATGGTGCCACAAGTAAATCGGCCGCGCCGCCCGGTCATCCACCGGTAATTGAGCGGTAATTGGGACCGACTGGACCCTGGTTTGCCCATGACCGCCCAATGGGCAAACGCTTACTCCTTTCCCGCGCGCTTTCAGTAGTGTTCCCCGTGCCTGAAGAGTGTCGGCCGCGTGCACCTCTTGTTCGGCAGAACCAACCCCAAGACCGAGGAGCCGCATTGGCTACGAACGACGACCTGGCGTCCGTACTGGAAGCAGTGCGGAGCAGCATTCCCACGCTCCGCGAGAACGGGCTCGCGGGTGAGGAGCAGCGCTGGCTCCCGGAGGAAAACCTGGACCTGCTGGAGAAGGCCGGCGTGTTCCGCATGGCCGTGCCGGCCCGGTTCGGCGGCCTGGACCTGCCGCTGGCCGACCAGGCCAAGGTCATCACCGAGATCGGGCGCGGCTGCCCCGCCACCGCCTGGGTGACGATGGTCTGGGTGAGCAGCACCTGGACCGCCACCCTCTACCCGGACGAGGCGCAGAAGGAGATCTTCGCCCCCGGTTCGGTCCGGATCTCCAGCGCCTTCGCGCCGACCGGCACGGTGGTGGAGACCGAGGGCGGCTACATCCTCAACGGCAGCTGGCGCTTCAACACCGGCTCCCCCGGCGCCCACTGGAACTTCACCGCGGCGATGCTGGAGCGCCCGGACGGCAGCCACGAAGAGGTCATGGCCATCGTCCCGATGGACCAGCTGACCGTCGCCGACGACTGGCACGTCTCGGCGGGCTCGGCCACCGGCAGCGCCACCTCCACCGCCAAGGACGTCTTCGTCCCCGCGCACCATGTCACCCGGTTCGAAGAGGTGATGGTCAGCGCGACGGGCGACCGCTCCAACACCGGTGCGACGGGCCGCAACTACGGCCTGCTCAGCTTCGTGATGGCCGAGTGCGCGGCCGTCTTCATCGGTATCGCCCGCGGCGCGTACGAACTGTTCCTGGAGCGGGTGCCCGGACGTGGCATCACGTACACGGACTGGACCGACCAGAAGCTGCACCCGCTCACCCAGATCCAGGTGGCGACCGCGGCCAACAAGATCGACGCGGCCGAGGCGCTGTCCGAGCGCTGGCTGTCGCTGCTCCAGGAGCGTGCCGACGCCGGTGTGCAGCCGACGGACGCCGAGAAGGCCGTGGTGCGCGGCCAGACCGGTTTCGCGGCACAGCTGGCGAAGGAGGCCGTCGAGATCCTGTTCAACGCGAGCGGCGGCTCGGTGATTCAGCGCAGCGTCCATCTGCAGCGCTTCCACCGCGACATCCAGGGTTTCTCCCTGCACGCGCTGGCACAGGTCGATGTGAATCTGGAGCTCCAGGGCAGGGTGCTCCTCGGTATGGAACCGGGCACCGTCTTCCTCTGATCCCACCCGCGCCACGCTTTCCCGTAACACCCTGTGCGGCTTTACCCACCCTCATTTCTCATCCCGCGCTCCCACCACCCGCATTTTCACCCCGTAGAACAATTGCACTGGAGGATCATTCATGGGCGACAACCGCACCCCGGTGACGGTCATCGGCCTCGGCCTCATGGGACAGGCGCTCGCCGCCGCGTTCCTCAAGGCCGGCCACACGACGACCGTGTGGAACCGTTCGGCCGGCAAGGCCGAGCAGCTCGTCTCGCAGGGCGCGGTGCAGGCCGCCACGCCCGCCGAGGCGGTGGCCGCCGCCGACCTGGTGGTGGTCTGCCTGTCGACGTACGACAACATGCACGACGTGATCGGTTCGCTCGGCGAGTCCCTCCGGGGCAAGACCATCGTGAACCTGACGTCCGGTTCGTCGGACCAGGGCCGCGAGACGGCCGCGTGGGCCGAGAAGCAGGGCGTGGATTACCTGGACGGCGCGATCATGATCACGCCGCCCGGCATCGGCACCGAGACCGCCGTCCTCTTCTACGCCGGTACGCAGAGCGTGTTCGAGAAGTACGAGCCCGCGCTCAAGCTGCTCGGCGGCGGCACCACGTACCTCGGCACCGACCACGGCATGCCCGCGCTGTACGACGTGTCGCTGCTCGGCCTCATGTGGGGCACGCTCAACAGCTTCCTGCACGGTGTCGCCGTGGTGGAGACCGCGGGCGTCGGCGCCCAGCAGTTCCTGCCCTGGGCGCACATGTGGCTCGACGCGATCAAGATGTTCACCACCGACTACGCCGCCCAGATCGACGCCGGCGACGGCAAGTTCCCCGCGAACGACGCCACGCTGGAGACGCACCTGGCCGCGCTCAAGCACCTGGTGCACGAGAGCGAGGCGCTGGGCATCGACGCCGAACTGCCCAAGTACTCCGAGGCGTTGATGGAGCGCGTCATCGCCCAGGGCCACGCCAAGAACAGCTACGCGGCCGTGCTCAAGGCGTACCGCAAGCCCTCGGCGTGAGCTGAGCGGCCACCCGGCCGCACCGTCCGTCCCGGAAGGGGCCGGAGCGTCACCAGCCGCACCGGCCCCTTCCGCACGCCCCGGGCCGCTTGTCCCGTACGCCTCGGGCCACTTGCGCACTCCCGGCCCGGTCGTCCCGGAGCCCCAGCAGTCCCGCCACCGTCCGGTCAACCCCGTCCAGAAGGAGTTCCATGCGTCCGCACGTCGATACCCCCGCGCACAGCACCTCCCGCGGAGTCGGCCGCCGGTCCCTGCTCAAGGCGGCCGGGGCGACGGCGCTCGCCTCGGCGGTCGCCGCGGCCGGTTCGGGAACGGCCCACGCCTCCGAGGACGCCCCCTGGGACGCGATCGTCATCGGCGCCGGGTACGCGGGCGGCACCGTGGCCCGCGAGCTGACGGCACGCGGTCTGTCCACGCTGGTCCTGGAGGCCCGCGACCGGATCGGCGGCCGCGTGTGGACCAGCACGTTCGCCGGCGAGCGCGTCGAACTGGGCGGCGGCTGGTTCGGCCCCGGCCAGCACCTCGTCGAACGCGAGCTCCAGCGCTACTCCGTCGGCACCACCCTGGACATCGCCCCGACCGTCGCCGTCATGCCGGACGGGAACGGCTACCGGAGCGCGGCGCCCGAGGAGACCTTCGGCCGGCTCGGAACCCTGTTCGACGAGTTCTACGCGGGCTCCGCCGAGTACTTCGCACGCCCGCTGGAACCGCTCCACCGCAAGGACCTGCTGGAGACCGTGGACCGCCTCTCGCTGGCGGACCGCATCAAGCAGCTGGACCTCTCCCCCGTGGACCACCAGTGGGTGGCGGGCTCCACCGCGCCCTTCGCGGGCAGCAACGACTGGGGCGGGCTGACCGGCCTGGCGCAGTGGTACCAGCTGGCCGGCGGGACGTACGACGGGTTCCACTCCACCATGAGCCTGCGGCCCGACGGGGGCATGACCTCGGTGCTGTCGGCGATGTTCGCCGAGTCCAAGGCGGCCGTACGCCTCAACTCGCGGGTCACGTCGGTCAGCAGAGCCGGTGGCGGGTGGACGCAGGTGCGTCTCGGCGGCGGACAGACGTACCGCTCGCGGGTGGTGGTCGTCGCCACCCCCGTCAACACCTGGGGGACCATCGCCTTCACGCCGGGCCTGCCGAAGGTGCACACCGACGCGACCCGGGAGGGCGTCGGCGTACCGCACGCCACCAAGCTGTGGCTGCATGTGCGCGGCAGCTCGGACGCGGTGTACGCGCAGTCCGACGAGACCGGCCCGATCCAGCTGCTCCTCCCGCAGCAGGAGCTCCCCGGCGGACGGCTGTACGTCGGCTTCAGCGGCCCCTCGCTCAATGTGTCCGACCGCGCGACGGTGCAGGCGGCCGTGCGCCGCTTCATCCCCGGGGCCACGCTCGTCGGCCACCGGGCGATGGAATGGAGCAAGGACACCTACGCGCGCGGCGGCTGGGGGCTGCGCCGCCCCGGCCAGCTGCTGCGCCAGCTGCCCGCCATCCAGCAGCCGCACGGCCAGGTCGTCTTCGCCGGCTCCGACATAGCGAGCGGCTGGTACGGGGCGTTCGTCGAGGGCGCGATCGAGTCCGGCCTGCGCGCCGCCGACCAGGCGGCGGCCCTGGCGGACTGACGGCGACAGCGGCTCCCCTGCTGGCACCCGGTGCGCGGGAGGGGAGCCGTTCGTACCCGGTCCCGGAGGGGAGCGGTCGCCGTCAGCCCCGGATGCGGGCCCGGCGCGACATCACCGCGCGCAGCACCCGGCGCCCCTCCGTGGACAGGTCCAGGGCTTTGCGCATCCCGGCTCCGCTGCCCGCCGTGCCGGTGGTCTCCGCGAGGATCTCCAGGATGCGGACCTGCCGCTCCAGCTCCCCCGCCACCAGCGGCCCGAGGTCGGCCGCCGCCCCGCCGCGCGCCGCCCTCGGCGGACCGGCCGCGTCCCGCGGGGTGTCCCCGTCCGGGGCGTCGAACCGCCCGTGGATCTCCAGCGCGACCAGCGAGCAGGCGTCCGCCCACTCCCGCAGCGGCGCGGGAGCGAAGTCGGAGGGGGCGGCCCCCAGCATCGCGCGCACCCGTGCCGCCGGTCCGTCGGCGACGGACTCGTGGTCCATCGCCGTACGGACGGCCACCAGGCAGGTGGCCCATTCCCGCCCGCCCTCACAGCTCGCCCAGAGCGGCCGCAGCGGCTCGGCCCCCTCCGGTCCCGCGAGCAGCGGCAGGCAGCGGTCCAGGCAGGCCACGGCACTGGCGGCGAGCGCTCGCTCGTCGGCGCGTCCGATCAGTTCCAGCAGACTCATCGACGTCTCCCTCGGTCTACCACCTACTGCGCCGAATGGCTGAATAGCGTCACTTCGGCGCGGCCGTCACCGATTGAGCGCCCGGAACGGCCGGAGCGGTGACCCGGGGGTGCGCACGCGGCGCGACCTGCTCGGCCCACTCGCCCCGCCCGCCGTGGACGGCCGGGGCGTCAGCCCGCGCTGCCCGTCCGCTCCGCCAGCTCCTGGAACTGCGCCCAGGTCAGCTCCGGCTTCCGCGGGTCCCAGAGCTTCTGGGAGGTGGCGACGAGCGGCATCCTGATGCCGTCGGCGACCTGCTGGGTGGTCTGGGCGTTCGGCAGGTCGCCCCAGACGGCGAACCGGCCGCCGAGGATCTGTGGCGAGTAGCGCTCAGCGACCGGCTCGGTGCCGCGCAGCACCATCGGGGTCCACTGCTCGTAGATCCGCTTGCCGGTCGGGTAGACGAACTGGTTAGGCTCGCCGAGCACGTAGTACAGGAACTCGTCGTTGAGGTTGAGCATCTTGTAGCCCTCGGCGAGGTACTCCTGCGGGGGCCGGGCGCCGATCTCCTTGCCGGTCCAGTACTCGATCTCGATGTTCTTGGCCGCCGTGACCTCCGAGTCCCGGAAGAGGCCGTCGTTCCACGCCTTGGCGGTGCGGCCCTCGGGCTCGACCACCTCGGCCCGGTCGTTCAGCCAGCCGGTGGCGAGGTCCTCGATGGTGGCGCCGGAGCCGTGCTGCTGCTCGGCGGCCCGCTGGAGCTGCGGGTAGGAGGCGGCGGGGTCGCGGACCATCAGCGCCTGGTACTCGTCGGCGCCCAGGTGCCAGTACTTCCCGGGGAACAGGTCGGTGTACTCGTCCAGCAGCTCGTCGATCAGCTTCGCCGACCCCGGCTCGGAGATGTCGATGGACCCCCGGGACTCGACGCCCTGGGTGTTGCGGAGCTGGAGGTCGGGGTGGGCGCGCAGCACCGCTCCGAGGTGTCCGGGCGAGTCGATCTCCGGGACGACCTCGATGTGCAGGCTGTTGGCGAGCCCGACGATGCGGCGGACCTCGTCCTGGCTGAGGGCCTCGTCCGAGACCACCTCGGGGTGGGTCTTCGACTCGATCCGGAAGGCCTGGTCGTCGGAGAAGTGCAGGCCGAGCTGGTTGAGCTTGAGGTCGCCCATCTCGCGTAGGCGGTCCTCGATCCACCCGGCGCTGTAGTGCTTGCGCGCGATGTCGAGGTTGAGCCCGCGCTGCGGCCGGTCGGGCCGGTCGTTGACGACGCCCTCGGGCACGGTCGTGTCCGCCGCGAGGGACTGCTTGAGGGTGCGGGTGCCGTAGAAGACGCCCGACTCGTCGGGACCGGTGATCCGCACCTTCCGGTCGCGGACGGTGAGCGTGTACGACTCGGCGGGCCCCTCGTCCTTCGCGCCGAGCACCAGCTCGACGTCCCCCTCGCGGGGCGCCCGGGCCCCCCGGTAGCGGATCTTCAGCTCCTTGGCGAGCAGCCGGGCCTCGTCGGCGAGCACCTGGCTGCCCTTGGCTATGACGACCGTGCTGTCCTCGCCCGGCCGCCAGCCCGGCCCGCGCGCGGAGGTGTGCTCGCGGACCGCCGGGATGGTGCTCGGCGCGCTGGAGAGCGGGTAGCTGCGGGTGGGCGACGGGGCGGCCGCCGACGCGGAGGTCCCGGACGGCGACGCGGCGTCGCGGGAGGGGTGGCTGCCGGAGCCTTCCGGCCAGACGACGACGGTGAGGACGACGGCGGCCGCGGCTGTGACAGCCGCGCCGGTGACGAGGGCACCACGCGTGGGCGACATCGGTCAGATTCCTCCGGGATAGGGGCCAGGGGACAGATAGGGGGCAGGGACGGGTGAATAGGCTGAAAGGTTGACATTTTTGCTGAAGATCCGCCCATCGAGAACGCGCGGGCGGCGGGTGGGACGCTGGTCACCGCAGGTCAGGCGGTCGTCAAACGTTCCGTAACTCTCCCGTTCGGGTGATTTTCGGCCGATCCCCCGGACGGCCGCCGACCGATCTCGCTAGCGTTGCGGCACATTCGTCTCTCGCCCCACTTCCACCCCGGGAACATCACACTCCCACCCCGACACCGCCCCACTTCCACCCCGCGTACGCCCCGTCGGGCAACCTTGTCGCCCTCCTGCCCCTCTTCAGGGTCACAGATGTCGTTGATTCGAGGAGTCCACGCTGTCCAGGTCCAGCGAGTCCCCCGCCGGCCTGCCCAGGCAGTCCACGCCCCCGGCCGGGCGCTCCGCCATACCCGTCCAGCACCGCCGCCCGCCGCAGGTGAGCGGGGCTCCCGGCGTACCGCCCGCCGACCTGGCGGCCGGTCTCGCCCGCTTCAACGCGGCCCCCTTCGCCACCGCCGAGGCCGCGCTCCTGGAGTGCTGCGGCAGCCGCCGCTGGGCCCACCGGATGGCCGCACACCGCCCCTTCCCGGACCTGGCGTCCCTGCTGGCCGCCTCCGACGAGGCGGGGTACGACCTGGCGCCCCGCGACATCGCGGAGGCGCTCGCCGCCGAGCCCGCCCCCTGCCTGCACCACGACGCACCCCGCGCCGCCCACCTCGCGCTGCGGGCCGCGCACGCGGCGTACGAGAGCAGATTCGGCCATTCCTTCGTGATCTGCCTGGACGCGTGCCCGCCCTCCCAGGCCGTGGACCAGGTCCTGGCCGGCATCCGGGTCAGGCTGACGCACGAGGTGGACGAGGAGCGGGCGGTGACCGCCGACGAGCTGCGGCGACTCGCCCGGAGCCGACTGGTCGAGCTGGTGACCGAGGGCTGGTGACCCCGGCGGCGCCCGGACGGAGAAGGGCCCGGGGCACAGCGTCCGGGAAGGGCGGCTCTAGCCCGTACGTGCCTGTTTGATTGCCACTTTGATCACACCAGAGGCCCCGGCGCGAACGAACCGACAATGCGTCGCTACGATGGCCGGGGCCGGTGGACCGTACCCGGCCGGGTCAGACCGACAGTCAAGCCGGCCGACCCCAATCCCCGCTCCCGGAGGGTTCTTCCGTGCCGGCTGGAACGCTGTACCGCGGCCGGGAAGGCATGTGGTCCTGGGTGGCTCATCGAGTCACCGGTGTCCTCATTTTCTTCTTCCTGTTCGTACATGTCCTGGACACCGCTCTCGTCCGCGTCTCCCCCGAGGCCTACGACGATGTCGTGGCCACGTACAAGACGCCGATCGTCGCGCTCCTCGAATACGGCCTCGTGGCCGCCATTCTCTTCCACGCGCTGAACGGTCTCCGGATCATCGCCGTGGACTTCTGGGCCAAGGGCCCGCGCTTCCAGAAGCAGATGCTCTGGACCGTGCTGGGCATCTGGATCGTGCTGATGGTCGGGGCCCTGTACCCCGTCCTCGGTCACGCCGTACGCGACGTCTTCGGGAGCTGAGGCCCATGTCCAGTGAGACTTCTTCCGCAGCCGCGATCGGCGACGTCGAGGGTGTTGAGCCCGTGCTCCGATTCGACGCCGACCACCCGGCCCCGGTGATCGAGCCCCCGCGCCAGCGGACGGCCAAGACGCCCAAGGGATCGCGCACCAACTTCGAGATGTACGCCTGGCTCTTCATGCGCCTGTCGGGCATCGTCCTGGTCGTCCTCGTCCTCGGCCACCTGCTGATCCAGCTGGTGCTCGACGGCGGTGTCTCCAAGATCGGCTTCGCCTTCGTGGCGGGCCGCTGGGCCTCGCCGTTCTGGCAGGTCTGGGACCTGATGATGCTGTGGCTCGCCATGCTCCACGGCGCCAACGGCCTCCGTACGGTCATCAACGACTACGCCGAACGGGACAAGACCCGCTTCTGGCTGAAGATGCTCCTGTACACCGCCACGGTGTTCACCGTCCTGCTGGGCACGCTGGTGATCTTCACCTTCGACCCGAACATCCGCTAGGCGCCGGGACAGAGGGACCAGAGGAAACCATGCAGATCCACAAGTACGACACCGTCATCGTCGGCGCCGGCGGCGCCGGCATGCGTGCGGCCATCGAGTCGACCAAGCGCAGCCGTACCGCCGTGCTGACGAAGCTCTACCCCACCCGCTCCCACACCGGTGCGGCGCAGGGCGGCATGGCCGCCGCGCTCGCCAACGTGGAGGAGGACAACTGGGAGTGGCACACCTTCGACACGGTCAAGGGCGGCGACTACCTGGTCGACCAGGACGCCGCCGAGATCCTGGCGAAGGAGGCCATCGACGCCGTCCTCGACCTGGAGAAGATGGGCCTGCCGTTCAACCGGACGCCCGAGGGCCGCATCGACCAGCGCCGCTTCGGCGGCCACACCCGCAGCCACGGCGAGGCCCCGGTCCGCCGGTCCTGCTACGCCGCGGACCGCACCGGTCACATGATCCTCCAGACGCTGTACCAGAACTGCGTCAAGGAGGGCGTGGAGTTCTTCAACGAGTTCTACGTCCTGGACCAGCTGATCACCGAGGTCGACGGGGTCAAGAAGTCCGCCGGCGTCGTCGCGTTCGAGCTGGCCACCGGTGAGATCCACGTCTTCCAGGCGAAGTCGGTCATCTACGCCTCCGGCGGCACCGGCAAGTTCTTCAAGGTGACGTCCAACGCGCACACCCTGACCGGTGACGGCCAGGCCGCCTGCTACCGGCGCGGCCTGCCGCTGGAGGACATGGAGTTCTTCCAGTTCCACCCGACGGGCATCTGGCGCATGGGCATCCTGCTGACGGAGGGCGCCCGCGGTGAGGGCGGCATCCTCCGCAACAAGGACGGCGAGCGCTTCATGGAGAAGTACGCGCCCGTCATGAAGGACCTGGCCTCCCGTGACGTCGTCTCGCGCTCCATCTACACCGAGATCCGCGAGGGCCGCGGCTGCGGTCCGGCCGGTGACCACGTCTACCTGGACCTGACGCACCTGCCGCCGGAGCAGCTGGACGCCAAGCTCCCGGACATCACGGAGTTCGCGCGGACCTACCTCGGCATCGAGCCCTACACGGACCCGATCCCGATCCAGCCGACCGCGCACTACGCCATGGGCGGCATCCCGACCAACGTCGAGGGCGAGGTGCTGGCCGACAACACCACCGTCGTCCCGGGCCTGTACGCCGCCGGCGAGGTCGCCTGTGTCTCCGTGCACGGGGCCAACCGTCTGGGCACCAACTCGCTGCTCGACATCAACGTCTTCGGCAAGCGCTCGGGCATCGCCGCCGCCGAGTACGCGGCGAATCACGACTTCGTCGAGCTTCCCGAGAACCCGGCCCAGCTCGTCGCCGACCAGGTGGAGCGGCTGCGCAACTCCACCGGTACCGAGCGTGTCGCCACGCTGCGCCTGGAGCTCCAGGAGTGCATGGACGCCAACGTGATGGTCTTCCGCACCGAGCAGACGATCAAGACGGCGGTCGACAAGATCGCCGAGCTGCGCGAGCGGTACCTCAACGTGTCCATCCAGGACAAGGGCAAGCGGTTCAACACCGACCTGCTGGAGGCCATCGAGCTGGGCAACCTGCTCGACCTGGCCGAGGTCATGGCGGTCTCCGCGCTCGCCCGCAAGGAGTCCCGCGGCGGTCACTACCGCGAGGACTACCCCAACCGCGACGACGTCAACTTCATGCGCCACACCATGGCGTACCGCGAGGTGGCCGCCGACGGCGCCGAGTCGATCCGGCTCGACTACAAGCCGGTCGTGACGACCCGCTACCAGCCGATGGAGCGTAAGTACTGATGGCTACCCCGACCCTGGACAAGACCGACGGGACCCCGAAGCCCGAAGCGGGCTTCGCCGACTCCCCGTTCATCACCGCCACGTTCCGGATCCGCCGCTTCAACCCCGAGGTCTCCGACGAGGTCCAGTGGCAGGACTTCCAGATCGAGATCGACCCGAAGGAGCGCGTCCTCGACGCCCTCCACAAGATCAAGTGGGAGCTCGACGGGACCCTGACGTTCCGCCGTTCCTGCGCGCACGGCATCTGCGGCTCCGACGCGATGCGGATCAACGGCAAGAACAGGCTCGCCTGCAAGACGCTGATCAAGGACATCAACCCGGAGAAGCCGATCATGGTGGAGGCCATAAAGGGCCTCACGGTCCTCAAGGACCTCGTGGTCGACATGGACCCGTTCTTCCAGGCGTACCGCGATGTCATGCCCTTCCTCGTCACCAAGGGGAACGAGCCGACCCGCGAGCGCCTGCAGTCCGCCGAGGACCGCGAGCGGTTCGACGACACCACCAAGTGCATCCTGTGCGCCGCGTGCACGTCCTCGTGCCCGGTGTTCTGGAACGACGGCCAGTACTTCGGCCCGGCGGCGATCGTCAACGCGCACCGCTTCATCTTCGACTCGCGCGACGAGGCCGGCGAGCAGCGTCTGGAGATCCTCAACGACCGTGACGGCGTGTGGCGTTGCCGCACCACGTTCAACTGCACGGACGCCTGCCCGCGTGGCATCGAGGTCACCAAGGCGATCCAGGAGGTGAAGCGCGCGCTCATCACGCGTCGCTTCTGACCCTCCCGGGTCTCCCGGCACCCGCACAGGCCCCGGCCGCTCCGGTCATCACGACCGCGGCGGCCGGGGCCTGTTGCTGCGCCGGGGCGGTGCGGGCGGTACGGTCGTGCGGAGCGGAAAACGCGCAGAGAACGGGGATCCCCATGAGCGAGCCGAATCCGTATGCGGGCGACGCGTACAAGTGGGGTCCTCCCCAGCAGCCCGGCCATCCGCCGACGATGGCCGACGGACAGGGTTACGGGTATCCGGCGCCGGGCGCCACGCCCGCGTACGGCTATCCGCAGCCGCTGCCCGAGTCGGCGACCCAGCCCGGCCCGGGCTACGGCTATCCGAACCCGGCGCAGCCGACGATGCCCGGCCCGTACCTCCCCGCGACCCAGGGCGTGCCCGGCCAGGGCGGCGGAGTCCCGGTCCTGTCGATCGGCGACATCACCGTCATGAGCGACGCGGTCGTCACCCCTTCGGGGACGATGCCGCTCAAGGGTGCGGTCTGGACGGCGACCGACATGTCGCGCACCGAGGAGAAGATCCCGGCGCACGCGATCGTGCTGGCGATCGTCTTCGCCCTGTTCTGCCTGATCGGCCTGCTGTTCCTGCTGATGAAGGAGAAGCGGACCGTCGGCTTCGTCCAGGTGACGGTCACCAGCGGCGGCCGCCACCACGGCACCATGATCCCGGCGATGGGCCCGCACACCTTCCTGGCCGTGATGGGCCAGGTCAACCAGGCCCGCTCGATGAGCGCCTGAGCACCGGGCCCGCCGCCCTCACCGGCGCCCGGCCCTCTCTGGACACCCTTCCGTAGCCCCCTTCTTGAACATGTTCAAGAAGGGGGCTACAGTCATGTCCGCAAACAGTTTTGAACGCGTTCAAAGGCGGGTGGGGTATGGACCTCACTGTTGTCGCGTACCACCTGCGGCCTGGCTCCAGCGGCAGCGCCAGCTGGTCCCGCTGGACCTCCTACCGGCCGGATCGCCCGAGGCGCGGCAGCGGTTCCCGGAGCTGGACCCCGTGTCCACCTACGCCGAGATCACCGTGGTGGGCGACCTGGGCCAGGTCTACCGGGGGACCTCCGCCTGGATCGTCTGCCTGTGGGCGCTGGCGAAGTACCGCTCGAAGGCCCACTGGCTGACCACCCCGGCGGGAGCGCCCTTCGCCCGGGGGACCGTGCTCGCCGCGGCGAGGTACCGGTCGGCGACGGCCGCGCGGTGCGTCCCCGGGCGGGCGTGCACCACCCAGCCGGGCGGCCCGTGGGGCCCCCGTTAACCTTGGGCCCGTGGTGAAGGAAGAGAAGAACGTGCAGGAGAACGGGGCCGTAAGGCCCGCCAGGGCGGGCAAGGCGGCCAAGAGCGAGCAGACCCGCACGCTGATTCTGGTAACGGCGCTCCGGCTCTTCGCCGAGCGGGGGTACGACCGGACGACCATGCGGGCGATCGCGCAGGAGGCGGGCGTCTCCGTCGGGAACGCCTACTACTACTTCTCCTCCAAGGAGCACCTGGTCCAGGGCTTCTACGACCGCATCGCCGGGGAACACGCGGCCGCGGTCCGGCCCGTCCTGGCCGGCGAGAGCGAACTGGCCGACCGGATCAGGGGGGTGCTGCTGGTCTGGCTGGACGTGGCGGAGCCGTACCACCGGTTCGCCGCCCAGTTCTTCAAGAACGCGGCCGATCCGGAGAGTCCGCTCTCCCCCTTCTCCGACGAGTCGGTGGCGGCCCGCGAGGCGGCGGTCTCCATCCACCGGGAGACCCTCGCCGGTTCGAGCACCAGGAGCGATCCCGAACTGGCCCCGCTGCTGCCCGAGCTGCTCTGGCTGATGCAGATGGGCCTGGTGCTGTTCTGGGTGTACGACCGGTCCGGGGGCGCGGAGCGGAGCCGGCGGCTCGTCGAGCGCACCGCGCCGATCGCGGCGCGGGCGATCGCGCTCTCCCGGTTCCGGGTGCTGCGCCCGCTCGTACGGCAGGTCCACGCGGTGCTGGTGGAGTTCATGCCCGGCGCGCCGGCCGGGACGGAGCCCCGGCCGGCCGGCTGACCGGGGTGCCCCGGCGGCCGTCCGCCTGGGCGGCCCGTCAGATCCAGCTGAGTTCCCACAGGCGCCAGAAGCCGGTGCCGTCGGAGAGGTACTGGGACCCGGCCACCTCGGACTTGGCGACGACGTAGTCCTTCTTCTGCCACAGCGGCAGCAGCGGTACGTCCTCGCCCACCAGCCGCTGCATCTCCTTGAAGTCGTTGGAGGTGCGGCCACGGTCGCTGAACTGCTGGGTGGCGGCGATCAGCTGGTCCATCTTCTTGCTGGAGTACCCGCTGTGCAGGACGTTGCCGGTGCCGACGAGCGGCTGGCTGAAGGTGTCGGGGTCCGGGAAGTCGGGGAACCAGCCGACGGTGTACATGTCGTACTCACCGGCCGCGTACTCCTTCTGGTACTTCGTCCACTCCACGGCCTTGACCGAGACCTTGAACAGGCCGTCCTTCTCCAGCTGGCGCCGCAGCTCGGCGGTCTCCTTGGTGTACATGTCGCCCTCGCGGTAGGCGAACTCGACGTCGACCGGGGTCTGCGCGCCGGCCTGCCGGAGCAGCTCCTTGGCGCGCTGGGGATCGGAGGAGGGGTAGGCGTCGAAGAAGGGGGTGCTGTGCCCGATGTAGCCGGTGGGGATCAGCGAGTACAGCGGGTCGACCGTGCCCTGGTAGACCTTGCGGACCAGCGGGCCCCGGTCGAGGAGCGTGGCGACGGCCTGCCGGACCTTCTTGTCGGCGAACGGGGAGTTGTCCCGGACGTTGAAGATGATGTTGCGGATCTCGGCACTGGCCGCCTCGGTCACCCGCACGTCGGGGTCGCCCGGGTTGAGTTCGGCGAGCGTGGCGGAGGGCAGCTGGCGGTGGGCGACGTCCACGTCGCCGCTGTTCCAGGCGGCCAGCAGGTCCTCGGAGGCCGTGAAGTAGCGGATGTCGACCGCGTGGCCGGTCTTCTTGAGCGCGCCCCGGTACTTCGGGTTCGGCACCAGCTCGGCGCGGGCCCCGGGCTCGTACGACTTGAGGACGTACGGGCCGGAGCCGTCGACCTGGTTGCCCTTGCGGAGCTCACCCTGCGGGTACTTGGTCGAGTCCACGATCGCCGCGGCGCCGGTGGCGAGCTTCTGGGGGAAGGTCGCGTCCTTGCCGGACAGGTTGAACGTGATCGTGCGGCCTTCGGTGGCGACGCTGTCGAGCGTCGGGAAGAGGCCCGCGGGGCCGACGTCCGACTTGATCGTGAAGATCCGGTCGAAGGACTTCTTGACGTCCTCGGCGGTGATCTTCCGGCCGTTGGAGAAGGTCAGGTCGTCACGGAGCCTGCACTGGTAGGTCTGGAGCTTCTGCCCGACGAACGCGCAGCTCTCCGCCGCGTCCGGCTCCGGCACGATCGCCCCGGGCTGGAAGGTCATCAGCGACTGGTAGAGGTTGCTGTAGATCGCCCAGGAACCCGCGTCGTACGCCCCGGCCGGGTCCAGGGAGGTCACGATGTCCGAGGTCCCGACCGTGACCGCGCCGTTCCTGCCCTCCCCTGACGGGAGCAGTTGCCAGGCACCCACGCCTGCGATGACCAAAACCGCGAGAATCGCGAGAATCCGTACCCGGACCGACCGCATTGCCGTGCTCTCCCTTACCAGCCCCACTACGGCAGTTGTGCGCTGACACGCATACTGCCGCACGTTCGCGCTCACCCAATCACACGATTTTCACATCTGGAAGAGTAAATGGGGCACTCACAGCCTTTTGTTGGACACGCCCCCCACAGCGTGTCCGAAAAGGCCGTTTCCCCCCTCCCACCTGCGGCTTTCCGTTGCTGACGGTGACGCTACGGTGCGGTATCCATGAAGGTCGCGTGATCACAAGCGGAATGTGCCGGGGCGACGGCAGGACCGGTTCTACGCCTGGCGCGAGGCGAGTTCGACGACGGTGATGTCGGCCGGGGCGCCGACCCGTACCGGCGGACCCCAGGCGCCCGCCCCGCGGGAGACGAACAGCTGGGTGTCGCCGTAGCGCTCGAGCCCGGCGACGGTCGGGTTGGCGAGCTCGGCGAGGTGGTTCCCGGGCCAGAGCTGTCCGCCGTGGGTGTGGCCGGAGAGCTGGAGGTCGACACCGTGCTCGACGGCGTCGTGGATGACGACGGGTTGGTGCGCGAGGAGGACGGCGGCCCGGGAGCGGTCCCGGTCGCCGAGCGCGCGGACGAAGTCGGGGCCCTGGCCCTCGGTCTCCCCCGCCACGTCGTTGACCCCGGCGAGGTCGAAGCCGCCCATCTCCACCCGCGCGTTCTCCAGCGGGACCAGCCCCAGCTCCCGTACGTGGTCGAGCCACTGGGCGGCACCGGAGAAGTACTCGTGGTTGCCGGTGACGAAGAAGCTGCCGTGCCGTGCCCGCAGTCCGGCCAGCGGTTCGGCGGCGGAGCCGAGGTCGGCCACGGACCCGTCGACCAGGTCACCGACGACGGCGACCAGGTCGGGCGAGGTGGAGTTGATCGTGTCGACGATGCGCCGGGTGTGGGCGCGGCCGAGGATCGGGCCGATGTGGATGTCGCTGACCACGGCGATCCGGAAGCCGTGGGCCGCACGGGGCAGTTTGGCGAGCGGCACGGTGACGCGCTTGACGCTCGGCCCGCGCAGCACGCCGTAGGTGCCGTACCCGACGGTGGCGAGCCCGGCGGCGGCAGCGGCGCCGCCGACGACCCGGGAGACGAAGAGCCGCCGGGAGGGGTGGGTGATCGTCGACCCGGTCGCCGGCGGTTCCGGTTCTGCCGGAACAGACGCTTCCGTATCGCTCAACGCTGCCGTCTCGTGGGCCGCTTCCGGTTCCGGTTCGGCGGCCGGCGCGGTGGCGGGAGTCAGATCGGGCGAGGTGGCGGGGCGGGTCGGGCCCGCCGGGATCAGCTCTTCCGTACGGGGACGGGTCCCGCTCGGCGTCGCGGCCACGGGTCCGTCCACCGCCGGATCGGAGGTTCCGGTTCCGGTCGCTCGCCGGGCCGCGGCCACCGCGTCGCGCCGGGCGAGCACCCGGCCGAGGAGCGGGCGGACGACCTCGCCCACCAGCAGCGCCAGCGTCAGGTACAGCAGGGCGGCCAGCCACAGGAACCCCGGCCAGGCCAGCACCTGCTGGAGCCAGAAGGGGGCGCCGATCCGGCCGGAGGTCATGGCTCCCAGGCTCAGCAGGGGCAGCACGAAGGCGGCGACGGTGCCCACCTTGCGCGGTGTGCTGCCCGGTGCCGTCGTGTCGCCGACGAACCGGCGCCACACATAGCGGTGCACGCCGGCGAGCAGCGCCAGCACCACGAGCGCCACCAGGACGAAGACCACAGCTGCCATCCGCGCTTCCCTACGTTCCTGTCGTCATGCGCGCTCGTCGCGCAAAGCCCGGACCCCACGCAACCCGATCGCGCCGACCACCGTCCCCAGAGACAAGGACGTGATGGCGAGCAGCAGGTGGACCCAGAAGTAGCCGGTCGGCTCACCCGCGTCGTCGAACGCGAGCCCGCTGCCGTCCTGCCACAGGTTCTTGACGAAAGTGATCCAGATGAACCAGCTCCACACCCCGAAGACGAGCAGGAACCAGGAGACGGGGCGGCTGAGCTTCATGGATCCAGTATCGCCGCTGCCCTCGGGGCCCCTCGGCCGGGGTGGCGTCCGAAAGGGGCAGTCCCGGCCGTCCCTCCGGCGGGTCAGCCGGTCCGGGTCCGCATCCACATGTTCGCCCTGTACTTTTTCGACCGTGCCTGCTCTGAAAAAGATCACTCTGTCGGTCATCTCCGCCGCCCTGCTGTCCAGTCTTGCCCTCACTCCCGCATCGGCGGCCGACAAGGACAAGAGCGACGACAAGCAGCCCAAACCGCCGAGCACGATGTCGAGCCTCGGCGGGGAGCAGCTCGCCAAGACGGGCCCCCAGGTCAACCTGGGTGCGGGAGCCCCCGTGCTGCCCAAGAAGCTGTCCGGCCGCTCGTGGATCGTCGCGGACGCGGAGAGCGGGGACGTGCTGGCCGCGCACAACGCGCACTGGCGGCTGCCGCCCGCCTCCACCCTGAAGATGCTCTTCGCGGACACGGTCCTGCCCGCCCTCCAGCCCACCACCCTGACCCACACGGTCCAGGACAGCGACCTGGCGGGGGTCGGTGAGGGCAGCAGCCTGGTGGGCGTCAAGGAGGACCACACGTACACGGTCCACGACCTGTGGCTCGGGGTCTTCCTGCGGTCGGGCAACGACGCGGTGCACGTGCTCTCGGAGATGTACGGGGGCATCCCCAAGACGGTGACGGCGATGCAGAAGCACGCCGAGGAGCTCCAGGCACTGGACACCACGGTGGTCTCGCCGGACGGGTACGACGCCCCGGGGCAGGTCTCCAGCGCCTACGACCTGACGCTGATCGCCCGCAGCGGTATGCAGAAGAAGGACTTCCGCGAGTACGCGGCGACCGCCTCCGCCGACTTCCCCGGCGAGAAGAAGAAGGGGAAGCGCGAGAGCTTCGAGATCCAGAACACCAACCGGCTGATCACCGGGGACATCGGCGTGGATCCGTACCAGGGCATCGCGGGCGTCAAGAACGGCTACACGACCCATGCGGGCTCCACGTTCACCGGAGTCGCCGAGCGCGGCGGCCGGGTGCTGCTGGTGACCGTCATGAACCCGTCGGCCGAGGAGAGCCACGCCGTCTACAAGGAGGCCGCGCACCTGCTCGACTGGGGCTTCGCCGCGAGCGGCAAGGTGCGGCCGGTCGGCCAGCTGGTGCCGCCGAAGTCCGTGGCCACCGGGAACGCGAACGGCGGGAAGGGCGCGCAGCCGGCCGCCGGGGCGGACCAGGGCTCCGCTGGCCAGGCGAAGGCCACTCACGCCTCGGCGACCCAGGACTCCGGCGGGGTCGGGGTCGCGCTGGGGATCGTAGCCGGGGTGCTGGTGGTGCTGGCGGCCGGGGTGTTCCTGGTCAACCGGCGCTGGCCGGTGCCCGGTCTGAGCCGGCGCCCCCCGCGCGACTGACCTCCTAGGACGCCCGGCTGGAGCCGCCCGTGACCGCCTCGGTGGCCTCCTCCGCCCCGGCCTCCTCCGGCCGGTGCTCGTCCTTGGACCGGGTCGCGGTCCACGCGGCGCAGAACAGCAGCAGCTTCGCGGTGAAGTTGATCCACAGGAGCAGGGCGATCGGCACGCCGAACGCACCGTACATGCTCTTGCCCGCGACGCCCTTCATATAGCTGCCGAGCAGCAGCTTGAGCAGTTCGAAGCCGACCGCGCCGGTCAGGGCCGCGACCACCAGCCGACGCCGGGGCGGCTCGACCCCGGGCAGCAGGGACAGCAGGTAGAGCAGCAGCAGGAAGTCGGCGAGGACCGCCACCACCAGGGCGGCCACCTGGAGCAGGACGCCCCCCGCGCCGCCCTCGGGGATGCCGATCCGGTCGGCGGTCCACGCGACGGCCGTCGAACCGACCGTGGACACCGCCAGGGTGGCGAGCCCGGCTCCGCCGAGGCCGATCAGCAGCACGGCGTCCTTGACCTTGGCGACGACCGGGTTGGCCTCCTGGACGTCGTCCAGCTCCCAGACCGCGCGCAGGCACTCGCGCATCGAGCCGATCCAGCCGATGCCGGTGAACAGCAGCAGCGCCCCGGCCACCAGGCCGACCGTGCCGGCGTTGGCCACCAGGGCGTCGATGCCGAGCTGGTCGGAGATCCCCGGCACCTGGTCGGCGAGCTCGTCCTTGATGGTGTCCAGCTGCTTGTCGGAGAGCAGCGCGGCCGCGATCGCCGCGCCGACCGCGATCAGCGGGAAGAGCGCCAGGAAACTGATGAAGGTGATCGCGGCGGCGAGCCGGGTCCAGTGGACCTTCTCCAGCCGCTCGTAGGAGCGCCAGGCGTGCGTCTCCATCAGCCGGGAGACGAGGGGCCCGACGACGGGGAGCTTCTTGAGCCAGTCCATGAACGTACGCGTACCCTCCTGGGCCCGGAAAACCGGCGGACCGCACCGAGGACTCTCCCGGACGCGTCCTGGAGAACGACGCCCTCTCCCGGTGACACTCGCTCCATCACCCATTCCGGTGAGCGGTGTAACAAAGGGGACGAATAGGTTTTCCCGGACGACGGGCCCGGGGCTACGGTCACGGGCATGTCCGTCGACACGGTGTCCTTGACCGGCTGGGGCCGCACCGCCCCGACCACCGCCGTACGGTTTCGCCCCCGTACGTACGAGGAGGCGGCTGCCGTGGTCCGGGGCCGCGGGCCCCGGGGCGCCATCGCCCGGGGGTTCGGGCGGGCGCCGGGGGACGCGGCGCAGAACGCGGGCGGCTCGGTGCTCGACCTGACCGGCCTGGACCGGGTACGCGGTCTGGACGAGTCGGCGGGGACGGTCCGCTGCGACGCGGGGGTGAGCCTGGAGCGGCTGCTGCGGATCCTGTTGCCGCGCGGCTGGTTCCTGCCGGTCGTGCCGGGGAGCGGCCGGATCACCGTGGGCGGCGCGATCGCCTCCGACGTGCACGGCCGCGACCACCCGGGCGTCGGCTCCCTCGCCCGGCACGTCGGCGCGTTGGAGCTCCTCACCGCCGACGGCGAGGTGCGTACGGTGACGCCCGGCAGCGCCCTCTTCGACGCGACCACCGGCGGGCTTGGGCTGACCGGGGTGATCCTCTCCGCCACCCTCCGCCTGAAGCGCGTGGCGACCCCGCTGATCGCCGTCACCACCGAGCGCGCCACGGACCTGGACGATCTGCTGGCCCGCTTCGGCGCCGGTGGCGGCCGGCTGCCGTACGCCTCCGCGTGGATCGACCTGCTGGCCCGCGGCCGGGCGACCGGCCGCGGTGTCCTCATCCGGGGGGAGCACGCGCCCCCCTCTGTGCCGCCGGCGCACGCCCGGCGCACGAGGCGCTCCCCGGGTGCAGCTGGTCACGGCCGGCCCGACCCCTGGCCGGCCCTGCCGACCCTCCCCGGCGGGCTGCTGGGCCCGGCCACCGTCGCCCTCCTCAACGAGATCCGCTACCGGAGTGCGCGCCGCTCCCGGACCGGTGAGCTGCGCACCGCCGCCGCCTTCTTCCACCCCCTGGACGCCCTCCCCGACGCCAGTCGGCTGTACGGCCGCGCCGGACTGGTGCGCTACCGGTTCACGGTCGGCCACGGGCAGGAGGAGGCGCTGCACCGCGTGGTGCGGCGGATCTCGGCGCGGCGGTGTCCCGCGTTCCGGGCCGAGCTCCAGCGGTTCGGTACCCCGGACCCGGGGTGGCTGTCGTTCCCTGCCCCCGGCTGGACGCTCGCCCTCGACCTGCCCGCCGCGCTGCCCGGCCTCGGCCGCTTCCTGGACGGACTCGACGCGGAGGTGGCGGCGGCCGGGGGCCGGGTCTGCCTGGCGCAGGACTCCCGGATGCGCCCGGAGGCGGCGGCCGCGATGTACCCGCGGCTCGGGGAGTTCCGGGAGCTGCGGGCGGAGCTGGACCCGACGGGGGCGTTCCGCTCGGACCTGGCCCGCCGGCTCGGCCTGTGACGGGGACCCCTCCCGTAACCGCGCCGCCCTCCGCGTACCCACGCCCTCGCCCCCCGTACCCACGCCCGCCCCTCGCCCCCGTATCCACGCCCTCCCCTCGCCCCCGTAATCACGCCCTCCCCTGAACAGGAGCGTTCCGTGAAGGACGCCTTCGGTGCCCCGCAGTCCCTGCTCGTCCTCGGCGGCACCTCCGAGATCGCCCTGGCCACCGCGCGCCGCCTGATCGCCCTGCGCACCCGCCGGGTGTGGCTGGCCGGGCGCCCCTCCCCCGCCCTGGAAGCGGCCGCCGCCGAGCTGCGTGACCGGGGCGCCGAGGTGCGGACGGTCGCCTTCGACGCGCTGGACTCCGCCGCGCACGAGGAGGTGCTGGGCAAGGTCTTCGCGGAGGGCGACATCGATGTGGTGCTGCTGGCGTTCGGGATCGCGGGCGATCAGACGCGCGACGAGGAGGAGCCGATGGCCGCGGTCCGGGTCGCCCAGACCAACTACACGGGGGCGGTCTCGGCGGGGCTGGTGTGCGCGGGCGCACTCCAGGCGCAGGGTCATGGTTCGCTGGTGGTGCTGTCCTCGGTGGCCGGGGAGCGTGCCCGGCGGGCCGACTTCATCTACGGCTCCAGCAAGGCGGGGCTCGACGCCTTCGCCCAGGGGCTCGGGGACGCGCTCCAGGGCACCGGCGTGCAGGTGATGGTCGTGCGCCCCGGCACCGTACGGACGCGGGCCACGGCCGGGCAGCCGGAGCAGCCGCTCGCCACCACGCCGGAGGCGGTCGCCGGGGCGATCGTGACGGGGCTGCGGCGGCGCTCGGAGACGGTGTGGGTGCCCGGTTCGCTCCGGGTGGTGATGTCGGCGTTGCGGCACGTCCCGCGCCCGCTGTTCCGGCGGCTGCCGGTGTGATCAACGGCAGCCGGGTCAGGGGTGCAGCGAGGGCGCGTCGACCGAGTAGCCGCCCTGGGCGGGGACGGCGGGCGCGTTGCCGCCGGAGCTGAAGGGGAAGTCGCGGAGCTTGCGCCAGACGGCGTCCGCGCCCTGTTCGTACAGGGCGAAGGAGCCGCAGGTCCAAGCCGCCTCGTAGTCGGCGAGCTCCGCGTACGCCCGGTCCATCGCCTCTTCGGAGATGCCGTGCGCCACGGTGACGTGCGGGTGGTACGGGAACTGGAGCTCGCGCACCAGCGGCCCGGAGGCGTCCCGGACCCGCTTCTGGAGCCAGGAGCAGGCCGAGGCGCCCTCGACGACCTGGACGAAGACCACCGGGGAGAGCGGCCGGAACGTGCCGGTGCCGGAGAGCCGCATCGGGAAGGGGCGGCCGGCCGTGGCGATCTCGTCGAGGTGCGCCTCGATCGCCGGCAGGTCGGCCGCCTCCGCCTCGGTCGGCGGCATGAGGGTGACGTGGGTGGGAATGCCGTACGCGGCAGGATCCCCGAAGCTCGCGCGCCGCTCCTGGAGCAGGCTGCCGTAGGGCTCCGGGACCGCGATCGAAACGCCGAGCGTTACGGTCCCCACGTCGTTCTCCTCAATCGTCGATGGTCGGTTTCCGGTCGTACACCGCTGCCCGCCGCAAGTGTGGCCCCTCGGGCAGTGATCTCGCCAGGGTCCTTGGACTCAGTGCTTCGCGGGCAGGAAGCCCATCCGGTCGTACGTCTGCGCCAGGGTCTCGGCGGCGACGGCCCTGGCCTTCTCCGCTCCCTTGGCCAGGATGGAGTCCAGCGTCTCCGGGTCGTCCAGATATTCCTGGGTGCGGGCCCGGAAGGGGGTGACGAATTCCACCATGGACTCGGCCAGGTCCGTCTTCAGCGCACCGTAGCCCTTGCCCTCGTACTTCCGTTCCAGGTCCTCGACGGGGCTGCCGGAGAGGGTGGAGAGGATCGTCAGCAGGTTGCTGACGCCCGGCTTCTTCTCGGCGTCGTAGCGGATCACCGTGTCGGTGTCGGTGACCGCGCTCTTCACCTTCTTCGCCGTGGCCTTCGGGTCGTCGAGGAGGTTGATGAGGCCCTTCGGCGTGGAGGCCGACTTGCTCATCTTCACCGCCGGGTCCTGGAGGTCGAAGATCTTCGCCGTCTCCTTCAGGATGTACGGCGCGGGGATGGTGAACGTCTGCCCGAACCGGCCGTTGAACCGCTCCGCGAGGTCCCGGGTCAGCTCGATGTGCTGGCGCTGGTCCTCGCCCACCGGGACCTGGTTGGCCTGGTAGAGCAGGATGTCGGCGACCTGGAGGACCGGGTAGGTGAAGAGGCCGACGGTGGCGCGGTCGGCGCCCTGCTTGGCGGACTTGTCCTTGAACTGCGTCATCCGGGAGGCCTCGCCGAAGCCGGTGAGGCAGTTCATCACCCAGCCGAGCTGGGCGTGCTCGGGCACGTGGCTCTGGACGAAGAGCGTGCACCGCTCCGGGTCCAGGCCGGCCGCGAGCAGCTGCGCCACCGCGAGCCGGGTGTTGGCGCGCAGCTCGGCGGGGTCCTGCGGCACCGTGATCGCGTGCAGGTCCACGACCATGTAGAAGGCGTCGTGGGTCTCCTGCAGCGCCACCCACTGGCGCACCGCGCCCAGGTAGTTGCCGAGGTGGAACGAGCCGGCGGTGGGCTGGATCCCGGAGAGCACACGCGGGCGGGCGGGCACGCCGGTGCCGCCCGTCTGCGGCTGGTCGGCGGGGAGCGAGGGGCGATCAGAGGCCATGGGCCCATTGTCTCAGGTGCGGCGGCGATCTCCGGCAGCCGGTGCGGGGCGCAGCGGGGGCGCACCCGCTCGGGTGCGGGGCCGGGTACACACCGGGAGCACGCACCTGAGACGAAGCGCACATTCCGGCCGCCGGAGTGCGCGCGGGCGGGCGCGGGGTGGGGCACGGTAAACGCGCGCGGGCCGACGCGCGGAGCATGAGGGAGCGCGCGCGGGCGGGCGCGCCGCAGAGTGAAGGTTTCCCTGCGCCGGACGCGACCGACGATACAAAGTGGGCACCACCCCCGCCCTCGCCGCACGACGAACGGAGATCCCGTGTCGACCACGGAAACCGCCATCGCCTCCGCCCAGGCGCACAGCGCACACAACTACCATCCGTTGCCGGTCGTCGTGGCCTCGGCGCAGGGCGCCTGGATGACCGATGTCGAGGGGCGCCGCTACCTCGATCTGCTCGCCGGGTACTCGGCGCTCAACTTCGGCCACGGCAACCGCCGGCTGATCGACGCGGCCAGGGCCCAGTTGGAACGGGTGACGCTGACCTCCCGGGCGTTCCACCACGACCGGTTCGCCGACTTCTGTACGCGGCTGGCCGAGCTCTGCTCCATGGAGATGGTGCTGCCCATGAACACCGGGGCGGAGGCGGTGGAGACGGCGGTGAAGACCGCCCGGAAGTGGGGCTACCGGGTCAAGGGCGTCCCGGACGGGATGGCGAAGATCATCGTGGCCTCGGACAACTTCCACGGCCGCACCACGACGATCATCAGCTTCTCCACGGACCCGGAGGCGAGGGCCGACTACGGCCCGTACACCCCGGGGTTCGAGATCGTGCCGTACGGGGATCTCACCGCCCTCCGCGAAGCGATGACGGAGAACACCGTGGCGGTGCTGATCGAGCCGATCCAAGGGGAGGCCGGGGTGCTGGTGCCGCCGGCCGGCTATCTGCCCGGGGTGCGGGAGCTGACCCGGGAGCGGAACGTGCTCTTCATCGCGGACGAGATCCAGTCGGGTCTCGGGCGTACCGGCAGGACGTTCGCGTGCGAGCACGAGGACGTGGTGCCGGACATGTACGTGCTGGGCAAGGCGCTCGGCGGCGGGGTGGTCCCGGTGTCGGCCGTCGTCTCGTCGGCGGACGTCCTCGGGGTGTTCCGGCCCGGCGAGCACGGCTCCACCTTCGGCGGGAACCCGCTGGCCTGCGCGGTGGCGCTGGAGGTGATGGCGATGCTGCGGACCGGCGAGTACCAGGAACGCGCCGCCGAGCTGGGCGACCATCTGCACCGGGAGCTGGGGCTGCTGGCCGGCGGCGGCGCGGTGGAGACGGTACGCGGCCGGGGGCTGTGGGCGGGCGTCGACATCGCGCCCGCCCTCGGCACCGGCCGGCAGATCTCCGAGCGGCTGATGGAGGAGCGGGTGCTGGTGAAGGACACCCACGGCTCGACGATCCGCATCGCACCGCCACTGGTGATCAGCAAGGAGGACCTGGACTGGGGGCTCGACCGGCTGCGGACGGTGCTCAGCCGTTAGATCTCAAAGGGTTCAGGTCTCGGAGGATTCAGGTCGCAAAGGACTCAGGTCTCAGAGGACTCAGGTCTCAGAGGACTCAGGTCTCAGCGGATGATGTGGGGCAGGAAGCGGGCGTACTCGTCGGTGACCGGGCCCGCCGATTCCCGGATGCCGAGCCCGGCCGCCTCGTCCTGGACGACCCAGGCGCCGAGCACCACCCGGTTGCCGTCGAAGTCGGGCAGCGGCGCCAGCTCCTGGTAGCAGCACGGCTCCTCGCGCAGGACGGCCGGGGAGCCGGGTTCGTACAGGTCGACCCCGGCGCCCTCGCGGCCGAGCAGCGGTTTGGAGACGTACCCCGTCCCGTCGGGCCCGGCCAGCTCGCGGGGACCGTCGAGATAGGCGGGCAGCAGATGGGGGTGGCCCGGGTGGAGCTCCCACAGGATCGCCAGCAGCGCCTTGTTGGAGAGCAGCATCTTCCAGGCGGGCTCGATCCAGCAGGTGGTGCCGGAGCCGCCGCCGTTGTCGAGGGTGTCCAGCACCTGCGGGGCGAAGCGGTCCGTGGTCAGCCACTCCCACGGGTAGAGCTTGAAGCAGCTGCGGAGGAAGCGGAACCGGTCGTCGACGAAGCGCCCGCTCAGCCGGTCCCAGCCGATCTCCTCCACGGAGAGCGCCTCGGTCTCCAGTCCGGCCTGCTGGGCGGTCTCGCGCAGATACGCGACCGTCATCAGGTCCTCGCCCAGCTCGTCGCCGTCCGAGTGCGCGAAGTGCAGCGGACCCGGCGGCAGCAGGTGCGCCTGCCGCTTCCAGGCGTCGACCAGCCGCTCGTGCAGGGAGTTCCACTGGTCGGCGCCGGGGAACCGCTCCTCCATCCAGAACCACTGCGGGCCGGCCGCCTCCACCAGCGAGGTCGGGGTGTCGGCGTTGTACTCCAGCATCTTCGCCGGACCACTCCCGTCGTAGCGCAGGTCGAACCGCCCGTACACGGAGGGCAGTTCGTCACGGCGGCGCCAGGACTCGGCGACCAGGGACGCCAGTCGCGGGTCGGTGATGCCGAGGTCGGCGAAGCGGTCCCGCTCCACGATGTGCGCGGCGGCGGCCAGGCACATCGTGTGCAGCTCCTCGACGGTCTCCTCCAGCGCCTCGACCTCGGGCAGCGAGAAGACGTAGTAGGCGCTCTCGTCCCAGTAGGGGCGCAGCGAACCGTCCGGGTAGCGGGTGAGCGGATAGACGAGCCCCTGGGACTCGACGGTCTGCTGCCAGCCGGGGCGCGGCTCGATGGTGCGGCGCTCCACCGGGCTCAGCCTCCGCCGGACTTGGTGCAGCCGAAGCCGCCCCGGTCGACCGCCGACTTGTCGAAGCTGCCGCCCTGGACCTTGCCGTCGCCGCTCTTGCCGCCGTAGTAGTACGAACCGCTGCCGCCGCTGCGGCACTCGGAGTTCGGCAGGGTCCTCTGGGTCGAGCGGTCGGCGCAGCGCCGGTCGGGCTCCGATCCGCAGGACGTGATCGTCAGGGCGAGCAACCCCATCCCGCCGAGCACGACCGTGCTCGACCTCAACCGCCGTTCGGCCATGTCCGGTTCTCCCCCGTGGTACGTGACACGGTCCGGCACCCTGTTCGCCGCCGGACCACTTGTCAGACTAGTTCGCCGGTCAGCAGGATCGAAACCCGTGGGCTGGACCCCGGCTCCGTGGGGCGCCTACGGCAGCACCCGGCACAGCGCGTCCAGCGCTCCCGCCCACGCGCTCTCCGACGGCGACCCGTAGCCGATCACCAGTGCGTCGCGCCCGGCCGGGGCGTCGGGGTGCCGGTAGTTCGCCAGGCCTTCCAGCGCCAGGCCCTGGAAGGCCGCCGCCTGGATCACCGAACGCTCGGTGCCCGGAGGGAGTTCGAGGACCGCGTGCAGCCCGGCCGCGATGCCGCTGACCTCGACGCCCGGCGCGCGTTCGGCGAGCGCCGCGACGAGCTGGTCGCGGCGGCGCCGGTAGCGCAGCCGCATGGAGCGCACATGCCGGTCGTACGCCCCCGAGGCGATGAACTCCGCGAGCGTCAGCTGCTCGACGGTGCCGGTCATCCAGTCGGCCTTGCCCTTCGCCGCCACGACCTCCGCCACCAGGCCCCGGGGCAGCACCATCCAGCCGAGCCGCAGACCGGGGGCGAGCGACTTGGAGGCGGTGCCGAGGTGGACGACCCGTTCGGGGTCGAGTCCCTGGAGCGCCCCGACCGGCTGCCGGTCGTACCGGAACTCCCCGTCGTAGTCGTCCTCCAGGATCAGGCCCCCGGTGGAGCGGGCCCAGTCGACGGCGGCGGTCCGCCGGTCCGGATGGAGCGGTACGCCGGTGGGGAACTGGTGTGCCGGGGTGAGCAGGACCGCCCCCGTGCCGCGCATCGCGGCCAGCTCCCCGGTCCGTGAGCCGAGGGGGTCCAGCGCCAGCCGGGGGGTGGCGAGGCCGGCGCCGGTGAGGAGGTCGCGGTGCAGGTCGAGACCGTACGACTCGACGGCGATGTCCCGCACCCGGCGCTGCCGCAGGACCGTGCCGAGCAGCGTCAGCCCGTGGACGAAGCCGGAGCAGATCACGATGCGTTCCGGGTCGGCGTAGACCCCCCGGGCGCGGGCCAGGTACTCGGCGAGCACCGTGCGCAGTTCGGCGCGTCCGCGCGGGTCGCCGTAGTCGAACGCCTCGTCGGGCGCGGCGGTGAGCGCCTTGCGGGCGGCCCGGAGCCAGGCGGTGCGCGGGAAGGAGGAGACGTCCGGGGAGCCCGGCTTCAGGCTGTGGCCGGTACGCCGGCGGGCCGGGCGGGTGCGGGTGGCCACCGGGTCCGCCCGGCGCGGCGCGGACCGTTGCGCGACTCGGGTCCCCGAGCCCTGCCGGGCGGTGAGCCAGCCCTCGGCGACCAGTTCGGCGTAGGCGTCGGCGACCGTGTTGCGGGCGATGCCCAGGTCGGCGGCGAGCGCCCGGGAGGACGGCAGCCGGGCGCCGGGGGTCAGCCGCCCGCTGCGCACCGCCTCCCGCAGGGCCTCCATCAGCCCGCTGCGCAGCCCCGTGCCGACCGGTTCCAGGTGCAGGTCGGCGCCGAAAGTGGCCCAGGAATCCGTCATGGGAATGGACCATACCGGTGCGCCAACGGGCCCGTAGCGTCGATGCCATGACGACGACACCCGCACCGCACACCCACCCCCACAACGCCACCGACACCCCGTACGCCCCCGAGCACCCCGCCCGCATGCCGTGGGCCCAGCTGGCCCCCGAGGTCTACAAGGCGATGGTCCGGCTGGACGCCGCCTCCCGGAAGGGGCTCGACCCGCTGCTGCTGGAGCTGGTGAAGGTGCGGGCCTCGCAGCTGAACCGGTGCGCGCTCTGCCTGGACATGCACTCCAAGGACGCCCTCGCCGCGGGCGAGAGCGTCGAGCGGGTCATCCAGCTGAGCGCCTGGGACGAGTCGCGGCACTTCTACACGGAGAAGGAGATCGCGGCGATCGAGCTGACCGAGGCCGTCACCGTCCTGACCGACGGTTTCGTCCCGGACGACGTGTACGCACGGGCCGCCGCACACTTCGAGGAGACCGAGCTGGCCCAGCTGATCGCCGCGATCACGGTGATCAACGCCTGGAACCGCTTCGGGGTCGCCACCCGCCAGGTCCCGGGCCACTACACGCCCGGCGACCTCAAGCACTGACGGCCCGCGAGGCGGCTCGGCGGCCGCTGGCCCGCGAGGCGGCGCAGCGGCCGCGGTGAGCGGCGTGGACGCCGAGCGCCCCCGGCGGCGTGTGCTGCCGGGGGCGCTCGACGGGGTGCGGGTGCGGGTCAGATCAGGCCGAGCTCGCGGACCGCGTCGCGCTCCTCGGTGAGCTCCTTGACCGACGCGTCGATGCGCGCACGGGAGAACTCGTTGATGTCCAGGCCCTGGACGATCTCGTACTTCCCGTCCTTCGTGGTGACCGGGAAGGAGGAGATGATGCCCTCGGGGACACCGTAGGAGCCGTCCGACGGGATGCCCATCGAGGTCCAGTCGCCGGCGGCGGTGCCGTTGACCCAGGTGTACACGTGGTCGATGGCGGCGTTGGCGGCCGAGGCGGCGGAGGACGCGCCACGGGCCTCGATGATCGCGGCGCCGCGCTTGGCGACGGTCGGGATGAAGGTGTCGGCCAGCCACGCCTCGTCGTCGACGGTCTCGGCGGCGTTCTTGCCGGCGATCTCCGCGTGGAAGATGTCCGGGTACTGGGTGGCCGAGTGGTTGCCCCAGATCGTCAGCTTCTTGATGTCGGAGACGGCGGCACCGGTCTTGGCGGCCAGCTGCGAGATCGCGCGGTTGTGGTCCAGGCGGGTCATCGCGGTGAAGCGTTCGGCCGGTACGTCCGGGGCGGCGGCCTGCGCGATGAGCGCGTTGGTGTTGGCCGGGTTGCCGACGACGAGGACCTTGATGTCGTCCGCGGCGTTGTCGTTGATGGCCTTGCCCTGCGGCTTGAAGATGCCGCCGTTGGCGGCGAGCAGGTCGCCGCGCTCCATGCCCTTGGTACGCGGGCGGGCGCCGACGAGCAGGGCCACGTTCGCACCGGCGAAGCCGACGTTCGGGTCGTCGGTGATCTCGATGCCGCGCAGCAGCGGGAAGGCGCAGTCGTCGAGCTCCATCGCGGTGCCCTCGGCGGCCTTGAGGCCCTGCGGGATCTCCAGGAGGCGCAGGTTGACCGGCACGTCCGGGCCGAGCAGGTGGCCGGAGGCGATGCGGAAGAGCAGCGCGTAGCCGATCTGGCCGGCAGCGCCGGTCACGGTGACATTCACGGGAGTGCGGGTCATGGCGGTCTCCGTTAGACAGCTGGCGGTGGGGGTCCCGGCCCCTGGTGCCGGACCCTGGTGCGGGAGACCCCTTCGCGCCCGACCAATCTTGACGTGAAGAGATTTCCGGCGGCCAGGCTATCGGACCCGGCGGGGGTGGGCCGCCCACCCCCCTGTGGCACCGCACACAGCCGGTCACGCACCGCACGCGGGGCGCGGTACGTGCCGGGCAGCGACGCGGGGCGCGGTGCGTGCCGGGCAGCGGGGCTAGGAGGTGGTGCATCCCTTCGTGCCGGAGGTGAGCGTCGCGCAGGCCTTCGCGTCGGCCGCCTTCCGCACCGCGACCATCGGCGTGTACGCCTCCGTGGCACCCATGACCTCGCCGTCCTGCCCGTCCGCCGCCGCGCTCCCGGTGATCGTCACGGTGTCGCCGAGGCCCGCCTCGGTGAGCCGGGCCCAGGCGGCGGAGCAGACCTCGCTGTACCGGACCTCGACCCGGGCGCCGCCGACCTCGGCGGTCGAGACCGTACGGGCGTGATCGCCGCCGCATCCCATCGCGTCGGGGTTCTGCCCGGCGCAGTCGGCGCCCTGGCACTCGACGCCGGCCGGCGGTTGGGAGGGGGCCTTCTCGGTCGTGGGGGCGGCTGTCGGGGGCGGCGCGGTGGCCTTGGCGGGCTCATCGCCGCTGGGCGCGAGCATCAGTGCGCCGACGACCACGATCAGGGCTCCGGCCGCACCGACGGCGAGCCTGCCCGCCTGGCTGTGGCCGCCGGAGGACCGCCCCGAAGCGCCGCCACCGCTCCGCTTCGCGTCCGCCCGCCGCCCGCCCCGCGGCTGCGGCGGGACGGGGGGCGCGGTTCCGCGCTGGGCGGGGACGAAGGGGGCGCGCCCGCCGGTGCCGGGGGCATCGGGGCCGGGGGCATCGGGGCCGTACGTGTCGATGTCGTACGCGTTGGTGCCGTACGTGTCGGTGCCGGGGGCACTGGGGCCGTACGTGTCGGTGCCGGGGGCGTCGATGCCGTACGTGTCGATGTCGTACGCGTCGGTGCCGTACATGTCGGTGCCGAGGGCACTGGTGCCGTACGCGTCGGTGCCGGGGGCATCGGTGCCGTACGTGTCGGTGCCGGGGCGGCTCCGGCCGCCCGCCGCCGGGTCCGTCGTACCGAGCGCCTCGCGTGCCTGGCCGATGCGGATGGTCTCGTTCGCCAGGTGATGGCGCATCTCGACCCGCCTCCAGGCCCGCTCGGCCGGCTCCCACAGGGTCGTGAGGTGGTGCTGCGGGGTGCCCGTCACATCGGCGAGGGCCACGACGGCGCGACGAGGGGGGAGCAGATGGCCGTTCAGGTATCGATCCCAGGACGTCTCGCTGAATCCCGTGCGGTCGGCCACCGCGGTGGTGTTCAGCCCGCTGTGGTCCACGAGCCTGCGCAGCTGGCCGGTGAACTCCCTGATCTGCGGGTCGAGTTCTTCGGGCAGTGCCTTCCAACGAGGCATGGCGCCTCCCCCTTTGTATCCCCGGTGCATCCCCCGGACGGGCTCCCTGTGCCCCCGCCGCGGCCGGTCCCACCGGCCGGTGCGCCCCCCGACCGGTCCGCTGTCCGTCCGTCGCGCCGTGCCAGTCTGCCATCGTTGCGCGGCGATCACACCGTGCCGGAATGGTCACTTCCGTGCCACAGGCCACAGGGGAACCTTGTAGCGGCCTTCCATGTCCATGACGCTTGAGTCGGGACGGGGCAAGGCCGCTCATTCCGCCGTACACCGGGGCCCATCGCCCCGGAGCCCCGAACCGGCCGTCCGTCCCTCCTCGGGGGTGGGGACGGGCACCCCGGGCGGGCACCTCTTGACGGGTGTCCGCCCGGGCTCCGAGGGGCCTGCCGATCTAGCGGATCGTGAAGCGGACCGCGTCCTCCAGGATGGGGACGTCGAGCCATGGCTCCGGCTGGGCGACCAGCGCGAGCAGCACGATCAGGGTGCCCATCAGCCCGTACGTCACCAGGTCGGTGAAGCGGGACCGCACCGCGAGCATGCCGACCAACGGCACCACCCAGCGCAGCACCGCTCCGGCGATCAGGGCCGCGCCGATCAGGATGGTGCCGATGCGGAACGCCTCGGCGAACGGGTCCAGGGCAACGACCAGCAGCCCGGCGCCCGCCGCGCAGAGCACGGTGAGCAACGGCCACTGCCGGGCCGGAGCGGGCGCGTCGCCCGATGCGGCCCGGCCGCCGCCTTCGGGGCGGGCGGTGTCCCGTGTGAACAGGGGGAACCGCCGGGACCTGCGGGGCACGGGTGCCTCGCCGTCCGGAGCGGTGCCGGTGGAGCCGCCGCCCGGCTCTCCGGCCCGGAGCCCGTCCGCGCTCACGCCTTCGGCCGGGCCGGAGCCCGGTTCCCCGCGCCCGGCCGCGGCCTCGCCCGGCTCCGCGTCCCGGGCCGCCGGGGCGCCGCCCGCCGCGACGGAATCCGGTCCGCCGACTGCCGGGCCCGCCGCGACGGAATCCGGTCCGCCGACTGCCGGGCCCGCCGAGGCGGAAGCCGGGCCCGCCGCGGCGGAAGCCGGCCCCGCCTCGGCCGACCGGCCCGCCGAGGCGGGGTCGGCCGGACTCGTACCAGCACCCATGGGGTTCCCTCCGGATCCGGCCGTCAGCCCGCGGCAGCCGCGTCGGCGGCCTCGGCTGCGGTCCGCTCGGCCGCCTCGACCACGTTGACCAGCAGCTGGGCGCGGGTCATCGGGCCGACACCGCCGGGGTTCGGGGCGACCCAGGCCGCCACCTCGCGGACCCCGGGGTGCACATCGCCGACGATCTTGCCGTTCTCGTCCCGGCTGACGCCGACATCGAGCACGGCCGCGCCCGGCTTGACGTCCTCGGGCCTGATCAGGTGCTGCACGCCGGCGGCGGCCACGATGATGTCGGCCTGCCGCAGGTGGGAGGAGAGGTCCCGGGTGCCGGTGTGGCACTGAGTCACCGTGGCGTTCTCCGACTTGCGGGTCAGCAGCAGCGGGATCGACCGGCCGATGGTGACACCGCGTCCGACGACCACGACGTGCGCCCCGTTGATCTCCACGCCGTGCGCGCGCAGCAGCTGGACGACGCCCTGCGGGGTGCAGGGCAGCGGGCCGGTCTCGTTGAGGACGAGGCGGCCGAGGCTCATCGGGTGCAGCCCGTCGGCGTCCTTCTCCGGGTCCATCAGCTCCAGGACACGGTTGGTGTCGATGCCCTTGGGCAGCGGCAGCTGCACGATGTAACCCGTGCACTCCGGGTCGGCGTTGAGCTCCCGTACGACGTCCTCGATCTCCTCCTGGGTGGCGGTGTCGGGGAGTTCGCGCTGGATGGAGCCGATGCCGACCTCGGCACAGTCGCGGTGCTTGCCCTTGACGTACCAGCGGCTGCCCGGGTCGTCCCCGACGAGCAGGGTGCCGAGGCCGGGAGTGATCCCCTGCGCCTTGAGGGCCGCCACACGGACGGTCAGATCGGATTTGATCGCGGCAGCGGTGGCCTTGCCATCGAGAATCTGGGCAGTCATGGACCCATCCTCGCGGATGACCCCGCCCGCATACCAATTGCCTGTGCCCCAGCTGTGGCCGAGATTGCACTTGCACAACGTCCCACGTCCCGGACTGGACAAACGCGGGTCGCGCTTATAACGATGAAGGCCGCGGTTGTACGGGGGGTGGGCCGCTGACATCGTCCTTCCTCCGTGTGGCCATCCGTCCCCACACGTCTGTTGAAGGAACACCCCTTATGAGCTTCGGCGACCCCAACAACCCGTACGGGCAGCAGCCCGGCCAGCCTCCCCAGGGCCCGCCGCAGGGTCAGCCGGGCTACGGCTACCCGCAGCAGGCTCCGCAGGGTGTTCCGCAGCAGGGCTACGGCTACCCGCAGCAGCAGTCGGGGTACCCGCCGCCGCAGGGGTATCCGCAGCAGCCCGGCCAGCCCTACGGCGGCGGCTATCCGCAGCAGCCGGGTTACGGCGGCGGCATGCCGGAGCTGGCGCACTGGGGGCTGCGGGCTGGCGGCATGATCATCGACGGGCTCATCATCGGTGTGCCGTACCTCGTCTTCGTCGGCATCGGCGGCTCCATGGGCGACGCGGCGGGTGGCGTCATGGCAATGATCGGTGTGCTGCTGATGATCGGCCTCTCCCTCTGGCAGCTGTACAAGGAAGGCACCACCGGCCAGACGATCGGCAAGAAGGCCGTGGGCATCCGCCTGCTGCGCGAGGCCGACGGCCGTCCGCTGGGCTTCGGCATGGCCTTCGTGCGCCGCCTGGCCCACTTCCTGGACAGCCTCGCCTGCTACATCGGCTGGCTGTGGCCGCTGTGGGACCAGAAGAAGCAGACGTTCGCGGACAAGGTCTGCTCGTCGGTGGTCGTCAAGGCCGGCTGACGCCCGCACCACCGGTCACGAAGGCCGCGCCCGCACCACCGGGCGCGGCCTTCGCTCGTAGGGGACCGGGGCCGCGCCCCTTCCCGGTACGGGCCCGGCGCCGCGCTCAGTCCCCCCGTACGCCCGGGATGTCGGCCGGCTCCGGCGTCGTACGCTCCATCACCACGAAGCTGCCGCCCCGGTGCTTGAGCCGGTACCGGGCCTCGGGGTGGAGCTGCCGGGCGTACGCCACCGGGTCCTGGATCGGCCGCGACCAGCCGAAGTCCAGGTTGATGGCGACGATGTCGGGCGCGGTGCCCGGGGCGCCGCCGATCCAGTAGACGGTCCGGTCGGAGGTGAGATGCGCCATGAGCGTGATGTCCGTCTCGACCCGCGACCCGGCCGGGATGGCCTCGATCGCCGCCCGGGCCGCTTCGGTGCGGGCGTCGGTGCGGTAGGACTCCGGGCGCAGCAGGTCGCGTAGCGGCAGGTGCTGGGTCATGGCGACGGCGATCGCGGTGGCGACGGGGACGGCGGCCTTCGCGTACGAGACGAGCCAGGGGTGGTGCGAGGCGCGGCTGCGGCGGACGCCGTCGGCCATCGCCAGGAAGAGCACCGGCATCAGGATCGCGCTGTAGTGCCAGACCATGCCCCAGTGGTTGCTGTCCTGCGACAGCAGACGCCAGCCGAGGGTGGGGACGATCAGCAGCGTCAGGGGGGAGCGCAGCGCCATGAACGCGGTGACGCCGATCAGGAAGACCAGCATCTCGATCTTGACGGAGGAGTTCAGGACGCCGAGGACCGAGTCCAGCAGCGAGACGTCCTGCTCGCCCTTCTTGTCGATCTTCTGCCAGTAGTCGTACGTCCCCGCGCTGCTGGCCGCCGGGATCAGCACCATGAGGGTGACCACGAAGGCGGCCACCCCGAACGCGGCGAGCAGCGCGCCCTGGAGGCGGCGCCCGTACACGAACAGCAGGAAGCCGACGACGGCGACGGTGGCGCCGAGGTCCTCCTTGACCAGGACCAGGGGCAGCGACCAGAGCACGGCGGCCGTCCACCGCTCCAGGAGCAGCGCCCGGCAGACGAGGGCGAGCAGCGGGACCGCGAAGGCGATCTCGTGGAAGTCGGACTTCACCGCTTCCTGGATGCCCCAGGAGAGGCCGTACGCGACGGTGACGCAGAGCCCGGAGCGGCCGCCGAGCAGCTGCTGGGTGGTGCGGCCGACGATGACCGCGCCGAGCGCGAAGAACGCGGCCTGCGCGAGGAGCAGGGACTCGGCCGAGGGCCAGAGCCAGTACAGCGGGGCCAGCAGCGCGACGATGGGGGAGAAGTGGTCGCCGAGGATCAGATAGCCGGGACCCTTGATGTCGACGATCGGGGCTCCGAGGCCGGCGTACGCCCGTACCTCCTGCTCGAAGATCCCGAGGTCCCAGGAGGGCGAGCCGAACCGGCTGTACTGGAGGTGGGAGTAGAGGAAGTAGAGGGCGCACAGGATCGCGGCGGCGATCAGGTACGGCCGCAGGGGTACGCGTTCGGCGGCGGTGGTCTCCGTGTCCGGCGAGCCGGCCACCGGGCGGGTCCGCGGCCCCGGCCGCTGGGCGGGCAGGCGTCCCGGACCCGGCCGGTCCGTTCCACTCTTGTTGAGCTCAAGCACGGTGACTGCCCCCGCTAGGGATTGCTACGGCCGTTCATCGGATACGGCCGTTCATTAGAACAGAGCGGCCAAACCGTTCCGTACGACGGACGTGGCGGACGCGACCGAGGCCGCACCCCGTCGCGCGTGGGGGTGCGGCCTGCGGAGTGCGGGTCAGGTCGGTCGAGTCCGGTCGGGTCCGGTCCGGTCGGGTCCGGTCCGGTCCGGTCGGGTCCGGTCCGGTCCGGTCGGGTCCGGTCCGGTCGGGTCCGGTCCGGTCGGGTCCGGTCCGGTCCGGTCCGGTCCGGTCCGGTCCGGTCGGGTCCGGTCCGGTCCGGTCAGGTCAGGTCAGGTCAGGTCAGGTCAGGTCAGGTCAGGTCAGGTCAGGTCAGTGGAAGAAGTGGCGCGTCCCGGTGAAGTACATCGTGACGCCCGCCTTCTTCGCCGCCTCGATCACCAGCTCGTCGCGGACGGAACCGCCGGGCTGGGCGACCGCCTTGATACCGGCGGCGGTCAGGATCTCCAGGCCGTCGGGGAACGGGAAGAAGGCGTCGGACGCGGCGTACGCACCGGCCGCCCGCTCCGCGCCCGCCCGCTCGACGGCGAGCTTGGCGGAGTCGACCCGGTTGACCTGGCCCATGCCGACGCCGAGCGAGGCGCCGTCCTTGGCGAGCAGGATCGCGTTGGACTTGACCGCGCGGCACGCCTTCCAGGCGAAGGCCAGCTCCTTCAGCTCCGCCTCGGACAGCGCCTCACCCGTGGCGAGCGTCCAGCCCGCCGGGTCGTCGCCCTCGGCCTGGAGGCGGTCGGTGACCTGGAGCAGCGCCCCGCCGTCGATGGGCTTGACCTCGGTCTCGGCGGCCGGGGCCCCGGGGGCGCGCAGCACGCGGATGTTCTTCTTGCGGGCCAGCACCTCTACCGCGCCGTCCTCGTACGCCGGGGCGACGATGACCTCGGTGAAGATCTCCGCGACCTGCTCGGCCAGCGCGACCGTCACCGGGCGGTTGACGGCGATGACCCCGCCGAAGGCCGAGAGCGGGTCGCAGGCATGGGCCTTGCGGTGCGCCTCGGCGACATCGTCGGCGATGGCGATGCCGCACGGGTTGGCGTGCTTGATGATCGCCACGCACGGCTCGGCGTGGTCGTACGCGGCCCGGCGCGCGGCGTCGGTGTCCGTGTAGTTGTTGTACGACATCTCCTTGCCGTGCAGCTGCTCCGCCTCGGCCAGACCGCCGGTGCCCGAGGTGTAGAGGGCGGCGGGCTGGTGCGGGTTCTCGCCGTAGCGCAGGACGTTCTTGCGCGTGAGGGCGTCGCCGAGGAACTCGGGGAGGCCCGAGTCGTCGGCGGCCGCGTAGCCGTCGGCGAACCAGGAGGCGACGGCCACGTCGTAGGCGGCGGTGTGCCGGAACGCCTCGGCGGCCAGCCGCTTGCGGGCGGTGAGGTCGAAGCCGCCGGCCCGCACGGCGGCGAGGACGTCCGCGTACCGCTCGGGGCTGGTCACCACGGCGACGGAGGGGTGGTTCTTGGCGGCGGCGCGGACCATGGAGGGGCCGCCGATGTCGATCTGCTCGACGCACTCGTCGTCGAAGGCACCGGAGGCGACGGTCTCCTCGAACGGGTAGAGGTTGACCACCACCAGGTCGAAGGGCTCGACCCCGAGCTCGGCGAGCTGCTCGCGGTGGGCGTCCAGGCGCAGGTCGGCGAGGATGCCGGCGTGGACGCGGGGGTGCAGCGTCTTGACGCGGCCGTCCAGGCACTCGGGGAAGCCGGTGAGCTCCTCGACCTTGGTGACCGGCACGCCGGCGGCGGCGATCCTCCCGGCGGTGGAACCGGTGGAGACGAGCTCGACGCCCGCCTCGTGCAGACCGCGGGCGAGGTCTTCGAGCCCCGTCTTGTCGTAGACACTGACCAGGGCGCGGCGGATGGGCTTATTCACCGACATGACCGAGATGAACCTTTCGTCCCTCAATGCGATGGCCGTCACGGGCGATCCGCCCCACGGCCTCGACGAGCAGTGTGCGCTCGACTTCCTTGATGCGTTCGTGGAGGGCGGCTTCGCCCTCCGGGGTGTCCGCCTCGGTCACCTTGACCACGCCCTGCGCGATGATCGGACCGGTGTCGACACCGTCGTCGACGAAGTGGACGGTGCAGCCCGTGACCTTGACGCCGTACGCGAGTGCGTCACGCACTCCGTGGGCGCCGGGGAAGCTGGGCAGCAGAGCGGGGTGGGTGTTGACGGTCCGGCCGCCGAAGGCGGCGAGGAACACGGGGCCCACGATCTTCATGAAACCGGCGGAGACGACGAGGTCCGGGCGGTGCTCGGTGACGGCCGCGGTGAGCGCCGCGTCCCATTCGGCACGGGTCGCGTGGTCCTTGAGCTTGCACACGAACGTGGGGATTCCGGCGCGCTCGGCCCGCTCGGCCCCGCCGGTCCCGTCGCGGTCCGCTCCGACCGCGACGATCCGCGCTCCGTACGCCGCCGGGTCGTCGCCGATGGCGTCGAGCAGGGCCTGGAGGTTCGTACCGGATCCGGAGACCAGCACGACCAGCCGGGCGGGAGGGACGGAGGGAGGCGGGGAGGCCACGTCTGGGCCCTTTCTCGCGTGGGTGAACGCGTGGTGACGCAGGTGCGGAGGTGCTCTTTGTAGGGTCGTACGAAAGAATCGCCCCGCCCGATACGGGGAACCCTACGAACGGGCCGACCGTCAGCAACGATACCGGCACACCCGGCGGCCCCCACGGGACGGGGGCCGGGCCGGGAGGTAGCGTCAGGGGACAGCGAGCCGTCCACCGGGCGGACGAACCGTCCTTCGGACGGACATGACGAGATGGGGAAGACGTTCACCACATGCCGGACCGACGCCGTCGCACCGCCTTCCGCCTCCCGTTGCCCGCGCGGGCCGCTCTGCTGACGCGGGATCGCCACTCCTCCTCGCCGGACTCCCCCTCGGGCTCCTCACCCGCCTCCGGCCCCTCCGGCTCGGGTTCCTCCGGTTCCTCCGGCTCCCCCTCGTCGCCGGACGCACCTCCCGCGAAGCCGGCCGACGACAATCCGTTCGCCCCGCCGCCGGCCGGTCGGCCGGACCAGCCGTGGCAGCCGCGCCACCCGTCGGGTTCGTCCGCCTCCGGTTCCGGCGAGAACGGGGACGAGGGCTCCGGTGGCCGCCCGTCCTGGGGCAGCCAGTGGAGCAGCAAGCAGCCCGGCCGGGGCGGCGGTGGCTTCGGCGGCCGCTCGGGCCCGAACGGCACGGGCGGCAAGGGCGGACCCGACGGCGGCCCCGGCGGACTGCGCTGGGACCCCACCGACCCCGTGCAGCGGCGCGCCCGCTACGCGGTGCTCGGCGGTATGTGGGCCTTCTTCTTCGCGCTCTTCGACTTCCCGGAGATCGCCCTGCTGCTGGGCGCGCTCTCCGTGTACTGGGCCGTCAGCTCGCTGCGCGGCAAGCCGAGGAACCCGGCCGCGCCGGACCGTACGGCGGTCGGCGGCGGGGCGACGGCCACCGGCGGCGGAGTGCGCGCCGCGGGTGACGGTGGCGCCTCCCCGGCGGCGACCGCGCCCCAGGGCAACGGCCGCCCGCAGACCACGGCGGCGATCAGTGGTCTGGTGACCGCCCTGCTGGCCCTGATCATCGTGATCACGACGTTCACCGTGCAGCTCGTCTACCGCGACTACTACACCTGCGTGAACGACGCCCTGACCAAGACCGGCGCGCTGTCCTGCAACGACCAGCTGCCGAAGCCGCTGGAACCGCTCTTCGGCGTCAAGGAGTAGCGCCCCGGCCCTCCTCCGCGCCGGCGGAGGTGCCGTCGGCGGGCTTCGCCGGCGCCTCGTCGGAGCGCAGGGCGGCCGGGACGCGGGCGGGGAACTCGGCCATCAGTCCGCCGGAACCCTGCTTGAGGGAGGCCCACCGGGCCTCCCTCGCCTCTTTCTCGTGCCAGGGGTCGGTCGCCTCTTTCTCGTGCCAGGGGTCGGTCGCCTCTTTCTCGTGCCAGGGGTCGGTCGCCTCTTTCTCGTGCCAGGGGTCGGCCGGCTCCTTCCCGTGCCAGGGGTCGGCCGGCTCCTTCCCGTGCCAGGGGTCGGTGGGCAGGAAGTCGTACGGCTCGAAGCCCGCCTCGTCCGTGGCCGCAGCGCCGGCCGGGGCCGCCCCCGCGGCAGCCGCCTGGCCTTCCTCCACGGCTCCCTCGCCCGACCCGCGCTTGCGCCACGGCGCCCACCAGTGGCGCCGTGGCCGGTCGGTGGCCGTTTCCTCCGGCGCGGGGCCGGGCCCGCGTTCCGGTTGCTGCCGGACGGGCTTGGCCTCGACGGGGGCCTCCTCCGTGCCGCCCGCTTCCGGTACGTCCCGGCGCCAGGCCCAGTCCGGTTCGCGCAGCCGCCACACCCGCAGGAGCAGGGCCGCCGGTACGCCGATGGCCGCCGTCCAGACCAGCGCCGCCGGCCCGGTCAGCCACCACACGGGCCCGAACGCGCTGAGCGCCCCGGTACCCAGCGGCCCGCCCGCCACCGCCGTGAGCAGTGCCGTCAGGGCTCCGCACCCGAGCGCGGCGAGGCCGGTGACCAGCGCCGTCCCGCGCGCGCTCCAGGCCCGCGCGCGGGGAGCGTCGGCCGGGGCCGCCCGGCTCACCGCGCACCAGGCGACCGTGAGCGCGGCCACGACCGGCACTGCGAAGGCCGCCCAGTTCAGCGGGGAGGCCGGGCCCTCGGCCGGCAGCGCCGCCAGCAGCGGGAAGTGGGGCACGGCGGGGTCCCCGGCGAGGCCGAGGGGGGTGGCGGTGGCCCCCGTACCGAGCGCGAAGCCGGGGCCGAGTCCGTACGAAGCACCCCACAGCGCGGCGTTCGGCACCAGCGACGCGGCGAGCAGGAGCACGGCGAACCGCCCCGACCAGTCCCCGGAGAGCGCCAGGAAGGAATTCTGTGCCGCCGCAGCGTTCCGCCCCAGGGCCACCGCCACCAGGAGCGCGCCGCCGCCGAGCAGCGTCGCCGCCCCCAACGCGGCGGCCCGGCACACGGCCCCGGCCCGGTCGCGGAAGAGGGTCCGCGCGACGGCCTCCTGGAGTACCAGGGGTGACCAGGACGGCAACGCTCCGAGCGGGCGCCCGGCCGCCGTCCACACCCCGGCCGCCGCCGAACCGGCCACCACCAGCGCCACCGGGAACGCCAGCGTCTCCGGGACGACGCGCAGCGACCCGCCCCGTGCGTAGGCCGCCGCCCCCGCCGCGACCAGCAGGTATCCCGCGGTCACCGCGCAGAACGCACCGGCCCGCGGAGGGCTCGGCAGTCCCTCATCCGGCTCCGCCGCATCGCGCGCCGCCCGGTGGGCCAGCCAGACGGGACCCGCCGCGAGGAGCAGCGGAACCACGCCGACCGGAGCCGGCACGCCGCTGAGGGTGTCGGGCCGGACGAGTTCGGCACCGTGCGCGAGCAGCCAGACCCCGGCCGCCGCGCGCAGCGCGCCGCCCGCTCCGCTGTCCGGGTACGGGGAGCTGATCCAGAGCAACGTCACCAGCACCGCCAGCGAGCCGAGACCCAGCCCGGCGGCCGCGCCACCCCGCAGAAAGGCGGAGGCCAGGGCGAGGGTCCTGGTCCGCTCGGACGGCAACATCGAGCCGCGTTCGGTCATTTGGGTCACGCCGCCCATGCTGCCAACGACACGCGCTTATCCCGCGTAACGCGCGAACAGCCGCCGTGTCGCCCAATATACGTTTATGTACTTTATCTCCCAGTGCAGCGCTGCCGGGGGTCGTCCATGACCCGGAGCACCACCGATGAGGCCGCCGCGCCGCCGCTGCCCTCCCCGAAGGAGCGCCGTCGGTTGCGCGAGGCGAAGTCGCTGAGCGAGGAGGAGGTCGCGCAGGCCCTGGGCGTGACGCGCGCCACCGTGCGCTCCTGGGAGACCGGGCGCACCAGCCCGCGCGGCCGCAAGCGCGCGCTGTACGCCCAGCTCATCGCGCCCGATCCGGATCCGGCCCCCGCCGCGAGGCCCGAGACCGCACGGCGGAGGAAGCGACCGGCGCCGGAGCGTTCGACCGGACCGGCTCCGGAGCGGTCCCCCGCAGCGGCCCCGGAACGGTCGCCCGAACCCGTACCGGAGCAGCTCCCCGAAGCCGCGTCGCCCGTACCGGCGGCCGGGGCCCCCGCAGCGGCAGCAGAGGCACCCTCGCCGTCGGCAGGGGCCCCACCGCCGGCCGCGGGGGCCCTCGCGTCGGCACCCCCCGGACCGGAGAGCCCTTCCCCCTCCCCCGGACCGGAGAGCCCTTCCCCCTCCCCCGGGCCGGAGCCCGGCACCCCCCCGCTCTCCCCCGACGAGGCGTTCGACGCGCTGTACGCCCACGCCGCCCCCGGCCTCGTACGGCAGACCTTTCTGCTGACCGGCCGCCGCAGTCTGGCCGGCGAGTCCGTGGAGCGGGCGTTCCAACTGGCCTGGCACCGCTGGCCCGAGGTGGCCGTGGACCGTGACCCGGTCGGCTGGGTGCGCGCGGCGGCGTACGAGTACGCGATGTCCCCGTGGCACCGGCTGCGCCGCGTCCACCGGCAGCCCGACGCCCCGCCCACCGAACCGGCCCGGCGGGCGCTGTTCGAGGCGCTGCTCGATCTGCCGCCGGCGTATCGACGCACCCTGCTCCTCTACGACGGGGTCGGTCTGGACCTGCCGGAGACCGCCGCCGAGACGGAGGCGTCGACTCCGGCGGCGGCGGGACGTCTGGAGACGGCCCGGGCCGCCGTCGCCGAGCGGCTGCCCGAGCTGGTGGCCGCCGCCTCGCCCGCCGAGCAGTCCGCGCTGCTCCACGACCGGCTCAGCGGACTCGCCCGCGCCGAGCACGTCCCCTCCCCGCCGCCCGCCCGTGCCGTGCGCACCGGCAGCGATACCAAGGCGAGGCTCTGGACCCGGGCCGCCATCGCCTTCGCCGCCCTGCTCATCGGCGTGACGGCCCTCACCCTGCACACGGCGCCCACGCACTACGAGGCGCCCATCTCCCCCGCCGAACGGGTCGGGGGCGTACCGCCGCGCGGTGGTCCGCAGAAGCTGACCGCGCAGGACCTGGAGCTCCAGAAGGCCCTCACGGAGCAGTTGGCGCACGGCCCGGAGCGGCTGGTGCCGCGCATCCCCTGAGCGCGGGAGCGCGGGAGCGCGGGAGCGCGGGAGCGCAGAACCACGCGGGCCCGCACCCCTGGTCAAGGGGTGCGGGCCCGCGTCGTCGTGCGTGCCTGCGGTGCCTGACTCAGGCGCCGAGGATCTCGCGCGCCAGCTTGGCGGTCTCGGTCGGCGTCTTGCCGACCTTCACGCCGGCGGCCTCAAGGGCCTCCTTCTTCGCCTGGGCGGTGCCGGAGGAGCCGGAGACGATGGCGCCCGCGTGGCCCATGGTCTTGCCCTCGGGGGCGGTGAAGCCCGCGACGTAACCGACGACCGGCTTGGTGACGTTCGCCTTGATGAAGTCGGCGGCACGCTCCTCGGCGTCGCCACCGATCTCACCGATCATCACGATGAGGTCGGTGTCGGGGTCGGCCTCGAACGCCGCGAGGGCGTCGATGTGCGTCGTACCGATGACCGGGTCGCCACCGATGCCGACGGCGGAGGAGAAGCCGATGTCCCGGAGCTCGTACATCATCTGGTAGGTCAGCGTGCCGGACTTGGACACGAGACCGATGCGGCCGGGCTTGGTGATGTCGCCCGGGATGATGCCGGCGTTGGACTGGCCGGGGGTGATGAGACCCGGGCAGTTCGGGCCGATGATCCGGGTCTTGTTGCCCTTCTCGTTCGCGTACGCCCAGAAGGCGGCGGAGTCGTGAACGGCGATGCCCTCGGTGATGACGACCGCGAGCGGGATCTCGGCGTCGATCGCCTCGACGACGGCGGCCTTGGAGAACGCCGGCGGCACGAAGAGGACGGAGACGTTCGCGCCCGTCTTCTCCATCGCTTCCTTGACGGAGCCGAAGACCGGTACCTCGGTGCCGTCGAAGTCGACGGAGGTGCCGGCCTTGCGCGGGTTCACGCCGCCGACGATGTTGGTGCCGTCGGCCAGCATGAGCTTGGTGTGCTTCATGCCCGTGGCGCCGGTCATCCCCTGGACGATGACCTTGCTGTCCTTGGTGAGGAAGATAGCCATGGTGTGGAGTCCCTCGTCCTTACTTCGCAGCCGCGGCGAGCTCGGCGGCCTTGTCGGCCGCGCCGTCCATGGTGTCCACACGCTGCACGAGCGGGTGGTTGGCGTCGGAAAGGATCTTGCGACCCAGCTCCGCGTTGTTGCCGTCGAGGCGCACGACCAGCGGCTTCTCGACCTTCTCGCCCTTGGACTCGAGCAGCGCGAGCGCCTGCACGATGCCGTTGGCGACCTCGTCGCAGGCGGTGATGCCACCGAAGACGTTGACGAAGACGGACTTGACGTCCGAGTCGCCGAGGATGATCTCCAGGCCGTTCGCCATGACCTCGGCGGAGGCGCCGCCACCGATGTCGAGGAAGTTGGCGGGCTTCACGTTGCCGTGCTTCTCACCGGCGTACGCGACGACGTCCAGGGTCGACATGACCAGACCGGCACCGTTACCGATGATGCCGACCTCGCCGTCGAGCTTGACGTAGTTGAGGTTCTTGGCCTTGGCGGCAGCCTCGAGCGGGTTGGCTGCGTCCTTGTCCTCCAGAGCCTCGTGGCCCGGCTGACGGAAGTCGGCGTTCTCGTCGAGCGAGACCTTGCCGTCCAGCGCCAGGATTCGGCCGTCCTTGGTCTTCACCAGCGGGTTGACCTCGACGAGGAGCGCGTCCTCGGCGACGAAGGTGTCCCACAGCGTCACCAGGACCTCGGCGACCTTCTCGGCCACCTCGGCCGGGAACTTCGCCTGGGCCACGATCTCGCGGGCCTTGACGATGTCGACGCCGGAGTTGGAGTCGACCGGGACCTTCGCAAGGGCCTCGGGGGTCTTCTCCGCGACCTCCTCGATGTCCATGCCGCCCTGCACCGAGGCCATGGCCAGGAAGGTGCGGTTGGTGCGGTCCAGGAGGTACGAGACGTAGTACTCCGCCTCGATCTCCGGGGACAGCTCGGCGATCATCACCTTGTGGACCGTGTGGCCCTTGATGTCCATGCCGAGAATGTCGGTCGCCCGGGCGACCGCCTCGTCGGGGGTGGCGGCCAGCTTGACGCCACCGGCCTTGCCACGGCCGCCGACCTTCACCTGCGCCTTGACGACAGACTTGCCGCCCAGCTTCTCGGTCGCCTCGCGGGCTGCCTCAGGCGTGTCGATGACTTCACCGGCCAGCACCGGTACACCGTGCTTGGCGAAGAGGTCCCTCGCCTGGTACTCGAACAGGTCCACGCGCGTCCGTCCCTTTTAAGTGGTATCGCGGTTCGTTCTTCTGCGTGGGCGTGCCGCGAAGGGCAACGTGACTGCTCTGTCACTAGGGAGGCGCACACGGTGTCCGAGTACGCGGCATGTCCATCCGGCAGGTTATCCCCGCACTCCGTGTGACCCTAAATCGCAGATCACACCTGAGCGGTGATAACGGTCACAGAGGGTGCCGGACGGGCGCGTCCCGTAGGGCGGCCGGTGGCGCGGCTACGGCTGGGTCCCCTTGTCCGGTATGGGCAGCGGTAGCTTCTCGATCGCGGCGGCCATGATGTCGGGGAAGAGGTCCGGCGTACAGGCGAACGCGGGGGCGCCCAGCGCACCGAGTGCCGCCGCGTGCTCGTGGTCGTAGGCGGGTGCTCCCTCGTCGGAGAGGGCCAGCAGGGTCACGAACTGCACACCGGACGCCTTCATCGCCGCGACCCGCTTGAGCATCTCGTCGCGGATGCCGCCCTCGTAGAGGTCGCTGATGAGGACGACGACGGTGTCCGCGGGCCGGGTGATCTTCGACTGGCAGTAGGCGAGCGCCCGGTTGATGTCGGTGCCGCCGCCGAGCTGGGTGCCGAAGAGGACGTCGACCGGGTCGTCGAGCTGGTCGGTGAGGTCCACGACGGCCGTGTCGAAGACGACGAGTCGGGTGGCCAGGGTGCGCATGGAGGCGAGCACGGCGCCGAAGACCGAGGCGTAGACGACGGAGGCGGCCATCGAGCCGGACTGGTCGATGCAGAGGATGACGTCCTTCTTCACCGACTGCGACGCTCGGCCGTAGCCGATGAGGCGCTCCGGCACGACCGTGCCCGTGGCCGGCTCGCCGTCCGCTCCGGGAAGGGTCAGGTAGTTCTTCAGGTTGGCCCGGATGGTGCGGTCCCAGTCGATGTCCCGGTGGCGCGGCCGGCTGATCCGCGCCGAACGGTCCAGGGCCCCGGTGAGGGTGGCCCGGGTGCGGCCCTCCAGCCGCTTCTCCAGGTCGTCGACGACCTTGCGGACGACCGCCCGTGCGGTCTCCTTGGTCGTCTCGGGCATGGCCTTGTTCAGGGAGAGCAGGGTGCCGACGAGATGGACGTCCGCCTCGACGGCCTCCAGCATCTCCGGCTCCAGGAGCAGCGCGGAGAGGCCGAGGCGGTCGATCGCGTCGCGCTGCATGACCTGGACGACGGAGCTGGGGAAGTACGTACGGATGTCGCCGAGCCAGCGGGCGACGGAGGGGGCCGACGCGCCGAGACCGGCCGAACGTCCACCGCTCCGGCCGCCGGGCTTCTTCCCGCCGCCCCCGCCGTAGAGCGCGTTGAGCGCGCTGTCCATCGCGGCGTCCTGGCCGGTGAGGGTGCATCCGGTGCTCTCCGCGCTGTCCCCGCCGAGCACCATGCGCCAGCGCCGCATCCGCTCGCCGTCGGCGGGGTGCTGTGCGGGCTGCGCCGTCGCCGTTTCCATCGTCTCCCCCGTGCGGTCGTCGTCCTGTGCGGCGTGTGTGGTGTGTGTGGTGTGTGTGGTGTGTGTGGCTGTCCTGGCCGGTGTGGCTGTCCTGGCCGGTGTGGCTGTCATGGCCCGTGTGGTTGTCATAGCCCGCGTGGCGGCGCTCGTGGTCATGGTCATGCGGGCGCCTCCGCCGGCTCGGGTGTCCTGCCGAGGAGCAGATGCAGCACCGGCTCCACGGCGTCGGCGCGGTCCGTGTCGAGGCCAGGTCCGAAGCCCGGGTACGGGTGGTCCGCGCCCTCGTTCCTGGCGCCATCGGGGACGGGGCCGCGCCGGACCAGCTCGCCGAGGGTGCGGCGTACACCCGGTTCGTAGGCGGAGAACGTACGGCGCAGGAGCGGCAGCACGTCGGTGAACGTGTCGGCGGGAACGCCGGTGAGCCAGGTGTCGACCAGGCCGAGCAGCCGCTCGTCGTGGACCAGCAGCATGCCGCCGCCGGACGCCCCGCCGACGAACCCCTCGATCCAGGCCGCCGCGTCGGTGGGCGGGGTGCCGGGCGAGAGGGCCAGGCCCATGAGCCGGGCCGCCTCGTCCTCGGTCAGCCGCCCCTCGTCGAGCAGCAGCCGGGCGGCCCTGCCCCGGATGATCCCCGCGACCGTGTCCCGGTCGGCGAGCTTGCGCAGGACGGCGCCCCAGCGGTCCCGCAGCCCCTCGGCGGGCGGGGTGCCGGCGACGAGCAGTCCGATCGCGCCGTGCACCCCGTCCACCTGGCGGCGCAGCTCCTCGGCCCCGTCCGTGTCGAGGCCGGTGCAGGCCGGCGGCAGGGCGACACAGATCCGCTCGGCGAGTCCGGCGGCGACCTCGGCGAGCGCGGCCGTGTCCGTGGAGCGCACGTCCCCGTAGCGCAGGGAGCGGGCGAGGGCCGGCAGGGCGTCGGCGAGGTGGCCGACGTCCGCGTCGAGTGCGGCGCGGTCGGCGAGGGCCTTCATGACGACGGGCAGTGCATCGGGCAGCCCCGCCAGGAGGCAGTGCTCGGCGAGTGCGGTGACCTCGGAGAGGGCGGTCGCCGCCAGGGCCTGGTACTCGGCCTTCGCCGTGGCGGCGGTCTCCACCGTGGTGCCCCACACCCCGGCCTCCGCGATCCGCACGTGCAGCTCCGGCTCCCAGCGCAGCCGCCAGCTCTCCCGGAAGGTGCCGGTGCTGCCCCGGCCCTCGGCCGGTTCGCCCCAGCCGATGCCGAGAAGGCGCAGCCGGTGCAGGAGCCGGCTGCGGGCGGCGTCGGTCTCCTTGCGCAGGTCGAGGTCGAGCTCCCGCTCCAGCGCTTCCGGTTTGAGCCGGAGGGTGCGCTGGCTGCGGGTCAGATCGCGCTGGAGCGGGACGGCGGGGGCGCTGTCGGGCACCTCACCGAGGGTCTCGCCGACGACCAGTCGGTCCTGGACGAGCGCGAGCGGTACGTCGGAGCCCTCGCACATCACGGCGCGCACCGCGTCAGTGGTCTCGCTCAGACCGGCCAGCGGGCGGCCCCGCATCGCGGCGAGCGTCTCGGCGAGCCGGACGGCCTCGATGACATGGGCGGTGGAGACGAACCGGTCCTCCTCGCGCAGCAGCCCGGCGACCTTCGTCATCCACCGCTCGATCGGCCGGTCGGCGGCGCCGAAGAGGTGCCCGTACCAGCCGGGTGAGTCGATCCCGGCGCCGTAGCCGCTGTGCCGGGCGAGCCTGCGGTGGGTCCAGGGCACCCAGGTCATCTCGGCCTTGACCTTCGGGAGTCCCTTGAGGAGGGCGCGGTCGGCGGCGAGGGTGGTCCGGGCGGCGAGCGCGGGGACGTGCCAAGCACCGCAGACGACGGCGACACTGTCCCCGAACTCCTTGCGGGCGGTGCGCAACTGGATCCGCATGTACGCCTCGCGCACGGCGTCCCGGGGGTGCCCGCCGTCCCCGTACGCCTCGCGCAGGGCCGTCATGGCCTCGGCCAGCGCGGTGAACGGCGCGAGCGCGTCGGCGGCCGACGTGCCGGCGGCGGTGGAGCCGTCCGGTGAGCGGTGCTCCACGACGTCCTCCCACCAGCGCTCGGGGTCGTCGTATCCGGCGGTCTCGGCGAGCACCCGGATCGGGTCGACGACCGGCGTGACCTCCTCGTCCGCGGAGGCGGGGTCGCGGCCGGTCCCGGTGTCGGGAGGTCCGCCGTGGGGCTCCTTCAGGGCCAGGGAGTGGGCCGCGGGGAGGTCGATGAAGCGCACCGGGACGTCGTGGGCGAGGGCCCAGCGGATGGCGACCCACTCGGGTGAGAACTCGGCCAGCGGCCAGAAGGCCGCCCGCCCCGGGTCGTCCACGGCGTGGGCGAGCAGGGCGACGGGTGGGCGCATCCGTGGGTCGGCGGCGAGCGGCAGCAGCACGTCACCCTCGGGCGGCCCCTCGATGAGCACGGCGGCCGGCCGGGCGGCGTCGAGTGCGCCGAGGACCGCGCGGGCCGAACCGGGACCGTGGTGCCGCACGCCCAGCAGCAGCGGCCCGGGGACGGCAGCGTCGGTCGCGGGGCCGGTGGTCGCGGGATCGGCGGTCGCGGGGCCGGTCATACGGAGACCTCACGGCAGGCGCGGTAGAAGTCCTTCCAGCCGTCCCGCTCGCGGACCACGGTCTCCAGGTACTCCTGCCAGACCACGCGGTCCGCTGCCGGGTCCCGGACGACAGCGCCGAGGATGCCCGCGGCGACGTCGGCCGGGCGCAGGATGCCGTCACCGAAATGGGCGGCGAGGGCGAGGCCGTTGGTGACGACGGAGATCGCCTCGGCCGTGGAGAGCGTGCCCGAGGGCGACTTGAGCTTGGTGCGCCCGTCGGCGGTGACGCCGTCGCGCAGCTCCCGGAAGACCGTCACCACGCGCCGGATCTCGGAGAGACCTTCCGGCGCGGCGGGCAGGTCCAGCGAGCGGCCGATCTGGTCGACGCGCCGGGAGACGATGTCGACCTCCGCGTCGGGGGTCGCGGGCAACGGCAGGACGACGGTGTTGAACCGGCGGCGCAGCGCACTGGAGAGCTCGTTGACGCCCCGGTCGCGGTCGTTGGCCGTGGCGATGAGGTTGAAGCCGCGGACGGCCTGGACCTCCTGTCCCAGCTCGGGAACGGGGAGGGTCTTCTCCGACAGGATCGTGATGAGCGAGTCCTGCACATCGGCGGGGATGCGGGTCAGCTCCTCGACCCGGGCGGTCATGCCCTCGGACATGGCCCGCATCAGCGGACTGGGCACCAACGCGTCCCGGCTGGGGCCGTGGGCGAGCAGCTGGGCGTAGTTCCACCCGTAGCGGACGGCTTCCTCCGGGGTGCCCGCGGTGCCCTGCACGAGCAGGGTCGAGTCGCCGCTGACGGCGGCGGCGAGGTGCTCGGACACCCACGTCTTGGCGGTCCCGGGGACGCCGAGCAGGAGTAGCGCGCGGTCGGTGGCCAGGGTGGTCACGGCCACCTCGATCAGCCGGCGCGGGCCCACGTACTTCGGCGTGATCACCGTTCCGTCGGGCAGTGTCCCGCCCTGCAGATACGTGGCGACGGCCCAGGGCGAGAGGCGCCAACGGGCGGGCCTGGGACGGTCGTCGGCGGCGGCCAGCACCTTCAGCTCGTCGGCGAACGCGTCCTCGGCGTGCGGGCGCAGGGCCTCGGGGCGGGTCGCCCCGTCGACGGCGGCGGTGCTGTTTTCGGGCACGGTCATGGATCCCCCTCCAGATCGTCGACAGATCGTCGACCTGATGTGGTTTCCACCGTGCACCATGCCACTGACAACGGGCCCTGCGCCGCTCTCCGCACGGGTCCTGACCGCAGGTCAGGGCCCATGCGCCGACTGCGGGCAGCCCGGCGGCGGGCCGGATCAGCCCACGATCGGCGAGACGGCGACGCAGCCGCCCGCCGTGAGCATGCCCTTGCCCTTCGCCTCCTTGATGACCTTGCCCTGGTACGTGATGGTGCAGGCGACGTCGGAGCCGTCGACCTCCACCGCCAGCGGCATGACGGCGGGCGGCATGATGCCGCGCAGCTTCACCGTCTTCTTCCACGGCAGGGTGGGCGAGGTGACGGTCTCCAGCTCCGGGTCCATGGCGTCACCGCCACCCGCGTGGAAGGTGATCTCGTCGACGCCCTTGCCGGTCACCTCGTACGTGACCTCGTACGTCTCGTCCACGGTCTTGTCGACCGCCTTGCCGACCGCCTCGTCCACCGAGGCGGACGAACAGGCGCCGAGGCCGAACACGAGGCCGGTGACCGCAAGGGCACGAACGGCGGTGCGCAGGCTGCGGGTGGTGCGGGTGGTGCGCTTCATCGGGATCCCCCCTGGATCGGACCGCGACCGGAACGGTTCCGTGCGCGGAGATCGCAGAGAAACGCAAAGGAAAAGCAAAGTCAAATCGGTTGCCGGGCCACGAACGCGCAGGTCACCCTGGACTGTCAGTGGTGGCCCCTACCGTCGTTCCCATGCTGCTATCTCACGGGGGAGAACCCTTGCCCGCCACGGAATCGGTGGCGAGCTGGACGGTGGAGCAGGTGCTGTCCCTGGCTCCTGACGACGCATCACGTAAGGCGGGGACCAAGCTGGCCTCCGCCGGACACTGGTCGGGCACCGGCTTCGACGGATCGGGGGCGGTATGGGGGCTGTGCAAGGGAAGTGGGAGCAAGCCGTATCAGACGGTGGTCGACACCACCGGCCCCGCGTACCGGTGCAGTTGCCCGAGCCGCAAGTTCCCCTGCAAGCACGCGCTGGGGCTGCTGCTGCTCCGGTCGTCCGGCGACGGTCCGCTCGAGCGGGGTGAGCCGGCCGACTGGGCCGTGCAGTGGCTCGAAGCCCGCCGCGGCCGGGCGGAGGCCAAGCAGGCCCGGCAGGAGGCCACCGCGGTGGGGGAGTCCGCACCGGGCTCAGCCGACACCGCCGCCAGGAAGCGGGCGGAGCGCCGGGCGGAGCGCGTCACCGGAGGGGCTCAGGAGCTGGAACAGCGCCTGAGCGACCTGCTGCGGGGCGGACTCGCCACCGCCGACCGGGCGGGGTACAGCCTGTGGGAGGAGACCGCCGCCCGCATGGTCGACGCCCAGGCGCCCGGACTGGCGAGCCGGGTGCGGGAGTTGGGGTCCGTGCCGGGCTCCGGGCCGGGCTGGCCGGTGCGGCTGCTGGAGGAGTGCGGGCTGCTCCACCTGCTGGACACGGCGTGGCTGGGCCGGGAGCGGCTGCCGGACCGGCTGGCCGCGACGGTGCGCACGCGGGTGGGGCTGCCCCTGTCCGCCGAAGGCCCGCCAATCCGCGACCACTGGCTGGTCCTCGCCCAGTACGACACCCCGGACGGCCGGCTCACCACGCGGCGGATCTGGCTGCACGGGAAGGGGTCGGGCCGCACGGCCCTGCTGCTCTCCTTCGGCGCGGCGGGCCGTGCCCCGGATCTCGCGCTGCCGGTGGGCGTCACGATCGACGCCGAGCTCACGCCGTACCCGGGCAGTGGACTCCGGGCCGATCCGGGCCGGCAGTTCGCCACGCCCGACCCGGCGCCGGGCACACGGCCACCGGGGGGCGCCACCGCCGACGCCCTCACCGCGTACGGGGCGGCACTGCGGGACGATCCCTGGTTGGACGCCTGGCCGGTCACCCTGCGCGAGGTCATACCCGTGCCGTCCGAGGGCGGCTGGCAACTGGCCGACGCGGAGGGCGAATCCGCGCTGCCCCTCGCCCCGGCGGCGCTGTCCCGCCAGGGGCTGTGGAAGCTCGTCGCACTCTCGGGCGGCGCCCCGGTCACGGTCTTCGGCGAGTTGGGCCACCGCGGCTTCGACCCGTTCGCGGCCTGGGACACGAGGGCCGGGGCTGGGGCTGGTTCCGCGTCCGGGGCCGGTTCCGGGGCCGGTTCCGGGGATGTCACGGACGGGACAGTACGGCTCATCTGACCCGCGCCCTACCCCCGTTCGGCCACCGCACCGACCGTCCTCGGGCGCCCCGAATGCCCTGACTCCCACTGGCTGCCCCAACTCCACTGGCTGCCCTGAATCCCACTGACTGCTCTGACTCCCACTGACTGCTCTGACTGCTCTGACTGCTCTGAAGGGGACCCGATGCCTCGCACCACCACCGGCCCGACCGCGGCCGGTTCCGCCCGCGCAGCAGCTCCCCATCCCCTGGCCGCCCTCCCCTGGGAGGAGCTGGTCACCTCGGCGCTGCTGGGCACCGACCGTCGCCCGCCGGTGGCGCCCGGCGGCCAGGTCCCGGCCGACGGCCCGGCCGCCCTGCTGGACGCTGCCGCCCTGCACACCGTGCGGCGGCGCGCCGGGCTGCTGCCCGCCGTGCCGGGGGTCAGACCGGCGCCCGCGCCCCACGACCCGCGCCCGCGGCTCCCCGAGGCGGCCCGGCACCGGCTCGCCCAGCTGCTCGCCGACCGGGCCGCGCCGACCACCTCGGGACGGCGCGGGGCGGCCCCCGACCTCACCGAGCTCATCCCGCAGTGGCTGGCCACCGCCAACCGGCGGGGGTTCCGGCCCCCGGCCGCCCTGCTGCCGCCGCTGCTGGACGCCGCGCGGGCGCGCACCGACCTGCGCCCCCAGGCGCTCGCGTTCGCCGGGCCGCTCGGCCTGTGGCTGGCCGCGCTGAACCCCGAATGGAAGTTCGCCCTGCGCGGCTCCGCGGGCGGCTCGCTCGTCCCCGACACCACCGACCCGGACGCGGTGCGCCGACTGTGGGAGGAGGGACTGTTCGCCGAGCGGGTCGCGTTGCTCGACGCCGTACGGGCGCAGCATCCCGCCGCCGCGCTCGCCCTGCTCACCACGACCTGGTCCACCGAACGGGCCGAGGACCGGCTGATGTTCCTGGACTCCCTGCGGGCCGGTCTGGCCGCCGGTGACGAGGAGTTCCTGGAACAGGCCCTCACCGACCGCAGCCGCAATGTGCGGGCCACGGCCGCCGAGCTGCTCTCGGCCCTGCCCTCGTCGGCTCTCGCCGGACGGATGGCGGCCCGGGCGACGTCCTGCGTCAATCCCGACCGTACGGGGGCCGGCGCCTCGATCGCCGTGGAGGCGCCGCACGAGTGCGACGCCGGGATGCAGCGCGACGGGGTGGTGGCCGTTCCGCCGACGGGCCGGGGCGAGCGGTCCTGGTGGCTCGGGCAGTTGGTGGAGGCCACGCCGCTCGGGGTCTGGCAGGAGCGGTTCGGCGGGCGTCCGGCGGAGGAGATCGTGGCGCTGCCGGTCGCCGACGACTGGGCGGGCGAGTTGCACGCCGCCTGGTGCCGGGCGGCGGTGCGCCAACGCCACCCGCGGTGGGCGCGGGCCCTGCTCGGCACGCCGTCGGCGCCCCCCGCCAGCTCCCCCGGCCCCGCGTCGATCGCCGAGCGCTCGAAGCTCCTGGCGGTCCTGTCCGAGGCCGAACGGGCCGACTGGGTGGCCGCGTTCATAGCCGCGCACGGGCTCTCCGAGGCGTTTCAGCTACTGGGGGTCTGCACGGTGCCGTGGAGGGGTCCGCTCGGACGGGCCGTGGTCGACGCGCTCGACATCGCTCGGGACGGCGGGAGTTACCCGTGGAGCTTCAGCGGGGTGATGGGACTGGCCGAGCGCTGCCTGGACCCGGCCGAGGCCGACCGCCTGGAGGTCCTCACGGCCACCCCGGACGAGCAGGAGGGAGCGTCTCCGGGGGCGGGTGGCTACTGGTCGGAGGCGTTCCAGCGCCTGGTCTCCACCCTGCGCCTGCGCGCCGCGATGGAGGCGGAGCTGGCCTGACCCTCGAACCCTCGGTGCCGAGCGCCGGGACCTCGGCACCGAGCCGGGCCGCCCGCCCGGCCCCACGGCGTCAGGCCGTCCCGGTCCGCCCGGTTCCGCCCGCCCCGTCTCGCCCGCGTCGTCCCGTCCGGCCCGCCCGGTTCGAACCGCCTCGCTCCGTCTGCCCGGCCCGCCGGGTTCCGCCCACCTCATCCGAATTGTCCCATTCGACCCGCCTCATCCGGAACACCCCGCCCCGCCTCACCCGGACCGCCCCGTCCGGCCGCGTACGCGATCCGCTCGTCAGGCCTGCGCGGGCTGGCGGACGTTCGCGTTCACCCAGGTGACGATCTCGGTCGTGGTGGCCCCCGGGGTGAAGAGCTCCGCCACGCCCAGTTTCTTCAGCGGGGCGATGTCGTCCTCCGGGATGATCCCGCCGCCGAACACCTTGATGTCCTCCGCCTCCCGCTCTCTCAGCAGCTCGATCACCTTGGCGAACAGCGTGTTGTGCGCCCCGGAGAGGATGGAGAGGCCGATCGCGTCGGCGTCCTCCTGGATCGCCGTGTCGACGATCTGCTCGGGTGTCTGGTGAAGCCCCGTATAGATGACTTCCATACCGGCGTCCCGCAGCGCCCGCGCGATCACCTTGGCCCCTCGGTCATGGCCGTCGAGTCCCGGCTTGGCCACCACCACACGGATCGGACCGGTCACACCCATCACTGCCTCCACATGGTCTCCCGCGCCTGAAGGGCCGGGGATGTGAACGAACGTTATCCACAGCATCCCGCAAGCCGCCGTTTCGCGGCAGGCGGGGAGGGGGAAATCACACGTGGGACATGTTCGCCAGGCGTCGCCTCCCGATGACGCGGCCGTCCGGCCGTGCGGGACGCCCGCCCGGCGAGCCGCTACGAGGTCGCCGTACCACCGCGCCGCCAGCCGCACGGCACGGTGGTACGGCCCGTCGCCGTCTCCCCGTGCGCCAGTGCAGGAGGTCGGCGTGAAGGTCCTCCCCCTCCTCTCCCTGCTGCCCCGGCTGCCCGGCCTGCCGGGGCAGCGGCTCACCACGGCACTGCTCGGCGCCACCGTGCTGGAGCTCGTCGTCCTCACCGGCCACCTCGTCACCTACCCCTTCGGCCTCACCCAGGAGCGCCACACCCCGGGCCCCCAGCCGGGCCCCCAGCCGGGCCGGGCGGCGGGCACGCCCACCGAGGCACCGCCAGGGACGCGCCCCGGTCCCATGCCCGGCACCCCCGCCGCCGAACGGCCCGTCGTCCTGCTGCACGGGTTCATCGACAACCGCTCCGTCTTCGTCCTGCTGCGCCGCACCCTGGCCCGGCACGGCCGCCGCCACCTGGCATCCCTCAACTACTCGCCGCTCACCCGCGACCTGCGCACCGCCGCCGAGCTGCTCAGCCGGCACGTGGAAGAGGTCTGCGCCCGCACCGGACAGCACGAGGTCGACATCGTCGGGCACAGCCTCGGCGGCCTGATCGCCCGCTACTACGTACAACGACTGGGCGGCGACCGGCGGGTGCGCACCCTCGTCACGCTCGGCACCCCGCACGGTGGCACCGCCGTCGCCCCCGGAGCCGGCATTCACCCCATCGTGCGCCAGATGCGCGGCGGCTCCGCGCTGATCGAGGAGCTGCGCCGCCCCGCCCCCGGCTGCCGGACCCGGTTCGTCAGCTTCTGGAGCGAGCTGGACCAGGTGATGGTCCCGGTCGAGGCGGCCCGCGTCGACCATCCCGACCTCGACGCCGTGAATGTGCGCGTCACCGGGATCGGACATCTCGCGCTGCCGGTGCACCCGGCGGTCGCCGCCGCGGTCCGTGAAGCTCTGGAGTCGCAGGAGACCCGGGAGGGCATCGCACCCTCAAACGGAACGGCCTCTGTCGCTTAAATTAGAACAGCAGTCGAACATAGAGCCAAAGCTGCGCCTGCCGTCCACCGAAAGACGGCCGAATGCCCGTTTCCTGAGGACGCAAAACCTGCCGAAGATTGTCGTCCTCACATACTGCCGGGTACAGTCGCGGCCACTGCTTCCCCCTGGGAAACCCTTCACCGGGACCCAGAACAGTCCTGCTGCCGAGGCGAGAGAGAAGTTGGTGAACGACCAGCACCCCCACGCCGGGCCCGTCGGGTACGACACCCGATCCACCGGCGGCTTCGACACCGACCCGCTCTTCGGTACCTTCCCTGGCGACTCCGGTACCCCCGACGCCGCGGACTACACCGCTTCCGGGTACGACAACTCCTACGGTGGCCCCAGCGGCCCGTACGACTCCTCCGCCTGGGACACCGGCGCGCAGCAGACCGTCACGTACGACGCGTACGCCGACGGGTCGCAGACGGCAGTCGCCTCCCACCAGCAGTGGGACACCGGAACCACGCCCACCTGGCAGCAGTCCTCCAACCAGGACCGGACCGGCCAGTGGGCGACCACCGACACGGGCGCGCTCCCCACCGCCGGGTTCACCGCGGCCGCGTACGGCACAGCCCCGTACGACACGGGCACGTACGACACAGGCACGTACGGGACGGATGCGTACGGGACGGATGCGTACGGGACGGATGCGTACGACACCGGCGCGTACCCCACCGGGACGTACGCCACGGGTGCCCCGTACGCGGCCGACGGCTCGTACGGGCCGGGCGGCTTCGAAGCCGGTACGCGGGAGACCGGCGCGGAGGAGACCGGTACGGAGGAGACCGGCGCGCAGGAGACCGGCGCGCACGACGCGGGAACGTACGACACCGGCGCCTACGACACGGGCGCGTACGGGACGATCGGCGCCGATGAGACCGGCACGTACGCCACCACGGCCTTCGCCACCGGGACCTACGACACCGGCGCGTACGACACGGGGTCGTACGACACCGGCGCCTACGACGCGACCGCCTGGAAGTCCGGCGCCACGCCCGGGAATGCCACGTACGAACCCGAACAGACATCGCATCAGCTGTACGAACAGCAGGAGCCCGACGCAGCCGGCCGCGAGACGGCCGGGCAGTCCGGGTCGGACCGCACCGACCAGGTGGACCACGAGCCGGCGGCCGCCTCCACCACCGCCGAGTTCGCCGTCCTCGAAGGCGACTTCGGAAGCGGCCTGGGAAGCGGCCCCGAAGGCGGTTTCGAGCCGGACGCCGCTCCCGTGTCCGACGGCAGTGACCGTCCCGCTCCACTCTCCGTGGACCGCACCGTCGTCCACACCCCCGCCCCGCGCAACCGGGCCCGCCGCCGCAGCCCCGCCAAGCGGTCCGCCCTCCTGACCGTTGCGGTCCCCTCCGCCTGCGTGATGAGCGTCGCGGGCATCGCGGCCGCCTCCGTCAGTGGGATCAGCGACGAGGACAAGCAGGACAAGACCACCTCGCTGGCCGTCGCCGATCCGAGCACGGTCAAGCCGGTCACCGCGAACAACAAGCTCGACAGCCAGCTGGAGCAGCTCTCCGAGGGGAGCGACGACTTCCGCGAGCGCGCGAGCCGCACCCAGGAGCGCATCGACCTGAAGCAGCGGCAGGCCGAGGAGAAGAAGAAGCGCGAGGAGGAGGCCGCACGCCGGGAGGCGCTGCGGCCCAAGTTCGTCCTGCCGGTCAAGCAGCACGGGCTCAGCGCCTACTACGGCCAGGCGGGCGTCAACTGGATGTCCGTGCACACGGGCATCGACTTCCCCGTCGGGTACGGCGCTCCGGTGATGGCCGCGACCGACGGCACCGTCCGCACCCAGTACAACAGCGCCTACGGCAACATGGCGATCGTGACCATGGCCGACGGCACGGAGACCTGGTACTGCCACCTCAGCAGCACCAAGATCCGCTCGGGCCCGGTGAAGGCCGGCGACGTCATCGCGTACGCGGGCAGCTCCGGCAACTCCACCGGTCCGCACCTGCACTTCGAGGTCCGGCCCGGCGGCGGCGCGGCGGTGGACCCGCTGGCGTGGCTGCGGAGCCACGGCGTCGACCCGACCTGAGCGTGGTCGGGCACACGCCGACAGACGAAGGGGCGGGACGGGGACAGACGAAGGGGGGTGGGGCGGCCGGAGCCGTGCCCCCCCCCCCACACCGGGCCCCCCCCCCCCAGCGCCCCCCGCCCTAACGTGGCCCGACCACAACAGCTCCCCCCGCCGAACCCGGCCC
>NZ_JBIVLW010000027.1:0-63124 GCF_044752765.1 Streptomyces sp. NPDC088706
GGGCGAGCGTCCGGGTGACGTCGCTGACGTTCGCGGCAGTGGTGATGACCTTGAGCGGGGTGCCGCGTCCGTCACAGATCAGGTGGTGCTCGCTGCCCGTCTTCCGCCGGTCCTGGGCCGGGGCGCCGAAGCACTGGAATCCTCCGCCTACGCGCTCCGGCACGCCGAGGGCGAAGGTCCTGTCGCACCGCCGACAGCGACCTGCGGGCCTGGTGGAGGTCGTGGGCTCGCAGGGCGAACTCGGCCGACAGCGACTCCCGCTGAGCGACCAGAGCGGTGTCGGCCGATATGTCTGCCGCGCGGCGCAGCAGTTCAGCCGCCTTTCTGCACCGGCCCTGGGCCCCGAACTGCCGGGCTTCCCACTCCAGTCGTCGGGCGAGGAAATCGTCGGCTCCGTGAACAGCCGCCGCCCGGTGCAGCAAAGAGGTGACTCCGTCCGACCACCGGGCGGCCCAGCGGTACGCGAAATCCGCTTCAGAAGGTGTCATCGTCGCGATGACGCCGACTCGCGCGTCCCGGGAGACCGCCACCCGGCCCTCACCGGGGATCCAAGTGACCAGTCCGGCTTCCACGATCGCCTCCACGGTGCCGAGCAGGTCCTCGTCCTGCTCGACAAGGGACCAGAGCCGTTGCACAGGGACATCCTTGTCAAGTACGGCCAGGCACTGGACAACGCGCCGACAGCGCGAGAATCGGACCGTGCGCTGAACTCCACCGGTCTCCCTCGGGCCGAACACGGGGCCCCTGCCTGCCGTCGGCACGACACCGGCCTGCTGGGTCCTGGGCCTGGGATCGGCCAACACCGCGGGTCCTGCGCCAGGCCGCTGCTCCGGGAGGCCGAAAGCCGTCACCGTATGATGCCGGGGCGTGTCGGCAGCAACGGTCCGACTGTCACCCAGCGGTCCCTGGAACAACGACAGGAACGCTGGCATGTCTTCAGTGCTCACGGCGGACCGCTCCTTGTCATCGATCAACGCGGCATCTATCCGACGCAGTGAACAACTGGGCCTGGAAGCGGGAAACCACTTCGCGCTCAACCGGTCATCGAACGGGAACAGTCGGCACCAGTCGGCCCCAGCGGGTGACGGAGACGGCTTCTGGGCACGCCCTTTGCGTCGCCCCATCGGGAAGCCCCGACAGGCGGGAGATGGCCCGGCGACGCCGCCAAGGCGAAGTGGGAGGACGCCAGAACCCCGAGAACCTCACGCTCTTGTGCCTGATGACCTGTGGGAACGCGTCGCTCTGCTGCTCCCGCCCGTGTCTCCGGCCGTCCGCGCTCCTCCATTCCTGCGGATCGCCGGGCGGCATCGACACTTTCCCAGCGGGTTCGCGCCTCAGCTCCGGTCAGTGCCGGTCAACGCTCGGTGGCGGAAGTCCCGGGGCGTCTCCCCGTACACGCTCTTGAAGACCCGGCTGAAATGACGGTAGTCGGGCAGTCCCCACCGGGCCGCGATCACGCTGATCGGCTGTCCCGCCGAAGCCGGACTGGCGAGCTCACGGGCACAGCGCTCCAGTCGGCGGGTACGGACCCAGCCCGCAACGGTGAGGTCCTCGGCGGCGAACAGCTTGAAGAGATAGCGGCGGGAGATGCCGTGCGCCTCGGCGATCGAGTCGGGTGTCAGGCCCGTACTCGACAGGCGGTCCTCGATGTACGTGCGGATGCGCAGCATCATCGCGCTCGACGGAGCCGTCGGTGTCATCTCGGCCAGCTTCTCCAGGATCAGGGCCGTGACCAGGGACGCCGTCCCGTCCATCAAGCTCAGGGTGGCCGCATCCGAACAGGTCTGGCTCTGTTCGCCCAGAGAACGCAGAAACGGCCGTACCACCGCCCCCATGCCTTTGTCCGTGGTGATCCGCCGGGCGTTGACGTTCCGCATAGTTTTAGGATGCACCGACAGCATCGGTCGCGGCAGCATCACCAGGACGGTTCGAAAATTCATGCCGTACGTGAAGGAATACGGCCGAGAGGTGTCGCAAAACGCGATGTCCCCGGGCCCCAGGGTGTCAAGCGCGCCGTCCTGTTCGATTCTGCAGACGCCGGCGATCTGCAAGGCCACCTTGTAGTGGTCGTCTTCGTGCTGTGTCGTCCTAGGCCGCGCGCGCCGGACCGTCAGAGGCCCGGCGTCTATGGAGGAAACGTGGAGCAGCCCTACCGTGTCGCTCCTGGCCACCCCGTGGAAGGGGACGAGCGCGGCAGGACGACTGTCGAGGCCGCCGAATGCCGTGGACATCGCGTGTGCCCAGTGATCGAACCGTTCCGCTCGCGCGACGGTCTCGGTGGTCACGAACGAACTCATGCTGTGCTCCGCCCGCCAGATGTTTTCGGGCACGGTAACTCACCTGCGGTCGACACCGCTTGCCCCCACCCTTCAGCCGGGGCGCCCGCACCGCTGGTGTCCACCGCCCTGCTGCCGGGTGGCACTGTCCGGTGCGCCTGACATCGCCGACGCACCGCGCCCTTCGGGCGCCGACTTCACGGTGCGGTGACGCCGGACGTCGGCCGTCCGGAAACGAGGAACGGCGGGGGGCCGTGGGCCCGCACGCGGGTTGCCGTCTGTGCCGCCGTAGACCACTCTCAGCCGGTTCCGCCGAGTCTGGCTACGAGTTGCAAACGCGACCGTATCGCAGACTTGTCGTACACGTGCTGCAAGTGGGACTTCACCGTAGGGACGCTGATCTGGAGGCGGCGACCGATCTCGGCGTTCGAGGCTCCATCGCGGACGAGTCGCAACACTTCGCGTTCACGCTTCGTCAGCCCCCATTCCTCGACCTGTCGAGCGGTCTCGAAGGCGCGTTGAGTGACAAAGCTGTGTTCGATGAACGGGAGGGCGCTGTTGAGCTGCGCCAGTTCGGCAGCGGTAAAATCGCTCAGCGCGGATGAGCGATGTAGGGATATGCCGCCCACCATCAGTCCGTCCTGCCAGAGGTAGAGCTCCGCCTCAAAGTCGAGCCCCAGCGGGGACATGAACCGATGGTGATACTCGCTTCCGTGGTAACGCCCGGGGAGATCGCGAACAGTCACCACCGGCCTACCGGAGGCGTGGAATCTGCGAGGATGGAACGGGTCGAGACGGTGGAAAAGTGCATCATAATGGACGTTGTGACTCGCATCGATGCGATGAAAGACATGATCGACGGGTGTCAGATCCGAAGCTACCGAGTAGAAGACACTGCCCGATATTGGCACGAGGCTACCCAGAAACACCATCGTTGCGGACTTGAACTGGGCCAGATCGTCGGTACGCGCCAGCGACTTCATGGCACGTCAGACTAGCGTGCGGTGTCCGAACGGCGCCCACGGGCCCGCAAGTGGAGGGCCTGCCGACTCAACCTTTGGATCGATGCTGTGGGGCGTGGAGGGTGCATAGCCTTCCGGTGCTCGGTCGGGAAGACCCGGTCGGGGAGTGGAGGAAGCTATGTCGAAGACAGTTGTCACAGGGGGACAGGTACTCACCCTTGATCCCTATCTTCCCGAAGCCGAGGCCCTCGTGCTGGCGGAAGGCCGGGTACTTGCCGCGGGTTCGAGCGAGGAGATGCTGAGCTTGGCCGGCCCGGGAGCGCGGCGCGTCGATGCCCAGGGCGGCACCGTGATGCCGGGGCTAATCGACACCCACCCGCACGTTCTGCATTTCGGGATCCAGTCCGCCGGCAAGGTCGACCTCACCGACGCCGTCGATCATGCCGACATCGTGGAACGCATCAGGGCGAAGGCGGAGAGCACACCGCCCGGCGAGTGGATTATCTGCACTCCGGTCGGCGAACCGCACTATTTCATCCGACGGTCGTATCAGGACCTGCTCGAGCGCCGCCTGCCTGACCGCTGGACACTCGATCGAGCCTCTGAAGTGCATCCGGTGATGATTGAGGCATGGGCGCCCAAGATTCCCAATGCGGTGGCCTTCAACAGTGCTGCTCTTCGTGCTCTGGGGCTGACCGCCTTCACACCGGACCGCGTGGCCGACGTCGACCTGGAAAAGGACGAGAAAGGCGATCTCACGGGGATTCTGCGCGGGCCGGTCACCAACTACTACACCTTTGATCCCTATTGGGGTCAGATCCTCACGAAGTTGCCGAAGCCTACCGCTGAAACCGCGATCGCGGGCACGCTGGCCGAACTGGACCGGTACACAGCCCAGGGTGTCACTACCATCTACGAGGCTCACGTCATGGAGCCGGAGCACATTGCTCTCTATCGCCACCTTCGGGACGACGGGGCACTGGCCATGCGGGTGATGGCGACATTCGACGTGGAATCGGCGAGCCTCTATCCGTTCGATGCTCTCACCCTGAAGCAATTCGATGAACGCCTCCGGCAGCTCGGCAGCCAGGCCATGGATCTCAACGACGACGTGTTCCGCTTGAACGGACTGACGCTGAGCCCCGGAGGCCCCTGCTTCTCCGGCTACTTCGCCACCTACGAGCCGTACCTCGACCTCTTCGGGCGGAAGACTCGCGGGGTCCGGCTGCTGTCACTGGAGAAGGAGGAGGCCTTCGTCCGGTACTGCGCTGAGAACGGGATCCGCGCCAATATTTGTGTGGGCGCGTACCGTGAGCACGATGAATTTCTGGAAATCGCTGAGCGGGTGGCCCGCGAGCACACCTTCCGTAATCAGAACTGGGTGTTGCAGCATGCGATCACCATCACTCCCGACCAGGCGCGACGGTACGCTGCGCTCGGATTTCAGGTCACCACCTCGGCCGGATTCGCCTGGGGTAAGGGAAAAATGTACGGCGAGCGGATGGGTGAGCAGGTCTGGCGTGATCTGATACCGCTCAGGCGGCTCGCCGATGCCGGTCTCGACCTGGCGGGTGGCAGCGACTGGGGCCCCAAGAACCCCTGGGAACAGATCGAGCTCGCGCAGACCCAGCGTTTCGCCGGCAGCGATATCCGCAACGACGGACCGGATCAGGTATTGAGCCGCGCGGAGGCATTGTCCATGTGGACCACGGGCGCAGCAAAGGTGATCGGATGGCCGGACATCGGATCGCTGGCCCCTCGAAATCAGGCTGATGTGCTGATCATCGACCGTGATCCGCTCCGCTGCCCCACCGAAGATCTGGCGGACACCAAGGTTCTCCGAACAATGCTCGGCGGACGCACCGTGTACGACAGCGGGGACCTTGCGGCACCCGCCGACGATTAGCCGGCCGTACAGCGCGCGGACCTGTTCGGCAGCAATGGGTGGACGGCCGCCCCGTGCCAGGACGATGAGGTTCCAACACCCCCGAAGGACCCGGGCCGGCATCGAACGACTGATGCCGGCCCGGGTCCTCCCACGAGTGCGTCAATCACGCTCAAAGCGTGGGCGTAACTCCGTCGCGCCGGATGCTGTGTGCGTCGAACGAGACGGCGACGGCTCTCGAAGCCTGGCAAACGCTCAGCGGTCATGCGCAATCATCACTTTCGCGCAAGGGCCGGCCCACGGGGAGGCGTGGGTCCGATGACGGCGGCCGAGGAGCCCGCTGGGCTGCGAGGCAGGCGGTCGGAGTGTCCTCGTGGACGCGGGCCGACGGGATGGGCGCTTGAATGAACTGGATCTTGGGGAACAGGCCGTGGGCCATTACGGACCTGTGGAAGCAGTATGTTCGGATTCGTGGGAGCGCTCCCACGAACTAAGCCTCCGGGTGCCTCGTCGGTCGGCGAGTCGGCGGCCGGGCGGGCTTCCCGACCACGGCCGACGCGGCTTCGACAAGATCGCGCACGCCCTCACGAATGGACCTGACCAGTCGATGAAACGTCACGTACTGCCACGCCGAAGCCTTTCCACCGCCTTGATGGCGACCACGTTGACCGCCGGGCTGACCGCCACCGGCATGTCCGGTACGGCGGCCGCGGCGACCCGGAGTACCCCTGCCGCGGCGGCCTCGGCCATGGCTCCGGCTCAGCGAGCGATCGATCCGGGAGCCCTGAACCTGGGCTATTGGATGGAGAGCAACAAGGACATCCTCGGCGAACGGCCGCTCAACAGGATCGTGATGCCCGGCAGCCACGACGCCGGTTCTTGGAGCGTCACAGACAGAACAGGGTTCTGTGAGAAGGACGGCGACGTCGACAAGGCCAAGCTCTCGTCCTCAATCACCGCATCCGTGTCCGTAGCGCAGATCTCGCCCATCGCCGAGCAGCTCAACAACGGCTCGCGCTATCTGGACCTGCGGGTGTGCAAGCAGAACGGCCGCTGGTTCACCCATCACGCCGGAGCCATGGGCGGTCTGTTCCACGACCCCGTGACCGGAGGCAGGGGGGAACTCGACGAGATAGCGGCATGGATCCGCGGGCATCCCGACGAGATTGTGACGATCGAGTTGCGGACGCCCGCCGCCGACACTGAGAACACGGAAGCACTGGAGCTGTTGCGCCAGGCGGTGGGCGTCGAGCGCTTCGCCGACGAGGACCAGCTGTCACCCACGTCTACGTACAACCAGTTCATGGCAGCCGGCGCCAACGTCGTCCTGCTCGACTACCGGAACACCAATACGACGAAGTGGGCCTGGTCGGGTTCGGAGCTGGAGGACCGCAACAGCTACGCGTCGGGCGCCACCTGGCAGCAAATCGCCAACGCCCTTGCCGTCACCGTCATAGAAGGAAGCGACACCAAGGTGGTCAGGTGGCTCAGCCAGCGCACCATCGCCAAGAACGACGTCGCGCTGCGCGGGAACGGCGGCGACCCGGCCAAGTTCTTCAAGCTCCAGGGGGTGGTCGACACCATGCCCCTCCTCGGCACAGCCGGTGCCAGCGTGCTCAAGAAGGGCTGGAACTGGAAGCCCGATGGACTGCCGTACCTGCTGTACCTCGCCCGCGAGCACAACACGGCGATGCTGGAGAGGCTGGAAGGCGGGCTCTGGGGCCACACCGACATCGCGAACAACACCAACATCGTGATGATCGACTGGGTCGACATGGGCGGCAGGCGTGCCGACGGCACGGTCATCGGCACCGGAGACATGAGCCGGGCGATCATCGCCAACAACACCGCGCCTGTGCGTCCCGGCACGCTGGTGAGCACCGAGCGGCAGGCGGATGGGAATTGGAGCGCTGTGCAAGCGGTGCCGGGCGCCTACTCCTCGGCCGAGTTCAGCGGCAGTGAGCGAGTGGCGACCGCCATGCCCAATGGCGACCTCCAGTTCGTCGCCTACGGTGAGGACAAGCGCCTGTATCACAACACCCGCCGGGCCGACGGCTCGTGGGCCGGATGGGCCCGAGCCAACGACGACGAGTTCGACAAACGGTTCGCCGGCGGACCGCTCGCCATCACCTCCACACCGAACGGCGACGCGCACATGCTCGCCATCGACCAGGAGGGCTACCTCAACCACAACATCCGCCGGGCCGACGCGACCTGGCAGGGCTGGGGGCGGGTCGTCGGTGGCGACAAGGGCGGCTACCAGGCCAAGGACATGGCCATCACATCCATGCCGAACGGCATCGTAAAGGTGGCAGCCTTCGGCCAGGACGGTGGTCTGCGCATGGCCGAGCGGTGGAGTAACGGCTCCTGGGACGTCCAGGTCTTCCCCTGGAGGACTCTGCCGGGCGTGGGTGCGGCGACTTTCGCCGGCAAGGACCTGTCCATCACCGGTACGCAGGACAACACCGTCCACATCGCTGCCGTCGGCAACGACAACCGGCTCTACCACATGATTCAGAACGCTAGGCGGGAATTCAGCCCGTGGGCCGCGCTGGACACCACTCCCGGCGATCCGATGCGCGGTTCGGCCGTGGCCATGACCGCCCTGAGGGACGGATCGGTGCAGGTCGCCGGAGTCGGCATCGACGGCAACACCTACCACTCCATCCGTGCGGCTGACGGCAGGTGGAGCGTTTTCGGCGCGGTGCGGGGCCTGTACGGCAACGGCCTGGGCGCCACCGGCCTGTCCATCACCGCTCTGCCGAACGGGTCGACGTATCTGCTGGCCGGCGCGCGGTGACGTGGTGGCTGCCGACGGACGCCCCCCTGACCGGCCGGTCGCCGAAGCCTTCGCGATGATCGGCTCCTGAAACGGTCCCCTGCCGTGGGCGGTCCGGGACCCGGCATGACGCGACCTCGGTCCGGGCTAGTCCGTCCGGACCGAGGTCGCGGTCCAGTTCGATGCCTGACCTGCGACGTCGTGGCAAGGCGGCGGTGGAGCAGATGTTGTCTGCTTCTCTGCCGGGCTACGCGTGTCGTGCCCGCCCCGCGCAGGCATACAGGTCAACTCCCGTGGAGGATCTGCTGTCCTACCCGGATTTCTTCGGGGTCCTGTCCCACCCCCGAGCCGACCACGATCCCGTCACCCACGCACTGAACCGGACCGCCCGGAAAGCACACCTCCGGGCCACCGCCCGCCGCTGCCCCCCGGATCGCAAGCGTTCCAGCAGCCAGGCAACAACGGCCTGGGTGATCGAGGCGGGGGCCGGGGGCGCACTCCAGGCCGGGGTGGAACGGGGTGAGCAGGCCGCGTATCCGGTTGGCGGGGCGGGTGGTCTCGGCGGCGAGGTCCTGCGAGTCCGGGCAGGTAGGCGACCCGGTGCTGACCTGGGCGTCGAGGCCGTTCTCGCGCATCCACGGTATGCAGACCTGCCGCCCGCGACCTGCCCGACAAGAGCGGCTCGACTTCGTCCACGGCATCATCGCCGAAAGTGGATGGACCGCGGTTCCACCTCCAACCGCCGTTCGCCGATGAGCTGTGCTTCCCCGTACCGGTACACAGAGTCTGTTGCCTCGGCAAGGGCGTCCGCAGGCTCTGCCCCGTGCACGCGTTGGCGACGACCAGTGCATCCCACGCCGCATCGGGTGCATGGCACACACCTAGTGTCGTCGAGGCGGGCCTTTCGCGATCAGGCGGGACCGCTCGCCGAAGTGGCCTCCCGCAGGCGGTGACGAGGCGGCGAACGAGAACTCCCCTGGAGAAATAGCGAGATGACCTTTCAAGGCAAATCCTCGACCCTAGATGATCTTGACCTGTTCACCGGAAAGCCGCAGCACGACCACTTCTGCCGCATGGCCGAACTGCTCCCGTCACGCACCATGGCTGCCTCCTCCCGGCCAAGTGCCCTGCCGGTGGGGAAGCCCGAGGCTCTCCCTTCCACCTTCCGGTTCGACGGCACGGAGCGGTCGACCGACACGCTGCTTTCCGAGACCGACACCGCGGCGCTGCTGGTCCTCGTCGACGGGCAGATCCGTCATGAGCACTACGCGTTGACCGGTGGCCCCGACGTTCCCTGGATGTCGATGTCGGTTGCCAAGAGCTTCGTCTCGGCGCTTGTCGGCATCGCTCTCGAAGAAGGGCACATCTCCTCCCTAGCTAGCCCGGTCAGCGATTTCGTCGAGGTCCGGCGGGGCTCCGCCTATGACGGTGTGCCGGTACGCGACGTCCTGCAGATGTCCTCCGGCGCACGGTGGCTGGAGGACTACAGCGATCCTCGGTCCGAGGTCTTCCGGCTCGCCGCGGCGGGCCGCCCCGGCGGGTCCTTCGAGGGGTTCATCGCCACGCTGGAGCGGGAGCATGAGCCAGGCACCCTGTGCCGCTACAACTCGGCCGACACTTTGGTACTGGGCATGCTGCTTGCCCGGGCCACCGGGCGCACTCTCGCCGATTACATGCAGGACAAACTCTGCGAGCCGCTGGGCATGACCTCGCCCGGCGCCTGGCTGGTGAGCCCTCAGGGCACCGAGCTCTCCTACAACGGACTCAACCTCACCGCCCGCGACTACGCCAGGCTCGGCGAGCTCTATCGTGCCGGCGGCGTCTGGCAGGGCACTCGCATTCTTCCCGCCGACTGGGTACGCGAGTCGGTGACGGTCACAGCTCCTCACTGCGAGCCGGGGCGCGTCCAGGGCCCGGGCCCGCTCGGGTACGGCTACCAGTGGTGGCTCCCCAAGGGCGACCGCGGTGAGTTTAGCGCCATCGGCGTCTACAACCAGTACGTCTACGTCGACCCGTCCAGCGCGACCACCATCGTCAAGCTCTCGGCCAACCGCACCTTCGGCACCTCGCCCGGCGAAGCCACCAACCGCGACCTCGAAACCATCGCCCTGCTCAGGGCCATCGCCCGCAACAACGACTGACTCTTGAAGGAGTAACCATGCACACCTTTGTCGAACTCTTCCGGGCCAAGGACGAGTGGCTCGACCTGCCCGTCGCCGAACGTGAGGCCTTCCTGTCCGACGTCGCGAGCAGGATGGCCGTGCTGGACGAGCTCGGAGCCGAAGTCATCGGCTGGGGCAGCTCCGAACCCATCGACCGTGATGCCGGGTACCCGTTCTTCGCCGTTTGGCGCATGCCTTCGACCGCTGTGGCCGAACGTTTCGCACAGGAGCTGGAAGCGGCGGGATGGTATGCGTACTTCCAGCAGATCAACACCACCGGCGAGCTGCAGTCGCCTCCCGAGGTCCTCGCTCGTCTGGCGCAGCTGGGGCGATGAGGCCTGTACCCCGGCTCGGGCTGACGCACTTCCGCTCTCGCCACCCGCGCCGAGCCACTGTCCTTACTGCTGACTTGCCGGTCCCCTTCCCCGTATGGCCGGCTTTCGCGGCCTAGGAGCACTACGGGCCCGCGTCCTGCCGGACGGACGGCCAACAGCCGACGATGACCCCGCCCCGAACCAGACTGAATGTCTGGTTCGGGGCATCCGCGCGTAGTTCCGCTTTCACTACGGAATCGACCGACGGGTGAGGTACCCCGGCTCTTCCCCCCGGCGGCATTGCACCGCGTGCGCCGTGACCCGTCGGTGGCGCCCTGGCTCGTGAGCACACACCGTCGGTGAGAATCTTTTTCATGGGCAGGGGCAATCTGTGAAATGCGTGATAACTTCTTGCAACTTTTGGGAGTGCTCCTCGGAGACCGCAAGAACATACTGGAGAGAGCGATGAAGGATGCACTGAGACATATCCGTCGCAGGTCCTTGGCCATGGTGGCGGTGGGCGCGACGATCTCTGCCGGGCTCGCGGTTGCCGCCGCGCCCGCCGCCGCCGGCTCCGCCGCTGCGGCAACCGCGGCGAGCGGGCCGGTCACTCTGGTGAACACGGAGTCGAATCAGTGCCTGGACGTTCAGGCGCAGAACCCGAGCCCCGGTGGAGTGGTCGGTGTCTGGTCCTGCAACGGCGGCGTCAATCAGAAGTTCTCGTTCCGGCAGAACGGGGAACTCCGGGCAATGTCCGACACCCTGTGTCTCACCGGTGCGGATAGCGCGGCCGTCCCGGGCACACAGCTGCGAACAGCCACGTGTCAGCCTGCTGGCACACCGACGATGAGCATTACGCCGAAGTTCTCCCGCGGGGTCGGCAACACACTCGTCCACTCGGCCAGCGGTCTGTGCGTGACCAAGCCCGCGACCACAGCACCCAACGGAAGCCGCGTCACGCTTGAGACGTGCGAGACCGACGCGAAGAACCAGCAGTGGACGTCACCGGGCGTCACCCCAGCCGCACCGCCCAAGGCGCTGCAAGGGGTGAACTGGTCGGCGGAGGGCGACAACTTCCGGGACGACGCGATCGTTCCGTCCGGGCTGAGCGCGGCGGACTCGTACGCGGCGACGTATGAGAAGGCGGTACCGCTCGTCCGCCAGTTCAAGCAGTTGGGCTCCAACACCGTCCGCGTCGGTGTCAACGCGCAGACACTGAAGTGGGGCGGTTACCGGGCAGTCCTGGACGCCGCCCTCGACGAGGACGTCAACGTCATGGTCGGGCTCTGGTCCGGGAAGAGCTACCGCCACTACACCAACATTCCCACGGCGGACTTCGACACGGTCTGGAGCACTCTCATCAACGAGTACGGCTCCGACCCTCGCTTCTACGCGAACGTGGTGAACGAGCCGGGGGACATGTCCACGAAGTGGCAGGACTTCGTCAACCAGTTCCTGCACACCTACCCGCAGCTGCCCCGTAACCAGGTCGTCGTCGCGGGCCGTGGTGACGACAGGTTCCTGACCGAGGTCTGCAAGGACAAGCGGCTCAGCGGCACCATCATGAGTTACCACCAGTACAGCGTGTTCGAGCTCTTCCACAAGACGGTGCCCGAGTGGAAGAGCGTGATGCGCAGCCGCCTCGGAATCCCCTCCGGCGCGACGAAGTCATCCTGCTCCGACCGCACCGTCGTGACGGAATTCGGTGACTGGTCGCGGTCGGGCATCGACTACAACGGTCCGCGCGACGGGGACATGCACGTCTCGTACATGTACGCCATGACGGAGGTCATCCGGGAGACCGGGATGGGGAGCCTGTACTGGCCCGGCTACGGTGAGAACGACGCGTTCTCGCTGACGACACGCGAGGGCAGTGGAGCAACGGTCACCCTGAAGGTCACCAACTCCTCGCTCTTCGACCGGATCCGCTACGCCTGGAAGCTCACCGATGACGCCGGTGGCGGCGGCGCGCTGACCCGCACCACGTACTGGACACCCGGGACCTCGGGCCTCTGCCTCGTTCCGCAGGGCAACTCCGTGGTGGTGGGCACGGATCTGATCGCCGGCTCGTGCGGCGCGGAGTACAACCGCAGCTCGAAGGACGTCACGTCCAAGGTGAACGGGCAGCTGGGCATGAAGTGGCTCTGCGTCGCTCCGGCCGGTACGCCTGCCGTGGGTACGGGAGTCGGGCTCTCCACTTGCGCCGATGACGGCACCCAGTCGTGGACGCACCGTACGAGTGACAAGGCGATGGTGCACGACGCGAGCGGTCTGTGCCTGAACGTGCGCGGCGGTACACCGGTGAGCGGCGCGAAGCTGGAGCTGAGCACGTGCTCGGCATCGGCGGCCCAGGAGTGGTCACGTAAGTGATGGCACCGACGGGAGCGTCCGGTCTCGGCCGGACGCTCCCGTCGCCATCGGTTGTCATGAGGGCGCCAACCGTGGAGGAGGTGGCGGAGAGGCTGTTTTGCCACCGATGAACGATCTGATCAGGGCGGCGAGGGGTTTGGGGTCGAGGAGCGGAGCACAGTGGTAGGCGCCCTTGAGGAGTTGCAGGCGACCGTGGGGGAACGCCGACGCCATCCGTGTCACGGCCTCGACGGCGGGCGGGTGATCCCGAGCAGGTCCAGGAGTTCGGCGAGGTCATCGGCATAGTCGGTCATGGAGCCGGCCGGCGGTGCGCCGGCTGCGGATCCGTGGCCTCTGAGGTCGTAGCTGACCACCCTGCGTCCGCCGACGAGCAGCGGTACCAGCCCGTCCCATGAACCCTGGTCCAGAGGCGATCCGTGCACCAGTACACAGGCCTCTCCCATTCCTTCGTACCGGACCGCCGTCAGGTGCTCAGCACTGCGGTCCCCACCGAGGCGTATCCAGCGCCGTGCCATGGTGCCTCCCGTCGGCGTGACGTGCCCAGGGCGAAAGCCGCCGGTCCCGGCGCGAGCCCCGGCTCCGGGAGCAGCGCAGCCATCACGCAATCGCTCCGCCGACGCACCGTTCCCGCGTCAGCCCGGCTACCTCCATCATCGTGCTTCGAACCGGGGTGCGCACCTGGCTTCCTCTCATCCACGGCCCCGGTCGCGGGAGAAGCCGGACGACTCTGCGAAGACGTCGAGGAGGAAGGGCACGATCTGAGTCGCTGGGGAAGGCCGCAGCTCAACAGGTATATCCACCTCTTATCAGCGACTGAAGCGACTCAAGGATGGATACAGCGTGGCGGCCGACGGCTCGCCCCTGGTCCGCCGGCTCAGCATGTGCGGCTCACGCGTAGAATTCCGACGGCCCTGTTCGCGAGGGGCGGACCACCGGCTCTGTTCCCGGCGCTTCCAGCGGTCGCCTCGACGCGACGACTTGTCCGTACCCTGGCCGTAAACAAGAGAGGCGGAGCGAGTCAGCCATGCGTGGAAGCAGCATAGCCGTGGTCGGCGGCAGCATAGCGGGGTGTGCCGCGGCCCTGGCGGCGGCACGGGGCGGAGCCGGGAGGATCGTTGTCCTGGAGCGCACCGGCGCCCAACTCCGCGACAGGGGAGTGGGGATCGGCCTGCACAGCGACCGGTACGAGGAACTCAGAGCCGCGGGGTACCTGACCCCCGAGATGCCCTGGGCCCCCCTGACCCGGCGGGTGTGGAGCGTACGCGACGGCGAGGAACCCCGCGGCCGGCCCGTCGGCGAGCAGCCTTTCCCCTTCCGGGCCTACAACTGGGGTTCTCTGTGGCGGGAGTTGCGCAGCCGCGTGCCCGAGGGAGTCGACTACCGGGCCGGCGCGGAGGTCATCGGCGTCGAACCGGACGCCGACGGTGTGACGCTGCGGCTCGCGGACGGATCTCATGAGCACTTCGATGTCGTCATCGGAGCCGACGGATACCGCTCCGTGGTCCGCGAGGCGATGTTCCCCGGCACCGGCGCGGCATACGCCGGCTACATCGGCTGGCGCGGCACGTCGTCGGACCTCGCGGGCCTCCCCTCGGACGGTGACCACGCGTACAACGTGGTCTTCCCCGGCGGCCACTGCATGATCTATCGCATCCCCGACGGCTTCGGCGGCCACCGGCTCAACTGGGTGCTCTACACCCGGCCCCCGCGGACCGACGGTCTCCATCCCGATCTGCGGACCCCGGCCTCCCTGCCACCGGGCCGCCTCAGCTCACAGCTCACCGGGCATCTGCGCGCCCTGGTGGCCGACACCTTCCCGCCGTACTGGGCGGCCAAGGTGCTGGGCACGCCTGCCGACACCACCTTCATCCAGCCCATCCACGACGTGGAGGTACCGCACTACGCCTCGGGGCGGCTGGTCCTCATCGGCGATGCCGCCAGCGTCGCCCGGCCGCACATCGGCGGGGGCAGCGTGAAGGCGCTCCAGGACGCCACCGCTCTGGAGGCCGCCCTGAGCACCCGGGAGAGCTGGGAGGAAGCCCTGGAGGCGTACGACGCCGAGCGTGGCCCCATCGGCTCCGCCATGGTCGCGCTGGCGCGCAGGATGGGCGGTGCGCAGGTCGAGAACACGCCGGACTGGTCCGCCATGGGCCGGTCGGAGTTCGACATGTGGTGGCAGGCCCAGAACGAGGGCTCCGATGGGAACAGCGGCTTCGGCGGTCACCGTATGAGGGAGCGGGGTTAGGGCTCGTCCCGTTCCTGGGCGGTCGGCGCCAGGTCCAGTGCCGCGTGAAGCGCGGCAGGGTCCTGGCGCACCTTCGCGCCGTCCAGTCGCAGGGTCGCCCGTCCCGAGGTGATGACCGTGAGCGTACGGGCGCATCGGGCCGCCTGCTCCGGGCTCGGTGACACCAGCAGTACGGCGATGCCTTCGTCCGCCAGCGTGGTCACCAGGGCCTGGACCTGTCGGACGAGGGCGGGCGCGAGGCCCTCGGTCGGCTCGTCGAGCAGCAGCACGCTCGGCGAGCCCAGCAGCGCGCGGCCCAGTGCCAGCATCTGCTGTTCCCCGCCGGAGAGTTCCGCGCCCCGGTTGTCCCGGCGTTCGCCGAGCCGGGGCAGCAGCTCCAGGACGCGCGCGGGGGTCCATACGCTGGGGCGCGGAGCGTCGCCGCGCCGGGGAGGCCGGTGGGCCAGGCGCAGGTGCTCGGCGACGGTCAGCCCGGCGAACACTCGGCGTCCCTGCGGGACGAGACCGATCCCGGCGCGGGCGATCCGGTGCGCGGGCTGCCCCGTCACGTCCCGTCCCGCCAGCCACACGGAACCGGCACCGGGGCGCAGAAGTCCGGCGACGGTGTGGACGAGGGTGGTTTTGCCCGCGCCGTTGTGGCCGACGACGGCGTGGACCGTGCCGGCGGGGACCGAGAGATCGAGGCTGTGCAGGACGGTGCCGCCGTGGTAGCCGGCCGTCAGACCGGTGATTTCCAGCATCGCTGACCGTCATCCCCTTGTCGTGGTGGTGGGATCGTCGTCCTCGCACCGGCTCGGCCCCGTGCTGCCGGATGCCGGCCGGTCCGCCGTCGCCGTGCCGCGGCAGGCGTCACGGACCTCGGGATGAGCGAGCGCCTGGCGCGTAGGGGCGGTGACGAGGACCCGGCCCGACGCCAGCACGGTGACCGTGGTGGCGAACCGGGCGACGACCTCGACGTGGTGTTCGACCAGGATGACCGCGACGCTCCTCGGCAGGTCGCCGAGGACGCCGAGCAGCCGGCCGATGTCGCCGTCGGTCAGCCCGACCGCCGGTTCGTCCAGGAGCAGCAGACGCGGATGGCCCGCCAGCACGGCGGCCAGATCGAGCAGGCGCCGGTGGCCGTGGGAGAGCGTGGCGGCCGGCCGGTGGGCGGCGTCCGCGAGGCCGGCCGCCTCCAGGTGGTGCTCGGCGGAGCGGATGTGCTGCCGGTAGCGCTTCGGGCTGCGCCAGGCCCCCCGGCGCTCGCGGTGATGGGGCCAGCCGGCCAGTACGACGTTCTCCAGCACTGTCAACCCGGGTATCACCGAAGGCTGCTGGAAGCTGCGGGCGATACCGAGACGGCTGCGCCCGGCCGTGGCCGTACGGGTGATGTCCACGCCGTCCAGGAGGATGCCGCCGTGGTCGGGCCGGCCGGTCCCCGCGATCAGGTCGAGCAGGGTGCTCTTGCCGGCTCCGTTGGGGCCGATGACGGCGTGCCGGGCCCCCGCGGGCAGCCGCAGGCTGACGTCGTCGACCGCGGTGAGATGTCCGAACCTGCGGGTGAGACGGACGAGGTCCAGAACCGGGGGCGTCGAGGCGTCGGCCGGTGTCGTCGTCATGGGCATGCTCTGCCCGGTGGGGCTGGGCCCGCAGACCTGTTCGGCCCGCGCCACCTCGCTGCGGGCAGCACCGGACGGGATTTTCACCAGGCCGGAGGCGGCGTCCGGGCCGGCGACATCGACGCCGTTCTTCCGCATGCACGCGGCGTACGCCACACCGTCGTCGTCGGCGTCCGTGTCCTCGTGCCCGCCGTCGGCCGGCCCGGCGGGGGCGCTCTCCGGGGGAGCTGAACCCTCGGCGCGGACGCCGTCCGTGCGGAGGAGCACCCGGTCACGAGCGCGAGGACGACGGCGCCGGCGAGGAACCAGGCGCTCGGGCGGCGGGAGCGTGCGGTGTGGGCGGGCACGGGGCGGTCCGGACAGGGCATGGGCGGTCCTTGGCGGAGGGGGAGAGAGGAAGGCGGCCTGAGTCAACCACCGCGGGCCTATGGGCAGGGTCTGGCGTCCGCCATATCTCCGCCATACACACCACCGCCGACCGGACGCGGCGGCCGGCCGGGAAAGGCGGAAGAGGTGGGGATCGTTCAGCCGAGGTGAGCAGTCGACCGCCGCCGGGGGCAGGCGTGCCGCTGAATCTTGTCCGGGCAGTGGGGCCGTGACAAGGTCGGCGACGGCACTGTCACGCCCCGGTGCTTCGGCGGTCCTCGGCATGCGGTGGCCCCCTCCGCCACCGCGCGGGTGGTCATCGTTCCCCCACGGCCATGGAATAAGGGCTCTTGTCGCACTCGCTCGCCTCCTGTTCGGCGCCCCGCCGTTCCGTCATCGCTGGCGCCCGCTCCGTGCCGGCCATCGGCCGCCGCCTATGGGATGACGGGTCTGGCCCAGTCACCGCGTACGCGGCGCTGTGCTCCCGGACGCCGGAGGACGCCCGGGAGCCGGTGGGACCGGCGCAGGTGCGGTCCGGCAGGTCTGCGGAGTACGCCCCCCGGCGGGCGCCCGCCGCCTGTCCCGCGCTACGGCGCGCGGGGCAGGGTCACCGTCACGGTCAGTCCCCCCTCCGCACGCGGCATGGCCACGGCGTCGCCCTGGTGGGTGTGTGCGACGGCCCGGACGATCGACAGGCCCAGGCCGCTGCCGCGGGTGGACCCGACCCGGTCGGTCAGCCGCCGGAACGGTTCGAACAGGACGGGAACGCGCAGCCCTTCGGCGATCGCCCCCGCGAGCATCTCCTCGTCCTCCACCACCAGCACTCTCATATCTCCGCCTTCCGCTGTGGTCTCCCCAGCATTCGGAGGGGGTGTTAAGGCAGCGTGAGTCCCCGGGCTCACCGGGGCTTCACACCCTTCCGCGTGTACTGACCGTGTTTCTCGCAGCCCCGCACCAGTCAGGACCACGCATGTCCGCTCATCAGGCCCCCTCCCGGGGGAGGACCCGCCACGCACGGCGAACCCCGAACGGGCACCGGGCGCGCAGAGCCCCTCGGCACCGTGAGAACGCCCGGCCCCACCGCCGACGCGTGATCCTGGCCCTGTACCTCGCGGTGACCCTGTGCGCCGGCCTGGCCGTGGTGTACGGCTCCGACATCCTGCATACGCCGCAGCCGCAGGCCGCCGACGCGGTGGCCCCCCGGGCGATGAAGCAGGCAACGGCCTCGCCCAGCGCCTCGGCCCCGCCCCGCCCCCGCCCCCGTCCCGAGGCGAGCGGCGACGGCGCGCGGTCCAAGAGCCCCGCCCGCGGCTCCGGCCGCGCCCCGTACCTGGAGAAGGGGCCGGGCACCTTCATCTGGGCCACACCGGCGAGCGGTCGGGCCGGGCAGGGCGGAAAGCTCATCCGCTACGGCGTGAAACTGGAGGACGGCACCGGCCTGGAGCCCGCCGCCGTGGCGGCCGAGATCGACCGGGTCCTGCGCGACGACCGGGGCTGGACCCGCCGGGCAGTCGCATCCTTCCAGCACGTCGCCGAACCCCCCTACGACATGGTGGTCCAGATCGCCTCCCCGAAGACCGCCGATGCGTTGTGCGGCGCCTGGGGCCTGGACACCGGCGGCGAACTCAACTGCGCCAACGCCCCGGACCTCATCGTCAACGTCCGCCGCTGGGTCGAACTCAGCGACCAGTACAAGGGCCGCCCGCACGACTACCGGGCGCTGATCATCAACCACGAGGCCGGCCACGTACTGGGCTACGGACACCGCGGCTGCCCTGGGCCCGGAGAACCCGCGCCCGCGATGATGCAGCAGATCAAGGGCCTCAAGGGATGCGTGGCCAACCCGTGGGTCCACGACAAAGCGGGCACGTTCATCGACGGCCCCCGGGTCCCGTGAACCTTCCCGAAACGGCAGCCGCGCACCGAACCCGTCTCCCGGAAAGGAAGGACCAGATGCTCACCGGTATCCGTTCAGCCAGGGCGAAGAGCAGGAGAGAGCTCGTCGCGGCGGCTCTCGCGGCCCTGTTCGTCGCCGTCGTCTACTCGCTCGCCGTCTGGACACGGTTCGGACAGGAGATGGAGAACGCTCTGCTCTGGCCGGACGACCCCGTCCCCACGCTTCCCCTGGGCTCCGCCCCCGTGGCGCTGCCCGAGTCCCGGGCGACCGCCCCCGAGCCGCCGACCGTCGTGATCCTGCCGACCGGTCAGGCCGCGCTCTGGTGCGGCCTCCTGCTGCTGGTCCCGCTGGTGCGCGGAAAGACGCGGCTGGCCCTCTGGGGCCTGGTGACGCTGGCCGGGTCCGCCGCGACGGCGGTGGTTCTCAAGAGCGTGCTGCCCCGCCCCCTGCTCGACCTCTCAGCCGGCCTGTCGGCCGAGAACAGCGCCCCCAGCGGACACGCGACCATGGCCACGTCCCTGGCGCTCGTCGCGTTGGTCGTCTGCCCGGCGGCCTTCAGGTACCTCGCGGCGTCGGCCGGGGTCGCGGTGGCGGTTCTGACGGCGTACTTCGTGCAGACGGCGTCCTGGCACCGCCCGTCCGACATCCTGATGGCCGCCGCGGTCTCCCTTCTCTGGGCCTTCCTCGCGGCGGCGCTCGTCCCCGCCGGAGAGGACATCGCCCCGGAGCGCTGGAACCTGCCGGCGCTGTCCCTCTGCGTCCTCGCGGTGACCGTTGCCGCCCTGTGGTGGGCGTCGGAATCGGTGGTGAGTCCGGGCTACCCGGTGATCGCGAGTGCCGCCGCGCCCTGTGCCGCCGCCGTACTCCTCGCCCACCACCGCTTCGCCGACCGCCCCCGCCGCGCGCACACGGCGTTCTCGGCTCCGTCGCGGCTCATGGCCAAAAACGCTGGCGCGGCGTCGGGCGAGTGCCAGCAGCGGCTGCTTGTGTCCCTCGCCTTCGGCGCGCTTGCGTTCGTGGAACCGCTTCGAGGCGGGGCAGCTGCGGAGGCTGACGACAGCGGAGAGGTAGAAGGCGCGGAGCAGGCCGCGGTGGTAGCGGCGCGGGCGGTGGAGGTTGCCGCTGGCGCGTCCGGAGTCGCGAGGACGGGGGGCACGGCCACCTCCGCCAGCTCGTCGTGTATGAACCCAGCAGACGACCTCGCCGACGTTGTCCTACACAGCGATCGCGTCGCGTCTCCCCATTTAGGTCGAGTCGTCGCGGAGCTCTAGGCGGCCAAGTCTCCTGAGCCGTCCAACGGCGTCAACATGACAGCCATACCCAGAGCCCCTGGGCCCGCCGATCTTACGAATGACCAGCTCAACCCACAAGCAAGAAGGTAGGACCGACATGTCCCCCACCCACACCGGCGATGCCCCCCTCAACGCGGGGCTCGACCACATCGCGTTGCGCGCCTACGACATCGACGCCACGGTCCGCTTCTACACCGACGCCCTGGGTTTCCAGTTCCTCAGCGAGTGGGCCGCGCCGGAAGCCGGTGTGAACCGCTGCGTCTTTCTGGACGCGGGGGATGATCGGATCATCGAGATCTTCGACGCCGCGTCCACTCCGCCCGGGGGCAGCCCTCAGCCGCTGGACGCGGGGGACCGCCCCAGCGACGAGGATCGGGCACGGTCTGCCACGCTGGTCCACTTCGCCCTTCGGACCGAGGATCCGGCCACCCTGTTCCACCGTGCCGTCGAGGCCGGAGCCCGGCCGTTGATGGCCCCTGCCCAGGTCGATGCCAAGGGCGTCGCCCCGATGACGCTGACGGTCGCGTTCGTCCACGGGCCCGACGGCGAGGTCATCGAGTTCATCAGGCGCCCCGCTCTGCGAGGCGCCTGAGCCAAAGGCTGCTGCCGACGCCCACTGCGGCGGCTCCCCATCACGGGGCGGCGCGGGCGGGTTCGGGAACCGTCACCCCCCAGGCGGCCATGGCCTCCAGCACCTCGCGTAGTCCCTCGCCGAGGGGGGTGAGCCGGTACTCGACCCGCGGCGGGATCTCGGCGTAAGCGGTGCGAGTGACGATGCCGGTCTCCTCGAACTGCCGGAGTCTGCTGGTCAGGGTGTGCGGGCTGATCCCGGGCAAGGCGCCACGGAGTTCGGTGAAGCGGAGCGGGCCGTGCAGGAGCTCGCGCACGATGAGGGTGGCCCACGGGCCGCCGAGCAGTGCGAGGAAGCGGGCGACGCCGCATTCGGGCAGTGGTGTCGTAGGCACGTTTCTTTCCACCCAGTCCATTAGTGCAGTTGAAGTAACTGATGCAGCATATGCACTAATGGCTCCATGAACTACGTGATCCATGGTGCCACCGGCGCCCAAGGTGCTCCCGTCGTCTCCGCTCTCGCCGCCGCGGGCAAGCCGGTGGTGGCCCTCACCCGCCGCGCGGGTGCCTCCGTCGCCGGGAAAGGCGTGCGGACGGCCACCGCCGACTACTCATCCACCGAGCGGCTGACCGCCGCCTACCAGAGCGCCGAGGGTGTGTTCATCCATCTGCCCCTCGGTGCGGAGGCGGACCGCGTCCAGTACGCGCACAACGTCGTCGCCGCGATCCGGGAGGCCTCACCCTCGCGCGTAATCTTCTCTACCAGCGGCTCCGGAGGCGGCGCACTTCAGGAACCGGCCGGCAGCGCGGTCTCGACGTTGATCGGTGGGTTGGAGGCGGGTGATGTCTCCTACGCGGTCATCCAGCCCCGGCTGTTCCTGGAGAACCTGCTGCCACAACTGATGGGAGCCGTCCGCGAGGAGGGAGTACTGCGCTACCCGCTGCGCGCCGACTTCCCCGTATCGTGGTCCTCGCACCTTGATGTCGCCGATGTCGCTGTCGCTCTGTTCGACCGTCCCGACGTCACCGGCACGGTCGCCGTCGGACAGCTTCCTGCGATCACCGGCCCGGACCTGGCCGACGCGTTCAGCGCTCACCTCCGGCGCGAGGTGTCCTACGAGGCGATCACTCCCTCGGCCTTCGGCGCCTTGCTCGCACCCCTGTTCGGTGAGGGCCCGGCGGCAGGCGTCGCGGGCCTCTACCAGGCGCTCGGCGCGCTCACGGGCAATGTCATCGCCCCCGAGCGGGCGGCCCAGACGCTGCTCGGGCTGTCCCCCAGGGCCACGGGCCATTGGCTGGCTGACGTCGACCGGTAGAAGGCCGGCGGCGCAGGACCAGGGGAAGGCAGGCGCGCCCGACCGCCGGGAGACTGTTTCCCGTCAGGTGCCTGATCGGGCGAACTCCTCGGCAGGTCGACTCCAGGAGGCGATTGATTTGCCCGAAAGGGAAGCGAAAAAAGAGCGGTCACCACGGGGTCACCGATCCTTTTCTTTTTCTTCGCATATGCCTCGAAATTCTCCATTGAATCGAAGTGAAGCGCCTGTTAGCGTTTTCTTCGTCGACGACCTTCAATTCGAGGGCGCAAAGAGGAGGAGATCGTCATGGCCGTTCTCGCAACGATCGTTGCCGCCGTAATTTCCGGTGGCGCCATCATCGCCGCTCCCATTATTTCGGGACTCTTCGGCTGAAATGAGTGGGCCGTCGCCTTCGAGGCGACGGCCCACTCATCTTGTTTTCTCCGCCGTTGCCCGGCCGATGGATATTCCGTCCGAAACAGGCGGCTCGGCTAACCCTCCGTGTGGTTGTCGCCATGGGCGACGGGACAGCCGCCGGTGAGCTGCCCGAGGAAGTGGTTGGGGTCGTAGAAGTGCTCGACTTCCAGCAGCTTCATGTCGTCGCCGACCGTCGCCACACTCATGCCGAACATCTCGATTAGCGCACCGGTCGGTGCGAAGCCCTTGTACGTACCGTCGAAGACACCCCAGTGCCGCCACTTGACGGTCAGCACCGGCGGTGGGGAGAGCACCTTCAGCACTTCCCAGAAGAAGCCCTTGGAGAAGGACCGCAAGAAGGTGCTGTGAGATGACTCGAAACTCTCCTCGTCGGGTCTGTAGAACACGCTGTCGCCGATGAGGACGTTGTAGCTACCCCGCGTGGCGAGTTCTTGGGCACCCGCCCAGGGGCCGCCGTTCACCCTTGTACGGAATCGGTCCGTGGCCATGGAAACCCAGGTCGCCGGATCCTTCTTGTGTGAGACCTCCATCTCGAAGACCTGGACAAGGGTTTCGGTGATGCCTTCCAGGCTGCCGGCTTCGTGGTGTGCCGTGCGTTGGCCTGGCATTACTGTCGCGGAGAGGTGGTAATCAGGTTTCTTCCCCCCCACGCCAGTGTTCTGTTTCGGCGGCTTCCACGACCGCGTCCCGGCCTTGCAGCCATATCGGTGTGCTCTGCTGATCTGCCGTACCGGTGCGGTTCGGTGTCAACGCCATCTCGCATTCTTCTCGGCCGGTAGGACGGTCACATGTGTGGCGCTCGTCCCGCGTTTCGGCCCTCGCGCATCCTGACGGCTGGCACGGGCCGCGGCAACTGACCGCGGACACGGCGCTGTTGTCGTACTCAGCGGCTCTTGTCCGGCTGACCGGCAGCAGGACCCCCCGAGGGCCGGTCGGCTGCGGCCCCAGATCCCGCTGCTGGGCGGGCTCGCATTACTCAGCCGCGATGACCATTGCCTGTTCCGCCGGAAAACGTGCACAGAGGCGGCCCCGAGAGCTCCGGTTCCCTGCCGGTACTGCGCTGAACAGCGACATACTCTCGGCGCGCCACCCCCTCCACGGCCGTGTCGGCGGCATATGCGTCCCGCATCGGCCGCGATGCCACGGGAATGGCTTGTCCCGACCACCAGCGCATCTGACACTCACCTCACGCTGCGCGTATGGAGAGGAACGAATGCCCAGCGAAGTCGACGGATTCAGCTATGGGGCGGTGACGCCAGCGGCTGCCTATCTCATGGCCTGTCTCGGGTCGGCCCTCGGTTTGCGCTGCCTGGTGCGGACCATGCGCCCCCACCAGAGCCGGAAGCCTGGCTGGCTGGCGATGGGAGCGGCTTCCATCGGATGTGGAATTTGGACGATGCACTTCATCGCCATGACCGGTTTCACCATCGAGGGAGCCCCGATCGCCTACGGCGTGGGGCTTACGGTGCTGAGCTTGGTCGTGGCCGTCGCGGTGGTCGGCGTGGGCGTGTTCGTCGTGGGCTACTACGGGTCCTCCCCCGGTGTCTTGGCCATGGCCGGGGCCACCACCGGTCTCGGCGTGGCCGCGATGCACTACATGGGTATGGCGGCCATGAACTTCGATGGCCACGTGAGGTACAGCGCCACCGGGGTCGCTCTTTCCGTCCTGGTCGCCATCGCCGCCGCCGCGGCGGCGTTGTGGGCGGCCGTCTCCATCCGAGGTTTCGGTTCGTCACTCGCCGCAAGTCTCGTCATGGGCGGCGCCGTCACCGGCATGCATTACACGGGAATGGCCGCCGCCAGCTTCCACTCCTACCATCTGACGGGGTACGGGTTCGACGGCCGCTCACCCTTGTCCCTGCTGCTGCCCATGCTGATCGGCCCTGTCATCTTCCTCACGTTGGCCGCCGTGGTCGTCATGTTCGACCCCGTGCTCGTCACCGACCGCACCGCTGATTCCCGGCGTCGCGCGACAGCGCATCCCGGCTCCGGGGACACATCCCTGCGTCATGACGGGCTGGCGTCCTTTGAAGTGGACCTCTTCTCCGTCGGCTCGGATCCGCACCGGCAGCCGACGTCCGGCGCGCGCAGTCCGTGAGCGCGATCGTCACGCTGCCGACCTCGCCGCAGACCTGCCCGCCGCTCTGGCATCTGATGATTAGGACGTTTCCCCGGTGTCTGTGCGCGGTGAGGTCTCTAGCGTGGAAGGCCTGCCGAGGACCGGCGTTCGCGTCGGCGGCCCATGAAGCGCCCGGGACTCTCAGGCCCCGTGCCGTTCCCGGCGTCATCAGCGGCCCGTAATCCATCCCCCATCGAACCGACTTGGCCGCCCCCGGTGGAGAGCGAGTGCCGGTCGTACCGATCTGACCGACAGAGCGTCTTCATGCCCCCTCTCTCAGCGGATGAGCCCCTCGGTTCCCGAGCCCGGTCGGCCTGCCGGTCCCTCCTCGGGCGCTTCGGGCCCGAGGACCGTGACGTGCTCTGGCTGTACCTGGCGAGTCGCGTTTCGGTGTGGATCCTGGCCTACTGCGCCCGATGGGTGTTCCCCAGGGACCCGGAGACGAAGAATGCTTCCGCGATCCTTCAGCCTTTCCAGCAATGGGACTGGCACCACTACCTCCGCATAGCGCGGGAGGGGTACTTTCCCGACGCGGAAGTCGACGACAACCGAGTGGCGTTCTTCCCGGGTTTTCCGCTGGTGCTGCGCGCCGTGCACGTGGTGGTCCCGGACTGGACGGTCGCGGGATTGGCGATATCGTTCGTCAGCGGTGCGATCGCGGTTGTCGCCCTGGCACACATCGCACGGCGTTACCTCGAGGAGGCCGGGGCCAGTCGGCGTACGGTGGTGCTCCTGCTGGCGTCCCCGTGCGCGGTCTTCCTGGCCGTCGGCTACACCGAGGCTCTCTTCCTGGCGCTGGCGCTGCCCGCGTGGCTCGCTGCACAGCGCCATGCGTGGGCCACGGCGTCCGTCCTGATCGCGCTCGCCAGTGTCGTCCGTATCAGCGGTCTTTTCCTTGCTGCCGCACTGGTCGTCCACCACCTCTGCTCCGGCCGGGCCCGCGACAGCTGGCGTGTACTGCTCTGGATGACCTTGTCGGCGCTTCCTGTGGCTCTGTACTTCTGGCACCTGTACGCGAACACCGGCGACCTGATGGCCTGGCAGCATGCCCAGGAGCGAGGGTGGCATCGCAGTTTCCACCTGCCCTGGGAGGCATGGTCCAACACCTGGGACGCCGCCTTCGACGGCGTATACCCGGCCCCTTATGCCTTCATGTTCCTGGCGGAACTGGTGGGGATGGTCATAGGACTCCTTCTGCTCGCGGTCCTGGTGCGTCGTCGCAGCTGGCCGGAGGCGACCTACATGGCACTCGGTCTGTGGGCCCTGGGTACGTCGTACTGGTACATGTCGGTTCCCCGCGCGTCCCTGGCCTGGTGGCCTCTGTGGATCGGTCTGGCGGCTCTGACCTTGCGCAGGCCGCGCCTTCTCGCGCTCTACGGGTGTTTGGTCTGTCCCCTGTCCGTGGTCTTCGCGCTGGCCTTCTTCACCGGGCACTGGGCGGGGTGACCGTTCCGGCCGTCGGAACGGCCCACGAGGGGGCAGGGTCAAGGCCCCCGCGGGAGCGGAATCATTGACGATTGTGTTTACTTGTAATTTTTTATGTTTGCTTGTGTGAGAGGGATCAGCTGAAGAAGAGGACCTTGGTGAAGAAGACGGTTACGCGTCTGGCCGACGGCCGTGAGCTGATCTACTACCGATGTCGTAGGCAACGGCGTTGCCGTTCATCGCGTCATCGCTGTCGGCCCGGTCGCCCGCATCGGTGATGCTGCCGTTGCCACCGGTCGAGATCCAGTTCATCTGCTTGCTCGAGCCCAGTTGCAGCACCTTGCCTTGCCATCGGAAGCGGCGTGCAACCACATTTGCTTGGCGCGGTAGGGGGTGTCCGGGTCGTCCGTCATCGCGGGATCGACCGGCACACCGGGGAGCTTGCGCCACGTGCCGGTGTCCGGCGACCACACCTCGCCGGCCTTGCCGCCTCGGCCTCCGCTCCAGGACCCGCCCAGGACGAAGGCGTCACCGCTGGAAAGCAGGGTCATGGCCTGGTAGCCGCGGGCGATGTTCATGTCCGTGGTGGCGGACCACCGGTCGGTGGCCGGGTCGTAGATGCTCGCCTTGTCCGCGTTGCTGCCACCCGTGACCAGCACTCGGCCGTCCGCGAGCATCGCGATGCCGGGGCAGAACATGTCGTGCCCGGTGTTGTCGATGCGGCGCTGAGTGACCTTGCCCGTCCTGAGGTCCAGTATCGCGGTCTGGGTGTAGCCGTTGCTGCCGCCGAACCGGTCGACCGCGTACGCGGACCAGGCCAGCAGCTTGTCCCCCGGCAGAACGGCGGTGGCCGCCGGGACCAGCGGGAAGCCGATGGTCCTGCCCCAGGAGCCGTGCACGGCGGGGTCGGCCGGTCCGCTCAGGCGCATCTCGCAGGCGGAGGACCACGGACCGCGCCCGCCTGCCACGGTGGTCACGGTCAGACGTATGTAGCGCGCTTCGGTGGCACGGGTGAAGGTGGCGGTCTTGACCGTGTCGTCGTCCCGCCAGGTTCCCGTGGCGGTTAGCGCGCTGAAGACGGAGCCGTCGAGGCTGGTGGTCACCGAGTAGGCACCGACGCGACCGTTGGCCCGGTCGGGCCGGGGTTCGTAGGCCACGGCGGAGACCGGTGCGGTGCGGTGCATGTCGATGGTGATGCTGTGCGGCAGGGGGGCGGGTGTGCCGCCGCTCCACCTGCTGTGCCAGAAGGTGCGCGGGTCGCCGTCGAGAACGTTGGCGGCCCTGCCGTTCTCGCCGGCGGTCTCCTCACCGCTCGCGGTGGCCGTCCACCCGGCCCGGTCGAGGACCGGAGCCGTCGGTTCCTTGGCATTCGCCGGGACGACGGGATGGTGCGGTGCCGCCATCGCCGTCCGCTGCTCGAAGGGCACAGGCACACCGCCGGAGTCTGGGGCGCCGACCGGATTCGCGACCGAGGAACGGCGTCATCCCGACCAGCAGCGAGCCGAGGCGGAGCCGATGAGCACGTGGGAGCGGCGTAATCGTGGGGCCATGGCGGATAGGCGTTCGGACCGCAAGCTGTCCTCCTGGAGTGAAGTCGGGCGTGATGTCGACGCCAACCTGCGACAACGAACGCGGAGTTGTCGACGTACGAGCTTCGCCCCCGCCCACGGCGCTGTCCAGAGTGACGCAAGACGCACGGAGCGCAAGGAGAGCGGACATCGGCGAAGGCCGTTCTGCCCACCGTCTTCCGTTCCGCCTTCCGGCACAGGCCGTCGGCGCCGCCAGGTGCCCCCGGGGGGCCGGCTCGTCATTCCGCGCGGGAGCTGAGGAAACGCCGAATACTCAATCCCAGCGAGCGGTTGCCCGCACATCCTGCGTGACCCTCCCGCTCCCGGAGCGGGCCGCCGGGTCGGCCTCGCCGCAAGCTCCGCCACGTCGTCGCAGCTTCATCCGTACCGACGCCCGGACCCGGTGACACCCCGGTAGTGAACAACGAGGGGGAGTCATGCCGGGTCCGGAGGCCGGGGGCATCACTGCGGAGCCACAGAAGAGGTGCCCTGGCCCGCTCTCAGGCCTTCTGGGAGGCGGAGCGCCTGCGCACAGCCACAACCGTTGCGGCGCCTGCGACCAAGGCCGCCAGCGCCAGGCCGGTGAGGACGAGTGTGCTGCTCGACGAACCGGTCTCGGCCAGGTTCTCGTCCGTCTTCGGATTGTCCGTACCGATGTCCTGGTCGCCCTTCGGCTCTGCCGTGTCAGCGGGCGCGGAGGAACTGACCGGAACAGCCGGCTTCGGGCCGCCGTCATCGCCTGGCTGCGGAGGCGTGACCTTCTCGGGCAAGGCCGCTGCGAAAGCACTCGCGATCAAGGCATGGCCGTCTGCGTTGGGATGAGGGTCACGCGCTGTGCACTGCCAGGTCAGCTGGCAGATCTTGGCGACGTTCGTGGGTACTTTGCCGGCGGCGGGCAGGTCCACGAGGTTGCCGAAATCGTCCGAGGAGAAAGCCCCGGCCACGTCCGCCACTTCGAAGCCGGCTCCGGCATAGGCCTGAGAGATCACGTTGTTTCCGGCCTTGATCAGGCCGGCCGATTCCTTGGCGGTCTTCTGCCCGGCATCGCCGAGGAGCCATGCCGCCAGGAACGGGTTGTAGTACGTCGCGCCGGCGTATCGGGTGTCTTCCCCACCAGCCTTGCGCAGCGCGCCCATGACCTGGGAGAAGTTTTTCGCTATGGACTGGACCGCACCGTTCAGGCACGCTTTGTCGAGGGCACCGGTCGCTTCCACGCAGCCGTTGATGTCGTTGGCACCGATGTTGACCGTCACATAGCTGATCCGCCCCTTGTGCTCGGCCATGGCCTTCAGCGCCGAATCCAGCTGGGACTTGGCGTTCGGGTAGTCGCACTTCCCGCCACTGATCAGTGAGCCGGTGGTCTCACCGGAACAGCCCAGACGAAGGTGCTGCAGCCCGGGCTCCCGCTGCTTGAGCTTCTTGAAGAGCCGGTCGGTGTAAGCGATGCCCGACTTTTCGGCGACGTCCGGTTGGTAGCCGGTCGCCAGCGAGTCACCGAGCGATACATAGTAGGTCGCCCCCTGGCTGTCCACCGGGGCCGCGGCACCGGCCACTCCCGGCGCGCTCAGTGCTATCGCCGTTGCCGCGACAACCACCCAAGAGCTTCTGCGGCTCGACCGCGAGGTTTCCCGCACCTCCCTATGCTCGCCGCTGGAGGACGGGGAGGATGAAACCGACGTCGATCGATCGCGTCTCGACCGGAAACGTTGCTGAAGAATTCCCATCAGATATGAACCATTCTGTGAAGAAGGAGGTTTGGTGTGCGTCTGCTCGGCGCTCAGGAAAGTAATTCGGCCCGAGATGATTCACGGTCCGGCCGGCTCGAGGAGCGTACGTGCCTCGATTCGTCGGCCACCGGTCATTCCGCCGGCAGCGCGCCGGCGACCGGACGGGGGAGATGCGCCGACCAAGGCGTGTGGGGGGGCATGGCGAGCATGAGCCGACCTGGAGCCGTTCGCCGGCGTGGTACGGGGTGAACGCCCCGCTCTCTGCGGTCCGCGCAGGAGCTATGGTCGCAAACTGTGCGAGCGTTCAGTCCGGCGCGTGAGGAACGCCGAACGGACATGCGGGGGTGCCCGAAAAGATATCTTCAGGCATGTCTGCCGACGACGGGTCAAGAATTATCCAGTTCGTTGTAAAACGGCGTCCCGTAAATAATCTTTAACGTGATATGCGGTCCTCGCACATGTGGGCGAAGGCCCGTTTGACGCGTGCCCGAACTCGCTCGTCGGACGCGGACGGTCGGCCAGTTCAGACAGCCGGCTGAACGCCGATGGCGGCATGGAAGGGGTCATCCATGAATCCGGCCGGTATGACAGCCGACGTTTTCCTCCGCTCCTTTGCTCGCACGGCAGCGCCCAGCCCGGAACCATTCCACCAGCACAACCGCGACAACCCCTACGACGAGCATCGCGGCCAGTGCCCAAGCGCGGAACGCCGCACTCTCCTGGAGCACCTCCATCATGCTGTTGACCGTGCTCATGCGGCCGCCCGCCTGTAGGAGATGGGGCTGGTGATCGTGCCGATTGCCGGCATCACGACCTCCAGTGGGGTAGGCACACGTGCTCCCACGGTGGTCGGCACCCATAGATGGACCGGAACGTCCACAGTCTCTCTGCTCCTCGACCAGGGCGCCGCACGGCGCCGCTTCGCCGTCATGCCCGCAGGAACGCCATCGGACCCTTTTGGCATACGGACTTTCCGGCACTCCGGCCACGTCTCTCAGCCAGCCGGGCGCCTCCTTTCATGCTGGTCACCCCGAGCTCCCGAAGCAGGGTTCTCCGGGGCAGCCAAGTGCGCACCCCGGCCTAACCGCGTGGTTGCCCCTTTGGGCGGACAACAGGATCCGCGCCCGGGGCATCGTGCCGGCCACCGTGCGTCGAAACACTCGGCACAACACCGGCCTTGATGTCTACCGGTGGGCGGTGGAGCGAACCTCCGGCCGGCTGCGCGGCCTCCGCCGACTACGCGTGCGCCGGGACCGCCGGGCCACCACCCACGGAGTCTTCCTCGAACTGTCGAGGTCAAACCGTGAGAACGAATGCGGATTGTCGGCGTACGAGCGTGACTTCCGCCCAGGGCACCGTCCAGCGCCGGAGCAGCCGGGGCCAAACTGCTGCCGCCGTTAGGACAGTCGCGTCTTCGGCCCGCCGAACCGGCCGGTGCTGATCGCGGTAAACTCCGCCGCGGTGGGCGTGGAGATCCTGCTGAACAGGGCGGGTGTGCTCACCTGGGAGCGGGGCCGGTGGAGCGCAAGCTTCCCGTTCGTGCTCTTCCCGGTCGGCTACGTCCCCTTTGACCGCCTGTGTCGCCCTCCACGACATGCCCCGGGTGCGGACGAAGGCTGTCACCGTGGGGGGTGATCCCGGCGCCGACGCCCCGGCGCTCGTGCTCTTCGCATCGCAGGACTTCCTGAACCCCCGCTTAGCCTCTCCTTAAAGCGACCATAAGATTCGTCATCTCCCTGCCCCAGCAGGTTCTTTGCGTCTTTCGGGCGGCTAACTTTCTGCTCTGCCACCCAAAGCTTGGCCGCTCAGAAGGAGATCCAGCCATGACCGCTCGTCGCAAGGCTGCCGGGATCGTCACCCTCGGCTTCGCACCGTTCGCGCTGACCGGGCTGGTCGCCACGCCGGCCGTCGCGCACGGTTCGCTCACCGACCCGGTGAGCCGAGTGTCGGCGTGCTTCGCCGAGGGGCCGGAGAACCCGAAGTCTGCGGCGTGCAAGGCCGCGGTCGCGGCGGGCGGTACGCAGGCGTTGTACGACTGGAACGGGGTGCTCATCTCCAATGCGGCGGGCAAGCACCGTGACCTGATCCCGGACGGCAAGCTGTGCAGCGCGGCCGACGACAAGTTCAAGGGGCTCGACCTGCCGCGCGCCGACTGGCCCGCCACCCCGATATCGGCGGGCAAGCACACCTTCGAGTACCGCGCGACCGCTCCGCACGGGGGTTCCTTCGAGCTGTACATCACCAAGCCCGGCTACGACCCGACGAAGCCGCTGGCCTGGTCGGACCTGGAGGCCAAGCCCTTCGCCAAGGTCACCGATCCGGCGCTGGTGAACGGTTCGTACGTCTTCGAAGGGGCCATCCCCCAGCGCTCCGGCAAGCAGCTGATCTACACGGTGTGGCAGCGCTCGCCCTCCGACTCCCCTGAGGCGTTCTACGCCTGCTCGGACGTGGTCTTCGGCGGCGGGTCGGCGGGCACGGGCGGCACGGGCGGTGGCGACGAGCAGGGGGAGAAGCCCGAAGGCGAGAAGCCGAAGCCCGACGCCGACGGCGAGGCGCCCGCGCCGGTCCACTCTGCCCCCTCCGCCCCTTCCGAGAATGCGATCACCGAGGGCGCCGAGAAGTCCTCCATCGAGCACAAGGGGCACGGCGACGACGACGCGAACACCGTCTCCAAGACCGACCCTGCCGCCCCGGCCGCGAAGCCCGAGGCCGACACGGAGCAGGGCAACGCGCCACAGCCCAACGCGGCCGGTCGGGAGGACGTGCTCGCTGAGACCGGAGGGTCGAGCAGCAGCACGTATCTCGCGGTGGGCGGGGCCGCCGTGCTCGCCGCCGGCGCGGCCGTGCTGTTCGCCTCGCAGCGTCGTCGGGCTGTCAGGCCGACGGCTCGCAACAGCGGCTGACCACAGCACCGAGCGCACCCCGGCCGCACCAGGACTCGTCGTCGCGCCGCAGTCCGGTCGATTGTGAAGCCGTGGGCGGCCGGGGTCGCGCGCACCGGGTCGAGGCCGTTCGCCCGGATCTCGATCGATGCGAGCGCGTGGGCCACCGCACCGCAAGCGGTCACCGTCTGCTCCTGAGGGAGATCCGGACGTCGGTGGGCAGGAGCTGATGCTCCTGGTGCCGCAGAATCGGTTCGAGGAGGACAGCCTGGCCCGTCCGCGAGCGAAACGGACGGCTACCCGTTCCAGCACTGCGAGGGCGACCGGGGAACTGTCGGAAGTCGCCGCGAAGGGTTTGGCGATTTCCCCGCCCGCTTCACCGACCACTCCCATGTCTGAGCGAGCTCGCGGATCGCCTTCGCTCCCACTAGGCTCTCGAATGACCCCATGGCCTCACCCGGGCCGTGGCCGGCACAGTGAGCCCTTTCCAACCTGACGGCGGGGTTGTGGTGTTGGTCGGTGTGGGCTGTACGGAACGACGAAGCTCCTGGTAGACGGGTGCTCGACCAAGATCACCCGTGCCGCCAGGAGCTTCGCGTGCTTGTCTACCCGTCGTCGATCGATCTGTCCAGCAGTGCCCTGCGGCACCTGACCGAGCAGCTCGCAGTTCGGCAACGGGAGATCGGTACGCGGTGGCGACGACTGCCCGTCGGCCGTCAGGCCCTGCTCGCCTTGGCCCACCTGCGGTGCGGCGACACCTACGCCCAGCTTGCCGCCGGCTTCGGAATCGGCATCGCGACCGTCTACCGGTACATCCGCGAGGCCGTCGAAGTCCTGGCCGCTCGCGCACCGACCCTGGCCACGGCGATGGAGGCGGCCCGGACGAAAGCGTTCGTGATCCTGGACGGCACTCTGCTGCCGATCGACCGGATCGCCGCCGACACCCCCTACTACTCGGGAAAACACAAGCGGCACGGCATGAACGTCCAGGTCCTCACCGACCCGTTCGGCCGACTGCTCTGGGCGTCGCCGGCCCTGCCTGGAGCCACTCACGACCTGACTGCGGCCCGAAGCCATGGCATCGTCGACGCGCTCGCCGCCGTGGGCCTGAAGTGCTGGGCGGACAGGGCCTACCAAGGCGCCGGTCGGCACATTCGAGTCCCCTTCCGGGGCCGCCGGCTCAAGCGCTGGAAGCGACGGCACAACAGCAGTCACGCCAAGATCCGCTGCGTCGGCGAGGCCATGGCCGTGCTGAAGGGTTGGCGCCTCCTGCGGAAGCTCCGCCGCAGCACCAACCGGATCACCGACATCGTGAAGGCAGTCCTCGTCCTCCACCACGCTTCAACATGAGGTTGGAAAAGGGTCACTGCTACGTTTTCCGACGAGAAGGGAAGGGTTGACGACATGGGTTACATTTTCATCGGACACGCAGGCCTCCTGGCCAATCCGAATTTCACTCCACCGGAGATGGAAATCGTGGGAATTCCCGAGGGGACAACGGTCCAGTTTTATGCCGATGCCGGCCAAGGTCTGGCATACAACGCGAGCCACCTGGATGGATGGGGAGGTATTCACGCCCCTTGGCCGCCCCTCAACAGCGGCCAGGTCTCCTACAACTTCACCCTCAGAGGTATGAAACAACACGAGTACTACCTGTTGTTCGAACACAACCCTCAGCTGGCGTACCACACTCCTGTCCTGCCTGGCTCGGGAGGCCTGCCGGACGAGCTTCGCATGTGCACCGGCAACCCTGAGACATGCCCGACCGACCCGCGCGAAGTCGCGGCGGGCAAGTTGCACTCGTGTGACGGAATTCTCGGCGTGTACCCGGGTGATCTGCACTGGCTCGGGTGCAATGGCATCGTCGGTGGTGATCGCGCAGTTACCAATGCGGCCCTGACGGGAGTCTCCAGAAGCGTGACGCTCGGCTCCGATCCGGACTGGCTGCCCGGCGAGAGCGATCAGTGGGCCATGGGCGAGGTCAACGGAAACAATGTCAAAGGCGCTCATTCTTCACAACCGCTGCGGTACGTCCTTGGCGGTTATGCGTTGCTCATCGGAAACGGTCACCGGTACGAGTACCTGACCTACGCAGAGTGGCAACCTGACCTCGTCCGTAATGAAATCACCGTCCGGAGAGGGAACTGGCATGACGCTGGCATCCTCGAATTTACGGGCGTTCCACCACAAAAGCAGGAATTCGTCGAGTTCGCTGTCTCGCATTTTTCCCAGAAGAAGGTGCGCTTTCGTCGCTGAAGCCGGACGCCGACTCGCCCGGTCCTGCCACCTCGTTCTGTTCCCAGCCAGTAGGAGAAGCGGCGGCACGCATCACAACTGCGGATACTGGTCAACTCGGAGATCTAAAAAACTCGTTGGACACCGAGGTCGGGTTCAGATTGCCGCTGACATTGCCGGAGTCCCGGGGGTACCGGAGCGACACCCGAGAGGCCGGCAAGGCAGTTGGAGCTGCCGAAGCGGCTCATGTCACCTGGTCGTCATGGTCAGCCGTTGCGCATGCCCGGCAACCGTCAGGGCTCAGGTAACCGAGCTGACCGCCGAGCGTCTTCGGCAGCGGCACTCGGTCAACGCTTTTGGTCGGCCACGCTCGATGGTGTCCTTGATCTCTCCCGCCACGGTTCAACTCCCTTCTGAGGTCCTGGCCGTCGGGGTCGACGAGCCGGACCCAGGTCTCGCGCGTCTCGCGCAGGTCGTGCCGCCACAGCCGATGTGCAGATGCGCGTGGAGGCGCTCGACGGCGTCCGCGAGTAGGGGCCGGTGGGCCGCCTGGACGACGGTGTCATGGAAGCGCTGGTCCAGCGCGGCGAAGTCCTTCTGAGCTGGCGTTTATGCAGCTCTACTGCCTGCGATGGCTGCCGCGAGGTTTGGTTTGTGCTGTTTCCCGACCGGGTGCTCGCGCGCGCGGTGCTTGTTCTTCGTCCCGATTGGCCTGCCGGGGCCCGCGGTGGTGGGTTTCGGTGCGCTGGCCGGCTGAGGCGTTTTCCTGTGGAGGCGGCGAAATCCTCGACGGACGCGCGCGGGTGTGAGGCGCCCTTGGCGGGCGGGCCGTTCCCAGGGATTGCGGAGGTCTTCTGCGAGGGGCCGGGCAAGGCGGAGTTGGGTGTGGGCTGCGATGACGAGCCATGTCCAGCGGTCGGCGGCGGCTGGCTCGCGGAGTTTGGGAGCGGTCCACCCCAACGTCTGCTTGAGCATCCTGAAGGTGTGCTCAAGGTCGAATCTGCGTAGGAATGCCTGCCAGAACCGGTCCACATCCCCAGCAGTGGCGGCGGTGGCCGACCACCACAGCCAGACCGGCTGGGGCGACGCGGAGGTGGGGGTGAAGTGCAGGTTGAAACGGGGGTGACGCAGCAGCCATTTCTTGACCGGCTCGGTCTTGTGGGTGGGTGGCGTAGTTGTCCAGGACAAGGTGGAGTTTGAGGTGCTGGGGGACGGCTGCGGAGGAACTCCTGGTGGCGGTGGCGGCGGTAGTGCTGGGCGATGACCGAGCCGGAGGCGATGTCCAGGGCGGCGAACAGGCTGGTGGTGCCGTGCCGGACGTAGTCGTGTTTCCCCTTCGCCGGCGTGGTCGGCGCCATCGGCAGCACCGGCTGGGTCCGGCCCAGGGCTTGTATCTGCGACTTCTCGTCCACCGCCAGGACCAGGACGTTCTCCGGCGGCGACAGGTAAATACCCACCACGTCACGGACCTTGGTCACGAACTGCGGGTCGGTCGACAGCTTCCAGGTCTCCACGATGTGCGGTTTGAGGCCGAACGTCCGCCAGATCCGCGAGACCGCCGACTGCGACATCCCCGCCGCCCCGGCCATCGAACGCGTCGACCAGCGCGAATCACCCGTCGGCGGCGTCTGGCCGAGTGTCCTGGCGACCAGGGCCTCGACCTGCTCGTCCGTGACCCTGCGCGGGGCTCCCGAACGAGGCCGGTCCACCAGGCCCTCCAGGCGGTCCGCGACGAACCGGGACCGCCACTTGCGCACCGTCTCCCACGAGACACCCAGGTCATCCGCGACCTGCGCGTTCGGCAGGCCCTCCGCGCACGCCAGCACGATCCGCGACCGCAACACCAGTGCCTGAGAGGCGGTCTGCTTGCGCAACCAGCCCCGCAACACCCTGCCTTCGTGATCGGACAACTCCAGCGGCAACGGCTTCGGACAAGGCACAGCCCCACCCTGCAACCGCAAGCGAACTAGCGACTCAGGACACTAGGGGTGGCCGCCAACCTCGTCGCCTCGCAGGGCATCGTCCCGGTCCGTGACTTCAAGAACGTGGACGGCCCGGTCATCGACGTTCCCGTCGGAGCGTTCTCCGCGCTAGTGGCGAGTGCGCGGACCGGAGGGTTTGGCGCCGTCTGACCCGTCCCGCCGTAGCGTGTTGGGCGTTGCCGTGGCCTCCGTTGCGCTGACCGTGCCGGACTGGCCGGACGTGGTGGCCGGATGGACGGTGCGTAAGCGGCGGAGAACCATTTGGCCATTTGCACCAACCGCCGCTCTGCGTTCGGGTAGGACCGGTATCGCGCCGGCCTGTGACTCCCAGAGCGTCGAGGGTTCGGTGGTCAAGGTTCCCGCTGCCGGGTTCGATGCGTTTGTCGCGTTTATCGCTGGTATACGGGCGGGGAAGCGCGACATCCTCTGGCCGAACGGCCCAGTGCCATCCCGCTGCGGTGCTCGGGGTAAGCCAGTGGGCGGGAAACCTGCCCTAAGGGCTGCCCGCTCATGTCTATGGCTCGGCGAGCCAAAAAAGTATGGTGGAGGCGCACTGTCGTTGATCACTGTGACAAGTCATCACAAAGAGTTGTGTCGTAGAGCCCGAACGTCTGATTGAGGTATCCGTGAACGAGAACGAAATCAATGCGATCCTGCGGCAGGCAGACGAGGTGGCCCAAGCAATCTCGAGTGAATGGAGTGGGTTGCAGGGCGCCTATATGCCCGGTAGGGGACAAGCGCTGGACTTCCAGAACGCCGTCCTGCAGGCCTGTGAAAGACTTGCGGGGACCAAGGGGCACGCCCAAGAGGTTGTCGCGAGCCTCGCAGCAACGCGAGAAGCATGTTACGCGACGGGGCAGCAGAACTGGATTCACCACATTGACCAGTACATGCCTGCAATACAAGAAAGTCAAAACACGCTTTCAAGCGTACTCGACGGCTATCGCATGCTAAATGCAGCCTTTGAGCTGGGTGCAAACGTAGATGCTCTCCATGACTTGACAAACAGCACTTTCGCGCATAATTCAAGGCCGGAACATGTAGAAAACCGCGAGGCCATGAGGCGGCAACTGACGGAACTCCTGCCGGTCCAAGAGTACGCCACAGCTCTCCTTTATCGCGCGCAGGAATTGATTGCAATTCCCTATAGCGAGACGATACCGCCGCAGGTCCATGGCTACCTGGAAACGGTGAAGATCAACCTTGACGAGCAATATGCCGTGATCGACGCCTACCTGATAGCTCTAAATGAGCAACTTGCTGCCGTGTAATTTCCGGGGCCTCGTCATGCTGGCGAGACGCCGAGTGCTTCCGGCGCCTATGTTGCGATAAATTTTTCGAGTTTCCCACCGCCCCGGCTGTGTAGGGCTGGTCCACCTCGACGAACATGACGGTGTGCGAGCCACGCTCCGCCGTGCCGGTGATGCGGCCGAGGACCGACGCGGCCGAACCGCGCAGCACCGGAGCGCCCCGTTTCCGCGGCGTGCCCGGCGGGTACAGGTGACGTCCGCCGAGGCCGTCACCTGTATCCGTTCACAGGCCCTTTCCGGCGGGACTCAGTGGCCGCGGGCGATCCAGTCCGCCAGATGCGGGGCCTCGTCACCGATCGTGCTGGTGCCACCGTGGCCGGGGCGGACCACGGTCCGCGGTGGCAGTGTGAGCAGCCGGTCCCCGATCGACCCGACGATCGTCGGGAAGTCGGAGAACGACCGCCCGGTAGCCCCGGGGCCGCCCCGGAAGAGTGTGTCCCCGGTGAAGACCGTCTCCAGCGCGGGCGCGTGCAGGCACACGGCGCCGGGCGCGTGACCGGGCGTGTGCAGTACGGTCAGCTCCGTACCGGCGACACGCAGGACCTGCTCGTCGGACAGCTCCCCGTCCGGCTGCCGGTGCGCATGCGTCCGCTGCCAGAGGACTCGGTCGTCCGGATGCAGCAGGACGGGCGCTCCGGTCAACTCGGCCAGCAGGGGCGCGGCGTTGACATGGTCGTCGTGGGCGTGGGTGCACACGATGGCGATCACCGCCCGCCCGCCCACGGCTTCGGTGATCGCGGCGGCGTCGTGGGCCGCGTCGATGACGACGACCTCGCGGTCATCGCCCACGATCCATACGTTGTTGTCGACCTCCCAGGTGCCGCCGTCCAGGGAGAAGGTTCCCGACGTGACCAGGCGGTCGACGCGTGCGCCGGTCACAGCAGGACCACCGAACGGAGCACGTCGCCCTCGTGCATCCGGGCGAGGGCCTCCTCGACGCCGTCCAGCCCGATGGTCTCGGTGACGAAGGCGTCCAGGTCCAGTCGCCCCTGCCGGTACAGGTCGATCAGCATCGGGAAGTCCCGCGACGGCAGGCAGTCCCCGTACCAGGAGGACTTCAGCGCACCACCGCGTCCGAACACGTCCAGGAGCGGCAGGTCGACACGCATCTCGGGCGCCGGCACCCCGACGAGGACCACGGTGCCGGCCAGGTCACGGGCGTAGAACGCCTCCTCGTACGTCTCCGGGCGGCCGACCGCGTCGATGACGACGTCCGCGCCGTGGCCCCCGGTCAGCGCGCGGATCGCCTCCACGGCGTCCTGCGTACGGGAGTTGACCGTGTGGGTGGCGCCGAGGCGGCGCGCGGCCTCCAGCTTCCGGTCGTCGATGTCCACGGCGATGACGCGCCCCGCTCCGGCCAGAGCCGCGCCCGCGACGGCCGCCGTACCGACGCCGCCGCAGCCGATCACGGCCACGGAGTCGCCGCGTGTGACGGCGCCGGTGTTGATGGCCGCCCCGATGCCCGCCATCACGCCGCAGCCGAGCAGACCGGCCGCGGCGGGGGAGGCGGCCGGGTCGACCTTCGTGCACTGCCCGGCCGCGACCAGGGTCTTCTCGGCGAAGGCTCCGATGCCCAGGGCTGGGGACAGCTCGGTGCCGTCCGTCAGGGTCATGCGCTGCTTCGCGTTGTGGGTGTCGAAGCAGTACCAGGGACGGCCGCGGCGGCAGGCCCGGCACCGACCGCAGACGGCGCGCCAGTTGAGTACCACGAAGTCACCGGGCGCGACCTCCGTCACGTCCTCGCCCACGGACTCGACCGTACCGGCCGCCTCGTGCCCCAGGAGGAAGGGGAAGTCGTCCCCGATCCCGCCCTCGCGGTAATGCAGGTCGGTGTGGCAGACCCCGCACGACCGGATCTTCACCACGGCCTCGCCGGGACCGGGGTCGGGCACCACGATCGTCTCCAGCCGGACAGGTTCGCCCTTCGCCCGGGCGATCACTCCTCGTACTTCCTGTGCCATGTGCACGGCCCTTCTCGTCGTTCGTTCTCTCGTGGTTCAGGTGTCGCCGTCGAGGTCTCTTCGTCCGGCGCGGGCCCCGGGCCCGGAGCGCACGTCGCACGTCCGGGGCCCGGCGTTCCGCCGCCGAACGCGTCCCGCTCGTCAGGGGAGGTGGCGCGAGATGACCAGCCGCATGATGTCGGAGGTGCCCTCCTCGATCTCCTCGAGCTTCGCGTCCCGCATCCATTGCTCCACCGGGTACTCGCGCGAATAGCCCCAGCCGCCGAGGGTCTGCACGGCCGCCCAGGTGCAGAACATCGCGGTCGACGAGGCGGTCAGCTTGGCCATGGCGGCCAGACCGGTGATGTCCGCCCCGGCGTCCACCGCCCGTGCCGCCCGCAGCACCAGCATCCGCGCGCCCTCGATCCGGTTCGCCATGTCGGCCAGCCGGAACGCGACGGCCTGGTGCTCGATGATGGGTTTGCCGAACTGGACCCGGGTCCGGGCGTAATCCCTGGCGTACTCGTACGCGGCCCGCGCCGCACCCACCGAAGCCGCGCCCAGCACGATGCGGGAGATGTCGAAGGTGCGCATCAGGCCGTGGAAGCCCTGGCCCTCGGCGCCGAGCCGGTTGGCCTCGGGCACGAACGCGCCGGAGAAGTACAGCTCCCGGCAGACGATCGCCCGCTGGCCCATCTTCCGCATCGGCTCCCCGACGCTGAGCCCCTCGGTGTCCGCGTCCACGAGCAGGGCGGTGACGCCCTTGGACCGCTCGGTGGGGTCGGTCTTGGCGAAGACGACGTAGAAGCGGGCCGCCCCGGCGTTGGAGATCCACGCCTTCTGGCCGTCGAGGACGTACCCGCCCTCGACGCGCCGGGCGGTGGTCCGGATGGACGCCGCGTCGGATCCGGCGTCGGGCTCGGTGGTGGCGAGCGCCGTCATCGGCGCGTCCGGGCCGGTGAGCGGTGTCAGCCAGCGCCGCTTCTGCTCATCGGTGCCCAGCTCCAGGACGGGGTCCGCGAAGAACCCGTTGGAACACATGAGGTTGCCGATGCCGGGGTCCCCGAAGCACAGCTCCTCCTGGACGAGGCACTGGGTGAATACGTCGGTGAACCCGCCGCCGCCGATCTCCGCGGGCAGCATGAAGTCGGTGATCCCGATCTTGGCGGCCTTGCGCCAGATGTCGACGGGAGTGACGACGTCGGCCTCGTCGACCTCGCGGCCTCGCGGGCGGATCTCGTTGCGGGCGAAGTCGCGGCACAGCCGCACGACGTCGCGCTGTTCCTCGGTGAGGGGCCACGGTTCGTCGATGGCGTTCATGGTTTCCTCCGGTGACGGGTGGGGGCGGGGCCCGTGGACCGGGGCCGGGGCGGCGCGGGGCCGGCCGGACCGCCGTGTTTCATCGGGCGTTTTCCTCGGGCAGGTGGATGAGGGTGGGTCGGTCGGCGACCAGCGCCTTCTCCAGAAGCCCGGCCAACTGGGCGGATCCGTCGACCCGTACGCCGTGGCAGCCCATGGCCCGCGCGATCGCGGGGAAGTCCGGACCCGGCAGATCGACGGCGTGGACGGGGTCCTTGCGGGCGGCCATCTCGTCGCGGATCTCCCCGTAGCCGCCGTTGTCCGAGACGACGACGGGCAGGGGGAGGCGCAACTGGGCCGCCGAAGCGAGTTCCTGGATGGTGAACATGATCCCGCCGTCTCCGTGCAGCGCGACCACGGGCGCGTCGGGGCGGGCGAGCTTGGCACCGATCGCGGCCGGCAGACCGTAGCCGAGGGTGCCCAGGCCGGTCGGGTAGAGGAACGAGCGGGGATGGTGTGCGGGCAGGTTGGACAGCGCGCCGTAGTAGCAGGCCATGGCGGAGTCCCCGACGAGGAAACCGTCGCGTCCGAGCGCCTGCGCCAGGGCCGATACGAGACCGAGGTAGGCGGACCCCTCGGCACGCGCCTGCGCCGCGAAGGCGGACCGGGCGGCGGCGGCGCGGTCATGACCCGCCGCGGGCGGCGCGGGCCGGACTCGATCCCCGATCGCCCGCAGGGCGAGAGCCGCGTCGGCGACGACCGCGACGTCGGGCCGGGCGTTGGTGATGACCGCCTGGGCGTCGACGTCGATCCGCACCAGGGGTCCGCCGGGGGCGAGCGGACCGATCCACAGGTCGGCGGGCGAGAGTTCGGTGCCGACGGCGAGCACCGCGTCGCTGTCGCGGACGAGGTCGCGCACCGCCTCGTGGTGCACCCCGGCACCGATGGCGAGAGGGTGCCCGTCGGCGAAGACGCCCTTGCCGTTCGCGGTGGTGACGACGGGAGCGCCGAGCCGCTCGGCCACAGCGAGGAGTTCGGCGCAGGCTCCGCTGCAACCGCCGCCCGCGATGATGACGGGCCGGCGCGCACCGCCGAGCACCCGTGCGGCGGCCTCGGCCTGCTCCGCGCCCGGGGCGGCGGGCGGCACCGGGACCTGCTCGACGAGGTGGAGCGGCCCCCGCCCGTCGAGCAGGTCGAGCGGGATCTCCAGGTGCACCGGCCGCGGCCGTCCGGTCGCCATCGCGGCGTACGCCTGGGCGACGGCCAGCGGGATCTCCTCGACGCTGGTGACGCGATGGCTGTAGGCGACGACGGCGTCCAGCGCGGCGCGCTGGTCCTTGACCTCGTGCAGGTAGCCGTTGCCGCGGCCGGGGTGACGCAGCGGCAGGCCGGGCGAGACGAGCAGCACGGGCACCGAGTCGGAGTACGCTTGGGCCGCCGCCGTCGCGGCGTTGAGCACGGCCGGCCCGGTGGTGGTCAGGCAGACGCCCGGCCGACCACCGGCACGGGCCCAGCCGTCCGCGGCGAACGCACCGCCCTGCTCGTGGCGGGGAGAGACGTGCCGGATGCCGTGCCCGGCGAGCGCGGCGTAGATCGGCAGGTTGTGGGTTCCGGGGATGCCGAAGACCGTGTCGGCGCCGTGGATCTCCAGAGCGGCGACCAGCGCCTCGCCGCCCGTGACGTCGACGGTCATGCGCTGTGCTGTTCTGTGGTGTACACGGACTTGCCGAGCCACTGGCCGCCGTCGACGACCAGGACGTCGCCGGTGACGTAGGCGGACCGGTCGCTCATCAGGAACGCGGCGGACTCGGCCACCTCCTCCGGGGTGGTGAACCGGGCCGCCGGAACGCTGCCGAGCACGCGTTCGCGGGCGGCCGGGGTCGGCCACAGCGCGGCTGCCGCGCCCTCGGTCTCGGTGGGGCCCGGGGCGATGCAGTTGAGGCGGACGCCGCGGGCGGCCCATTCCACCGCGAGGGTCCGCGTCATGGCGAGGACGCCGGCCTTGGCCGCGGCGCTGTGGACGGTGCCCGGATGCCCGTGCCAGGCGTAGCTGGCGATGACGTTGAGGACGACCCCGCTGCCCTGCGGCAGCATGTGCCGGGCGGCGGCCCGGGTGCAGTGGAAGGTGCCGTTGAGGACGATGTCGACGACGGCCTTCCAGCCGTTCGGCGACAGTTCCTCGCCCGGCAGGACGAAGTTGCCCGCGGCGTTGTTCACCAGCGCGTCGAGCCGCCCGTGCCGGGCTGCCACCTCGTCCACGGCGGCGTCCACGGCGGCGGCGTCGCGTACGTCGCACGACACCGTGTCGGCCTGTCCGCCGACGGCCTCGATGAGCTCGACCGTCTCCAGCAGGGCGTCCTCGCGCCGGCCGAGGACCGTCACCCGGCCGCCCCCGGCAGCCCAACGCCGGGCGACGGCACGGCCGATGCCCGATCCGCCGCCGGTGACCAGGGCCACCCGTCCACTGAATTCGTCGGCCTGTACGTGGTGTGTCATGACTCTTCCTTGGTGTCGGAGGCGTGGTCGTCCCGGTGCGTGACGAGCAGCGCGTCGACGGCGATCGCCCCGTCCGTACCGGCCCGCAGGGGGTTGATCTCCAGTTCGGCATCGTCGCCGGTGAGCCCGGCGACCAGGTGGGACACCGCGACCACGGCTCGGGCCAGCGACCCGGTATCCACCGCCGGCCGTCCGCGCCACCCGGCCAGGAGCGGCGCGCAGCGCAGCGAGCGGACCATCGCGTGCGCCTGCTCCACGTCCACCGGCGCGCATTCGGTGACCGAGTCGCGGTGCAACTCGGCCTCGGTGCCGCCGGCGCCCACGGTGACCATCGGCCCCAGGCGGGCGTCGCGCCGTCCTCCGACGATCAGTTCGACCACGTCGGGCCGTACGTCCTGCTCCTCCAGGACGTAGGCTCCGTCGCCCAGCCGCGCGTGCATCTCGGTGAAGGCCGCAGCCGCGCTCGGCCCGTCCGGCAGCCCGACGCGCACACCGCCCGCCTCGCTCTTGTGCTCCAGCCAGCTGGCCTTGAGGACGTAGGGCGGGCGCAGGAGTTCCGCGGCGGCGGCGACCTGTCCGGCGTCGGTGACCTGGCGCGCTCCCAGGAACGTGATGCCCGCGTCGCTCAGCAGGCCGCGGGCCGGCCAGTATCCCGACCCGGCCGGGATCTTCGCCTCGCCGCCCGGGGGCGCGAGAGACCGGCCGGGGCTGGAACGCAGGGCCACCGCGCCGGCGAGCGCGTCGGTGGCGGCGTCTATGGTGGCGAACACCGGGACCCCGGCCTCCCGCAGCACGCGGGTCGCCTCGCTGTCGGCGCCCATGGAGTGCAGAAGCAGCGGGCGGCCGTTCTTCCGGGCGGCCTCGGCCAGTTCGGTCGCGACACGCTGCTCGGCCTCGGCGAGCGCCGGGCTGTCGAGTCCGTACCGGCCGAAGTAGCCGGACAGGACGACGCTGTCGACCTCCCCGGACCGCAGCAGGCGTACGGCCGCCTCGCGGTAGGTGCCCAGGTCCCGTTCGCCCGCGCCCGCGAGGTCGACCGGGTTGGCGGTGGAGGCCCCGTCGGGCAGGAGGGCGGCGAGGTCGGCTGCCAGCGGCGCGCTCAGTTCCGGCACCCGGATGCCGCGGCGGCTCGCGCGGTCGGCGGCGAGCGCGCCCTGCCCGCCGCTGTCGCTGACGATCCCGAGCCTGGGTCCGTCGGGGAGGGCGCTCGCCAGCAGGCAGGCGGCGACGTCGACCAGGGCCGCCGGGGTGTCGACCCGCAGCGCTCCGGCGGCGCGGCAGGCGGCGTCGACGAGTTCCATGGGTGAAGTCAGGGCGCTGGTGTGGGAGCGTGCGGCGCGGGCCCCGGCCTCGCTGCTGCCGACCGCGAGGAGGATGACTGGCTTGCCCGCGGCGCGCAGCGCGCCGATCGCGTCGAAGATCCGCCGCCCGTGCTGGAAGCTCTCGAGGTAGACGCCGACCGCGCGGGTCGTGTCGTGGTCGACGAGGTCCTCCAGCAGTTCGGCGGTGGTGACGTCGAGCTGGCTGCCCACGGAGACGAAGCGGGATATGCCGAGGCCGGCCCGCTGGGCGAGCAGCGCGATCTCGCTCCCCACCTGACCGCTCTGGGAGACCACGGCCAGGTGGCCGGGAGGGAAGTCGCCCCAGGAGATCTGGAGGGCGGACTCGGCGTCGAACAGCCCGAGGCTGCTGGGGCCGATCATTCGGGCGCCCGCGGCGGCGACCCGGGCGGCGAGCCCGGGCCCGTCCGGCACCCCGGCGGTGATGCCGAGCAGTCCGCGCACCCCCAGGTCGAGCGCCTGACCGACCACGCCCGGCACCTCCCGTGCGGGTACGCAGAAGGCGACGAGTTCGGGGACATCGGGCAGGTCGGCCAGCGAGGCGCCGGTGGGACGGCCGAAGAGTTCGCCGCCGCTGCGGGTGACCAGGTGGACGGCACGGCGGTCGCGGCCGGTGAGCGCGCCGCGGGCCAGCCAGTACCCCCACTTGGCCGGGTTGGCGGACGCGCCGACGACGGCCACGGAGGCCGGATCGCGGAAGACGGCGAGGCCGCTGTTCCGGGCTCCGGGGGAGTGCGGGCTTTCAGTCATGGTGCTGACATCTCCTCTGGGCCGAGAGGCGGCGGTGGTGGGGCCCGGCTCCCCGCCGGTGTCCGGCGGGGAACCAGGCCGGGAGGGCCTCGGGGCCGATCGGTGCGACGCGGAGCTGTCACCGACGCCCGGCGATCATCCCCGGCGGTCGCGGTACGGGTGCCCGCGTCCGCCGATCACCGGTCTTACTGACCGGCCGTGCAGTTGCCTGCTCGGTAGCCTGTTGCGGCCGACAGGGCTTTGTCAATGCTTGACAGCCGATTTCCTGACTGGCGAATCAGTCAGTGAGGAGGCTTCGGAAAGCGGCGGGAGGCCACTGTCGCGACGCCCGGCGTGACCTACTCTCTGGACGTGACCCGAAACCGCAAGGACCCCGGCCTGCGGCGCGGGGAGATTCTTCGCGCCACCGTCGCCCGGATCGAGAAGCACGGCGTCCAGCCCTTGCGCATAGCCGACGTGGCGCGCGACCTCGACGTCAGCCCCGCCCTGGTGATCTATCACTTCCGGACCAAGGAGGCGCTGATCGGCGACGCCTTCACCTGGGCCGTGCAGCGGGACCTGGACCGCCTGGCCCGGCTGACCTCCGGGTCCACGACCGCGCTGCGACGCCTGACGACCGCCCTGCACTGGTACGGGCCGACCAAGGGCGCCAAGGGCTGGACCCTGTGGATCGAGGGCTGGGCCGCCGCGCTGCGCGACCCCGGCATGCGCACGGTCGGCAGGGAGCTCGACCTGCGCTGGAAGGAGGCGCTGAGCGCGATCATCCAGGACGGGGTGAGCGCCGGCGAGTTCATGGTGGACGATCCGCGCGGGGCCGCCTGGCGGATCACCGCCCTGCTGGACGGCGTCGCCGTCCAGACCGTCGTCCACCGCGACACCCGCGACCCCGAGCAGACCGCGGTGTGGTCCCGGCAGATCGTCGCCCGCGAGCTGGGGGTGGCGCCGTCCGCCCTCGAAGACGCCTGACCCGACGCCCCGGGTGCGGGCCCGCCGACGTGCCCGTACCGCCGGAAGTCGCGGCGGTGCGCGCAGAACAGCTGCTCCCACCGCTTGACAGGCGGGAATCAGCTACTGCATCGTCGTTCAGTATCGATCCCTCGGCCGGTCCGGTTCTCGTGGCCCCGCCGGGTGCCGATCCGGCCACCGAGAGTGGTTCCCGAGCTCATCTGTCGCCCCTGCCCTGGCCGCAGCCGGGCACGCGCGACGGCTGGCTCCGCGTCGAGAGGCCCGTACATGAACGTGAACGCAGGGACCGAGACGTTCGACGTCATCGTCGTCGGTCTGGGAGGACTCGGCTCCGCCACCGCGTGGCGGCTCGCCGCCGCCGGACAGCGCGTGCTGGGACTGGAGCAGTTCGAGCTTGGCCACGACCGAGGAGCGTCTCACGACACCTCCCGCATCCTCCGGCACAGCTACCACCGCCCCGACTACGTACGCCTGACCAATGAGGCGTACGACGACTGGGCCCACCTGGAACAGGAGTCCGGCCGGCCGTTCGTCACGCGGACGGGCGGAATCGACCTCTGCCCCGCGAACTCACCGCTCCCGCTGGACGACTACTGGCGCAGCCTCTCCGCCGAGGGGATCTCCTACGAGCTCCTGGACGCGGACGAGGTGCGAAGCCGCTGGGGCCAGATCGCCGTGCCCGACGGCACGACCGCGCTCTACCAGGAACGCACCTCCATCGTCCCTGCGGCACGGTCCACAGAAGCCATGCAGCAACTGGCCGTGGCGGCGGGCGCCACCCTGCGGGACAACACCCCGGTCACCGGTCTGCGGCACGGCCCCGACGGGGTCGAGGTCATCACCGAGCACGCCCGTTACTCCGCCGGCCAGGTCGTCCTGTGCACCGACGCGTGGGCCAACACCCTGCTCAGGCCCCTCGGGTGGGACATCCCCATCACGACGCTGGAGGAGCAGGTCACCTACTTCGAACCGACGGAACCCGCCCGCTTCGCGCCGGAGGTGTTCCCCGTCTGGATCTGGCTGGACGACCCCTGCTTCTACGGCTTCCCGTCCTACGGGGAGGCCACGGTGAAGGCCGGACAGGACTGCGGAGGCCCCGAGGTCCGTCCCGACCGGCGCTCGGGCGCCACCGACCCCGTCATGCTCGACCGGCTCTCCCGGTTTATGGGTGAGCGCTTCCCGCACAGCGGCCGGGCCATCCGCTCCAAGCGCTGCCTGTACACCCTCACGCCCGACCGCGACTTCGTCCTCGGCCCGGTGCCCGGTGCGGAGCGGGTGCTGGTCGGCCTCGGCGCGGCCCACGCCTTCAAGTTCGCGCCGACCCTCGGCCGGATGCTGGCCGCCCTCGTCCAGGACCCCTCCCTGACGCACACCGACGCGTACAGCACGTTCCGGCTCGACCGCCCCGCGCTGACCGACCCCGACCACCCCGTCAACTGGATGACCTGACCGCCGCCCGCCACCCCTCCTCATTCCCGAGAACGCACCGTCTGCGACGCGTGCCCGCACTGGACGGAAGTCATGACAGCGAACACCCTGAGCTCCGGATTCACCCCACCGCCCCACCTCCAGGTCACCTGGACCGACCCCGTCACCGGACGCGAGGGGTACGTCGTCATAGACCGGCTGGTCAGAGGCGTCTCCAGCGGCGGTCTGCGCATGCGCGAGGGGTGCACCCTCGACGAGGTCCGCGGACTGGCCGCCGGAATGAGCCGCAAGGAAGCACTCCACTACGACCCGGCCAACCGCTACATCCCGCTGGGCGGCGCGAAGGGCGGCATCGACTGCAGCCCGCACGATCCGCGGGCCCGGGAGGTCCTCGGCCGCTACCTCGACGCCGTCCGCTCGCTCCTCAAGCACCACTGGACCACCGGTGAGGACCTCGGACTGCGCCAGGACACCCTCGACGACGTCCTCGCCGAGCTAGGGGTGGACAGCTCCATCGAGGCCATCTACCCGCTCCTGGACGACGCCGCCGAGGCCCGCGCACGACTGGCGGACGCGTTCGCCGTCGACGTGGACGGCGTTCTGCTCGCCGACCTTGTCGGCGGGCTCGGCGTCGCGGAGTCGGCTCTCACCGCGCTCGACCACCTCGGCATCGGCCGCACCGCGGCACGCGCTGTCGTCCAGGGGTTCGGGTCGATGGGCGGCGCGACCGCGCGCTACCTCGCCCAGGCGGGCGTGCGCGTCGTCGGCCTGGCCGACGCCTGGGGCGTGGTCCTCAACCCCGAGGGTCTCGACGTGGAACGGCTGCTGCGCACCCGCGACGGCCTGGGCGGGATCGACCGCTCCCAGCTGCGGCCAGGCGACACCGAGGCCGACGGGGACGCGTGGCTCGACATCACCTGCGAGATTCTCGTCCCGGCGGCCGTCTCGTACTGCATCGGCGCGGCCGAACAGGGACGCGTCACCGCCCGGATCATCGCGGAGGCCGCCAACATGCCCACCCTCCCCGAGGCGGAAGCCGCCCTGCACGCGCGCGGCACGCTCGTACTGCCGGACTTCGTGGCCAACTCCGCGACCAACGCCTGGTGGTGGTGGACGCTCTTCGGCGACATCGGGACCGACGCGGACCTGGCGCAGCGCAAGGTCCGCGACGCCATGAGCCGGCTGACCGCCGACATTCTCAAGGGCGCCGAGGAGCACGGCGTGACGCCGCGCGAGGCCGCCCTGGGCGTGGTCGACCGCAACATGGGCGACATCGAGGCCCGGTTCGGACGGCCGGGCGAGCCCGCCGCCGATCACGCGAACGGAGGCGGCCATGGCGACCCGCGCTGAACTCGTCGTGATCGGCGGCGGCCTGATGGGTTCCGCCACCGCCTGGGCCGCTTCCCGGCGAGGCCTGTCGGTGCTGCTGCTGGAGCAGTTCCCGCCCGGGCACACCCGAGGAAGCTCGCACGGCAGCTCCCGTATCGTGCGGCGCGGTTACGAGGACGCCCTGTACACCCGGCTGACCGGGCGCTCCTTCGATCTGTGGCGGGAACTGGAGCTGGACTCCGGCACCTCCCTGCTGCGCATGCTCGGCAGCATCGACTTCGGCACCCGCCCGTACGCCGAATCCGTCGCGGCCCAGCTCGCCGCCGCGGGAGTGGCGCACGAGGTGCTCGACGCTGACGAAGCCGAACGCCGCTGGCCCGGTATGCGCTTCGAGGGCCCGGTCGTCCACCACGGGGAGGGCGGCACGGTCGACGCCGCAACCGCGGTCGCAGCGTTCACGGACGCTTCGGTCCGCCGGGGCGCGGTCGTCCGCCACGAAAGCGCGGTGACGTCCTTGCAGGCGGCCGGTGCCGGCGCCCGGGTTCAGCTGGCCGACGGCGACACGGTCCTCGCCGACCACGTCGTCGTCGCGGCCGGCGGCTGGACCGGCGAACTGCTCGCAGGACACGTCGAGCTGCCGCCGCTGACCGTCACCCAGCAGGACACCTTCCACTTCCCGCGCCTGGACCCGACCGCCGCCGCGTGGCCCAGCGTGCTCCACGAGCAGGGAGCCGGCATCTACCACCTCGCCGGCGGGCGGGACGGCGGGGCCGGTGACGACCGCAAGATCGGCGAGCACTACAGCGGCCGGAACACGACGGCCGGCGGCCGGGACGGCGTGGTCACCGCCGAGTCGCGGGCGAGAGCCGTCGAGTACGTGAAACGGTGGCTCCCGGGACTGGACCCCGTACCCCGGAACGAGACCAGCTGCCTGTTCACCTTCACCCCGAGCGAGGACTTCCTGCTCGACCGGGTCGGGCCGTTCGTCGTGTGCTCGCCCTGCTCGGGACACGGTGCGAAGTTCGCCCCGCTCATCGGCGAGCTCACCGTCGGCCTGATGACCGGCGACGCGGAGGTGCCCGAGTCCTTCCGGCTCGCCGCGCACCTACCGCGCACCTCCGGAACGAGCTGAGGGGAGAGCAGGTTCCGGCGGGGCGGACCCGAGACTTCCTGACACGCGAGTCAGGAAGCCGGGTAAGCTGTCCTCCGTGGCACGCAAAGCAGTGGTCCTGCGGCGCGAGGAGATCCTCGACGCGACGGTGGAGCAGATCAAGCAGCGAGGCATCGCGATGACGCGTGTCGCGGACGTCGCGGCAGCGCTCGGAGTGAGCAGCGGCCTGCTCCACTACCATTTCGCGACGAAGGAACTGCTCGTCGAAGAGGCCTTCTCCCACGCGGCACAGCGGGAGATGGAAACCCTGCTGGCCAATCTGGCCCGCAAATCGCCCGCACTGACCCGGATGAAGGCGCTGCTGCGCCTGTACGCGCCGATGGGGCAGGCCGTGGGTTGGCGGCTGTGGATCGACGGCTGGTCAGCGGGCATGCGGGACACGGGGCTCCACGATGTCATGCGCACCATGGACGAGCAGTGGAAGACGTCCATCGCCCAGCTGGTCCAGGAGGGAGTGGACAGCGGCGAGTTCCGTTGCGCGGACCCGCGGGAGGCGGCGTGGCGGATCACGCTGTTCCTGGACGGCCTCGCGGTGCAGCTCGTCGCCCGGCGCGGCACCCTGGAGAAAGCGGAGGCCACGCGGTGGGTCCGCAAGCACGTCGCCGCGCTGCTCGGCGTCGATCCGGCGGACCTGGCGCCGCGCCGCGCCGTCGTACAGCCGTCCTCCGGTTCCTGAGGCGCGCCGAGCGCGATCCCCCGTCGGCGCGGACCCGTCCGTGCCGACGGCACCTCCGGCCCCCCCTTCGACGACGAGGGTCGACCTCTCCCACGTGTTGACTGACGAATCAGTCAAAAAATAGGCTGCGGGGGGCCGTGCGCCGCCACCCGGCCGGCCGCCGTACCCAGTAGAGGGGGGATCTCATGACCACCACCCGGCAGACAGAGCAGCGGCTCGGCAGCCGCGGGGGGCCGGGACAGCGCATCGCCATCATCGCGCTGACCTGTGCCACCGCCGTCTGGGGCTGGAGTTACATCGCGACGGTCTGGCTGCTTCCCGAGATGGGCACGCCGAGCCTGGTCGCCGTCCGCTTCGTGCTCGCCGGCCTCATCATGGTGGCGATACGGCCGCGCGCGATCCTCTCGCTCGGCCGCCGCCACACGCTCGCCGGACTGGGCCTGGCTTTTTTCCTCGGCTCCGGCACCCTCCTCCAGGTTCAGGGCCAGCACTACATTCCCGCGTCCCAGTCCGGCTTCCTGGTCTCGCTGTTCGTGGTCCTGACCCCGCTGGTGGCTCGCGTCCTGTTCCGGACGAAGGTGACGAAGGGGGTCTGGGCCGGTGTGCTCGTCGCGACCAGCGGCCTGGCCGTGATCTCGTTCAACGGCGTCGCGCTGAGCCTCGGCAGCTGGCTGACACTGGCCGCCGCCCTCTCGTACTCGATCCAGGTCGCCTTCCTGTCGGAGTACTCCTCGCCCGACAAGGTCTACGGCCTGGCCACCCTGCAGATCCTCGGCACCGGTGTGATCGCCTCCTGCTGGGCGGTGCCCAGCGGCATCGACCTGCCGGACACCCCGGCCGGATGGGGCTGGCTCGCCTACTCCACGCTGTTGGCGACGCTCGGCATGTACGCGGTGCAGACCTGGGCGCAGTCCCGCGTCAGCGCCGCCGGGGCGGCGGTCGTGCTGGCCTGCGAACCGCTGTGCGTGGCCGTGTTCAGCCTGCTCGTCGGGGCCTCGCTGACCGGCCGGACCGTGATCGGTGGGATGCTGGTCCTGGTGGCTATGTTCCTCGTCGTCTCCGCCGACCGATCGGTCCCGCCACCGCTGGCCGACCCGCTCGCACTCCCGGAGCCGCACACGGCCCCCGACCACGAGGACCGTCCCGACGTCCCCAGGCCCCGGCACCTGTAGGGGTTGTTCCGTACGGTCCCGGGACAAACGAAGGCCGGTCCGGCGCGGGGTGTCCCGCACCGGACCGGCCCGTCGGCGTCAGCGCCCCGCTGTCAGCTCGTTCCTGACGATCTGACCGCCCTTCATCACGAAGCGGACGTTTGTGAACGCCGCCATGTCCCCGGACGTACCGGGCACGGCGATCAGGTCGGCGTACTTCCCCGGCGCGATAGACCCGATGCGGTCCTCCCAGCCCATGCACTCGGCGCTGGTGAGCGTCGCCGCGCGCAGCGTCTCCATCGGCGACATCCCGTACGCGCCCATGGTGACGAGCTGGCGGGCCTGCATGCCGTGCGGGAACCCGCCGGCGTCGGTGCCAAACCCGATCTTCACCCCGGCGCGCACCGCTTTGGCGAACGCCTCACGCTGGGCGCCGGTGGCGTCGTCATTCTTGGCCCGCGCCTCCTTGTCGAATCCCGCACCCTCCGCGTTCTCCACGAGCCAGTCGCTCCACCAGATGTCGGACGAGAGGTACGTGCCGTGCCGGAGCATCAGCTCGATGCCCTCGTCGTCGAGGTAGCAGCCGTGCTCGATGGAGCGCACACCGGCCCGGACAGCCATCTTGATGCCCTCGGTCCCGTGCGCGTGGACGGCGACGTAAGCACCGTAGTACGACGCCTCCTCCACCGCGGCCCGCATCTGCGCCTCCGTGAGCTCCGGGGCACCGGGGACGGTGCCGGCGGCCATGACCGCTCCGGTGCCGATCAGTTTGATCACGTCGGCCCCGCCGTGCAGGATCTCCCGGACCCGTTCGCGCGTGTCGTCGACCCCGCGAACCCGGCCGAACCGGAACTCCTCGGGCAGCCGCACGTCGTGGGCGAGCCCCGTGATCATTCCGCCGCCGGTCGTGACCGTGACATACGCTCCGGCCACCGCCATGCGCGGGCCGAGCACCGTGCCGTTGTCGATGGCGTCCCGCAGGGCCGTGTCGACGAAGGCCCGGTAGCTGCCGAGGTCCCGGACCGTGGTGAAGCCGGCCATCAGCGTCGCGCGGGCGTGTCCGATCGACTCGAACGCCTGCTGTGCGGCGCTCTGCTTGATCTCCTGCGTGGGGTCGCCGCACGCGGCGACCCCGATCAGGTGCGTGTGCAGATCGACCAGACCGGGGCTCAGCGTCGCCTCTCCCAGATCGACGACCTCCACGCCCTCGGGGACCGGCACCGCGGCGGGCAGCACCGCGCTGATTCGCTCCCCTTCTACCAGCACGGTGCGATCGGTCAGCACCTCACCTGCTTCGACATCGAACAGCCGGGCGCATCGCAGCGCGAGGGTCATCGCTCCTCCTCGACGGATCGGTCGCACGGTTGGACGGTCCCAGCCGTGCGGTAATGCTCGGTTCCCGGGAGCGGCGGCCGAGGACGCCGCACGACTCCCGGGAACGGGGGAGGAAGCCGCCCGGACGCGGACCGGGCCGCGCCCGGACGGCTTCCTCATGCCGCCGCCGCAGGCGGGCGACCGCTCACTCCTCCAGTACGGCCATGGCCGCGTTGTGACCCGGGATGCCGCTCACGCCACCGCCCCGCACCGCGCCGGCCCCGCACAGCAGGACGTTCTTGTGCGCGGTCTCCACGCCCCAGCGACCCGTGGTCCTGGACTCGTCGACGAACGGCAGGGCCAGCGACCGGTGGAAGATGTTCCCCCGGGGCAGGCGCAGTTCCTGCTCCAGGTCCAGCGGGGTCTTGGCCTCGATGCACGGCCTGCCGTCACCGTCGACCGCCAGGCAGTCGGCGATCGGCTCGTCCAGGACCGCGTCGAGCTGGGCGAGCGCCCCCTTCAGCAGAGCCTCGCGCTTCGCGTTGTTGTCGCCCTCGAACAGCCTCGCGGGCGTGTGCAGGGCGAACATCGTCAGCGTCTGGTAGCCGCGCTCGACCAGGTCCGGGGAGAGGATGGTCGGATCGGTGAGCGAGTGGCAGTAGATCTCCGACGGCGGCGCGGACGGCAGCGAGCCCGCCGCGGCCTCGCGGTAGGCCGTCTCCAACTGTCCGTAGCCCTCGGAGATGTGGAAGGTGCCGGAGAACGCCTCGCGCGGGTCGACGGAGGTGTCGCGCAGCCGCGGCAGGCGTCGCAGTAGCATGTTGACCTTGAGCTGGGCACCCTCGGCCTGTTCGTCGGCCGCCCCGTCGCCGACGAGCTCGGCCAGGGCCTCCGGAGAGGCGTTCACCAGGACCTTGCGGGCCGCGACCGCGGCCTCACCCCCCTCGGTGCGGTAGGTCACCACCGAGTGCGGGTCGTCCGGCTCGATGCGCAGGACCTCGTTGCCAGTGACGATCTCCGCCCCGGCGGCCCGCGCGGCTTGCGCCAGCGCGTCGGTGAAGGCGCCCATGCCGCCGATCGGCACGTCCCAGTCGCCGGTGCCTCCGCCGATGATGTGGTAGAGAAAGCATATGTTCTGCGCGAGCGACGTGTCGTGGGCGCTGGTGAACGTTCCGATGAGGGCGTCCGTCAGCACGACGCCGCGCACCAGGTCGTCCCGGAAGCGCTCCTCGATCGACACGCCCAGTGGCTGTTCGAAGAGCATGTTCCAGGCCGCGTCGTTACCGATCCGGGCACGCAGGGCGGCACGGGTGGGCAGGGGCTCGGTGAGGGTGGGGAAGATGCTGCGGGCGACCTCTCCGGTCGTGCCGTAGAACTTCTCCCACGCCTCGTAGTCGGCGTCGGATCCGGTCAGGGAGCGGAAGGAGGCACGGGTGCGCTCCCTGCCTCCGCCGACGAACAGCCCGGTGGCCCGGCCGTCGCGGTCCGTGGGTGTGTAGGAGGAGACCGAGCGCTTTCGTACGGCGAAGGTGAGGCCCAGGTCGTCGACGATCTTCGACGGCAGGAGCGAGACGAGGTACGAGTAGCGCGACAGGCGCGCGTCCACGCCTTCGAAGGCCCGGGTCGAGACGGCCGCGCCGCCCGTGACATCGAGACGTTCGAGGACGAGCACCGAGCGCCCGGCGCGAGCGAGATAGGTGGCGGCGACGAGCCCGTTATGACCACCACCGACGATGACGACGTCGTAGACATTCCTGGAGACTTCCGCTTGTGCTGGCATGACTCTTGGTAACACGCACCTTTCGTGAACCGCAAGAGATTCGGCGAACTCTCGCCGAGAGTTGGATGAAGTTGCTGACTTGCGAGGCAGGACGGGAGATATCCGAAGACGTGCGAAGGGAAGGTGTAACACCAGGTGGAATACGGTCCAGCGGCCTTCTCGTTGAGCGCGGGACGTGCTTCCAGGGATGATTCGAGCTGATGATATTGATTGACTCACCAGTCAGTAAAAGACACGCTCGGCCGCACCGACGTCCTACTCTCCCCTTACGGAGCGTGTCCGGGCCAGGTGCGTCGCGCGGGCTCACACCGGGGGCTGCCCGGTGCTTTCCGCCGCCGGGGCACCGGAGGCCAGCGGCACTCCGATGCGCCGCAGGCGTGGAGAGATGGCCGGCACCGCGCCCAGCAGCCGCCGGGTGTACTCGTGCTGCGGCCGGGTGGTGACCTGCTCCGCGCTGCCCCGCTCCACCAGCGCGCCGCGCAGCAGCACGTCGACCTCGTCGCTGATGCGGCGGACGACATCGAGATCGTGCGTGATGAACAGGTACGACAGCCCGCGCCGCCGTTGCAGGTCAAGCAGCAGGTTGAGGATCTGCGCCTGGACGGACACGTCGAGCGCGGAGGTCGGCTCGTCGCAGATCACGAGCTCGGGATCGGTGGCCAGCGCCCGGGCGATGCAGACGCGCTGCCGCTGGCCACCGGAGAAGCGGTGCGGGTAGGCCTCGGCATCGACCCCTTCCATCCCCACGGAGTCCAGCAGCTCACGCACCCGCCGGGCCCCGTCGGCCCGGTACAGCCCGTGGGCGCGCAACGGCTCCGCGACGACCTCGCCGATCGTCAGCCGGGGATCGATCGACTCGTACGGGTCCTGGAAGATCACGCCGACGCTGCGGCGGAAGGCGTGCCGGGCCCGGCGGCCCCGGACCGTTTCTCCGCGGAAGCGCACACTGCCGCTGTCCGCCCGCTCCAGGCCGACGATGATGCGCGCCAGGGTGGACTTACCCGAGCCCGACTCCCCCACGATGCTGACCGTGCGGCCCGCCTCGATGCGCAGGTCCACCTCGTCGAGCGCGGTGTAGCGGCCGTAGCGTTTGGTGATGCCCGTGGCCTCCAGCAGCGGCGCGCCCGCCGCGGGTGCGGTTCGCGTCATCGGAGGCCCTCCAGCCGGTGACAGGCGGCTACGTGGTCCTCGGCCAGCCGGCGTGGCTCCGGGAGGTCGGTGCCGCAGCGGACGTCGGCCAGCGGGCAGCGCGTGTGGAACGGGCAGCCCGGGGGAGTGCCGCCGACCGGCGGACTGCCTGAGATGGTGGTGAAGGGCTCCTTTGGCCCGGCGTCGCGCCCGCTGCGGAAGCACTGGAGCAGCGCCTCAGTGTATGGGTGGCGGGCCCCCTCGAAGAGGGTGAGCACATCGGTGTGCTCGACCAGCCGGCCACCGTAGAGGACGGCGACATGGTCGGCGATCTCCGCCACGACCGACATGTCGTGCGTGATCCACAGGACCGTGAGTCCGTACTCCTGTTGCAGCCGGCTGACCAGACCGACGATCTCGGCCTGGACGGTCACGTCCAGCGCGGTGGTCGGCTCGTCGGCGATGAGGAGCTGAGGGTGGAAGGCCAGGGCCATCGCGATGATCACGCGCTGCCGCATACCGCCGGACAGGGCGTGGGGGTAGAGGCGCGCCACCCGTTCGGGGTCCGGGATGCCGACGTCCGCCAGCGCCCGGCGGGCCAGCAGATCGGCCTCGACGCGCCCGGCTCCGTCGCGGACCCGGTGGACCTCCGCTATCTGCCGGCCCACCCGCATCACCGGGTTCAGGGCGGCGGACGCGTCCTGGGCCAGGTAGGCGGCCGTACGGCCCCGCGCCTCCCGCAGGGCCTTCCCGCCCAGGGCGGTCAGCTCGACGTCCCCGACCCGGACGCAACCGCCGATGATCCGGGCGCCCGCCGGGAGGATGCGGCCAGCGGCCAGCGCCAGCGTGGACTTGCCGGATCCGGACTCGCCGACGAGGGCGGTGGTGGTGCCCGCGGGCACCTGGAGCGAGACGTCCCGCAGGGCGGTGAAGTCTCCGTAGGCGACGCTGAGGCCGTCTATCGTGACCTCGCTGCCGAGACTGCGGACGGCGGTTGCCTCCGGGGTGGCGATCATGGCGTCTCCGATGCTGCACGAGGGTCGATGGCGGTCCTGACGAGGTCCACCAGCAGGTTGGCCGTCACGACGAGGGTCGCGGCGACGATCACCGTGCCGGTGAGCAGCGGGCGGTCGAGGGCGGCGAACGCCTCGGTCTGCATCTGGCCGATCCCGGGCCAGCCGAAGATCGTCTCGACGAAGACGACGCCGGAGAGGAAGACCGCCACGTCCATGCCGAGGAGGGTCGTCACCGGCGAGGCGGTGTTGCGCAGCACATGCCGGACGACGATGCGCCGCCGGCTGAGGCCCTTGGCGACCGCGGTGCGCACGTACGCGGAGGACAGGGCCTCGCGGGTGCTGTCGCGGACGACGTTGGCGTAGTAGGGGGCTCCCAGGATGCCGAGCGTCAGCGCCGGGAGCACGATCTGCGCCGCCCCGGTGCCGCCGTCGATCGGGAAGATCGGGATCTGGTAGCCGAAGAGCAGGAGAAGGAGGAAGCCCAGGGAGAACACCGGCATCGACAGCAGACCGACGTTCACGGTCGCCAGCAGCCAGCTGCGCCGGGGCCGCAGAGCTTCCCACAACCCCCATAGCCCGCCGAGGGCGAGTTCGACGGCGAGCGCGGCGGCGGCGAGGACGGCGGTGGCGGGAAGCCGTTCGAGGATCAGGGAGAGGACCGGACGGTCGTTGGCGTAGGAGGTGCCCAGGTCGCCCGTCGCCACCGAACCCAGGTAGTGGCCGAGCTGCGACCAGAGCGGGTCGTCGAGGCGAAGCCGGTCGCGGATCTCCGCGAGGACCTCCGGGCCCGCCTTCGGCCCGGCGATGCTGCGGGCGGGGTCGCCGGGGACGACGTACTGGAGGATGAAGGTGAGCAGGACCACCGCGATGACGGTGAACAGGCCCAGCAGGATGCGTATGCCTATGCGTCGAGCCATGAGCGTCGCTCCGAGAGAGGGTTGCGTCGATTGAGCCCTTCGGCGATCAGAACGAACGTCAGGACGGTCGCGATGACGAGGACCAGGGGGACGAACAGGGTGTGCGGGGCGTAGGTCATGCTGTCGGAGCCGTCGGCGAGCATGTTGCCGAGCTCCGGGGTGGGCGGCTGGATGCCCGCTCCGAGGTACGACAGCCCCGCCCCGACGACCACGACCGCCGCCCCGTTGAGCGCCGCGACGTTCAGCAGCACGGTGGACAGGTGCGGCAGTACGTGGCGGCGCAGCGCGGTAAGGCGGCTCACGCCGTGGGCGAGGGCCGCCTCGACGTACCCGCGGCTGCGCAGCCGTACCGTCTCCCCGTGGACCAGCCGCGCGGTCCACGCCCAGTACAGGGCGGTGACGACGATGATGATGCCGGTGGTGCCCCGGCCCACGATGCTCGCCAGCGCCAGGCCGGACAGCACGGTGGGAATGGACAGGAACACGTCGACGAGGCGCATCAGGCACTGCTCGATCCAGCCCCGGTAGAAACCAGCCACCAGCCCCACCGCGGCGCCCAGGCCAACGGAGGTCAGGTTGGCCACCAGGGCGATGATGAGAGTGGCCCGCAGCCCGTGGAGCGAGCGCGCGAGCATGTCGCGGCCGATGGCGTCGGTGCCCAGCGGATGGCCGGGCGCTCCGACGCCGCTGGGCAGGCCGTCGGCACTGAGGCTGTCGGTGTGTATCGTGTACGGCGACCCGGCCAGCGGGGCCAGCAGGGCAAGCAGGCCCAGCACACCGAGCAGGACCACCCCTGCGAGCCACAGCCGGCTGCCCTTCGCCGCGGCGGAGCGGGCCGCGGCCCCACCGCCCCCTGGCGCGTGCGCCCCGGCGGGCGCGGGCCTCCGCGTGCTGATCGGAAGAGCGCTCATCGCTTCACCCACAGCCGGTCGTAGTAGGTGCCCGTCTCGCCGCGCATCTGGTAGTTGCGGACCTCCGGCGCACGTGCGGCGAGGAAGTTCATGCTGCCCACGAAGACGCCGGCGGCGTCGCGGACCAGCTCGTCCTCGATCTCGGCGAGGAGCGAGTTGGCGTCCTCGACACTGCGGGCCTTACGCGCCCTGACGGCGAGGGAGTCCACCCGCGCGTTCGTGTAACCGACGTAGTTGTAGGAGGCGTCCGAGGTGAAGTTGGACGACACGAGTTCGAGGGCGCTGTTCAGGGTGATGTAGAGGTGCGACCCGTAGAGATCGCCCTTGCCGTCGGAGATGGCCAGCTCGAAGGCGGCCTGGCTCATGGCGTTCAGGTTGAGCTCCACGCCCACCGCCTCGAACTGCTGCTGGAGCACCTGCCCGAGCAGTGGCCAGGGGTCCTGGGTGCCGTGCAGGAACTCCAGGCTCAGCCTCTCGACCCCCGCCTCCCGGAGAAGCGCGCGGGCCCGCTCCGGATCGAAGGTGTAGGGCTTCGCCGTACGCCGAAAGCGGTCCAGCCTCTTCGGGAAGGGCGAGCCCCACGGGTCCGAGAGGCCGAACGTGAGCCGCATGAGCTGCTCCCGGTCGACCGCCCAGTTCAGAGCCCGCCGCACGCGCGGATCCCGCAGCTCCCTGCGCTTGTGGTTGAGCGAGAGCCACTGCGTCCCGCGTACCGGAACGGCCTGCACGAACCGCTCGCGCATGGACGCGTCGGCGGTGAACCGGGCGGCCTGGCTGGCCACCAGCCCCTCACCTAGGACGTCGACCCGACCACCGCTGAGCTGGAGCGCCTGGAGGGGATAGCCGATGGCCCACCGGTACTCCAGCCGCTCGATGAGCGGGGTGCCCCGCCAGAAGTACTGGTCGAAGGGCTCAAAGACCGCTCGCCGGCCCTTGCTGTCGTAACGGGTGATCCGCATCGGGCCGCTGCCGACCGGCGTGCGGCCGAACTCGGCGCCCAGGCGGCGGACCTCCTCACGGGGAAGGGCGGCCGTGTAGGGCATGCACAGCAGGGCCGGGAAGAGGACGTCGGGCTCGGTGAGCGTGACGCGCAGGGTGTACGGGTCCGGGGTGCTCAGCCCGCGGATCTCCTCCGCCTTCTCCTTGTACACCGCCTCGGCGCCCTCGATCCCGAAGAGATAGCTCGATGCCCAGGAGGCGAGGCCCGGGTCCATGAGACGCGTCCAGGTGAAGACGTAGTCCTCGGCGACCACCGGGCGGCCGTTGTGGAAGCGCACGTCGCGGCGCAGGGGGATGGTGTACACCCGGCCGTCCTTCGACACCTGAGGCGCTCCCTGGGCGGCGTGCGGAGCGGGGCCGTCGAACTGGTCGGCGAACTGGTACAACGGTGCGTAGAGCACCGTCGAGATGGCCTCCCAGCTGTGGAGGTCCCAGCCGATCGCCGGATCGTAGGACTGCGCCTCGTTCGACCAGGCGGTGATCACCTTGCCGCCCCGCCTCGCACCGGCCGGCTCGCCCGGCCCCGGAGCCCATCGCGGCACGTCGGCTGGCGGACCCGCGGGGGCGGAGGAGAGAGGCCGGCCGCCTTGGCAGCCGGTCAGCAGGCAGGCGACGCCTCCCGCGGCCCCGGCGGCCAGGACCAGCCGTCGGGTCGGTTCGTTAGGTGGTCCGGCCATGGGCGTCCTCTCGTGGGACCGTCCCGGCGCGGGGTGACCGGACGGCAGGACGGAACCTGGTGTCGGGCGCGTGGGGACGGCGTACGGCGACTTGAGGGAGGGGGATCCCGCGAGCGGCGGCGCGGGTGCCGCGCACAGCGGGTCGCGGCGGGGCGGCGGAACTGGCGGCGGAACCGCGCCGGCCGTGTGCCCGCACCGCGTCGGCGGCGTCACCATTGGATGGTCTTCGTTTCCGTGTACTCGTCGAGACCGTGCACGCCGAGTTCGCGGCCGACCCCCGACTGCTTGTAGCCGCCGGTGGGGGCGAGGACGCTGAACCGGCCGGCGTTCACGGTGACCAGACCGGCCCGGATCCGCCGGGCGAACCCCTCGGCGCGGAGCCGGTCCGTACACCAGACCGCCCCCGCGAGACCGTAGATCGAGTCGTTGGCGATCCGGGCGGCCTCCTCCTCGTCCCGGTAGCGCAGGAAGCACACCACCGGTCCGAAGATCTCCTCCCGGGCGACCGCCATGTCGTTGGTGACGTCGGCGAGGACCGTGGGGAGGATCCAGTGGCCCGCGCCCAGGCCGGTCGGAGTGCGCTCCGGCGGGGCCTTTCCGCCGGCGACCAGACGCGCCCCTTCGGCCACTCCCTGCTCGATGTGGGCCAGGACGCCGACGTACTGCCGGGCCGTCGCGACGGGCCCCAGATGCTCGCCCGCCAGCGCGGGGTCGCCGAGCTCCCAGCGCCCGGCCTCCTCGGCGGCCAGGGCCACCGCCCGGTCGTACACCGCGTGGGGAACGAGCACTCGGGTGCAGGCGGTGCAGGTCTGCCCCGAGTTGTAGAAGGCGTCGGAGAGCGCCAGGCGTACCGCGTCGTCGAGGTCGCGCACCGTCGTGCCGTCCGGTTCGTCGGCGAGGATCACCCTGGCGGACTTGCCGCCGAGCTCCAGACCCACGCGTTTGACGGTTCCGGCCGCCGACATCCCAACGGACCGGCCCGCCTCGGTCGACCCGGTGAACGACACCGCGTCGACCTCCGGGTGTGTGGTGAGCGCCTCGCCCACCACCTTTCCCGGGCCGGTGACCAGGTTGAACACTCCGCCGGGCGCACCGACAGCCGGACAGGCCTCGGCGAATACCTCGGCGAGCAGGAAGGCGTTCAGCGGGGCGTCGCAGCTCGGCTTGAGGACGACCGCGCAGCCGGCGGCGAGCGCCGCGGCGACCTTGGCCGCGATGAGGTAGAGCGGGTAGTTCCAGGGGGTGATGGCGGCGACGACGCCCACCGGCTCGCGGACGATCTGGGAGGCGCCGATACGCTCTTCCCACGCGTGGTCGGCGAGGAGGTCGGCATAGGACTGGAACACCTCGGCAGCCAGCCGCGTCTGGGTGTGGAGGGCGTTGTCGATCGGGGCGCCCATCTCCGCACTGATCAGCGTGGCGAAGTCCGCCTCGCGCTGCGCGATGCCCTCCGCCACGGCGGCGAGCAGCTCCCGGCGGACGCCTGCGTCCGCAGCGGCCCAGAGGGGGAAGACCTCACGGGCGGCGGCAACGGCGGCGGACGCGTCCCGCGCCGTACCGCTCGGTACGCGTCCCACGGCCTCGCGCCCGGTGGGATCGGCCACTACGGTGTGCGGTGTGTCGCCTCCGTCGACGGGAGGCCGCCACGCACCGCCGATCCAGAAGTGCCGCCGCTCCGTATCGAGGCGGCTTCTGATGCTGTGGGTGACCGGATGACCCATGGTCGTGCTCCTCAAAGGCGACTGGGTTCGGTGGGCAGCCGCGCGGCGGGCGGGCCCGGAAGGACGGCCTGCGCTTGGCTGGTTTCGAACGGTAGGTCGCTACTGATTTGAGAGTCAATAGAGGAGGGCAAATTACTGACTCCCGAATCAGCACTTGAGACGACGGCCCGACGTACCGGCCGCGGCGGCTACGGGGCCGACCACGGTTCGCGAAGCGGCGCTTCCCTCCCACCCGCACCGGGCACCGGTCGCGGAACGCCGATAATGCCAGGTCAACCGGAGGCTGATGACGCGATGCTCTCGGTCGCTTTGCGGTCCACGGTGGCCGGAAAGCCTCTGTGCTCGGTCCTGACGGTCTGGCTGTTCTTGGTCTAGCCCGAGGAGTCGCCGGACCTGCCGCTCTGGTGATGCTCGCCAG
>NZ_JBIVLW010000028.1:0-36768 GCF_044752765.1 Streptomyces sp. NPDC088706
TGGGTCCTGTGCCGGATGCGCGGTCCGGGAGCTGGGTGGGTCCTGTGCCGGATGCGCGGTCCGGGAGCTGGGTGGGTCCTGTGCCGGATGCGCGGTCCGGGAGCTGGGTGGGTCCTGTGCCGGATGCGCGGCCCGGGACCCGGGTGACTCCTGGGCCGGTCACTGCGCCCGGGACCCGGGAGGCTCCCGTGCCGGGCGCCGCCGCGGACGCGCCGGTGACCGCCGAGGAGTTGCTGGCCGAGGTCCGCTCCTGCCAGCAGGTCTCCCGGGGCAGGTACCGCACGGACGCCAACCGCTCGAAGGCCACCGTCCCCGTCTGCGCCACCGCGGACGCCGTGTTCTGGAAGGCGGACATGGACATCGACTGCGACGGCCGCCGGACCAAGGCATGCAACACGCGGACCGACCCCCACTTCCAGCCGCAGACCGCCTTCCCGACCTCCCGCGGCAAGCCGTTGAACTCGGCCGCCCTGCCGTTCGTGGTGGTGCCGGCGCCCGGCCGGCTCTGGGACTACCGGAAGTCCGGGCTGACCGGCGGGAGCGTCGTCGCCGTGGTCCACCGCGACCGGGTGCGGTACGCCGTCATCGGCGACACCGGCCCCGCCGGGATCATCGGCGAGGGGTCGTACGCGCTGGCGAAGGAGCTGTCCATCGACCCCCACCCGACGACCGGCGGAGCCGCCTCCGGTGTCACGTACATCGCGTTCAAGGACTCCCGCGTCTCGCCGATCGAGAGCCGGGCCAAGGCCGGGCGCCGGGGCGAGGCGCTGGCGAGGGCGTTCGTCGGCCGCGAGTGAGAGGCCCGGCCGTCAGAGGGCGGTGAGGATGCGCGGGCCGTCGTCCGTGAGGGCCACCGTGTGCTCGGCGTGCGCGGCCCGGCTGCCGTCGGTCGTCCGCAGCGTCCAGCCGTCCGGGTCGTGGCGGAAGTCGTCGAGGCCGCCGCCGAGCAGCATCGGCTCGATGGCGAGGACCATCCCGTGGCGCAGCGGCATGCCACGCCCGGGCCGTCCCTCGTTCGGCACGGACGGGTCCTCGTGCATCGAGCGGCCGATGCCGTGGCCGCCGTACCCGTCGAGGATGCCGTAACCCGCCTTGCGGCAGACCGTGCCGATCGCGTGGGCGATGTCGCCGATCCGGTTGCCGACGACCGCCGCCGCGATGCCCGCCTCCAGTGCGGCGAAGGCCGCGTCGATCAGCTCGGTGTCGGCGCGGCGGACGGTGCCCACGGTGAAGCTGACCGCCGCGTCACCCGCCCAGCCGCCGAGGAGGGCGCCCGCGTCCACGCTGACCAGGTCGCCGTCGCGCAGCGGCTCGGCGGAGGGGATGCCGTGCACGACCGCGTCGTTGACGGAGACGCAGATGACGGCCGGGAACGGGGTGGGCGCGAAGTGTGGCCGGTAGTTCAGGAACGGCGAGGAGGCCCCGGCCTCGCGCAGCACCTCGCGGGCCGCCTCGTCCAGCTCGCGGGGGGTCACCCCGACCGCGGCGACCTCCCGCGCGCGGGCCAGGATCCGCGCGACGACCCGGCCGGACTCGCGCATCGCTTCCAGGGATGTGTCTGTCTTGATGTGCACCATGCCCATTATTATACCGGTCGAGGCGGTATAGTAATGACGGTATAAGAATGGGGGGCCGTAGTAGAGTGGCCTCATGGTCCGCACCCCCTTGACCCCCGAAGAGCGCCTCCGCGGCGAACGGCTCGGCCTGCTGCTCCGCGAGGCGCGCGGGGGCCGCAGCATGGTCGCCGTCGCGGCGAGCGCCGGTATCTCCGCCGAGACCCTCCGCAAGATCGAGACCGGCCGCGCGCCCACCCCGGCGTTCTTCACGGTCGCCGCCCTCGCCGGGGCCCTCGGCCTCTCCATGGAAGAGCTGCTCGGCCGGTGCGCCCCCGAACCCGCCGCCGTACCCCTGATCGCGTGAGCGCCTCCGGCGGCACTCTCCATCAGGCGGTGCGTAGGCTCACGCCTGTGACTCTCCAGGACTTCGCCCGCAGCGAATACGTCAGCCTCACCACCTACCGCAAAAACGGCGCGCCCGTCGCCACGCCCGTATGGGCCGCGGCCGAGGGCGAGGTGCTGTACGTGTGGACCCGCTCCGACTCGTGGAAGGTCAAGCGGCTCCGCGACAACGCCGAGGTCGCCGTCACCGTCTGCGACGTACGCGGCCGGATCGCCGAGGGCGCCCCGAGCGCCCGGGGCACCGCACGCCTCCTCGACGCCGACGGGACCCGCGAGGTGCGCAAGCTGCTGGCCCGCAAGTACACCTGGAAGTTCTGGCTCGTGGACTGGCCCGCCACCGTGGCCCGCCTGGGCAAGCGCCCGCACACCGGGATCGCCGTCACCTTCTGAGCCCGCCCCGCCGTCGCGTACAGGGGGCGCACGGCGCGGGTGCCGTGCGCCTGGCGCAGCGCGGACGAAAACCGCGCGTAGTCGTCCCGTAACACACCTGCGGTCGAATGCCTGCGGACTGGAACGCTCCGGTCGACGGTCGGCGAGGGCGACGATGACGGTGCATCAGCAAGCGGTGGAGACAGGCGCGTTCGCGCACTACCTACAGGATCTGACAGCACGACTTGACCCAGGACGCGGGTGGTACGGGGTCTTCACCCGGCGCGACCCCCGGGGGATGCGGGCCTGCCTCGACGGGGTGGATATCCCGCCCTGGGACGTCGTTGAGTCGCTGCTCGCCGACCTGGCCGCGCTCCACGGCACGTACTTCGCCGAGCAGGTCTCGGTCCGGGCCGCCGCGCTGTACTCCGCCTCCGCCGCCGCCCACGACCGGCGGCCCGGCGGGCGCCAGGAGCTGGTCCACCGGCTGGAGTTGATGATCCGCGAGCAGGGCCGGGCGGCGGAGCGGCTGCGCGAGGCGGGGACCGCGGGCGCGGACCCGGCCGACCCGGAGGCGCTGGCCTGGGCCCACGACGACCACCGGCGCGCCTCGGCCAGGTGCGCGGAGCTGCGCAAGCGGCTGACGGCGGTGACGGTTCCGCAGCCGAGGCCCGGGACGGACCCGGGACGCCGTTCCGGTCCGGGCGGTCCGGGGGGCGTGGAGATGCCGGAGGCCGTGAGGTCGCCGGGTGGTGTGACGGTGCCGGAGGCCGTGAGGTCGCCGGGGGGCGTGGCGGCGCCGGAGGCCGTGGAGATGCCGGAGGCCGGAAGGTCACCGGGGGGCGTGGCGGCGCCGGAAGCCGTGGAGATGCCGGAGGCCGTGAGGTCGCCGGGTGGTGTGACGGTGCCGGAGGCCGTGAGGTCGCCGGGGGGTGTGACGGCGCCGGAGGCCGTGGAGATGCCGGAGGCCGGAAGGTCACCGGGGGGCGTGACGGTGCCGGAAGCCGTGCACACGCCGGAGGCCGTACCCGAGCCCGTGCCGGCCCCCGGGGCCTTCGGGCGGTCCCGGTCCCGGAAGCCCGCCGCCTCCTCCCGGCGGACGAAGCCGCGCGGTGCCCGGTTCGCCGGTCTCGATGTGGACGACGAGGAGGAAGCCGGGTACGCCCCCTCGCCCGTCCCCGCGCCGCCGCCGTCCCCCACCGCCGCCGGCTCCACCCCGCGCGGCGCCCGCTTCGGCGGCGGGTCTGCCGAGGAGGCGGAGGAGGACAGGGCCCCCGCGCCGGCCGCCCCGCCGGACCCGGAGACGGGCGCGGCCGTGGCCGCCGCCGTCGAGCGGCTGGCCCGGCTCCGTGCTCAGGGGCGCAGCGGCGAGGCCCATGTCGTGCTCTGCGAGGTCGCGGCCTGGCCCGCGCCCCGGCTGCCGGTGCTCGCGGTCGCCCTGCACCGGGCCGGCCTCGCCGCCGACTGGACGACCCTGCTCTGGGAGGCGTCCTCGCTGCCGCCCGCCGGGTTCGCCGCCGCGGCGGGCGCGCTGGTCGCGGCGGGCCGCCACGACGACTGCGGGCTGCTCCTCCGCCAGGGGGTGGCCCGACCCGCCGCCGAGGTGGCCGAGGCGGTCCTCGCCCTGGACGGCGCGGGCCACCAGGGCGAGGCGCGGGCGCTGCTCGGCGCCTTCGTCCGCGTACGTACGGCGCGGGAGGCGGCCGAGATCGCGGAGGGCGGCGGACACCGCGTCCTGCCGGAGCTGCTGGCGGCGGCCCGGGAAGTGTCCGTGGAGCGGGAATGGGACCTGGTCCACGCGCTGCGGGTGGCGGGTGTGCCGGGGGTGTGAGGCGGCGGGGGAGCGGTGGTGGCGGGTGCCGGGGCGCAGACGGGTGCGTCGGCGGCCCGGCCCGCGCCGGTGACGGCTCAGAGCACCTCGGAGGTGGTACGCCGATAGGTCGAGCGCCGGTCCTCGATGGCCGCCCAGCGGTCCCCGTACACCGTCTCGCGCACCCCCTCCTCGCGCAGGAAGTCGTGCGGGAACCCCAGCGGCACCGCGCTCACCGTGTCGAGCCGCTCCACGGCCGCCGTGTCCAGCTCGACGTCCAGACAGCCGAGGGCGTCGGTGAGCTGCTCCGGGGTGGACGGGCCGAGGATCGGGACGATGTTCCCCGGGCGGCCGCGCAGCCAGGCGAGCGCCACGGCGGCCGGGCTCCAGCCGCCCTCCCGGGCGATCTCGACGACGGCCCGCACGGTCTCCCGGGCGCGCAGCTCCGCCTCGTCGGCCCCGCCCACCGCCTCTTCCTCCTGGCGGCCGGTCAGGCGGCCCCGGGCGAGCGGGCTCCAGGCGAAGACGGTCTGGTCGAAGGCGCGGGCCTGCGGGAGCAGTTCACGCTCCGGAGTCCGCTCCAGCAGGCTGTAGCGCAGCTGCGAACCCGTGAACGGCGTCCAGCCGCGCAGTTCGGCGACCGTACTGGCCTGGGCGATCTCCCAGGCGGGCCAGTCCGACACCCCCACGTACAGCACCTTGCCCGTGCGGACGAGGTCGTCGAGGGCGCGCATGACCTCCTCCACCGGGGTGAAGTTGTCCCGGGCGTGCACCCACAGGACATCGAGCCGGTCGGTCCGCAGCCGCGCCAGGCTCGCCTCCACGGACTGCACCAGGTTCTTGCGGTGGTTGCCGCCGGAGTTGACGTCGCCCGGCCTGGTGGCGCAGGTGTACTTGCTGGCGAGGACGAGCGCGTCGCGGCGGTCGCCCAGCAGCTCGCCGAGGACCGTCTCGGAGGTGCCGGCCGCGTAGATGTCCGCCGTGTCCAGGAAGTTCCCGCCCGCATCCAGGTAGGCGTCCAGGATGTGCCCGGAGGTCTCCCGTACGGCCGCGTGGCCGGATTCGTGCCGGCCGAGGGTCATGGCGCCCAGCGCGAGCTCGCTGACGCGCAGACCGGTCCTGCCGAAGAGTGTGCAGCGCATGAAGGATCCTTTTCGCTCGGCCGGTGCGGGGTGATGCCCGTTGATCTCCGGAGGCTACGAGCTGGAGTGCGCTTCAGGGCAACTCCCTCGCGGACTTCGCGGACCCGCCGCGCATGCGGGAAGTGATGCGTACCGTGTCCGTTGTGGACCGCTCGGGTGCGAAACATGATCGACTCCGCCGGTTCACGGCGATGGTCTTGCCCCGCCGGACGGAGAGGCTTACGTTCTCCATCCATGCACCGATCTACGTGCGTAGAAATCGCGTAGAGGCTCTCTGACGCCGCGTCGAAGGAGCAGCTCATGTCCCACGTCGTACGCGCCGCACTCGTCCAGGCGACCTGGACCGGCGACACCGAATCCATGATCGCCAAGCATGAGGACCATGCGCGCGAGGCCGCCCGGCAGGGGGCGAGGATCATCGGGTTCCAGGAGGTGTTCAACGCCCCCTACTTCTGCCAGGTCCAGGAGCCCGAGCACTACCGCTGGGCCGAACCGGTCCCGGACGGGCCGACCGTCCGCCGGATGCGGGAGCTCGCCCGTGAGACCGGCATGGTGATCGTGGTCCCGGTCTTCGAGGTCGAGCAGTCCGGCTTCTACTACAACACCGCCGCCGTGATCGACGCCGACGGCTCGTACCTCGGCAAGTACCGCAAGCACCACATCCCGCAGGTCAAGGGGTTCTGGGAGAAGTACTACTTCAAGCCCGGGAACATCGGCTGGCCGGTCTTCGACACCGCCGTCGGCAAGGTCGGCGTCTACATCTGCTACGACCGGCACTTCCCCGAGGGGTGGCGCCAACTGGGACTCAACGGAGCCCAGTTGGTCTACAACCCGTCCGCCACCTCGCGCGGCCTCTCCGGCTACCTCTGGCAGCTGGAACAGCCCGCCTCCGCCGTCGCCAACGAGTACTTCGTCGCCGCGATCAACCGGGTCGGCCAGGAGGAGTACGGCGACAACGACTTCTACGGCACCAGCTACTTCGTCGACCCGCGCGGTCAGTTCGTCGGCGACGTCGCCAGTGACAAGGAGGAGGAACTCCTCGTGCGCGACCTGGACTTCGGCCTGATCGAGGAGGTCCGCCAGCAGTGGGCCTTCTACCGGGACCGACGACCCGACGCCTACGACGGGCTGGTGGAGCCGTGAGCGGACTGTACGAGCGCCACCTCGCCGTCAGCCCGCAGTGGCTGGCCCTCTACTACCGCCACCCCATCGAACTCACCCACGGCGAGGGCCGGTACGTCTGGGACGCGGACGGCAACCGCTATCTGGACTTCTTCGGCGGCATCCTCACCACCATGACCGCCCACGCCCTGCCCGAGGTCACCAAGGCGGTGTCCGAGCAGGCCGGGCGGATCATCCACTCCTCCACGCTCTACCTCAACCGCCCGATGGTGGAACTCGCCGAGCGGATCGCCACCCTCTCGGGCATCCCCGACGCCCGGGTCTTCTTCACCACCTCGGGCACCGAGGCGAACGACACCGCCCTGCTGCTCGCCACCGCCTACCGCAGGTCCAACCAGATCCTCGCGCTGCGCAACAGCTACCACGGCCGCTCCTTCTCGGCCGTCTCCATCACCGGCAACCACGCCTGGTCACCCACGACGCTGTCCCCGCTGCAGACGCTGTACGTCCACGGGGGCGTCCGCACCCGGGGGCCGTACGCGGAGCTGAGCGACGAGCGGTTCATCCGGGCGTGCGTCGCCGATCTGGAGGACCTCCTCGGGCACACCCGGGAGGCCGCGGCGCTGATCGCCGAACCGATCCAGGGCGTCGGCGGCTTCACCTCGCCGCCCGACGGGCTGTTCGCCGCGTTCCGCGAAGTCCTGGACCGCCACGGCATCCTGTGGATCTCCGACGAGGTGCAGACCGGCTGGGGACGCACCGGCGAACACTTCTGGGGCTGGCAGGCGCACGCCGAGCACGGGCCGCCGGACATCCTCACCTTCGCCAAGGGCATCGGCAACGGCATGTCCATCGGCGGGGTCGTCGCCCGCGCGGAGGTGATGAACTGCCTGGACGCCAACTCCATCTCCACGTTCGGCGGTTCACCCGTCACCATGGCGGCCGGCCTGGCCAACCTCTCGTACCACCTGGAGCACGACCTCCAGGGCAACGCGCGGCGCGTGGGCGGGCTCCTCATCGAGCGGCTGCGGGGGATCGCGGCCGGTTCCGCCGCCGTACGCGAAGTGCGCGGCCGGGGCCTGATGATCGGCATCGAGCTGGTGAAGCCCGGCATCGACGAGGCCGATCCGGAGGCAGCCGCGGCCGTCCTCGAAGCGGCGCGCGCGGGCGGACTGCTCATTGGCAAGGGCGGCGGCCACAACACCAGCGTGCTGCGGATCGCCCCGCCCCTCACGCTGACCGTCGCCGAGGCCGAGGAGGGCGCGTCGGTCCTCGGCGACGCCCTGCGGGCCGCCGGCTGACCGACCTACGAGCGCCGACCGGACAGCGTACGGGCGTCCACGTGTGTGGACGCCCGTACCGCCATCGCAAGGAGGTACCCATGAGCCGCACCGTCATCCACGGTGGACTGGTCATCACCGCGTCCGACGAGATCCACGCCGACGTCCTCGTCGAGGGCGGGCGGATCGCCGCACTCGCCGCCCACGGCACCGAAGCGGCACAGAGCTGGAGCGCCGACCGCAGGATCGACGCCACCGGCAAGTACGTCGTCCCCGGCGGCGTCGACGCGCACACCCACATGGAGATGCCGTTCGGCGGCACCTACGCCGCCGACACCTTCGAGACCGGCACCCGGGCCGCCGCCTGGGGCGGGACCACCACCATCGTGGACTTCGCGATCCAGAGCGTGGGCGAGTCCCCGCGCCAAGGCCTCGACGCCTGGTACGCCAAGGCCGACGGCAACTGCGCCATCGACTACGGCTTCCACATGATCCTCGCGGACGTGAACCCCTCCTCGCTCAAGGAGATGGACCGCCTCGTCGCCGAAGGGGTCACCTCCTTCAAGCTGTTCATGGCGTACCCCGGCGTCTTCTACTCCGACGACGGCCAGATCCTGCGGGCCATGCAGCGGGCCTCCGGCAACGGCGGGCTGATCATGATGCACGCGGAGAACGGCATCGCCATCGACGTCCTGGTCGAACAGGCGCTCGCCGAGGGCCGCACCGACCCCCGCTACCACGGAGACGTCCGCAAGGTCGCCCTGGAGGCCGAGGCCACCCACCGCGCCATCCAGCTCGCCCGGGTCGCCGGCGCCCCGCTCTACGTCGTCCACGTCTCCGCCGACGAGGCCGTCGCCGAGATCGCCGCCGCCCGCCACCGGGGGCTGCCGGTCTTCGGCGAGACCTGTCCGCAGTACCTGTTCCTGTCCACCGACAACCTCGCCGAGCCGGACTTCGAGGGCGCCAAGTACGTCTGCTCCACCCCGCTGCGCCCCAAGGAGCACCAGGAGGCGCTGTGGCGGGGCCTGCGGAACAACGAGCTCCAGGTCGTCTCCACCGACCACTGCCCCTTCTGCTTCGCCGGCCAGAAGGAGATGGGCCGTGGCGACTTCTCCAAGATCCCCAACGGGATGCCGGGCGTCGAGCACCGGATGGATCTGCTGCACCAGGCCGTCGTGGACGGCCACATCACCCGCCGCCGCTGGATCGAGATCGCCTGCGCCTCCCCGGCCCGGATGTTCGGCCTCTACCCGAAGAAGGGCACCATCGCCCCGGGCGCCGACGCCGACATCGTGGTCTACGACCCGGGCGCCGAACAGACCATCTCGGCGCAGACGCACCACATGAACGTCGACTACTCGGCGTACGAGGGCAGGCGTGTCACCGGCCGGGTCGAGACGGTGCTCTCCCGGGGCGTGCCGGTGATCAAGGACCGCGCTTACGTGGGCCACGCGGGGCACGGGGTCTATCTGCCGCGTGGCATCAGCCAGTTCGTGAACTGAGCCGGGGGTGTCCGGCGGGCGGTGCAGTCGTCCTCCAGCGAGGATGCAGCGGCCGGCGGGAGGCTGGCGGCGGTACTGCCGTCGCCGTGGCGGCAGCGCGTCACGGGAGGGAGTCACTGTGTCCCAGTCGGTCCGGAGGGCCCAGGCGGCCCAGTAAACGTACAGCCAGGTCGGTGGAGACCTCTACGCCGAGGTCCAGACGTACTACGCGTCCCCCTGCTGCCCCTCGCGTCCGCCTGTCGCACCGAGGGCCACGAAGTCATCGTGGCCGCGCCGCAGGAGGACGTCGCCGCCGTCACCGAGCACGGCCTGCCCGCCTTCGCGATGTCGGAGATGGGCGTCTTCAAGGCCATGTTCTGGGACCGCGACGGCAACAAGCTGGACCGCCCCCGGGGCGAGGGCGCCGAGTCCGCTGCTGCCCGCCCGGCCCGGCACGGCGGAGGCGGACCGCCGGTCGGTCCTGACGGCGGCGGCCCGCGTCTGGGCCGAGGGCCACGACCTGGACCTGCGGGCGGTGTCCGGCCTGTGGACCTGGTCCGTCGGCGGGGCGCGGAGACCGGCGGCCCTGGCCGGTGCGCCCGCATGACGGTCGTACGACGTCTGCTCGCGGCGACGGGCCACGCGCTGGCGGCCGCGGGCTGGATGTGGCTCGGGCTCGCGGGGGTGGGCCCGCCCCCGCCGCCCAGGCCCCTGCACCCGCCGCCCCCCGGGCACCCCGAACGCCTCTGCCCGGAGGTCCCCCTGACCGAGGGGAAAGGGCCCTGGAGCGGGAGCTGGCGCGTACGGCTCCCCGGGACGGCACCTGACCGGCCCGGCGGTCTTCCCCTGGCCCGGGAAGTGCTCCAGGATTGTGCCCCTCGCACGACGCGCGCTCGGGGCGCGGCGGGACAAGGCCCGGCATGCCCCGGTATGGAAGGATCTCCGGCAGCGCGTCACGCGAGGTCAGCGCCCGCGGAGACGATGCCGGCGCGCGTGAGCCCCCGGACAGGAGACCTCGCCATGGACTTCGGACTCGTTCTCCAGACCGACCCGCCCGCCTCCGCCGTCGTCGGCCTGATGCGCCGCGCCGAACGCAACGGCTTCCGCTACGGCTGGACCTTCGACTCGGCGGTGCTCTGGCAGGAGCCGTTCGTCATCCACAGCCGCATCCTGGAGCACACCGACCGGCTGACCGTGGGTCCGATGGTCACCAACCCGGGCACCCGCACCTGGGAGGTGACCGCCTCCACCTTCGCCACCCTCAACGACATGTACGGCAACCGCACCGTGTGCGGGATCGGGCGCGGCGACTCCGCGATGCGCGTCGCGGGCCGCCGGCCCAACACCCTGGCCCGGCTGGGGGAGGCCATCGACGCCATCCGGGACCTCGCCGAGGGCCGGGAGGCCACGGTCGACGGGCAGCCGGTGCAGATCCCCTGGGTGAAGGACGGGCGGCTGCCGGTGTGGATGGCGGCGTACGGGCCCAAGGCCCTGGCCCTGGCCGGGCAGAAGGCGGACGGCTTCATCCTCCAGCTCGCCGACCCCTTCCTCACCGAGTGGATGATCAAGGCGGTACGGGGCGCGGCGTCCGACGCCGGACGGGACCCGGACTCCCTCACGATCTGCGTCGCCGCCCCCGCCTACGTGGGCGACGACCTCGGCCACGCCCGCGAGCAGTGCCGCTGGTTCGGCGGGATGGTCGGCAACCACGTCGCCGATCTGGTCGCCCGCTACGGCGAGCACTCCGGCCTGGTGCCCGAGGCGCTCACCGCCTACATCCGGGGACGCTCCGGCTACGACTACAGCCACCACGGCCGGACCGGGAACCCGGACACCGCCTTCGTCCCCGACGAGATCGTCGACCGGTTCTGCCTGCTGGGACCCGCGGAGGCCCATATCGAGAGGCTGCGGGCGCTGCGGGACATGGGGGTCGACCAGTTCGCCCTCTACAACATGCACGACGCCCGCGAGGCGACCATCGACGCCTACGGGGCCGAGATCATCCCCGCCCTGGCCGGCTGAGGTCCGCGCCGCGGGCGCCCTGCCCCCGCGCGCTCACACCGGTTTGACGCTGCGGCCCAGCAGAGCCGTCACCTCCCCGGTCTCCTCCGCCGACGGAGTCCCGGCGGGCACTCAGCTCGCGGAGGGTGTTGAGACCACAGACCTCCGTCACCGTCAGCAGCCGGGGGTCGACGCCTCGAAAAGGCCTCGGTCAGCGCGTGCGAACCAGGGTGACCGGTACATTCGAGCGTACGCCGGGAGCGGGGGCGCCGCCCGGCGCGCGTACGGAGAGTGAAGCGCAGCGGTGTTTTCGGCCACGGAGCGTGGGGAGAGCTGCGGTGATCGCCCGGGATCACCTACGCACCAACCGCGTCACCCTGAGGCCCGGCGAGTCGGGCCAGTCCACCGTCCACTACGAGAAGCTCGGCACCGGTATCGGCGAGATCCATGTCCGCCCGTGACACCGGGGCCGTAGCCCCCTGAGGTAAGGGCAGCCGCAACGGCCCGAGTGGCCCGCGCGGTTGAGCGTGCCGCCTCTTCTCGTTACCCTCCAGTAAGTACGTGGGGGCGTGCCCGGGACGACCGGCCTGCCCCACGACCCGAGGGAGGCGGCACGCCCATGTCCTCAGCGGAGCCCACCGAGCAGACCGGCCCGGCCGTACGGTCGCATCCCGGGCACACCCCTCGTCCGGCCCCCCTGCCCGGACTGGCCGAGAGCGCGCGCCTGCTCGCCGACTCCGCCACCACCTCCAGCGCACTCGTCGCCGACGCCCTCGCTCGGATCGAGGCCGCGCAACCCACCCTCAACGCCTTCCGCCACCTGCGGGCCGAAGCCGCCCTCGCGGAGGCCGCCGAGGCCGACCGCCGGCTAGCGGCGGGGGAGCGGCTGCCGCTGCTCGGGGTGCCGGTCGCCGTCAAGGACGACACCGATGTGGCGGGCCTGCCCACGCACTTCGGCTGCGACGGCGAACGGCCCCCGGCCACCACCGACAGCGAGGCGGTCCGCAGGCTGCGCGCCGCCGGGGCCGTCATCGTCGGCAAGACCAACTCCTGCGAACTGGGCCAGTGGCCGTTCACCGAGGGCCCCGCCTTCGGTGCCACCCGCAACCCCTGGAACACCGCCCACACCCCGGGCGGCTCCTCCGGCGGATCGGCCGCCGCCGTCGCCGCGGGCCTGGTCCCCGCCGCCCTCGGCTCGGACGGCGCCGGGTCCGTCCGCATCCCCGCCGCCTGGACCCACCTCGTCGGCATCAAGCCCCAGCGCGGCCGCGTCTCGGTCCACCCGCACCACGACGCCTTCCAGGGCCTCACCGTCAACGGCCCGCTCGCCCGTACGGTCGCCGACGCCGCGCTCCTGCTGGACGCGGCCGCCGGCGCGCACCCCGAGGACTTCCACCGCCCGCCCGCCGTCCGCGCCTCCGACGCCGCCCGCCGCGACCCGGGCCGCCTCCGGATCGCCCTCGCCTGGCGGCCCCCGCTCACCCTCACCGGCGCCGGACCGGACCCCGAGGTGCGCCGGGCCGTCACCGACCTCGCCGAGACCCTCGCCCGGCTCGGCCACCACGTCGAGGAGGCCCGCCCCCGGTACGGGCTGATCGGCCTGGCCTTCGTCCCCCGCGCCACCGCCGGCATCGCCGAATTCGCCGCCCGCCACCCCGAACCGGCCCTCCTGGACCCGCGCACCCGCAGCGCCCTGCGGACCGGGACCCGGCTCGGCGGCCGGGTGGTGCGGGCCGCCCGCGCCCGCGAGGTGCGCCAGCACCGCCGGATCGGGGCCCTCTTCGACGCCTCCGGGTACGACGTGCTGCTCACCCCGACGACCGCGGCGCCCCCGCCCCGCATCGGCACCTACGACCGCCTCGGCGCCTGGCGCACCGACGTCACCATGGCCGCCGCCTGCCCCTACGCCTGGCCGTGGAACGTTCTCGGCTGGCCCGGGATCAACGTCCCGGCCGGCTTCACCCGCTCCGGCCTGCCCCTCGGCGCCCAGCTGCTCGGCCCCTCCCGCGGCGAGGAGCGGCTGATCGCGCTGGCCGCCCAGCTGGAGGACCACCTGCGCTGGTACCAGTACCGGCCGCCCGCCTTGTAACCCGGCGTCATTGCCCGCACACCGGAACCCGTACGGCCCGTGAAGCGGTGCGGGGGCCTTGTGGAGCCACGGGCGGTGACGAGATATCTTGATGTCAAGCAATGTTGCAGACGTGGAGCGGAGCACCCGGTGACTGACTCGACCATCATCTATACGCACACCGACGAGGCCCCTGCCCTGGCGACCTATTCGTTCCTGCCCGTCGTCGAGGCCTACGCCTCGACCGCAGGCGTCACGGTGGAGCGCCGTGACATCTCCCTCGCGGGGCGGATCATCGCCAGTTTCCCGGAGCACCTCAAGGCCGAGCAGCGTATCGATGACGCACTCGCCGAGCTCGGCGAGCTGGCCAGGACGCCCGGCGCGAACATCATCAAGCTGCCCAACATCTCGGCGTCGATCCCGCAGCTCAAGGCCGCGATCGCCGAGCTCCAGGAGCAGGGCTACGCGCTCCCGGACTACCCGGACGACCCGCGCACCGATGAGGACAAGGACGTCCGCGCCCGGTACGACAAGGTCAAGGGCAGCGCCGTGAACCCGGTGCTGCGCGAGGGCAACTCCGACCGCCGCGCCCCCGCGTCCGTCAAGAACTACGCCAAGGCCCACCCGCACCGCATGGGCGCCTGGAGCGCCGACTCGAAGACGAACGTCGCCACCATGGGCGTCGACGACTTCCGCTCGACCGAGAAGTCCGCGGTCGTCGCCGAGGACGGCTCGCTCCGCATCGAGCTGCACGGCGACGACGGCACCACCACCGTGCTGCGCGAGTCCGTACCCGTGCTCAAGGGCGAGGTCGTGGACGTGGCCGTCATGCGCGTCGCCGCGCTGCGCGAGTTCTTCACCGCGCAGGTCGCCCGCGCCAAGGTCGAGGGCGTGCTGTTCTCCGTGCACCTCAAGGCCACCATGATGAAGGTCTCCGACCCGATCATCTTCGGCCACGCGGTCCGCGCCTTCTTCCCGAACACCTTCGCCACGTACGGCGAGCAGCTCTCCGCCGCCGGTCTCACCCCCAACGACGGCCTGGGCGGCATCCTCAAGGGCCTGGACTCGCTGCCCGGCGTGGGCGCCGAGATCCAGGCGTCCTTCGAGGCCGAGCTCGCCGAGGGCCCGGCCCTGGCCATGGTCGACTCCGACAAGGGCATCACCAACCTGCACGTCCCCAGCGACGTCATCGTCGACGCCTCCATGCCGGCCATGATCCGCACCTCCGGCCACATGTGGGGCCCGGACGGCAACGAGGCCGACACCATCGCCGTCCTCCCCGACAGCAGCTACGCCGGTGTCTACCAGGTCGTCATCGACGACTGCCGGGCCAACGGCGCCTTCGACCCGGCGACCATGGGCTCGGTGCCCAACGTCGGTCTGATGGCGCAGAAGGCCGAGGAGTACGGCAGCCACGACAAGACCTTCGAGATCCCCGCCACCGGCACCGTGCGCGTCGTCGGCGCGGACGGCACCGTGGTGCTGGAGCAGGCCGTCGGCGCCGGTGACATCTTCCGGATGTGCCAGACCAAGGACGCGCCGATCCAGGACTGGGTCAAGCTCGCCGTCACCCGCGCCCGCGCGACCGGCAACCCGGCGGTGTTCTGGCTGGACGAGGGCCGCGCCCACGACGCCCACCTGATCGCCAAGGTCACCACGTACCTCGCCGACCACGACACCGACGGCCTGGACATCTCCGTCAAGACCCCGGAGGAGGCCACCGCCTTCTCCCTGGAGCGCATCCGCCGCGGCGAGGACACCATCTCCGTCACCGGCAACGTGCTGCGTGACTACCTCACCGACCTCTTCCCCATCCTGGAGCTCGGCACCAGCGCCAAGATGCTCTCCGTCGTCCCGCTGATGAACGGCGGCGGCCTCTTCGAGACCGGCGCGGGCGGCTCGGCCCCCAAGCACGTCCAGCAGCTCGTCAAGGAGAACTACCTGCGCTGGGACAGCCTGGGCGAGTTCCTGGCCCTCGCGGTCAGCTTCGAGCACCTGGCCACCACCACGGACAACGCGCGGGCCCAGGTCCTCGCCGACACCCTGGACCGGGCCACCGGCACGTTCCTCAACGAGGACAAGTCCCCGAGCCGTCGCCTCGGCGGCATCGACAACCGCGGCAGCCACTTCTACCTGGCCCTCTACTGGGCCCAGGAGCTGGCGCAGCAGACCGACGACGCCAAGCTCGCCGAGGCGTTCGCCCCGCTCGCCAAGACGCTGGCCGAGCAGGAGGAGACCATCGTCGCCGAGCTGGTCGCGGTGCAGGGCTCGCCGGCCGAGATCGGCGGCTACTACCAGCCCGACCCGGCCAAGGCCGAGGCGGTCATGCGCCCGTCCGCCACGTTCAACAAGGCGATCGCGAGCCTCGCCTGACCTGATGTAGGGCGGACCCGTCCGCTTGACCGTTCCGCCCCGGCGAGCCCCGTGCCCGCCGGGGCGGTTCGCGTTCGCCACTACGTCGGCACGCACCCCACCGCAGGGGAACCCGCGGATTTCACGTGATCGGGTGATCGACCAATCCGCCCGCCCCACGGTTCCGAATGACGACCGTGAGGATCACCCGGACAGCCCTGACCCGCGGAACGCTCGCAGCCCTGAGCGGGCTGCTGGCGGGATTCGCCGCCCTGACCGTCGCCGAACTGGTCTCGGCGGCCGTCAGGCCCGAAGCAAGCCCCGTGACAGCGGTCGGCGGGGCGGCCATCGACCGGACGCCCGCCGGGGTGAAGGACTTCGCGATCCGGAACTTCGGGGAGAACGACAAGTTCGTCTTGCAGTTGGGCATCGTCCTCACACTCGCCCTCCTCGCCCTCGCCGTCGGCGTGCTGGCGCTGCGCCACCGCCGTACCGGCTCCGCCGCCGTCCTGGCGTTCGGTGTGGTCGGCGCCGCATCGGCCGTCAGCCGCCCGGACTCCACCGGCATCGTCGACGGGCTTCCGTCGCTGGTCGGCGCGGTGGCCGGGGCGATCCTGCTGTACGTCCTCATCGGCAGGCTCACCCGGCCGCGCCGGATCGCCGGGCAGGAGCAGGAGGCGCACGAGGGCGGCTGGGACCGGCGGGGCTTCCTGGTCGCCGCCACCGCCGCGGCCGCCGCCTCCACGGTGGCGGGCGCGATCGGCCGGACCCTGAACGGCCGGAGCGCCCAGGACGCCGTCGCCTCCCGCGAGGCCGTGACGCTGCCCGCCCCGGCCTCGCCCGCCGAGGCGATCCCGGCGGGAGCGCAGCTGCGCGTTCCCGGCCTCCCCCCGTTCACCACCCCCAACAACACGTTCTACCGGGTGGACACCGCCCTGGTGGTTCCCAAGGTCGACGCGAACGCCTGGCGGCTGCGCATCCACGGCAAGGGCGTACGCCGAGACCTGGAGTTCACCTACCAGGACCTGCTGGACCGCCCGTTGATCGAACGCGAGATCACCCTCTGCTGCGTCTCCAACGAGGTCGGCGGCCCCTACATCGGCCACGCCAAGTGGATCGGCGTACGCCTGGCCGACCTGCTCAAGGAGGCGGGCGTCAAGCCGCCGTCCCGGGGCGGCAGGGCGGACCAGATCATCGCCCGCTCGGTGGACGGCATGACGCTCGGCACCCCCGTCGAGGACGTGATGGACGGCCGGGACGCGATGCTGGCCGTCGGCATGAACGGCGAACCGCTGCCCTTCGTCCACGGGTTCCCGGTCCGGATGCTCGTTCCCGGCCTGTACGGGTACGTCTCGGCCTGCAAGTGGATCGAGGACATCGAGCTGACCACGTTCGACGACTACGACGCGTACTGGGTGAAGCGCAAGTGGGCCCGCAAGGCGCCGATCAAGACCCAGTCCCGGATCGACACCCCCAAGCCCTTCGGGCGCCCCGAGGCCGGCACGGTCATGGTGGCCGGTGTGGCCTGGGCCCAGCACCGGGGGATCGAGAAGGTCGAGATCCGCGTCGACGACGGTCCGTGGCGCCCGGCCCAACTGGCCGAGGAGGACACCGTCGACACCTGGCGCCAGTGGTCCTACCCCTGGAAGGCCGCCCCCGGCGGCCACACCCTCACCGTCCGCGCCACCGACGGGACCGGCGAGGTCCAGACCGAGAAGCGCACCAAGACCGTCCCGGACGGTGCGAGCGGCTGGCACTCCGTCGTGGTCACCGTCGACTGACCCCGACAGACCACTCCCCAGAACCACTTCATCCCCTTTCCCCATCCGGACAACTCAGGAGAACTCCATGAACGCCCTTCGCCACCGCCGCGCAGCCGTCGCCGTCGTCGCCGCGGTGATCCTGCCCCTGTCGCTGACCGCCTGCTCCGAGGACAGCTCGGACAAGGCGTCCGACAGCTCGTCCGCGGCGGGCTCGACCCCCGCCGAGGAGTCGAAGCCGGCCGCCGGTGACGACGCGTCGATGGACAAGCCGTTCGGCCCCGCCTGTGCGACCGTCCCGAAGGACGGCGCGGGCAGCTTCGACGGGATGGCCCAGGACCCGGTCGCCACCGCCGCGTCCAACAACCCCGCGCTCTCCACGCTGGTCACCGCCGTGAAGAAGGCCGGTCTCGTCGACACCCTGAACAACGCGCAGAACATCACGGTGTTCGCGCCGACCAACGACGCCTTCGCCAAGATCCCGAAGGCCGACCTGGACGCGGTCCTCAACGACAAGGCGATGCTCACCAAGATCCTCACCTACCACGTCGTGGGCGAGAAGCTCACCCCGCAGCAGCTGGAGAGCGGCACCTTCGACACGCTGCAGAAGAGCACGCTGACCACGGCCGGCTCCGGCGAGTCGTACAAGGTCAACGACAGCGCCAACGTGGTCTGCGGCAATGTTCCGACCGCCAACGCCACCGTCCACATCATCGACACGGTGCTGATGCCGAAGTAGCCGGCAGCCCCACACCCCCGCGACACACCGCCCCGTCGTGGGAGGGCCACCACCATCGAAGGCCCTCCCACGGCGGGGCCTTCGCGCCCTCACGGCCCGAAGACCTTCTCCAGCGCCCGCTTCAACCCGCCCACCGTCGGCGGGCGGAGGCAGGCGCTCAGATACCCGTCCGGCCGTACCACGAACGCCGCCCCCTCCCCGGCCCCGTACCGGCGCGCGAACTCGCCCCGGCCGTCGTGGTGATGGGGGACCGCCGTCGCCCCGTCCGGGGCGCCGGCGGGCAGGATCCAGCGCGTCTCCATCCGGCCCTGGGTCAACTCCCCGGCCGCCGCCGCGAGATCGGTCGGCGTGTCACCGGCCGGGTGGTTCCCGTACACCAGCAGGACGTGTCCGCGCTCCCGCAGCAGGTCGTACAGCCGCACCGGATAGGCGGTGATGTCCCCGGTGAGGCCGCCGCAGTCCGGAGCCCGGTCGCCGGGCCGGAGCGTGGCCTCGTCACCCGGGGGCAGCGCCGTCACGAGCGGGCTCTGCCGGTAGCCGACCAGGAGTTGGGCCTCGCGGAGCAGCAGCGTCTCCAGGTCCGTCGGGTCGGCCTGCACACCCTCGGCGGCATGGCGGACGGTCCGGCCCACCACTTCCTCGCCGACCGGGCGCCGTTCGGCGTCGTAGCTCGACAGCAGGCCCGGGTGCGCGGCGTCCCCGACGGCCAGGGCCAGCTTCCACGCCAGGTTGCAGGCGTCCTGGACCCCGGTGTTCATGCCCTGGGCGCCGGTCGGCGGATGGATGTGCGCCGCGTCCCCGGCGACGAACACCCGGCCGTCCCCGTAACGGTCCACCAGCCGGTGGCTGATCCGGAACACCGAGGACCAGCGGAGCGCGGACGCGGTGACCGGCTCCGGCGCCAGCCGGTCCAGCACCTTCTGGATGTCGGCGAGGGCGGGAGGCGTGCCGCCTTCGAGGCCGTGGGCCACCCCGTCACCGCCCGCCGCCTCCGTCTGCCGCGCGGCGGACAGCTCCGGCGGCACCAGCATCGACATCCGGTAGCGGCCCTTCCCCGGCAGCGGGATGCAGACCAGCAGGTCGTCGACGGCGCCGTCCTCGCCGCGGTGCATCGACCGCACGCCGTACCCACCGGGCAGGTCCCAGCCCACCTCCACATCGGCGAGCATGTACTCCTCGGGGAACGCACCGCCCTCGAAGGTCAGCCCGAGCCCCTTGCGGACCACGCTGTGCGCGCCGTCGCACCCCACCAGGAACCGGGAGCGGACCTCCTCCTCGGCCCCGGACGCGATGGTGAGGCGGCTGGTCACTCCGGCGGGGTCCTGGGCGAACGCCACCAGCTCGGTCGAGCGCTCGATCCCGGTGCCCAAGTGCGCGAGGGACTCCTCCAGGATGCGCTCGGTCTCGTACTGCGGCAGCGCGGCGAAGCCGTACGGCACCTCGGGCGGCAGGACGAGCTCGACCCGGCCCCGCTCGGTCCCGTTCACATACGTGAGCTGTCCGCGTAGGGGTACCGCCGCGTCCAGCACGTCCCGCACCAGGCCCATCCGGTCGAGGAGCTCCAGGGTGCGCGGCTGGATGCCGACCGCCTTGGCGTACGGCAGGCGGGCCGGGAGGCGGTCCACGATCCGGCAGGAGACCCCTGCTCGCCGCAGCTCGGCGGCGAGCGTCAGGCCGACCGGGCCGGCGCCCGCCACGAGTACATCGGTCGATCCGCTGCGTGCCACCGGGGCCTCCCGCCGTGGGCCCCCCTGGGTACGGTCCCCTCCATCGTCCTGCCGTCGGCGGACTCCGGCACCCGGGGGGCACACGGCCGGGCGTTCACGCCCCCGCGGGCGAGGGCGGCGGCACGGTCACCGCATGAGCCGCCGGGGCCCGGACTTCACGCCCCCGCGGGCGAGGACGGCGGGGTCATCGCCCACCGGATGGTCCTGGTCAGCGCCTTCCCGGCCGGCCGTACGCAGACCTCCTCGACCCCCGGCACCCGGGGCAGCCGCAGCGGCTCCCGGGCCCACGGCGGCAGCGCGGCCACGGCATTGGCGGCGAGTACGGCGTACGGGGGACGGGCCGGCCAGGGCAGCGGCGGGTGCAGCAGGATGAAGCGGGCCGCGTCCAGGGCCTCCTGGGTGGCGCGCAGCTCCGGGCGGTAGGCGGCGATGCGCCCGGCCAGCTCCGCGCGGTCGTGCGGCGGGTCGGGGACGCCGAGGGCGTGGGCCACCGTCGCCATGTCGTGGATGTACCCGTCGCACCCGGCGCCGTCCAACGGCCGCTCCCCGTACCGCTGGTGGGCGCGGAGGAAGCTGTCCACCTCGGCGATGTGCACCCAGCACAGCAGGTGCGGATCGGCCGCATGGTACGGCTCGCCGGAGGGTGCGGTCCCGCGTACCCGCTCGTGCACGGACCGTACGCGGTCCACCGCCTCCCGTGCGTGCTCGTCCGTGCCGAACGTGGTCACGGCCAGGAAGGTGCTGGTCCGCTGGAGCCGGCCCCAGGGATCGCCCCGGAACCCCGAGTGGCCTGCCACGGCGGCCATCGCCAAGGGGTGCAGCGACTGCAGGAGCAGGGCGCGCAGCCCGCCGATGAACATGGACGCGTCCCCGTGCACCCGGCGGACGGGCCGGTCCGGGCCGAACCAGCGGGGGCCGGGGGTGTCGTGGATACGGGCCCGGTTCTCCGGCCCCGAGGGGCCCGCCACCCGCGAGAACAGGCTCCTGCCGAGCCGTTCCCGTACACCGGAGCCTGGCGCCGCTCTGTCCATGGGTTCCAGTATGCCGGGCGGGGGCCCCGGAGGGCCGGGCTTCGCTACGGAAACCCGGGCCGTCCACTCCGGCGTGGCGGACTTCGTCCGTACGAGCTCCTCGGCGCGGGCCGGAGATCAGTGGGACTCGACCGGGGGAGCGGAGACCGCGCGCTGGTCGGGGCCGTTGTAGACGCCGAGCGGGCGGATCAGCGCGTTGTGTTCCAGCTGCTCGCTGATGTGGGCGGTCCACCCGGTGATCCGGCTCATCACGAAGATCGGGGTGAAGGCCGCGATGTCGAAACCCATCAGGTGGTACGCGAGGCCGGCGGGGTAGTCCAGGTTGGGGTGGATGTCCCTGCGGCTGATCATGGCGTGGCGGAGCGCCGTGTGCAGGGTGGCCAGCCGGGTCACGTCCGGGTCGCCCGAACGCGCCACCAGCCGGTCGGCGGCCTCCTGCATGATCGGTACGCGGGAGTCGCCGTGCCGGTAGACGCGGTGGCCGAACCCCATGATCTTCCGCCCGGCCGCCAGCGCCTCGTCCAGCCACTCCTCCGCCCGGTCCGGATCGCCGATCTCGGTGAGCATGTGCATCACGGCCTCGTTCGCCCCGCCGTGCAGCGGACCCTTCAGCGCCCCGATCGCCGCCGTCACCGCGCTGTAGAGGTCGGAGAGGGTGGAGGTGACGACCCGGGCGGTGAACGTCGACGCGTTGAAGCTGTGTTCGGCGTAGAGGATCAGCGACACCTCGAAGCAGCGCACCACCCCCCGGTCCGGCACACTCCCGAAACACATGTGGAAGAAGTTCTCCGCGTACCCGAGCGAGGGATCGGGCGCCACGGGGGCGAGCCCGTGCCGCCGCCGGTGGTCGGCCGCCACGACGACCGGCAGCCGGGCCAGCAGGGCGAGCGACTTGGCGTGATGGGCGGCGGTGCTGCCGTCCTCCTCGGTCGGGTCCTCGGAGCCGAAGAAGCTCACCGCCGTCCGCAGCACGTCCATCGGGTGGCAGGTCTCCGGCAGCCGGGGCGCGGACGAGGTTGGCGGCCATCGGGCCGCCCATGTGGCCGAGGCCGACGAATGCGACGGTCGTGGTGGTCACCAGGGCACCTCCTGCGGTGAGTCGTCTGCGGCGAGGGAAAGCCCCTCGTCGCCGGTAGGAGCGAAGTACCGGGCCACGTCCGCGTCGGTGACCTCCACCAGCGTGGCGGGCGACCAACGGGGTGTCCGGTCCTTGTCGATCACCTGGGCCCGGATGCCCTCCACCAGGTCGGGCGAGGTCAGGGCCGCGCACGAGACGCGGTACTCCTGCTCCAGCACCCTTTCCAGCGGGCCGAGTTCACGCGCCCGGCGCAGCGAGGCGAGCGTGACCTTCAGCGCGGTCGGCGACCGTCCGAGGATCGTGGCGGCGGCCTCGCCGGCCGCCGGCGCGTCGGAGCCGAGCAGCCTCTCCACGATCTCCTCGACCGTGTCGGCCGCGTAGCAGTGGTCGATCCAGGCCCGGGCGGCCTCCAGCGTGCCGGCGGGCGCGTCCCGGACGTGGTGGCGCAGGACCGCGCCGGGCGGTCCGGTCCGCAGCTCGGCGAGGAACGCGGGCAGCTCGTCCACCGGTACGAAGTGGTCGGCCAGCCCGCACAGCAGAGCGTCCCGGGCCCCCACCACCGCACCCGTCAGGGCGAGATGGGTGCCCAGCTCGCCGGGGGCCAGCGCCAGCAGACAGGTGCCGCCGACATCCGGCACGAAGCCGATCCCGGTCTCCGGCATGGCCACCTTGGACCGCTCGGTGACGATCCGGACGCTGCCGTGCGCCGAGACGCCGACCCCGCCGCCCATCACGATACCGTCCATGACCGCCACGTACGGCTTCGGATAGCGGGCGATCCGGGCGTCGAGCCGGTACTCGTCGCGCCAGAACGCGGCCGAGGCCTTGCCGCCGACGCGGGCGTCCTCGTAGATGGACCGGATGTCGCCGCCCGCACACAGGCCGCGCTCCCCGGCTCCGGTGATGACGACGGTGGCCACCTCGGGGTCGCGCTCCCACCGGTCCAGGGCCGCCGCGATCGTCCCCACCATCGCGTGGGTGAGCGCGTTGAGCGCCTTCGGCCGGTTCAGGGTCAACACCCCCGTGCTTCCCTCGGTACGCACCCGTACGAGCTCCTCGGTCATCGCAGGGCTCCCGTCAGGCTCCGGGCCACAATGACGCGCATGATCTCGTTGGTCCCTTCCAGGATCTGGTGGACCCGCAGGTCCCGCACGATCTTCTCGATGCCGTACTCGGCCAGATAGCCGTAGCCGCCGTGGAGCTGGAGCGCCCGGTCGGCCACCGAGTAGCCGGTGTCGGTGGCGAAGCGCTTGGCCATCGCGCACAACTCCGGTGCCCCGCCCACCTTCCGGTCCAGCGCCTCGGCGGCCTGCCGCACCAGGGCCCGGGCGGCGGTGAGTTCGGTCGCCATGTCGGCCAGCCGGAACTGCAGCGCCTGCGCGTCCAGCAGCCGGGCCCCGAACGCCTCCCGGTCCGCGAGATGGGCCAGGGAGCGGTCCAGCGCGCTCTGCGCCCCGCCCAACGAGCAGGCCGCGATGCCGAGCCGGCCGCCGTTCAGGCCGTTCATCGCGATCCGGAAGCCCTCGCCCTCGGCGCCGAGCAGCCGGTCGGCCGGGATGCGCACCCCGTCCAGCACGACCTGCCGAGTGGGCTGCGCGTTCCACCCCATCTTCCTCTCGTCGGCCCCGAACGAGAGCCCCGGGTCGCCCCGTTCGACGAGGAACGCGGAGATCCCGCCGGGCCCGCTGTCGCCGGTGCGGGCCAGCACGATGTAGAGGTGCGCGGCGCCCGCCCCGGAGATGAACTGCTTCGTCCCCGTCAGTACGTAGTGGTCGCCGTCGCGCACCGCGCGGGTGCGCAGTGCGGCCGCGTCGGAGCCCGCGCCCGGTTCGGTCAGGCAGTAGCTGCCCAGTTGCTCCATGGTGCACAGCTCCGGCAGATACCGGCCGCGCTGCGCCTCGGAGCCGTAGCGGTCGACCATCCAGGCGACCATGTTGTGGATCGAGAGGTAGCCCGCCACCGACGGGCAGCCGGTGGCCAGGGCCTCGAAGACGAGGACCCCGTCGGAGCGGGACAGCCCGGAGCCGCCCACGTCCTCCCGTACGTACACGCCCCCGAGGCCGAGCCCCGCCGCCTTGCGCAGGACGTCGACGGGGAAGCGCTTGTCCTGATCCCAGGCCACGGCGTGCGGGGCCAGATGCTCCTGGGCGAAGTCGAGTGTCGTCTCGACGACCGCGAGCTGGTCGTCGCTGAGCAGGGTGGTCACAGCGTTCACCCCATGGTCGGAATCGTGAAGCTCGCGCCGTCCCGGATACCGGAGGCGGGCCAGCGCGAGGTGACGGTCTTGGTGCGGGTGTAGAAGCGGATGGCGTCCGGCCCGTGCTGGTTCAGGTCCCCGAAACCGGACCGCTTCCAGCCGCCGAACGTGTGGTACGCCACCGGCACCGGGATCGGCACGTTCACGCCGACCATGCCCGTGTCGACCCGCCGGGTGAAGTCGCGGGCGATGTCACCGTCCCGGGTGAAGAGGGCCACGCCGTTGCCGTACGGGTGCTCCGAGGTCAGCCGCAGCGCCTCCTCGTAGTCCGCCGCGCGGACCACGGAGAGCACCGGGCCGAAGATCTCCTCCTGGTAGATCCGCATGTCCGGGGTGACCCGGTCGAAGAGCGAGGTCCCGGCGAAGAACCCCTCCTCGTGCCTCTCCAGGGTGAAGTCCCGCCCGTCCACGACCAGTTCGGCGCCCTCCTCGACACCGAGGTCGACATAGCCGCGCACCCGGTCCACCGCGTCGCGGCCCACCAGCGGCCCGAAGTCGGCGTCCGGGTCGTCCGAACGGCCGATCCGCAGCTCGGCGATCCGCTCGGTGAGCCTGGCCACCAGCGCGTCGGCGGTCTCCTCACCGACCGGAACGGCCACCGAGATCGCCATGCACCGCTCACCCGCCGAGCCGTAACCGGCACCGATCAGCGCGTCCACCGCCTGGTCCAGGTCGGCGTCCGGCATCACGATCATGTGGTTCTTCGCCCCGCCGAAGCACTGCGCCCGCTTGCCGTGGGCGGCGGCGGTGGCGTAGATGTGCGCGGCGACCGGCGTCGAGCCGACGAAGCCGAGGGCTTTGACGCGCGGGTCCTCCAGCAGGGTGTCCACGGCCTCCTTGCCGCCGTTGACGACGTTCAGGACCCCGGGCGGAAGACCCGCCTCCAGGAACAGTTCCGCCAGCCGCAGCGGTACCGACGGGTCCCGCTCGGAAGGCTTGAGGATGAAGGCGTTTCCGCAGGCCAGAGCGGGCGCGGCCTTCCACAGCGGGATCATCGCCGGGAAGTTGAACGGGGTGATGTCCGCCACCACGCCGAGCGGCCGGCGCAGCGAGTGGACGTCGATCCCGGCCCCCGCGTTGTCGCTGAACTCGCCCTTCAGCAGATGCGGGACACCGGCGGCGAACTCCACCACGTCCAGCCCGCGCGCGAGGTCGCCGTGCGCGTCGGCCACGGTCTTGCCGTGCTCCGAGGAGAGCAGCCGGGCCAGCGAGTGCTTCTCCCTCTCGACCAGCTGGAGGAAGCGCGGCAGCACGCGCGCCCGGCGCTGCGGGTTCCACTCGCCCCACTCGACCTGCGCCTGGGCCGCGTCGGCCATCGCAGCCTCGGTCTCGGACCGGCCGGCCAGTGGCACCCGGGCCTGGACCCGGCCGGTGTTGGGGGCGTGGACATCACCGTACGTGCCCGAGGTGCCGGGTGTGTGCTTGCCGCCGATGAAATGGGTGAGTTCGCGGACCATGGAAACCTGCTCTCGTCGGTGAGATCGTCAGGAGAGATCCGGAGATGGCGCACGGGCCCCACCACCCAGGCCGCACCGGTCGGGTACGCGCGGGGCGTGGCAGGGCTCGCCGTCGGGGGACGCGAAGGGCGGGGGCCGTCAGGGGGCGGGAAGAACCGCTCGCCGGGACGGGCCTGCGGGGCCGTGGGTGCGGACCTGTGCCCTGCGTGTCTGCTCCATCCTCGTGGAAACACGGAAGATCCCGCGGCCGGTATCCTGGCTCCCGGATCAGCGCGCGCCCTCATGCCTTCCCGACGGCGCCTGCACCGTCAGTGGCGTGTCCTGCGAGGACGAACTCCCCGGTCACAGTGGCGGGACCGCGCCGGAATCGCACCGGCTTCCCTGACACCACGGACCTTGAGGGTGTCCGGCTGTACGCCGGTCACCCCGCTCCTCACGAACATATAGTTGGACGTCCTAGTAAGTCCACCCCGCCCGGTCCACGTCGTGTAGAAGCCGGTCGGCGGCGACGAGGCCGGGCCGCATAGGGTCGGTGGCGTGCGCACCCGGGTCCTCGGGGGCGCGCGCAGGGACGAAGCAGGAAGAACGGCTGACATGAGCGACGCACCACGCCACATCCTCGTCATCGGCATGGGAGCCGGCGACCCCGACCACCTGACCCTCGCCGCGGTGAAGGCGATGCGCGGGGCACAGGTCTTCTTCGTCCTCGGCAAGGGCCGGGAGAAGGAGTCCCTGACCCGGCTGCGGCGGGACATCCTGGCGGAGCACCTCACCGGCCCCTACCGGGTCGTGGAGGCCGAGGACCCCTGGCGGGACCGCACCCAGGACGACCGGGGGCGCTACACGTCGGCGGTGCACGACTGGCGGCACCGCCGCGCCGACATCTGCGAGCGCCTGATCATCGAGGAGCTGGCGCCGGGGGAGTGCGGGGCCTTCCTGGTGTGGGGCGACCCGTCCCTGTACGACAGCACCCTGGCGATCCTGGAGGACATCCGGGCCCGCGGCACGGTGGAGTTCGACCATGAGGTGGTCCCCGGGATCAGCAGCGTCTCCGCGCTCGCCGCCCGTCACCGCACCTCCCTGAACCAGGTCGGCCGCCCCATCCACATCACCCCCGGCCGACGGCTCGCCGAGGGGTTCCCGGACGACGACGGCGACATCGTGGTGATGCTCGACGGTCATGAGAGCTTCACCCATCTGACGGGCAGAGGGCTGTGGATCTACTGGGGCGCCTACATCGGCACCCCGGACGAGATCCTGGTCTCCGGACCGCTCGACGAGGTCGCCGGGCGGATCAGCCGGGTGCGTGCCGAGGCCCGCGAACGGCACGGCTGGATCATGGACACGTATCTGCTGCGCCACCGGCCGGAGGGCACCGACGCCCCGGACGCCCAGGGCGGCTCCGGTCAGTCGAGGTAGTGCGCGCGTCCCTGGTCGTCGAGGCCCACGGACCCTCGGGGATGACGCAGAACTCGTTGCCCTCGGGGTCGGCGGCGTCGACGACGAGTGCGGTGATCTGCGGGGGTGCGTCTGCCATGCCGCGATTCTCTCCTCTGCGGCCGACGTCCGGCAGCCGCACCTCGTCGTCGCTCCCGACCGGAGATCAGCTGCGGGACTCGTGCGCCCGGATCACGCCGAGCCCGTGGCCGAGGCTCGGGCACTCGGCGGTCAGGTCGTTCCCCCGCACCAGATAGTCGTGCACGCGCCCGTCCGCGGGCCGCTCGACCGCTCGGTACAAGGTGCCGTTCACGGTGATCGTCCAGTCGTCGCCGTCCTGGGCCCACCCGACTGTCTTCTTCATATCGCGCTTCCCTCACTCGTCGCCGCCGCCGGTCGGCGGCCGGGTATTGGCAAGAAGAACGGCCTGTGACGCTCGGTGGTTCCGGCTCGCCTACGCCATTCGGTTACATCTGGGTCACCATGCCCGCACGAATTGACCGGAAGTCAGCGAAGGGGCGAAGAACGGCGGAACAGGGTGCGGTGAGGGGATGAGCGCCGCCTGCCCGGGGCCGGATCTTGCCAGGATGCCGATCCGGTCCCGGGCAGTGATGCAGGAGCGCCCGCTCCGCGCCCCTGTGCTGACCATTCGGCACCGGGGGCCGGTCCGGATTGGTCCGGGGGGCGCTCCGCGTCCTCTGTCACCCGTTCGGGTCGATGGCAGTTCCCGCCGTCGCCCCGACGGCCGCGCGCCGCACGTGGTCAGACGCGCAGGTGCGCGTAGTCGGGGAGTTCGATCGCATCCGCGGGAGGTGTGAACAGCTTGCCGGTCATCTGTCGTACGGGACCGGTGGTCGCCAGCCGGAGGGCGCCGTGCAGTGCGGCGATGCCGGCCCGGGTACGGGGGTTGGCCAGTCGTGGTGCTCCCGGAGGGAGGGCCTGCGCCTTGGCCACGTAGGGGCGCATGATCCGCTCGTACCCGGCGAACGCGTCACGGTGGTGGACGTGTGCGGCGAGCTCTCCGGCGAGCACGTAGGCGCCGGTGAGGGCAAGGCTGGTCCCCATGCCGCTGATGGGCGAAGCGCAGTACGCCGCGTCACCGAGCAGGGCCGCGCGTCCCCGCGACCACGTGGCGGAGTGGACCTGGCCGACATGCTCGAAGTAGAAGTCGCGGGTCCGGCGCAGCTCCTCGACGACGCGGGGAGCGAGCCATCCGGCGTCGGCGAACACATGGGCCAGCAGGTCTCGCTGGGACGCGTCGTCGAGGTCCTCGTAGCCGCGGGGAGGGCTGAGGAAGGACAGCGTCGCGCGGATCGTGCCGTGGCGGTCGGGGCGCAGGTTCACGGCTCGCCCACCGGGGGCCGAGTACCAGCGCCACCAGTCCGTGTCCTCGGTCTCGCGGGGGATGGTGAAGTAGGCCGTGTAGAGCCCCTTGGAGGTGATCTTCGCGGCGTCGCCCACGATGAGCGGCCGGGTCGACGAACGCATGCCGTCGGCGGCGATGACGAGGTCGAAGTCCTCTCGGCCGCCGCCGGCGAAGGTCACCTCTACGCGGTCGCCGTCGTCGCGCAGCCCTGCGATGGAATCGCCGAAGCGGTATTCCGCGTCCTCTCGGGTGTGTTCGACCAGGAGGCGGGCGAGATCGCCGCGCAGGATCTCCAGTTGCGCGGTCCAGCCGTCGCTGTCCGCGGTCCCGGCGGGGAACTGGGCGCGTGTCCTGCCGTCCGCTCCGACGAAGCACGTGCCCAGCTCGCCGGTGTCGGCCGCGGCGATGGCGCTCTCGATCCCCATCATGCGGGTGACTTCGCGTCCCGCGCCCCGCACGTCGATGTTCTGCCCGGCGGTCCGCACCGCTCCCGCGCGCTCCACGACGACCGGCTGCCAGCCGTAACGGGCGAGCCAGTACGCCAGGGCGGGACCGGCAATGCTGGCGCCGCTGATGAGCACACGTTTCGGGCCGTTCTCCACAGGTGTCTCTCCTTGATCCGATGGTTGCGACAGACGCCATGAGACGCCGGGATCTCCCCGCCCTCGGACCGGCGCGGGGGTCAGCGGCCCTGAGCGCCCGTGGCCTCCTGCGCGTCCTCGACCGCTCCCGGAGCGCGTCCCGCAGGGGGCCCCACCGGCGTACGGGGTGCAGGACCACGTTCCGCCCGAAGAGCGTCTGTCCGTGCCGATCGCCCCTGCGCCATCTCGACGAACCACCAGGTCCCCGCCAGTACGAACGCCCACGGCAGCGTGTTGGTCACAGCCGCCGCCCAGGGCATCCCTCCGTGCACTCGCTCCAAGCCTGTCATCACGGCCCAGGCGGTCAGCAGTACGTACGTCACCCTCAGCCGCCGATGCTTGAACATACGCCTCCGGCTACCCAGGGCGATGCCGATCACGCCACGAAACGCCTACCGGCAGCGCCGGACCCCGGCACCGACCCGAGGTGGACCGGTCAGGGTCCGCAGCCCGTAACGGCCAGCAGACCCGCCTCCTGAGCCCGCAGCACGGCGCTGAGCCGGTCCGCCGCACCCAGTTTCCGGTAGACGGCGTGCAGGTGCTTGTGCACGGTACGCGGCGAGATGCCCAGGCGCCGGGCCAGGGAGTCGGCGGACAGGCCGGTGGCGAGCAGGTGCAGGACGTTCAGCTCACAAGCGGTCAGCGGCACCGTCAGGGACCGGTTGGCCCGCCGCCGGCGGTCCGTGCCCGAACCATCCCGCAGGGCGGCCAGGAGGGAGCGGTGGGCCGCCGCCGCCCTGAGCAACGGCTGCACCCGTGCGGCGTAGCGCAGGTCGTGCGGAGAGAAGTCCCGGCCCGACCGGTGCACCAGGAACCCGCTGACGTACGGGCCCGGCCCCGGGAACGGGATGCCGAGCATGTGCCGTGTGCCGAACGCCCGGCGCAGGGCGTCGGCCGCCGCGCTGTGCTGCCAGACCCGTGCCCCCGTGATACGGGCGGCGCTCTGCGGCGCCCAGTCGTCGCCGGACCCGTACCGGCCGGCGAAGGGGTACCCCTCGCGGATATGGCGCTGGACCACTTCGCCGGGACGGCGCTCCTGCTGCCCGGGCCGGGGCGTCCAGAGGGCGACCGTGCCCCGCTCACGCGTCCAGGGCTCCTCCTTGGACACGACCAGTGCTCCGTCGAGCGCCGTGAGCAGTTCCTCGGTGAGCAACGGCCAGATGTGGTCGGGGTCCTGGGTGTCCATCACCCCGACGGCCAGATCCAGCATCCGTGCGTGCCGATCCCGCATGACAGCTTCTCCCGAAAGCGCCCGTGGACAGTGCCTGTCCACGGTAACCCGGTGCTGTCCATACGTATTTCTCCCCATGGCCGGGCAGCCCGGTCCGCGCCACCATCGGTCCACGGCGTCGTGTCGCCGTCGCGGTGCCGCGGTACGCGCCGGTGCGCCCGTCGCCGCCGGCTGTCCCGGCGTCGTCGCGCCCACCGCGACGGCCGTCGAGCACCACCGGGTGCGACGCACTGCTTCACCGTGCTCAACGGGGTCGAGCACGGCGAGCAGGAGCCGGCGGTCCGCTCGCGTACCTGCTTCACGGGGCAGGACGCGGGCGACCGGGCCGGCGTCCCTCCCGCGTCTCACATCACCGTCCGAAGGGTGAACAACGGTGTGCGCCCGGCGGTCGCCCCCCTAGGCTGACCGGGCAGCTGGTTCGCCCTGTCCGCCAGGCGGGGTGTCGTAAGAGGGAACCCGGTGGGAATCCGGGACTGCCCCGCAGCGGTGAGTGGGAACGACCGCCGTCATACGCACTGGGCCCGGCCGGGTCTGGGAAGCGACGGCCAGTAGGTGTCTACCCCGGCAGGCGTGCCCGCGAGTCCGAAGACCTGCCCGTTGCCCGCACGCGACCGTTCGCGTGCGGAGTTCCCGGTGACCTCGTGGGCGGGTCGGCGTACCTTCGGGTGGACGGACACGGTCGACGTGTCGCGTCTGCGCCCGATGTGTCACCCCTTCGCGTCCGCGTCCCGACCCGGGATCAGCTGGAGACACGCTCGCGAAGGAGAGTCACGTGACAGCGAAGCCCGCAGCCGCGGCAGCACGGGCCACCGTGTACGGCTACCCCCGCCAGGGGCGCAACCGTGAACTGAAGAAGGCCGTCGAGGGCTACTGGAAGGGCCGCGTCGACGCGGACACCCTCCGCCGGACCGCCGCCGACCTGCGCCGGGGAACCTGGCAGCAGCTCGCCGAGGCCCAAGTCCACGAGGTGCCGACCGGTGATTTCTCGTACTACGACCACGTCCTGGACACCAGTGTCATGGTCGGTGCTGTCCCCGAACGGCACCGCGAGGCGGTCCGTACCGACGCTCTCGACAGCTACTTCGCCATGGCCCGGGGTACGCAGGACGTCGCGCCGCTGGAGATGACCAAGTGGTTCGACACCAACTACCACTACCTGGTGCCCGAGCTGGGCCCGGACACGCAGTTCACCGCCGACTCCACCAAGCAGGTCGCCGAACTCGCGGAAGCCCTCGCGCAGGGCCACGCCCCGCGCCCGGTCCTCGTCGGTCCCGTCACCTACCTCCTGCTCGCCAAGGCGGCCCCCGGAGTGGCCGCCGGCTTCGAGCCGCTGACCCTGCTGGACCGGCTGCTGCCGGTGTACGCCGAGGTCCTCGCCGACCTCCGGGCCGCGGGCGCCGCCTGGGTACAGCTGGACGAGCCCGCCCTCGTCCAGGACCGTACCCCGGCCGAGCTGAACGCCGCCGCCCGCGCCTACCGCGAGCTCGGCGGCCTCACCGACCGCTCCAAGCTGCTGGTCGCCTCCTACTTCGGGCGGCTCGGCGAGGCACTGCCGGTGCTCGCCAAGTCGCCGGTCGAAGGTCTGGCGCTGGACTTCACCGAGTCCGGCGCGGGCAACCTCGCCGACCTCGCGGCTGCGGGCGGACTGCCCGGCAAGCGGCTGGTCGCGGGCGTCGTCAACGGCCGCAACGTCTGGATCAACGACTACGAGAAGTCCCTCGCCACCCTCGGCACGCTCCTCGGCCTCGCCGACCACGTCGACGTCTCCGCCTCGTCCTCCCTGTTGCACGTCCCGCTGGACGCCCGGGCCGAGCAGGACATCGACCCGCAGATCGCGCGCTGGCTCGCCTTCGCCCGGCAGAAGACCGAGGAGATCGTCGTCCTGGCGCGCGGCCTGTCCGCCGGCACCGACGCGATCACCGCCGAACTGGCCGCCAACCGGGCCGACCTGGCCTCCCGCGCCGACGCCGTCATCACCCGCGACCCGGCCGTCCGGGCCCGTACGGCGGCGATCACCGACGCCGACGGCCGCCGCTCCCAGCCGTACGCCGGACGCGCCGCCGCCCAGCGCGCCCACCTCGGGCTGCCGCTGCTGCCGACCACCACGATCGGCTCGTTCCCGCAGACCACCGAACTGCGCACCGCGCGTGCGGACCTGCGGGCCGGACGGATCGACGAGGCCGGGTACGAGGAGCGCATCAAGGACGAGATCCGCGAGGTCCTGTCCTTCCAGGAGGAGGCCGGACTCGACGTCCTGGTCCATGGTGAGCCCGAACGCAACGACATGGTGCAGTACTTCGCCGAGCAGCTCACCGGCTACCTCGCCACCCAGCACGGCTGGGTCCAGTCCTACGGCACCCGCTACGTCCGGCCGCCGGTCCTGGCCGGTGACATCTCGCGGCCCGAGCCGATGACGGTGCGCTGGACGGCGTACGCGCAGTCGCTGACCGAGCGCCCCGTCAAGGGCATGCTCACCGGCCCGGTCACCATGCTCGCCTGGTCCTTCGTCCGCGACGACCAGCCGCTCGGCGAGACCGCGCGCCAGGTGGCGCTCGCCCTGCGCGACGAGGTGAACGACTTGGAGGCGAACGGTACTTCGGTGATCCAGGTCGACGAGCCCGCACTGCGTGAGACGCTGCCGCTGCGGGCCGAGGAGCACGCCGCGTATCTGGAGTGGGCGACGGAGTCCTTCCGGCTCGCCACCACGGGGGTGCGGCCGGACACCCAGATCCACACCCACATGTGCTACGCGGAGTTCGGCGACATCGTCCAGGCCATCGACGACCTCGACGCCGACGTCATCAGCCTGGAGGCCGCCCGCTCCCACATGCAGGTCGCCCGCGAACTGGCCGCCCACGGCTACCCCCGCGAGGCCGGGCCCGGTGTCTATGACATCCACTCCCCGCGCATCCCGAGCACCGAGGAAACAGTGGCCTTGCTGCGCAAGGGACTTGAGGCCATCCCGGCGGCACGCCTGTGGGTGAACCCCGACTGCGGCCTGAAGACCCGGGGGTGGCCCGAGACCCGGACCTCCCTGGAGAACCTGGTCGCCGCCGCACGGCAGATCCGCGCGGAGCTGCCCACCGAAGCGGCATGATCCCACCCGGTGCGGGAGCGGCCGCCACCGCTCCCGCACCCGGGGCTCCCCGTCGCCGTACCCGTGACGGCTCGGCTCCGACTGCGTTCGACGGGACGGCAGTTCGGGCGCTCACCGATCGGTCCGGGCAGGTGGAGGGCGTTCCCCCGCACAGCCGGAGTTAGGTTAGCCTAACCAGCGAATCCCGGTGGTGGATCTTTCCATGACCGGTGTCGCCCCGCGCACGGGTGTTGCCATGACCTGCCGCGCACCCCGACCGAAGGGCTCCGCCATGCCGCGCTCCCCGGGCCTGCTGTCCGCCGAACTTCCCCTGGAGCGTGCGGGGTGAGCGCCGGTACGGGGGATCTCCTCGCGGGCGGTGCGCACGGACCGGGCCGCCTGCGCGCCCTGACCGAAGTCGTCCTGGACACCCTGGAGACCGCCGCCCGGGCCCGGGGCGGACCGCTGCCCGCCGGAGGACCGGACGCGGTGGCCCGGCGGACCGGCGCCCTCTGCGCACCGGTGCTGCCCGAGGAGGGCATCGGCGCCGAGGCCGCGCTCGCGGACCTGGTGCGTGCGGTCGCCGAGGGAGCCGCCGACCCGGCCGACCCCGCGTGCGTCGCCCATCTGCACTGCCCGCCGCTCGCCGTGGCGGTCGCGGCGGAGCTGGCGGGGGCGGCCCTCAACCCGTCCATGGACTCCTGGGACCAGGCGCCGGCCGCCGGGGTGATCGAGGAGCTGACCACGGCCGCCCTGGCCCGGCTCGTCCACCCGGACGCCCCCGCACCGGACGCCCTCATCACCAGCGGCGGCACCGAGTCCAACCTGGTCGCCCTGCTGCTCGCCCGGGAACGGGCGGCGCCCGGCCCTCTGCGTGTGGTGACCGGGGCCAACGCCCACCACAGCGTGCACCGCGCCGCCTGGATGCTCGGCCTCCCCGCCCCCACCGTCGTCGCCTGCCACGACGGCCGCATCGACCCCGCCGCCCTCGACCGCACCCTGGCCGGCCTCGACGGCGGCCCGGTCCTGGTCGTCGCCACCGCCGGGACCACCGACGAGGGGCGCATCGACCCGCTCCCCGAGATCGCCCGGATCGCGGAACGGTACGACGCCGAACTCCACGTCGACGCGGCGTACGGCGGGCCCCTGTTGTTCAGCGAGCGCCTGGCGCCCCGGCTGGCGGGACTCGATCGCGCCGTCTCCGTGACGTTCGACCTGCACAAGCTCGGCTGGCAGCCGGTCGCCGCCGGGGTGCTGGCCGTCGCGGACACCGGCCTGCTCGCACCGCTGTCCCTGCGCACCGACTACCTCAACGCCGACGACGACACCGAGGCCGGGCTCCCCGACCTGCTCGGCCGCTCGATCCGCACCACCCGGCGCCCCGACGCCCTGAAGATCGCGGTCACCTTCCGGGCGCTGGGACGCCGTGGACTGAGCGAACTGGTGGAGCACTGCGTAACTACGGCGGAGGAGTTCGCCCGCGCCCTCGACGCGCGGCCCGCACTGCGCCGCCGGCCCGGTGAGATCGGGATCAGCACCGTGCTGTTCCGGCCGGTGGTGGCCGACGCGCTGGAACCGGAGGCCGGGGACGCCGTCGTCGCCGAGGTCCGCCGCACGCTGCTGATGGACGGACGGGCCGTCCTCGGGCGAGCGGTGGCCGAGGACGGCGACGGGCGGCGCCGGCTCTGGCTCAAGGCCACGCTGCTGCACCCGGCCGCCGCGACGGCCGGCCTCCTGCCGCTGCTGGACCTCGTGACGGCGGCGGCACAGCGGGCGGCGGCCGAAGGGGGCGGCGGAGGCGATGGCGGCGATACCGGCGCCCCGGCGGCGGAAAGGCTGTCGCCATGACGTTGCCGATGCGCACGAACACCGTTGGAGGAACCCGATGACATCCGGACCGCGAACCCCGCCCCTCGATCTGCTGGGGGTGGGCGCAGGGCCCTTCAACCTCTCGCTCGCCGCACTCGCCGACGGCGTGCCCGGCCTGCGCAGCGCCTTCCACGAACAGCGCGCCGCCTTCCACTGGCACCCCGGGCTGCTCATCGAGGGCGCCACCCTCCAAGTCCCCTTTCTGGCGGATCTGGTGAGCCTGGTCGAGCCCACCAGCCCTTGGTGCTACCTCAATTACCTCAAGACCCGGCGCAGGCTCTTCCCGTTCTACTTCGCCGAGCGCTTCCACATCCACCGCACCGAGTTCGACAACTACCTGCGCTGGGTGAGCACCGAACTGCCCTCCACCCACTTCGGCCACCGTGTCGACGCGATCGCCTGGGACGCGGGAGCGGGTGCGTTCGCCGTCGACTTCACCCGGCTCGGCCCGGACGGCGAGGCTCTCGGCCCGGACGGCGAGGCTCTCGGCGGCGGGCTCACCCACGCCCGTAACCTCGCCCTCGGCGTCGGCACCGCGCCCCACATACCCGAGCCGCTGCGGGACCTGGCGGCGGACCCCGAGCCCCTCGTCCTGCACTCCGCCGACTACCTCACCCAGCGGGACCGGCTGCTCGCCGCCCGGCACATCACCGTCGTCGGCTCCGGGCAGTCGGGCGCCGAAGTCCTGCTGGACCTGCTGCGGTCGAGGCCCGAAGGCGCGGAAGGGCTCACCTGGCTCGCCCGTACCCCGGCCTTCGCACCCATGGAGTACAGCAAGATCGGCCTGGAACAGTTCACCCCGGACTACACGCGCTACTTCCACGGGCTCCCGCAGGCCACCCGGGACCGGCTGCTGCCCAGCCAGTGGCAGCTCTACAAGGGGGTCAGCGGGGACACCCTCGGGGACATCCACGACGAGCTGTACCGGCGCAGCCTCGGCGGCCAGTGGCCCGACGTCACCCTCACCCCCGGCATCGAGGTCACCGGTGCCTCCGTCACGGGGCGCGGCCGCATCGAACTGACCGTGGAACACGGCCAGCAGGAGGCCCGGGGCGGGCTGACGACGGACGCGGTGGTCCTCGCCACCGGGTACCGGGAGCGCCCCGTCGACGGGCTGCTCGCCGCGCTGGACCCGTACATCGTCCGCGACGACGCCGGCCGCCCCCAGGTCGACGAGGCCCAACGGCTGGTCCTGGCAACGGAGATCGACGGATCGGTCTTCGTGCAGAACGCGGAGCGGCACACCCACGGGGTCGGCGCCCCCGATCTGGGCCTGGCCGCCTGGCGTTCCGCCGTCATCATCAACGCGCTGACGGGCAAGGAGACCTACCCGCTGCCGGAGCGGACCGCCTTCACCACGTTCGGCCTCGGCGCGGACGACCGGAGCGGGGTGCCGGGCCGCACGGCGGAGGAGCGGCGGTAACGCCGCTGGGCCGCGCGGTGGGGTGCACCGTGCGGCCCAGGTGGGGTGTTGCCGGGGTTCAGCCCTTGCGGGTGTTGATCTCCTCGGTGAGCT
>NZ_JBIVLW010000029.1:0-34763 GCF_044752765.1 Streptomyces sp. NPDC088706
GGGGGGGGGGGGGGGGCCGCGGGGGCGGGGGGGGGGGTTCGGGCGGGGGGGGGGGGGGGGGGGGTGCCCCGGTCCTCCCCCCCCCCGCCCCCCCACCGGCGGGGGGCGGGGGCCGGTGGTCCGGGGCCCGGCCCGCCGCCCTCCTCGGGAGCCCCATGGACAACCGCGCCACGAAGCCGGTGATCGCCTTCATCCCGCCGTCCTGCTGTGGGGCCGGCTACTTCCGTCCGCTGCGGCGTGCGCTGGGGGACCGTGTCGACTTCCGCGGGCTGGAGCTCCCGGGTCACGGCAGGCGGTTCGACGAACCCCGGCTGACCGAGGCCGCTGCCGCGGTGCGGGATCTGGCGGGCCGCCTCGACGGACCCGTCGACGCCGTGTACGGGGAGAGCCTCGGCGCGTACATCGGTCTGGCGCTGGCCGCGGAACTCCCCCAGCCCCGTCCGCCGGTCCTGCTGGCCGTCTCCAACACCCCTCCCTCGGTACGGGAGTCCCCGCTGCCCAGGAAGGCGGCCTCGCTCGCCGAGGCGATCGCCATGCTGACGGCGATGGGCGGAGAGATACCGGCGGACGTCATGGCCGACCCGGCCCTGTCCGCCCGCGTCTTCCCTCTCGTCCGGGACGATCTGCTGCTGTCCGGTTCGTTCATCGAATCGCTGCGCACCACGCGCTGCGCCGGGGACATCCACGTCGTCGCCGGGTACGAGGACGCCTCTGTCGGCGGACTCGACGCGTGGTCCCGGCACACATCCGCCCGGTGCTCCGTCGTGCTCCTGCCGGGCGGACATCTGCTCTCGGCGGCCAGTCCGTCCGCCGTCGCCGAGGCCGTTCTCGGTGCCCTGCCGTACGGCTCCCCGGAGAGGGCCGCTGCCCCAGGAGCCTCCCGACTCATCCCTCAGGCAAAGGAATCGACATGGTGACAATGCTCGCAGGCGGTCCGGTGCCCGGGATGAGCCACCATCAGATGCTGATCTTCCTGTTGCAGTTCGCGGTACTCCTGATCTCCGCCGTCCTGCTCGGCCGCCTCGCCATGCGGCTGCGGATGCCTGCCGTGGTCGGTGAGCTCACCGCGGGCGTCGTGCTCGGGCCGTCGGTGTTCGCGAACCTGCTGCCCTCCCTCTCGGGCTGGCTGATGCCCCGTGATCCGTCCCAGATGCACCTGATAGGTGCGGTGGCCCAGCTCGGCGTGCTGCTGCTGGTCGCCGTCACCGGCGCGCACATCGACCTCAACCTGTTCCGCCGCAAGGGCCGGGCCATCGGCTGCGTCAGTGCCGGCAGTGTGCTGCTGCCACTGGCGCTCGGCATCGGCATGGGCTTCCTGCTGCCGGCCACCTTGATGGGCCCGGAAGCCGACCGCACGACGTTCGCGCTGTTCATGGGTATCGCTGTGGCGATCAGTGCTCTGCCGGTGATCGCCAAGACCCTGCTGGACATGCGTCTCCTGCACCGCGATATCGGTCAGCTGATCGTCGGTTCGGCCGCGGTGAGCGACATCGTGGGCTGGCTGCTGCTGTCCATCGTGTCGGCCATGGTGGCGACCGGGGTGGAACTCGGACTGGTGGTCAGGACCGTCGCCTACCTGATCGCCGTCCTGGCCTTCGCGGCGGTCGTCGCGCGGCCACTGGCCCGGTGGACCCTTGAGCTCGTCGGCAGCGAGAAACACCCCGAGAGCGGGATAGCGACGATCGTCGTTCTGATCGTGGCTTCGGCGGCGGGCACGCACGCGCTCGGGATGGAGCCGATCCTCGGCACGTTCCTCTGCGGCATCGTCATCGGGTCGCTGGGTCCGGCGGGCCGTAAACCGCTCAGCGCCGCGAGGCCGTTCGTCATGTCCGTCCTCGCTCCGCTGTTCTTCGCCACGGCGGGCCTCCAGGTCGACCTGGGCGCCCTGGCGCGGCCCGAGGTGTTCCTCGCCGGGATGGTCATCCTGGCGGTCGCCATCGGCACCAAGCTGGTCGGCGGCTACGTCGGGGCGCGGATGGGGCGGCTCAGCCGCGGTGAGTCACTGGCCATCGGTGCCGGGCTCAACGCGCGCGGGGTGGTGGAGATCGTCCTCGCCACGGTGGGCCTCCAACTGGGGGTTCTGACCACGGCCTCCTACACGGTGATCATCCTGGTCGCCGTGGTCACCTCGATGATGACGCCGCCGATGCTGCGCTATGCGACACGCAGCATCCCCACGACCTCGATCGAGGTCGAACGGGAACGGGAGTTCAGCGCCCTCTGAGGCGCGCCACCGGGGGCCGCCCCCGCCCCTCGCGCCAGGACGCATGATGCCGCCGGTGTCCCACGGACACCGGCGGCATCATGCGTCCTGGCGGCGGATCAGGGATGTACGGGGCGGGCCGTCCGGTGCGGCGGATCGGGCAGACTCGCGTGGTCGAGCTTGCCATTGGGTGCCAGCGGCAGGCGCTCCAGGGATACGAAGGCGGCCGGGATCATGTAGTCGGGCAGCCGGTCCGCCACATGGCGTCGCAGGGCCCGCGGCGTCGGCCCCCGCGCCCCCGCTCCGTCGGCGGACGCGGCCGGGACGACGTAGGCGACCAGGCGGCTGCCACCGGACGCCGGATCGGGCCGCAGGCAGACCGCGGCGTGCGCGACGCCCGGGTGGCCGGTGAGCGCGGCCTCGATCTCCGCCGACTCGATCCGGAAGCCTCGGAGCTTCATCTGGCCGTCTCCGCGTCCGAGGTGCTCCAGCTGGCCGTCCGCGTTCCAGCGGGCCATGTCACCGGTGCGGTACATGCGCGATCCGGGCGCGCCGAAGGGGTCGGCCACGAACCGTTCCGCGGTCGCCCCGCGCCGGCCCGCGTATCCGCGGGCGACCGAGCCGGCGACGTACAGCTCCCCCGTCACTCCCGGCGGGACCGGAGCAAGTCCCGGACCGAGCACATAGGCGCGCATGTTGCCGATCGGGCGGCCGATCGGCGCGCTCGTGCCCTGCCACCCGTCGGGGACGGTCCAGGTCGTGGCGTAGAAACTCTCCGTCTGCCCGTAGGCGTTGACGACGGCCGCTCCGGGGGCGGCCTCGCGCACCCGCCGCACGAGTTCCGGCGGAAGCTGCTCCCCCGCGAACATGAGGGTGTCGACGTGCAGCCGGCCGGTGATCTCGGGGAGCAGTTCGGCGAAGACCGACGGCACGGTGTGCAGCACGCCGCCGCTCCAGCCGCCGCGTTCGGCGAGTACGAGCACGTCGCGCACCACCTCGACCGTGGCACCGGTACTCAGGGCCGTGAACACCTCGAAGACGGAGACGTCGAAGTTGATGGAGGTTCCGGCGAGCATCCTCGCACCGGGCCCGGTGCGGACCACCTCCGCCAGCCCGCACACCCCGTTGACGATGTTCGCGTGGGTGAGGGCAACGCCCTTGGGGGTGCCGGTCGACCCGGACGTGTACATCACATAGGCGAGCCGCTCCGGCTGCGGCGGATCCGGGAGTTCCGTAGCGGCAGCCCCCTCCGGCACCTCCGGCCCGTCCAGAAGGCATACGGGCACGGTGTGCACGGGCAGCTCCGCGGCGGTCGCGGTGTCGGTGAGGAGCAGGCCGGGCCCGGCGTCGCCCAGGAGGTGACGGAGTCGCTCGGCGGGGTAGCGGGGGTCGACCGGCAGGTACGCCGCGCCCGAGCGCAAGGTGGCGAGCAGCGCGACCACCAGGTCGGCCGAGCGTGGCAGCGCAAGCGCGACAACCGACTCGGGAGTGACCCCCGAACGCAGCAGGCTTCGGGCCAGCCGGTCGGACCGGTGCCACAATTGGCGGTAGGTCATATCGACGTCGCCACAGACCACGGCAACGGCGTCCGGAGTGCGGTCGACCTGTCGCGCCACGAGTTCGGGAACGGACACGGCGGGCCTGGGGGCCGCCGTGTCGAGCAGTTCGGTGAAAAGGCGCCGCCTTTCGTCAGGTTCCAGGACGTCCAGGCGGTCCACCGGCGAGCCGGGGCGCTCGGTCACCTGCGCGAGGACCGTCAGGAAGCGGCGCGCCAGGGCGAGCGCCGTCGCGGGCTCGAACAGGTCCGCGTCGTACTCGATCTCCCCGGCCCCAGGAGTCGTGTCCGGTAGCTCGGCGGCAGGAAGCCTCACGACGAGATCGCACGGCACCCATGGGTCGACGACGGAACGTTCCGGGGTCACGGTCAGCCCCGGCAGACGGCCACCGTCGGGCCATTCGAGAGGATGCGGGCCGACATCCAGAAGTACTTGGAAGACCGGGTGGTGGGCGGCCGGCACTTCGGGGACGAGGGCACGGGCGAGAGCGTCGAACGGTGTCCGGGTGTACTTCGCCGCGGTGAGGGTGCGCTCACGCACCTGGTCCAGCAGTTGGATGAAGGTGGGATCGCCGGACAGGTCCGCCCGCAGCACCCAGGTGTGCTCGGCGCCGCCCGGCCCGGACCGCGCGCCGTCCGGGACCCGGGTACCGATCGGTACGTCGGTCCCGGCGCCGATCCTGTGCAGGAGCACGACCAGCGCGGCCTGGAGCACCGCGGTCACCGTCACGCCCCGGCCCCGCGCCAGCCCCCGCACCGCCGCCCACAGCGCGGCGTCCGCCTCCAGCGGCACGACGGCCCGTCGACGGCCCGCCACCGCAGGTCGAGGCCGGTCGAGGGGAAGCGCCAACAGGGGGGTCGAGCCCGCGAGTTCACTCCTCCATTGAGCCTCGTCCGCGAGGACGGCCGGTACCGCCCGATCGGCGACCGTCCGCTCCTGGTGGACGCCGCGGAGCTCCACGCGTGGGGGCCCGTCCCACCGTGGCACCCCGCCCGCCCGACGAGCCGCGAGGGCGGTGTTCAGGTCCCGCACCAGCCGCGCGGCGTACGGTCCGTCGGCGACGGCCGGGTGGAGTGCCAGCAGGAACACGTGCCGCTCGGGTCCGGTACGCAGGACGGCGGCGCGTGCCGGCCGGTCCGCGCCGGCGTCCGAGAAGGCGCGGACCGTCGTAGGCACGCGGTCGGGCGGGACGTCGATCACGGGGGGCTCGGCGCCCTCCGGGACCGGTTTCCGGCCGTCCGGGGCCGGCTGGGCCCGTCCCCCGTCATGGTGCGCCACGACGTCGCGGAACGCCGCCCTTAGGTCATCCGCGTCGAGGCGCCCGGTGAGGCGCCACGACAGCACCTTGCAGCGGGGAACCGAAGTCTGCGGGATCATACGTGCCTTCTCCTCCTGTACCCGGTCCGTCATCGCGTGCCGGGCGCGCCGGCCGCGGGGCGGGTGCCGGGCGCCCCTCCCGCCGGCGACACAGGCCCGAAGGCCGTCCCCGCAGGGGTGAGCAGGTCCCTGTCGACGGCACGGACGGCGTCACAGCCGATCAGAGTCAGTGCCAGGTCCAGTTCCGCCAGCAGGCACCGCAGGACGTGGTGGACGCCCCGTTCCCCGTCGAGCGCCAGGCCGTACTGGTACGGCCTGCCGTAGAGGACGGCATCCGCACCGAGGGCAAGGGCCTTGACCACGTCGCTGCCGGTGCGCACACCGGAGTCCATCAGCACCGGGACGTGATTCCCGACAGCTGCCCGCACCGCGGGCAGGGCATCGAGTGCGGCGATGCTGCCGTCGAGCTGGCGGCCGCCGTGGTTGGAGACCACGATGCCGTCCGCGCCGCGGTCGAGAGCCAGCCGGGCGTCGTCGGGATGCAGGACGCCCTTGACGAGGATCGGCAGCCGGGTCAGCTCGCGCAGTCGGGGCAACCGGTCCCAGGTGAGTCCGGGGTTCGCGGAGATGGCCGCCCAGTGGCGGACGACGTCCCCGGGGCCCGCGTTCTTAGGCAGTGACGCCCGGAAGACCGGATCCGAGGCGAAGTTGGCGAGGCCCGCGCCCTGGACGAAGGGGAGGTAGCCGTGGTCGAGGTCGGCCGGGCGGTAGCCGAAGGCGGGGTTGTCGACGGTGAGCACCAGCGCGGAGTAGCCGCTCGCCTCGGCCCTGCGCGTCAGGGACTCGGCCACCTCGTCGTCCGAGGGCCAGTACAGCTGGAACCAGCGCGGTCCCGGTCCGGCCTCCCGTGCGACCTCCTCCATGGTGTGGCAGGAGAAGCTGGACAGGACGAACGGCACCCCCACGCGGGCGGCACCTTTGACGGCCGCGAGTTCGCCGCCCGGGTGCACCACCGTCTGGGCTGCCACCGGCGCGAGAAGCACCGGGGACGCCAGGCGCTGTCCGAACAGGGAGACCGAGAGGTCACGAGAGGTCACACCGCGCAGCATTCTCGGCACCAGGCTCCAGCGGTCGAACGCGGCCCGGTTGGCGCGGGCGGTGGCGCCGGTGCCCGCGTTGCCGGAGACGTAGCCGTAGGCGTTCGGGGTGAGCAGGGCCCGGGCCGCGGCGTCGAGCCCGGTCAGGTCGGTGGTGATGCGCTCCGCCGCCGCCGTCGGCCCGGCCAGGTAGATCTCGCGGACCAGGTCCGCGGGCACCGGAGTTCCCGTGCCGGGCGTCTCGTCCCGCGGCCTGGCGGTGCCGGCTGTCCGGCGCAGCAGCAGTCCGGCGGTGGCGCCGGCGCGTTCCGTCAGAGCGAAGTGACCGCCCTCGATGGTCTCGACGTCGTAGGCGCTCTCGGTGTGCCGGGACCACTCCCTCATCTGGGCCAGGGCGTTCTTCGGGTCCTCGGCGGCCAGGAGGACCGTGATGGGCGTCCGTAGCGCCGTCCCCTCGTCGCAGTGGTAGCGGCGCAGCAGACGGTGGTCGGCTCGCAGCACCCGCAGCACCTCGCCCAGGGTCTCCGGGTCGCGGAGCAGGGCATCGGGAACGCCGCCCAGTCGGCGGAGCCCGGCGACGAGATCGTCGTCGCCGAGGCTGTCGAGGTCGGGTTCCTCCCAGTCCTGGGCCGGCGGCCGGGCCGCCGAGACGAACAATCCGGCCACCGTGCCGCGTTCCTCCAGGAGCCGGGCGGTCTCGAAGGCGACGAGCGCCCCCATGCTGTGGCCCAGAAGGAACAGGGGGCGGTCGTCGGCGGACGCCAGTGCCCCGGCCACGCCCTCGGCCAGGGTCGCGATGTCCTCGGCGCAGGGCTCGAAGTGCCGGTCCTGCCGTCCTGGGTACTGGACGGCGAGCAACTGGACGTCCTCGGACAGGGCGGCGGAGAGTGCGGCGAAGCTGTTGGCCGCGCCGCCCGCGTGCGGGAAGCACACCAGACGCACGGTGCTGTCGCGCCGGGTATGGAACGACCGCGTCCAGCGGTCCGCCCGCACGGGCGGACCGGCCGGGGAGGCGTTGCGCGGTGCGCCGTCAGCGGCAGCGGCTGGATTGCGGGTCATGTCCGCGAACTCCCGTCCTCGGTGGTGATGGCCAGCTGATCGAGCAGGAGGCGCAGGCGCTCGCCCACGACAGCCCGCTCGGCGCCTACGGGGGCCCGCTCGGCGAGCACGGATTCGAGCCGCACGAGCTCCTCGGGGACGGACGGGGCCGACGGGCCGTCCGGGTCCGCCTCGTCGAGGGGCGGCAATTGCTCCCGGAGGTGGGCGACGAGGTCTCTCGGCGTCGGCCAGTCGAAGACGAACGTGGCGGGCAGCCGTGCGCCGGTGGCCGCCGTGATCCGGTTGCGCAGCTCCACGGCGGTCAGTGAGTCGAAGCCCACCTGGTCGAAGACGCTGTCCGGGGCGACGGCCGTGTCGGAGGCGTGGCCGAGCACGGCGGCCACCTCGTGCAGCACCAGGTCCATCAGCCGGTCGCCCGTGCCCGCACTCGGTGTGGTGGCCGACGAGCCGTCGGCCGGCCGGCCGGCGCCGTTCACCGGCCGGGCCGAGGCCGGCACCAGCGACTCCAGGAGCACCGGCAGGACCCCCTTGCGGCTCTGCTCGGCGAGGCCCTCGACATCCCATCGCACGGCCACAGCCACCGGGCGGTCGCGGCGGACGGCGGCGTCCAGCAGGGCCAGCCCCCTCTCCGCGGGCAGCGGACGCACTCCGAGCCGGGCCATGCGGGCCAGCTGGGCCGGATCGAGGCCGCTCCCCATTCCGCCCTCGGGGTCCCACAGACCCCAGACGACGGAGACGCCGGGCAGTCCGGCAGAGCGCCGGCGTTCCATCAGAGCGTCGAGGAAGGCGTTGGCCGCGCCGTATCCGCCCTGGCCCGCAGAGCCGAGGGTGCCCGCCAGGGAGGAGTACGCCACGAACGCCGAGAGGTCGAGTCGGGCGGTGAGCTCGTGCAGGTTGAGGGCCGCGTCGACCTTGGGCCGCAGCGCCCGGTCGAGTTTCTCGGCGGTGAGGGCGGTCAGCACGGCGTCGTCGAGGACACCGGCCGCGTGCACCACCCCGCCGATGCGGACGCCGTCCCCGGCCAGGGTGTCGAGTGCCGTGGCCAGCGCCGCCCGGTCGGCGGCGTCGCAGGCGACCGTACGGACGTCCGCGCCGAGAGCCCGCAGGGCGGCGATCTCCCGCGCGGCGTCCTCGGACGGCGCCCCGCGCCCCATCAGCACCAGCTGCCGTACGGAGTGGGCGGCCACCAGGTGACGCGCCGTCAGCAAGCCGAGCCAGCCGAGGCCGCCGGTGATCAGGACGGCACGGGTATCGTCCCAGAGCTCGTCCGGCGCCGGGAGTTCGAGCACCACCTTGCCGATGTGCCGTGCCTCCGCCAGGTGACGGAAGGCGTCGGGCGCGCTACGGACGTCCCACGCCGCCACCGGCGGCGGCTGGAGCGCCCCCTGCTCGAACAGGTCCAGCAGGGTCCGCAGCATGGCCTGGATGCGGTCCGGGCCCGGGTCACGGACGTCGTAGGCCAGGTAGTCGACACCGGGATGCTCGCGGGCTACGGCGGCCGGGTCGCGCCGGTCGGTCTTGCCCATCTCCAGGAAGCGCCCGCCGCGGGGCAGCAGACGCAGGGAGGCGTCGGCGAACTCCCCGGCGAGGGAGTTGAGCACGACGTCGACGCCCCGTCCCTCGGTGCGCTCCAGGAATCGCGGCTCGAATTCGAGCGTACGGGAGGAGGCGACGTGATCGTCCGTGAGCCCTCCCTCGCGCAGCGCGCCCCACTTGCCCGGGCTCGCCGTGGCGTAGGCCTCGGCCCCCAGGTGGCGGGCGATCTGGAGAGCCGCCGTGCCGACACCGCCGGCGCCCGCATGGACCAGGACCGACTCTCCGGCGCGTAGTCCGGCGAGGTCGACCAGCCCGTAGTAGGCGGTCAGGTAGGCGACGGGAACCGCGGCCGCCTGGCGGTAGGACCAGCCCTCGGGGATGGGGCAGACCAGGCGCCGGTCGGTCACGGTGGTGGGGCCGATGCCCGAGAACAGGCCGAGGACCCGGTCACCGGGGCTCAGGTCCGTGACACCGGGCCCGACCTCCGTCACCACCCCCGCGCCCTCGCCGCCCTGGCCGCTGCCCCCGGCGTCGGGGTCGACGGTGGGCGGTATGACACCGAGGGCGAGCAGGACGTCGCGGAAGTTCAGCCCGGCCGCGCGCATCCGGACCCGGATGCGGCCGGGAGCCAGCGGCGCGGACGCCTGCGGCCAGGGCTCCATCGACAGGTTGGCGAAGGACTCCTTGGCCACGTAGTCCAGCCGCCAGTCCGCCGCTGCGGCGGGGGGCTTCAGCACCGTGGCAGGGGCTGCCGGGGTGAGGCCGGGGCGGTAGGCGGTGCCGCCGCGCAGGGCCAGCCGGTCCTCGCCGAGGGAGAGGGTCCCGGCGAGGACGGAGAAGAGGGCGGCCCGGGAGGCGTCGGTTCCGTCCTCGTCCAGAACGATGAAGCGGCCGGGCTGTTCGGCCTGTATCGAATGCACCAGGCCCCAGGCGGCGCGGTGTGCGGACCGGTCCGCGGGCTGCTCGCCGAGCACGGTGACGGCCTGCCGCGTGAGTACCACGAGGCGGGTGGCGGACAGCCGTTCGTGGGTGAGCAGGAAGCGGGCCGCGGCGAGGACGTGCCGCAGCACCGCGCGGATGTCCTCGACCTCGGTCCCGGCACCTGGCGCGGGGCACGGCAGCAGGAGGACGTCGGGCGGCGGGGCTCCGTCGGCGAGTACGGCGGCGAGGTCGCCCTGATCGGGATGGACGCGGACGCCGGCGCCGACGGGTACGTCCCGCTCGTCACCGATGAGGGCCCAGCGCCCGGTCACCGGCGCGTCGGGGTTCTCCGGGGGGGCCGTCCAGGTAGGCAGCTGGATGCCGTCCCGCTCCTCATGGCGGTCCGCTCCGGCCGGCAGGGGCCGCAGGGCGAGCGAGGCCACCGACGCGACGAAGGTCCCGTCGGTGCCGGTGACGAGGAGGGAGACCGCGTTGGGTCCCGCGGGGGCCAGCCGGACCCTCACCCGGTCGGTCGGACCGTGCATGCGTACTCCGGACCACGCGTAGGGAAGCTGGGCGCCCCCGCCGTCCAGGAGGGTGCCGAGGGCGAGCGGGTGGAGGGCGGCGTCGAGGAGAGCGGGGGCCAGGACATGGGTGCCGGCGCTCCGGCCGTCCGCCTCCGGCAGAGCGACCTCGGCGTAGAGCTCCGGTCCGTGCCGCCACACCGCCAGCAGCCCGCGGAAGCGCCGACCGTACTCCAGCCCGTCCGCGGCCAGGCCGGCGTAGAGGTCGTCAAGGTCCAGAGCGACGGGCTCGGCACCCGGCGGGGGCCACTCGGCGGCGTCGGCGATACCGGCAGGGGCGCCTGCCGGGGCGACAGTGCCCCGGGCGTGGCAGGTCCAGTCCTCGTCAACAGCGTCCGCGGTGCGGGCGTGGACGGTGATCTCGCGGGCACCTGCCGGGTCCGGACCGCCGACGAGGACCCGCACCTGGATCTCGGCGTCCTCGGGGACCGCGAGCGGCGCGGCCAGGACGAGTTCCTCCACGAGATCACATCCGGTCTCGCGACCCGCGCGCACCGCGAGGTCGAGCAGCGCGGTGCCGGGGAGGAGGACCCGGCCCGCGACCCGGTGGTCGGCCAGCCACGGATGGGTGGTGAGACCGAGTCGTCCGGTGAACAGGGTTCCGGCGGTCTCCGGCACGTCGGCGGCGGCGGTGAGCACCGCGTGGTCGAGGCCGATGAGGCCCGCCGCCCGTACGTCGCCGGTCTGCGGCACACGCTCGATCCAGTAGGCGTCGCGCTGGAAGGCATAGGTGGGCAGGGCGACCCTCGCGGCGCCCCGGCCGGCGAACACCGCGGCCCAGTCGACGGCGGCGCCGCAGGCGTGCAGCCGGGCCAGTGCTTCCAGGAGCGCCGTCGTATCGGGCCGACGGCGGCGCAGCGCCGGGACGAGCGTGTACCGCCGGTCGGCGGCGGTGTCCTCGGCCAGGCAGTCGTCCGCCATGGCGGTGAGATCCCCGGCCGGCCCGATCTCGACGAAGCGGGTGCAACCGAGCTCCGCGAGCGCGTGCACACCGTCGCGGAAGCGGACCGGCCGGGAGGCGTGGCGGATCCAGTACTCGGGGTCGGCGAGTGCTTCGGGGCCGACCGGGCGTCCGGACAGGTCGGAGACGACGGTCAGCTCCGGCGGGTGGAAGGTCAGCCCCTTCACCACGGTGCGCAGTTCGTCGAGCGCCCCGTCCATCAGGGGTGAGTGGAACGCGTGGCTGACGGGCAGCCAGGTGGCCCTGCCGCCGGCTTCTTCGAACGCCGCGATCACCTCCGCGAGCGCGGCCCGGTCGCCGGAGAGCACAGTGGACGCCGGGCCGTTCACGGCCGCGACGGCGATCCGGTCCGTCCGGTCGCGGATCAGCTCGGCGGCCTGCCCCTCGTCGGCACGGACAGCCACCATGGCTCCCCCAGGGGGGAGTTGCTGCATGATCCGGCCTCGGGCCACGACCAGGTCGGCGGCGTCGGACAGCGAGAGCACGCCTGCGGCGTGGACCGCTGCCAACGCGCCGACGGAGTGCCCGAGGACGGCGTCGGGTCGGATGCCCCACGACGCCAGGAGCCGGAACAACGCGACCTCGATGGCGAAGAGGGCGGGCTGGGTGTACTCGGTACGGTCCAGCAGACCGGCCTCCGCGGACTCCTCGTCGGCGAACAGCACCTCGCACAGCGGGCGGGGCATACGGCCGTCGAGTTCGGCGCAGACGGTGTCGAACGCCTCGGCGAACACGGGGAAGGCCGAGTGGAGTTCGCGGCCCATGCCGAGCCGCTGGGCACCCTGGCCCGCGAAGAGGAACGCGGTCCGCCCTTCGGTCGCTCTGCCCCGTAGCACGGGGATCTCGTCCGCCCCGGCGGCCAGCGCGCGGAGCCCGGCGGTCAGCCCGTCGGTGTCGCCAGGGAGGAGTACCGCCCGGTGTTCGAGGTGCTCACGGGTGGTGGCGAGCGAGAATCCCAGGTCGAGGAGGCGGTCGGACCCCGCGGTGATCCGGTCGAGCAGACGGGCCGCCTGGGCTCCGAGCGCGGCCCCGCTCTTCGCCGAGAGCACCACGGGAACGGTCGGGAGCGCGGCGGCCGGCGCCGGGCCGGTGGACGCGGCCCGGGGTGCGGGCGGCTCCTCCAGGACGACGTGGGCGTTGGCGCCGCTGATGCCGAAGGAGGAGACGGCGGCCCGGCGCGGGCGCCCGCCGCCGGGCCAGGGGCGGGCCTCGGTCAGCAGTTCCAGCGCGCCGGCCGACCAGTCGACGTGGGGCGTCGGTTCGTCCGCGTGCAACGTCCTCGGCAGGATGCCGTGACGCATCGCCATGACCATCTTGATCACTCCACCGACACCCGCGGCACTCTGGGAGTGGCCGATGTTCGACTTGAGCGATCCCAGGTGCAGAGGGCGGTCCGCGGGGCGGGAAGCCCCGTAGGCGGCCATCAGGGCCCGTGCCTCGATCGGGTCGCCGAGCGAGGTGCCGGTGCCGTGTGCCTCGACGGCGTCGACCTCGTCGGGGGCCACGCCCGCGGCGGCGAGCGCCTGCCGGACGACCTGTTCCTGCGCGGGCCCACTGGGGGCGGTGAGTCCGTTGCTGTCGCCGTTCTGGTTGACGGCGGAGCCGCGCACCACGGCCAGCACGGGATGGCCGAGGCGGACGGCGTCCTCCAGCCGTTCGAGCAGGAGGACCCCCGCTCCCTCCGCCCACCCGGTTCCGTCGGCTGACGCGGCGAACGACTTGCACCGTCCGTCGCGGGCCAGACCGCGCTGTCGGCTGAACTCGACGAACGGCATGGGTGTGGCCATCACGGTGGCTCCGCCGGCCAGGGCCAGCGTGCACTCCCCGCGTCGCAGCGAGGCACAGGCGAGGTGCAGGGCGACCAGCGACGAGGAGCAGGCGGTGTCCACGGTGAGGGCGGGGCCCGTGAACCCGAAGGTGTAGGCGACGCGCCCGGAGGCGACGCTGCTCGCGCTGCCCAGTCCGAGGTAGCCCTCGTACTCCGCGGGCGCCGGGGACAACCGGGTTCCGTAGTCGCCGTACATGGTGCCGACGAAGACGCCCGTACGGCTGCCGCGCAGTGACGCGGGAGTGATACCCGCGTCCTCAAGGGCCTCCCAGGCGGTTTCCAGCAGCATTCGGTGCTGCGGGTCCATGGCGTGGGCCTCGCGGGGCGACACACCGAAGAACTCGGCGTCGAAGCGTGTCGCCTCCCGGACGAATCCGCCCCGGTCGACGTAGGACGTGCCCGGGTGGTCCGGGTCGGGGTGGTGCAGGGCGGACAGGTCCCAGCCGCGGTCGGCGGGGAACGGTCCGACCGCGTCCACCTCGTCGGCGACCAGCCGCCACAGGTCCTGCGGGGAGGCGACGCCGCCCGGGTACCGGCAGGCCATGCCGACGATGGCGACCGGGCCGCTCTCCCGGTCGGCACGGCGGGCGTCCGCCGCCCGGAGCCGTTCGTTCTCCTTCAACGCCGCCCGCAGCGCGTCGACGACTTGATCAGGGGATGTGGCCGTCATCGTGTCTCTCCGTAGGTCGCTGCTAGGGGGTGTCCGGAAGGGCGCCGCCCAGTGCCAGGCGGACCAGTTCGGCGGGGGTCATGGAGTCCAGAGCCGCGTCGTCGTGACCGGACCCGTCCGGCGGAGTGCCGCCCGGTCCCGGTGCGGCTCGGGTGTCCTCCTCCGGCGTGGACGGGCCGGTGAGTTCAGCCGCCAGCCGGTCGGCGAGCGCGCCGGGACTGGGGTGGTCGAAGACCAGGGTCGGGGGCAGTCGGGTCCCGGTGACGGCGCTCAGCCGGTTCCGCAGTTCGAGGGAGGTGAGGGAGTCGAACCCCATGTCCTGGAAGCGCCGGCCGGCCGGTATCCGGTCGTCCGCGCCGAGGCCGAGGACCGCGTGGACCTCCCCGCGCACGGCCTCCAGCACGATGTGGTGACGTTCCTTGCGCGGGGCGCGGGCCAGCCGCTCACGGAGGGTGACCGCCGGGTCCGCGCCGGGCCCCGGTGCGTCGCCCGGACGCGGCGGTCCGGCGAGTTCCCGCAGGATCAGCGGTGCCGTGTGCCTGTCCACGGCGCCCGGTGCGAGCCGCGCGGCGACCAGGACGGGAGCGTCGCGGGTCACGGCGGCGTCGAACAGGGCGAGGCCCTCCTCGGCTGTCAGCGCGCCCACACCCGTGCGGGACAGGCGCAGCAGGTCCGCCTCGCCCAGGCCGTCCGTCATCCGGCCCTCGCCCGCCCACAGGCCCCAGGCCAGGGACAGTGCGGGCAGTCCTTCGGCACGGCGTCGCACCGCGAGCGCGTCGAGGTAGGTGTTGGCCGCCGCGTAGTTGCCCTGGCCCGCCGTGCCGAGCAGGCCGGCGAGCGAGGAGAAGAGAACGAATGCGCTGAGGTCCAGGTGGCGGGTCAGTTCATCGAGGTGGCGAGCGCCGTCGGCCTTCGGCCGCAGGACGGCGTCCAGGCGCTCGGGAGTGAGGCTCTCGACGACGGTGTCGTCGAGCACCCCGGCCGCGTGCACCACGGCGGTCGGAGGGTGGGTGCCGGGCAGGGCGTCCAGCACGGCGGCCAGGGCCGAGCGGTCGGCGGTGTCGCAGGCCGCGACCGTCACCTGGACACCGAGGCGCTCCAGTTCGGCCACCGTCTCCTCGGCGCCCGGTGTTCCGATGCCGCGCCGGCCGGTCAGCAGCAGCCGTCTCACGCCGTACCGGTCCGCCAAGTGCCGCGCCACCAGGCGGCCCAGCGTGCCGAGGCCACCGGTGATCAGGACGTGGCTGTTCTCGTCGAACGGCACCTCGGAGCCGGGACGGTGCCGGTGGGGACGCAGGACCGGGGCAAGAGTGTGTCCGGCCCGGACGGCCGTCTGGGGCTCGCCGGAGGCGGCCGCCCGGACGATGCCGCGCACCGACTCGGGCCTGCCGTCGGTGTCCACCAGGGCGAAGCGGCCGGGGTGTTCGGACTGTGCCGACCGGATCAGGCCCCAGACGGCGGCACGTGCGGGCTCCGGCGCTCCGGTGGCGTCGGCGGCGACGGCGGCGCGGGTGACGAGGACGAGCCGGGAGGCCGCGAACCTGCTGTCCGAGAGCCAGCGCCGGGCCACGTCCAGGACGGCGTGGAGGTCTTGGGTGTCCGCCTCGGCGGACCCGCCGGGTTGGGCGGGTCCGCCGAGCGCGGAAGGTCCCTCGGGTGGAGTGGACCGGTCGTTCCCGGCTGCGCCGGGTGCGGCGGGTCTGCCGGATACGGCACCGCCGGGTTCGAGAGCGACGACGACGGCGGGGACCTGAGCGCCCTCACCGACCGCGCGGACGAGGTCGTCGAAGTGACCGGCCGTGCGCACCGGCACGCCGGTGGCACGCACCGCGTCCCGTACGGCGTCGGCGCTGGGACCGACGACGGCCCAGGTGCCCGACGGTACGGTGCCCTCGCCGTCGCGCTCCGTCCAGTCGAGCTGGAACAGGGCGGCCGCGCCGGACGGCACGGCGGCCTCCTCCGCCGCTTCACGCAGGGCGAGGCCCGCGGCGGTGAGCACGGGGGAGCCCTTGGTGTCCGTGACGAGCAGGGACCATGTATCGCCGTCCGCCCGGCGCAGACGCACCCTGAGGGCGCGGCCGCGGGCCGGGTGCAGCGTCAGACCGGTCCAGGCGAACGGAACGAGCGGACGGTCGTCGTCACCGGTGGCACCGAGCAGGCTGTGCAGGGCGGCGTCGAGCGCGGCCGGGTGCAGCAGGTGGCCGTCGTCGGCCACGTCCGCGGGCAGTTCCACCTCGCCGTACAGCTCGTCGTCGCGGCGCCACAGGGCGCGCAACCCGCGGAAGGCGGGACCGTAGACGTAGCCGCGTTCCGCCAGGCGGGGGTAGAGGCCCTCCAGCGGGAGGGGGGTGGCGTCCGGGGGCGGCCGGAAACCGGCCGGGTCGTCCGCGGCGGTTCCCTCGGGTAGTAGTACGCCGGTGGCGTGCCGGGTCCACTCGCCGTCGTCGGCCGGGTCCGGACGGGAGTGGATGGTCAGGGTGCGGCTGCCATCCGGTCCGGGGCCGGAGACCATCAGCTGCACAGCGGTGGGGCCGGCGAGCGAGAAGGGCTGTTCCAGGACGAGTTCGCCGACGTGTGGCGCGCCGGACCTGCTGCCCGCGTACAGGGCGAGTTCGGCGAGTGCCGTGCCCGGCAGCCGCGCCGAGCCGGCCACCACGTGTTCGGCGAGCCAGGGCCTGGTCCCGGGGTCCAGCCGGCCGCTGAGGAGCAGCCCCTGGCCTCCTGCGAGGTCCACCGAGGTATCGAGGAAGGGATGGGCACCCTTCGCGGCGACAGGCCCGACGGCGGGGGCCGGGGCGCTCAGCCAGTAGCGCTTGCGCTGGTAGGGGTAGGTCGGCAGGGCGACGGTCCGCCCGCCGGGGAAGAATTCACTCCAGTCGACGTCGGTACCCGCCGTGTAGGCCTCGGAGAGGGCCGCGGCGACGGTGCGGACCTCGCCGTGGCCGCGTCGCAGCAGCGGGGCGGCCACGGTGATACCGAATTCCCCGTCGTCGGCCGCGGCGGCCCTGACCAGGGCGGTGAGCACGGCGTCCGGGCCGAGTTCGAGGCAGAGCGCGACCCCGTCGTCGGCGAGGTGGCGCAGTCCGTCGTGGAAGCGGACGGTGCCCCGCAACTGGCGCACCCAGTGGTCGGGGTCGGACAGTTCCTCGAAGGTGGCGGGGCGCCCGGTGACGTCGGAGACCACGGGAATCCGCGGCGGCTTGACGGTGACCCCCGCCGCGACCTCGCGGAACTCGGCGAGTATGCCGTCCATGTGCGGCGAGTGGAAGGCATGGGAGACCCGCAGACGGGATGTCCTGCGGCCCTTGGCCCGCCAGGCGTCGGCCAGCTCGGTCACCGCTTCCTCGTCGCCGGTGACGACGACCGACGAGGGCCCGTTCACGGCGGCCAGGTCCACGCGGCCGGTGTAAGGGGCCAGTGCCTGGGTCATTTCGGCCTCGGTGGCCTCGACAGCAGCCATGGCGCCACCCCGCGGAGCGCTCTGCATGAGCCGTCCCCGGGCGGCTACGAGGGTGCAGGCGTCCGGCAGGTCCAGAACGCCGGCGACGTGCGCGGCGGCCAGTTCGCCGACCGAGTGCCCCAAGAGCTGGTCGGGTGTCACCCCGGCGTGCTCCAGCAGCCGGAACAACGCGACCTGCAGGGCGAAGATCGCCGGCTGGGTGCAGCGCGTCTCGTCCAGCTGCCGTGCCTCCTCCGTGCCCTCCTCCGCGAACATCAGCTCCTTGAGGTGGATTCCGGAGACGGCCCGCATACGGTCGCAGACCGTGTCCAAGGCTTCGGCGAACACCGGGAAGCGGGTGTAGAGTTCCCGCCCCATGCCGGGGTGCTGACTGCCCTGGCCGGTGAAGAGGAAGGCGGTCGGGGCCCGCCGGTCAGCCGTGCCCGCCACGACGTTGCCGACCGTACGGCCGGTCCGCAGACCGTCCAGCCCGGCGAGGAGTTGGTCCCGGTCGGTGGCGAGTACGACGGCCCGGTCGGCGAGCGCCGACCGCGACACGGCCAGGGAGCGGGCCGCGTTCCAGTGGGCGGTGGTGAGTGCGGTGCCGTCCGGGCCCCGGGCCGCCAGCGGCCTCAGCTGCTCGGCCTGAGCGCGCAGAGCGTCCGTGCCCCGGGCCGAGATCACCCATGGCAGCAGCCCGGCGGGCGCCTCGGCGGGCTGCTCCGGTTCGGCCTCGACGGGGGCCTGCTCGACGATCACATGGGCGTTGGTGCCACTGACTCCGAACGACGACACACCGGCCCGGCGGGGGCGGGCGTGCTCGGGCCAGGGGCGGGCCTCTGTGAGCAGGGAGACCGCGCCCGCGTCCCAGTCCACGTGGGAGGTCGGCTCGCCGAGGTGCAGGGTGCGGGGCAGGACGCCGTGCCGCATGGCCATGACCATCTTGATGATCCCGCCCACGCCGGCCGCGGCCTGGGAGTGGCCGATGTTGGACTTCAGCGAGCCCAGGTGGAGCGGAGAGTCCGGCGCGCGGTCCTGTCCGTACGTCGCAAGGAGGGCCTGGGCCTCGATGGGGTCTCCGAGCCGGGTGCCCGTGCCGTGCGCCTCGACCGCGTCGACGCCGTCGGTGGTCAGCCCCGCGCTGTCGAGCGCGTCGCGGATGACCCGTTCCTGCGAAGGACCGTTGGGGGCGGTGAGCCCGTTGCTCGCGCCGTCCTGGTTGATCGCGGAGCCGCGGACGACGGCCAGCACCTGGTGGCCGTTGCGGCGGGCGTCGGAGAGCCGCTCCAGCAGCAGCACACCCGCGCCCTCGCTCCACGCTGTGCCGTCCGCACTGTCCGCGAACGCCTTGCAGCGGCCGTCCGGTGCGAGACCCCGCTGACGGCTGAACTCCACGAACGTCGCGGGAGCCGCCATCACCGTGACGCCGCCGGCGAGGGCCAGCTCGCACTCGCCGTTGTGCAGAGCCTGCGCGGCGAGGTGCAGGGCGACCAGTGATGAGGAGCATGCCGTGTCCACGGTGATGGCCGGGCCCTTGAGCCCCAGTGTGTAGGAGAGGCGCCCGGACACCACACTCGGCGAGTTGCCGATGAAGCGGTACGCCTCGACGTTCTCGGGTGTGGTGGGCAGACGGGACGTGTAGTCGCTGTACATCACGCCGCAGAAGACACCGGTACGGCTGCCGTGCAACGCCGTGGGGGCGATGCCCGCGCTCTCCACAGCCTCCCAGCCGGTTTCCAGCAGGAGCCGCTGCTGCGGGTCCATACCGATGGCCTCGCGCGGGCTGATCCCGAAGAACTCCGCGTCGAAGAGGTCCGCGTCGTACAGAAAGCCGCCATGCCGGGTGTACGACTTCCCCGGGCGGTCCGGGTCGGGGTCGTACAGGTCCTCGACGTCCCAGCCGCGGTTCTCGGGAAACGGGCCGATGGCGTCCGCGCCCTCCGCGACCAGGCGCCAGAGGTCCTGCGGGGTGCGCACGTCGCCCGGGTAACGGCAGGCCATCCCGACGATCACGACCGGGTCGCTCTGGGGAGCCGGGGTACGGGCCCCGGACCGGACCGGGATGGCGGCGGCCGCGGGGGCCGCGCCGATGCGGTCCAGAAGGTGATCGGTGAGGGCTGCCGGGGTGGGATGGTCGAAGACGACGGTGGACGAGAGGGCGACACCGCTCGCGGCCGCCACCCGGCTCCGCAGTTCCAGCCCGGACAGGGAGTCGAGGCCCAGTTCGCGGAAGGCGGTGGCCGGGTGGACCCCCGAGGCGGACTCCAGTCCGAGCACGGCGGCGACGGTGTCGGCCACGAGGTCGCCGACGGCCCTTCGGCGGTCGGACGGCGCGAGTTCCGCCATCCGCCCAGCCCACTGGGCGGCGCCACCGGCGGCGGCCCCCCGGCCAGGTCGTCGAGCGGGGACGAGGGTCCGCAACAGCGGGGGAATCGCCGCACCTGAGCCGCGGAGCGCGGCGAGGTCGAGCTCGGCCGGAACGAGCAGGGGCTCGTCCCGGCCGAGTGCCGCGTCGAACAGCAGGGTGCCGCGTTCGGCGGTCAGGGGGCGCACGCCGGACCGGGCCCAACGCGCCAGGTCGGCGTCGGCCAGCTCCCCGGCCATGCTGCCCGCGGTGGGCTCCCACATCCCCCATGCCAGCGAGGTCGCCACCAGCCCCTGCGACCGGCGGTGCTGCGCCAGGGCATCGAGGAAGGCGTTGGCGGCCGCATAGGCGCCCTGCCCGGCGCTCCCGAGCAGCCCGGCGACCGAGGAGAAGAGCACGAAGGCGTCCAGGTCCAGGTGCCGGGTCAGCTCGTGGAGGTGCCAGGCGCCTTCCGCCTTGGCGCCGAGCGCTCGGTCGGCATCCTCGGACGAGAGATTCTCCAGCGTGGCGTCGGCCAGCACTCCAGCGGTGTGGACGACGGCGGTGAGCGGGTGGGCGTGCGGGACATCGGCGACGACCGCGGCAAGGCGTTCGCGGTCGGCGACGTCGCAGGCCACGACGGTGACACTCGCGCCCAGGTCCTCCAGTTCGGTGGTGAGTGCCTTCGCGGCGGGCGCGGCGTCCCCCCGGCGGCTGATCAGCACCAGGTGGCGGATGCCGTGCTGGACCACCAGGTGACGGGCGATCAGGCGGCCGAGGCCACCGGTCCCGCCGGTGATCAGGACGGTGCCCCCGGTATCGAGGGCGGCCGGGCCTGCGGCAGACAGGCCTCTGTCGGCCGGTGCGGCCTCGCGGCGCAGCCTCGGCACGTACGGCTTTCCCTCACGCAGAGCGCATTCGGGTCCGGCTCCGAAGGCAGCGGCAGCGGCGGACCGCAGCCCGGCCCTGTCGTTGTCGTCGATGTCGAGGAGGGCGAACCGGCCGGGGTGTTCACTCGCGGCGGTACGTATCAGGCCGCGTGCCGCGGCGGCCGGCAGGTCGTGAACGTCCTCCCCGGGCCGCACGGCCACGGCTCCCCGGGTCAGGAGCAGCAGTTTCGTGGACTCCAGACGGGGATCGGCCAGAAGGCGGCGGACGGCGTCGAGCGTCGAGCGGACGGCGGTGCGCACGCGTTCCGGTTCGTCGCCCGCGCCGCTGGGAGAAGTGGGCGCGAGGACCAGGACGTCGGGGGCGGCGGTGCCGGAGCCGAGGGCGGCGTCCAGCGCGGCGAAGGTGGTGAAGGTGGTGGCGGTGAGGGCCTCCGTGTCCGGGGCGGCGGTGCCGAGGACGGCCCACCGGAGGCCGGGCGCGAACTCGGCCTCCGGTACGGGCTGCCAGACGATGTGGTGCGGAGTGGCCGGCCCGGTGGCGCCCTGTCCGGAGATCCGGTCGGCCGCGACGGGTCGCAGGGTCACGGAGTCGATACTCAGCACCCGCCCCCCCGCCGGGTCGTCGGCCGTCAGGCGCCAGGTGTCGCCCGAGGCCTTGGCCAGCCGTGCCCGCAGCCGGGTGGCACCGGTGGAGTGGAGCGTGACACCGTCGTACGAGAACGGGACCCGCACGACGCCCGCCTCGGCGTGCCCGGCGAGCAGCAAGGGGTGCAGCGCGGCGTCGAGCAGGACGGGGTGGATGCCGTAGTCGGAGGCATCGGCGTGCAGCTCCTCGGGCAGTGCCACCTCCGCGTAGAGGTCTCCCCCGGACTCCCAGACCGCCTCGATCCCCTGGAAGGCGGGCCCGTAGGCGTAACCGTCATCGGCCAGGCGTTCGTAGAGGCCCTCGTGGGAGAGCCGGGTGGCGCTCTCGGGCGGCAGACCGCTCCCTTCGTCCGGGCCGGCCGCGCCCTCGGCGGTCAGCGTTCCGGTGGCATGGCGTGTCCACTCCCCCTCGTCCCAGGGGCCGGTGCCGGTGCCGGTGCCGAGGCAGGAGTGCACCGTGACCCGCCGCTCGCCCGCGCTGTCGGCGCCTCCGAGGCCGATCTGCAGCCGGATGCCCTCCTCGGGCATGATCAGCGGTTCCTCCAGGACCAGTTCACGCAGCCCGTGGCAGCCGGCCCGGTCGCCGGCGGCCACCGCCAGTTCGACGATCGCCGCGCCGGGCAGCAGCACCGTTCCGCCGATGACGTGCTGGGCCAGCCACGGGTGGGTGCGCGGGGAGAGGCGACCGGTCAGCAGCAGCCCGTCCCCGTCGGCCAGACGGGTCATGCCCCCGAGCAGCGGGTGGTCCGCGGCGATGACACCGAGCGTGGTGGCATCGCCGGCCGCGGCACCGCCGTCGAGCCAGAAGCGGCGGCGCTGGAAGGCGTAGGTGGGCAGCGTGACGCGCCGGGCGCCGGGGAACATCCGTCCGGCGTCCGGCCGGATCCCGTACAGGTCGAGCTGGGCCAGGACGGCGGCGACGGAGTGGCGCTCGGACCGGCCGGGGCGCAGCAGCGACACCGGACGTACGGCCTCCTCGCCCGCGCAGGCGCCGACCATGGCGGCGAGCACGGGGGCAGGACCCAGCTCGACCCATGCCTGGACGCCGTCCGCCTGGAGGGTGCGCACGCCGTCGGCGAACCGGACGGTCCGGCGCAGGTGGCGGACCCAGTAGGCGGGGTCCGCCAGCTCCTCGGCGGTGGCGAAGGCGCCGGTGACGTTGGAGACCACGGGAATGCGCGGGGGGTGGTAGGTGAGCCCCGCGGCCACCTCTCGGAACTCGTCGAGGACCGGCTCCATGTGCGGGGAGTGGAAGGCATGGCTCACCTTGAGCGGGGTGGCGCGTCGGCCCTTGGCGCGCCAGCTGCCGCCCAGTTCGGCGGCGGCGTCCGCGTCACCGGTGACGACGACGGAGGCAGGCCCGTTGACGGCGGCGATGTCGAGGCGGCCCTCGTACCCCGCGAGCGATGCGCGGATCTCCTCCTCCGTCGCCTCGATGGCCGTCATGGCGCCACCGCCGGGTGCGGACTGCATCAGCCGCGCCCGGTTCGCCACCAGAGTGCAGGCGTCCGCGAGGTCCAGGACGCCGGCGGCGTGGGCGGCCGCGATCTCCCCGACGGAGTGGCCGAGAAGGCGGTCGGGAACGATCCCGTAGTGCTCCAGCAGCCGGAACAGGGCCACTTCCAGGGCGAACAGAGCAGGTTGGGTGTACTCGGTCCGGTCCAGTCGCCGGCTCGCGGCGTCGGCGTCGGCCGCGCCGGTCACGAACACCACGTCCTTGAGGGGGGTGGGCAGGTGCCGGTCGAGCTGGGCGCACACGTCGTCGAACGCCGAGGCGAACACGGGGTGCGCGTCGTAGAGTTCGCGGCCCATGCCGGCCCGCTGACTGCCCTGGCCGGTGAACAGGAAGGCGGTGAGGGCCTTCCCCCGGCGGGCCGGTGCGGCGGACGGCTCGGGGCCGCCGACCACATCGGCCGACGGCTCACCGGCGGCCAGCAGCGCCAGGCCGCGCCGGAAGCTCTCGCGGTCCTCGGCGACGACGGCGGCCGCGTGGGCGAACCGGGCCGGGGCTTCGGCCAGCGTCAGGCCGGTGTCGGGCCATTCGGTGTCCGGATGTTCGTCCAGGAACGCGCCGAGCCGCGCGGCCTGGGCCCTCAGCGCGTCCTCGGTGCGGCCGGAGAGCAGCCCATGCCCCGGCAGCACCGGGACCGCCGCCGCCCGCGGCGGCGCCGGGACCCGGCCGGGGGCCTGCTCCAGGACGACGTGAGCGTTGGTGCCGCTGATACCGAAGGACGACACTCCGGCGCGGCGCGGACGGCCCGCGTCGGGCCACGGCACCGCCTCGGTCAGCAGCCGGACGTCGGCGGCCGTCCAGTCGACGTGCTCGGTCGGGTGGTCGATGTGCAGGCTGCGGGGCAGGACACCGTGCCGCATCGCCAGGACCATCTTGATCACGCCACCGACCCCGGCCGCGGCCTGCGCATGGCCCACGTTGGACTTCAGCGATCCCAGATGGAGGGGTCCCGACCCGCCGCGGCCTTGCCCGTAGGCGGCGAGGATCGCCTGGGCCTCGATGGGGTCTCCGAGGCGGGTGCCCGTGCCGTGCGCCTCGACCGCGTCGACGTCGCCCGCGGTCAGGCCGGCCGCGGCCAGGGCGGCGCGCAGGACCCGTTCCTGCGCGGGTCCGCTGGGGGCGGCCAGTCCGTTGCTCGCGCCGTCCTGGTTGATCGCGGAGCCGCGGACGACGGCCAGCACCTCGTGGCCGTTGCGGCGGGCGTCGGAGAGCCGCTCCAGCAGCAGCACACCCGCGCCCTCGCTCCACGCGGTGCCGTCCGCACTGTCCGCGAACGCCTTGCAGCGGCCGTCCGGCGCGAGGCCCCGCTGACGGCTGAACTCCACGAACATGCCGGGGCTGGACATCACCGTCACTCCCCCCGCGACCGCGAGGCGGCACTCACCGCTGCGCACGGCCTGGGCAGCGAGGTGCAGGGCGACCAGCGACGAGGAGCACGCGGTGTCCACCGTGACGGCGGGGCCTTCCAGCCCGAAGGTGTAGGCGACACGGCCGGAGAGCACGCTGGTGAAGTTGCCCGTGAGCAGGTATCCACCGGACCTGTCGTCCGCCTCGTGCAGGCGCGGCCCGTAGTCCTGGGCGAGCGCCCCGAGGTAGACCCCGGTCCCGCTGCCGCGGAGCGCCGCGGGGTCGATCCCCGCGCGTTCGAGGGCTTCCCACACGGTTTCGAGGACCAGGCGTTGTTGCGGGTCCATACCGATGGCCTCGCGCGGGCTGATCCCGAAGAACTCCGCGTCGAAGAGGTCCGCGTCGTGCAGGAAGCCGCCCTCCCGGGTGTACGAGCGGCCCGCGCGGCCGGGATCCCGGTCGAACAGGGCGTCCAGTGCCCAGCCGCGGTTGACCGGGAATCCGGAGATCGCGTCCCGCTCGCCGAGAACGAGGTCCCAGAGGTCCTCCGGCGTGGTGACCCCGCCAGGGAAGCGGCACGCCATGGAGACGATGACCACCGGGTCCTCGGCGTCGGCGTCCTGCCGCACGGTGTCCGTGTCGGTGCCGGGCCGGGTGCCGTTGGTCACGGCGGCAAGGTGCGCGGCGAGGCGTTCCGGCGTGGGATGGTCGAAGAGCAGAGTGACCGGTAGACGCAGGCCGGTGGCGTCGACCAGTCGGTTGCGGAGTTCCACCGCCGTCACGGAGTCGAGCCCGATGTCCTGGAACGCGGCGTCGTCGTCGGGAAGTTCGTCCGGCTCGACCCCCATGACCAGCGCGGTTTCGGTCCGCAGCAGGCCGAGAAGCCGGCTCGTGGTCTCCTCCGCGCCCGCTCGCGGTGTCCCCTCGTCGACGGGCGCCCCCGCCCCCTCACCCGCGGCCGGTCCCGTGGCGGCGGGGAGGTCGACGGTGCGGGCGCCGGGCAGGAAGGCGGGCCGCCAGTCGACCGGGGTGCCGTGGACGTGCAGCCGCGCCAGTGAGGTCAGGAAGCGCCGGGTGCCCTCCTGCCCCCAGCGAAGCGTCTCCACCACGACCGCGGGGGACTCCAGGTCGTCCAGCGTCTGCTGGAGCGCCATGGTGAGGACGGGGTGGGGGCTGATCTCGACGAACGCGTCGTGGTCCGCGAGCGTGCGGACCGTCGCGTCGAGGCGGACGGTACTGCGGAGGTTGCCGTACCAGTAGTCGGCGTCCAGGGAGGGGGTGTCGATCCGCTCGCCGGTCACGGTCGAGTGGAAGGGCACCTCGGCGGCGCGCGGCCGTACGGGGGCCAGGGCGTCGAGGATCTCCTCACGCAGCGCCTCCATGTGAGGGGAGTGGGCCGCGACGTCGACGGGGATGCGTCTGGCCTGGACGCCCTCGTCCGCGAACGTGTCCAGCAGCCGGTCGACGGCCTCGCGGTCGCCGGACAGGACGACGGACCGGGGCCCGTTGACCGCCGCCACGCCCACCCGGTCGCCCCAGGCGGTGAGGGCGGACTCCAGCTGTGCCACGGACGCGGTCACCGAGACCATCGCGCCGTGGCCGGCTATACGCGCCTGTGCCCGGCTCCACCGGGCGACCACACGTGCCCCGTCGTCCAGGGACAGGGCCCCGGCGACGACGGCCGCGGCGATCTCGCCGTTGCTGTGCCCGACGACCGCCGACGGGCGCACCCCGAAGGAGGCCCACAGGTCAGCGAGGGCCAGGCTCGCCGCGAACAGGGCGGGCTGCACGACGTCGTCGCGGTCGAGGGACGCGGCGCCGGGCGCCCCGCGCAGCACGTCCTCCAGCGACCAGTCGATGTACGGGGCGAGGGCACGGGCCGAGGCGTCGACGGACCGGCGGAACACCGCCGAGCTGTCGAGGAGCCCCGCCGCCATGCCGACCCACTGGGACCCCTGGCCGGGGAAGACGAACACGGTGCGCCCGCTCGGGCCGGCGTTCGCCGACACCCGCCCGGCGGAGCCGCGGCCCTCGGCAAGTGCCGCCAGCTCTCCCGCGAGTTCGTCCTCGTCCTCGGCGAGGACGACCACCCGGTGGTCGAGGACGGGCTGCCGCGTCAGGGTGAGCCCGAGGTCGGCGGCCGAAGGGCCGCCGCCCTCCAGGTGCCGCAGGAGCAGGGCGGCCCGGGACCGTACCGCGGCCGGTGTCGCCCCGGACAGGACCAGCGGCACGGCGCATGCTTCGAAGGGCTGTCCGGTGGACGGGGGCGGGGGGCCCTCGGGCCCGGGCGACGCGGTGGTGGTGGGGGCCATCCCGGTGGACCCGGCCTCGGTGCGCTTGTGGTCGTCGGCAGACACGTCAGTACTCGCTCCAGGTCGTGGGCGTGCCGAGGGCGGCACTTCCGGCGTGCGGAGGGCGGTCGGCGGGGCCTCGCGCCCGCCATGGGGACGGGATCGGCTACCAGTCGACGAGGAGGCGGGACAGCCCCCGGGTCGCCAGGCCGCCCTTCCAGACCACCGGCTCGGCGACGGCGGCCAGCCGCAGCGTCGGGAACCGGCGCAGCAGCCGTTCGAGGACGACGCGAACCTGGAGCCGTGCCAGCGGCGCGCCCAGGCATCGGTGCACTCCGTGGCCGAAGGTCAGGTGGACCTCGTCCCGCCCGGCGAGGTCGAGCGACTCCGGCTCGGCGAACACGGCGGCGTCGCGGTTGCCGTCCAGCAGGGCGACCATGACGGCCTCGCCCGCCCGGACGGTGACGCTGCCGAGCTCGACCGGTTCGACGGCGACGCGCGGAAAGCTGAGCGGAGTGGCGGGGTTCAGCCGCAGCAGCTCCTCGACGGCGCGGGGAATCCGGTCCGGCTCCTTCGTCAGCTCCTCGTGGGCCGCCGGATCGGACAACAGGGAGAGCACCGACAGGCCGATCTGCCCGACGGTGGTCTCATAGCCGGCCATCAGCAGGGTGAGCCCGAGGGTGAGGAGCTCGTTCATGGTGAGATCGCCGCGGTCGTGGACGCCGATCAGCTCCGTGAGCAGATCGTCCTCGGGCCGATGACGTTTGCGGCCGACCAGGTCGTAGATGTACTCGGCGAGTTCGAGGCGGCGGCGGCCCTTCTCCGCGGGGGTGCTGGCGGAGATGTCGAAGAGCACCTCGACCCAGTCACGGAACCGGTTGCCGTCCTCCTCGGGTACACCGAGAACCGAGCAGAGCACGGCGAGGGGCAGCGGGGTGGCCAGCCCCTCGATCAGGTCGGCTCCCGGTCCCTGCCGGGCGATGGCGGCGATGTGCCGGTCGGCGAGGTCCTCCACGAACGTACCCATGGCGGCTATGCGTCCCGTGGAGAACGCCCCGCTGACGATCCGCCGCAACCGGGTGTGCCGGTCGCCGTCCATGCTCATCATCGAGTCCGGGACGGGCTGGGCGTCGTTGAACCTGGGAGCGTGCGGCGTCGCCGCCTCGGCCCTGCTGAACCGCTTGTCGGTCAGCACCCGGCGGCCGAGCGCGTAGTCGCGCACCAGCCACATGGTGTCGCCGGCCGGTGTGCGGATGGGTACGACATCGCCGCTCCCGTTCCGGAAGAACTCCGGAAGCGGGCCGAGCCGGCCGTACGTGCACTCCTTCATTGCGGTACTCCCCGTCCGTGGTTTCTCAGCCGGCCTGGAGCCGGTGCTCGACCTCGCGCAGCACCTCGGTGCTGCGGTTGAACGCGATGCGCACGTACTGCTCGCCGCGCGCGGGGTCCGCGAAGAAGGGTCCGCCCGGGACGAGCAGCACCCCCGCTCTCTCCAGGAGTTCGTGGACGAACGCTGTGCCGCTCCGCCGTCCGCCGGTGAGCGGCTCGACGTCCGCGAAGAGAAAGCAGCCGCCCTCCACCGGGGCGAACTTCATGCCCATGCGGGAAAAGATCTCCTGGGCCAGGTCACGGCGGCGCTCCATCTGGGCGGTGGCCGTCGGCAGGTCGACGGAGAGGGCGGCCATGCCGACCGCGACCTGGAGCGGGGTGGCCGCTCCGTTGGTGGTCACTTCGTGCACGCGGCGGAGCACCTCGGTACGAGCCGCGTCGGCCCGCAGGAATCCGAGGCGCCAGCCGCTGATCGCGTGGCTCTTGGAGAGGGAGCCGACGACGATGCTGCGCTCGGCGAGTCCCGGCACCTGCGTGACCGAGATCCGGGGGCGGTCGTCGAAGACGAAGGTGCTGTAGACCTCGTCGCAGATGACGGTGACGTCGTAGCGCTCGCAGAGTTCGGCGATCTCCTCCAGCTCACGCCGGCCGAGAACCCTGCCGGTGGGGTTGCTGGGGCTGTTGAGCAGCACGGCCCGGGTACGCGGTGTGAACGCCGCCGCGAGGTCCGCGGGGTCGTAGCGCCAGGACGGCGGCTGGAGAGGGACGAAGCGGGGCACACCTCCGGCGAGCGCGACCGCCGCCTTGAACTGCTCGTAGCCCGGTTCCAGCAGTACCACCTCGTCACCGGGGTCGAGGGTGGCGAGCAGCGCCACGCACAGGGCCTCGGTGGCACCCACCGTGACGGTCAGTTCCGTGGCCGGCTCGGTGGGGGTGTCCAGCGTCGCGGCGATCCGCTCACGCAGCAGCAGGTCCCCGGACGGGTGGTCGTACTGGTTCCGCCCGCCCCGCATCGCATCGGCGGCCGCTTCGACGATCTCGTGGGACGGCTCCGGATAACCCGGGGTGCCGACCGCCAGGTCGATGGCGCCCCGGGCTCGCGCCAGCAGGAAGAGCTCGCCCAGGCTGTTGCCCCGCAGGCCGGCGGCCCTCGACGAGACGTGGGCCCGGCGGGTCGTGGAATGCGTCATGTCCCCTCCTCCTGGATTTCGCGCCTTCTTGGTACGAACACCCGGAACCATGCCTTCCGACTGCTCCCGGTAAGTCGCTGATGATTTTCCATCGTCCGGTGCTGTTCATCTGCCGACCGAAGAAACTTCCAGCATTCAGCAAACTCACCGAATCGACGATTGCAGGGATCGAGTTCGGTCGACCAGCCGGGAAGAAATTTCCGTCGGCGGGAGAATTCTGACCGGGCCGAATTCCAGGCCACCCCCGGCCGGACTCGAACATACCTCCCTACGCGTAAATGGTGAACCGAAAAGCGTTCCGCGCCCGGAGCCGGGTCACAGCCCGCCCGCGTCGATGTCGGCGAGGGCGGCCTGCCCCGTCCCGGCAACAGGACGGGGACAGCCGTACGGGGGTCAGCCGCGCAGTTCGAGCGTGCAGCACTTCACGCTGCCGCCCGCCTTCAGCAGTTCGCCGAGCTCGATCCCGACCGGCTCGTAACCGCGCTCCCGCAGGCGTGCGGCGAGCCGCGTGGCCCGGCGTGGGAGCAGGACGTTCCGGCCGTCCGAGAGAGCGTTGAGGCCGAAGACCTCGGCGTCCGCCGCCTCCGCGAGCAGAGCGTCGGGGAAGCGCTCGGCAAGCAGGTCCCGGCTGCCCCTCGAGAACGCCTCGGGGTAGTACATGACCTGCCCGTCACCGAGGACGGACAGCGCCGTGTCGAGATGGTAGAAGCGCGGGTCCACCAGCATCAGGGACACCACGGGCCGGCCGAAGAACTCGCGGACCTCGTCGTGCGACCGGACGTCGCTGCGGAAGCCGGCGCCTGCCAGGATCTCATCGCCGACGAAGAGGAAGTCGCCCTCGCCCTCGTTCGTGTACTGCGCCATCTTCACCTCGGACCAGCCACGTTCGCCGAACCAGTCCAGGTACGCCGCGGATTCGTCGGCCCGCTGCCGGTGCTTGAAGCGCGCCACCAGGACCTTGCCGTCCACGACGGTGGCGCCGTTCGCGGAGAAGACCATGTCGGGCAGACCGGCGACCGGCTCGATCAACTGCACGTCGTGACCGAGGCTCGCGAACGTATCGTGCAGGTCCTTCCACTGACCGAGCGCCACATCGGCCGAGCTGGGCTTGTCGGGGTCCATCCACGGGTTGATGGAGTAGGTGACACCGAAGTAGCTCGGGCGGCACATCAGGTAGCGCCTCGGTATCGTCTGCCGGTCACCGGCGTGGCCGGCTCCCTTGGATCCGTCTGACACGTTTACCCCTTTGATCGCCAGATTTTGTCTGGAATGAAGGTGCGCGGCCGTTCGCGTGAAGCCTGGGTCACGGCGCGGGTTTCGCCGTCGACGGGCGGTACTCAGCGGCTGCGGGCGGATATCGCCCGCGGGCTCGCCCCGGCCTCGTGTCCCGTTGGCAGGACACCGGCCACCGGAAATGCGATCGGCCGGAGCCGAAGAGTTCCGGCCCTGATCACTCTCTCCCGACGGCACCGGTAAGACGATAGCTGGAACGGCACGCCGCATCGTAGTGTTTTCAGAGCAACATTCCGCGGAAATGGTCGGGCACCCCCGATTCCCCGCGTGCCCCCATACCCGGATCCGGCTCCCCTCAAGGACAGGACCAGGCGCTTGAAGCACATTTTCGCCACCGGAAAGGAAAAGCCCGGGGCGAATCGTCGGCCTTTCGCAGGGCCGGCATCCACAACGGTCCGCGGTCTGACCGGCCACTGCCATCAGGAACGGAGTACGAGATGACCGAGAACACCATCCCTGCCCAGGGGGCGGTCCCCTTCGCACGCGAATGCCCCTTTTCCCCTCCGCCGGCGTATGCACGGATCCGCGAGGAGGAGCCGGTCTGCCGGGTCGAACTGCCCAACAAGGACACGGTCTGGGCGCTGACCAGCTACGCCGACGTGCGCGCCATGCTCAGTGACCCCCGCTTCAGCTCCGACAACCGGCACCCCGACTACCCCGTGTTCAGCCTTGAGAAGCCCACCGAGCAGCCGATCCAGACCATGATCAATCTGGACGCCCCGGCCCACAACGAGGCGCGGCGCAAGGTCATCACCGAGTACACCGCGAAGCGCATCAAGGAGCTGCGTCCGCAGGTGCAACGCATCGTCGACGCGCGCCTCGACAGCATCCTGGCCGGCCCCCAGCCGGCCGACCTGGTCGCCGAACTCGCCGTGCCGGTACCGGCACTGGTGATGTGCGAGCAGCTCGGAGTGCCGCTCGCGGATCACCAGTTCTTCCTCTCCAACAGCGTCAAGCTGGTCAGCATCACGGCGTCCGAGACCGAGCGGGACGAGGCCTTCGGCTCGCTGGCCGGGTACCTGATGAATCTCATCGCCACGAAGGAGGAGGAACCGGGGGACGACCTGCTGAGCCGTCAGATCGCCAAGAACCGGGAGAGCGGCGACTACGACCGGATGTCGCTGATGGGCCTGGCCTTCCTGTTGCTCATCGCGGGGCACGAGACGTCGGCCAACACGATCGCGCTCGGTACCGCGCTGCTTCTCCAGCACCCCGAGCAGCTGCACCGGGTCAGGACCGACCCGTCCCTGACACCCGCCATGGTGGAGGAGGTCCTCCGCTACTTCACCGTGTCCGAGCTGGCGATGGTCCGGGTCGCCACCGAGGACATCGAGATGGGCGGGCGCCGGATTCGCGCCGGGGAGGGTGTGCTGGGCCTCGCCAACGCGGCCAACCACGACCCCGCCGTCTTCCCGGACCCCGACGCCTTCGACATCGACCGCCCGGCCCGCAACCACCTCGCGTTCGGCCACGGCCCGCACCAGTGCCTCGGCCAGAGCCTGGCTCGGCTGGAGTTCCAGATCGTCTTCGACTCCCTGCTCGCGCGGCTTCCCGGCCTGAAGCTGGCGGTACCGTTCGACGAGTTGAGGTTCAAGGGCGAGGAGGGAGTCTACGGCCTCCATGAGCTTCCGGTGAGCTGGTAGCCCCAGGGAAAGGCGGTTACCGGCCTTCGCCGGGACAGGGGCGCGGCGGGAGCCGCGCCCCTGTCGCATGGGATGCGGCGGGCACTCGGGACGTCATGGGGCGACCGGACGACCCGAACAGTCGCGCGTGACCATCAGGCGCCTCCCGGGAGGGATCGGCCGGGCGCTCAGGTGCGACACGAAGACCTCCGTGCGGTGCAGTCCTGGACAGCTCCACCACATCGGAGGTCTTCGCCATGGTCAGGCCCGGCCGGTGTCGACGACGCTCGTGACCAACACCTCTAGCGCTCGCCGAGCTTCCGGTTGATGATCCTGCTGATCTCGGCCGCCGGGCCCGCGTCGCACATCTGCGGGTGGCCGGTCTCGATGTCGACCTCCTCCACGGAGCCGCTGATGTACGGCAGCCAGTGGCTCGCGTCTCCCGCGTACAGATCGTCGGGGTTCAGCGAGGCCCGGAAGAAGACCGCATCGCCCGCGTACACCGGCGAGGTGTACTTCCGCAGGATCGCCACGTGCGTCATCAGCGCCCTGGCCGACGTCTCCAGCACACGCCGGTACTCGTCGGCGCCCACCATGTGCCCGATGTAGTCCTCCAGGATGTGCTCCACATCCTGCTGCGGCAGCATCTCCGCGTCGTCGAAATAGTCCGCCGGCGCGCAGTCGAGCAGGCCCAGCAGACCGACCTCGTGCCCCCGCGCGGCCAGCTCGGCGGCCACCGCGTGCGCGGCCGTCCCGCCGAACGACCAGCCGAGGATGTGGTAGGGGCCCTCGGGCTGGACCTCCAGCATGTGCCGAACGCAGTCGCCGACCAGTTCCTCGACCGATTCCGGGCCGTCGTCCCCGCTGAAGGCCCGCGCCTGGAACGCGTACACGGGCCGGTCCCTGATGTGGGCGGCGAAGTTGAGGTACGACCAGCTCAGCCCGAAGCCGGGCTGGATGAACCACAGAGGCTCCCCGTCCCCCTCGGCCCGGATCGTCAGCACCCGCGCGTACGGGTCCTCGAACTGCGGCGCCGCTCCGTCGCGGAGCCGCTCCGCCAGCTCCGTCACGGTCGGGTGCTGGAAGACCAGGCGGATCGGCATCTCCTTCCCGAACTCCTCCCCGATCCGTCCGGCCAGCTGGGCGGCCGTCAACGAGTGGCCTCCCAGGTCGAAGAAGCTCTCGTCCACGCCGACCCGGTCCAGACCCAGCACCTCGGCGACCATCGTGGCGAGCCGCTGCTCCTCGGCGGTGGTCGGTGCCCGGTAGGTATCCGTGGTGAAGTCGGGCCTCGGGAGCGCCGAACGGTCCAGCTTCCCGTTGGGCATCAGCGGCAGCGTACGCAGCGGGACGACCGCGGCGGGCACCAGATACGCGGGCAGCCGGTCGGCCAGGAACCGGCGCAGTGCCGCCACGTCCAGGTCGGCCCCCTCGTGACCGGGGACGGCATAGGCGAGGAGCCGTCCGCCGTCCGCGAGCGCCACGGCCCGGCCCACGTCCGGATGCGCCGCGAGCACCGCCTCGACCTCGCCCGGTTCGATGCGGAAGCCGCGGATCTTCACCTGTGCGTCGTCGCGCCCCGCGTACTCCAGCACACCGTCGACGTTCCACCGGGCCAGGTCGCCGGTACGGTACATCCGCTCGCCCGCCGGCCCGAAGGGGTCGGCGACGAACCGCTCGGCCGTCAGCCCCGGCCGATCGTGGTAGCCACGCCCGATGGCACCGGCGACATACAGCTCGCCGACGACCCCTGGCGGCACCGGGGCGAGCCCGGGGCCGAGGACATAGGCCCGCATGTTGCCGAGCGGCTCCCCGACGGGCGCACCGCCGGTCCGCTCCCAGGCCTCGTCAGCGGCGAGAGCGAACGCACTGGCGTAGAAACTCTCGCTCTGGCCGTACCCGTTGACGATCCGCGCCCCCGGCATGACCTCGCGTACCTGACGCACCAAGGAGGCCGGAAGAGCCTCCCCCGCGAAGACGACGGTGTCCGCCTGGACCTTCCCCTCGATACGGCCGACCAGCTCTGCGAAGGCCGACGGCACGGAGCTGATCACCCCTCCGGTCCAGCCACCGCGCTCGGCCAGCTCAAGGACGTCGCGCACGATCTCGACGATCCCTCCGGAGCAGAGCGCCGTGAATATCTCGAACACCGACACGTCGAAGTTGACCGATGTACCCGCCAGCATCCGGGAACCGGGCGCCGCGTGGGTCACCCGCATCAGCTCGGCGAGACCGTTGGTGATGCCGCGGTGGGTGATGGCCACGCCCTTCGGCGTCCCCGATGAGCCCGAGGTGTACATCACGTACGCGAGGTTCTGCGGCCGGGGGGCAAGCCCTTTGCCGGTCACGGCCCCGTCGGCGCCGGAGCCGGCCGGCTCGTCGGTGCCGTCCCTCTCCTCCATCTCGTCCATCTCGTCCAGGAGGAGCGTCGCCCGGTCTCCCAGCGGCAGGGACCCGGCGGTCGCGGTGTCGGTCAGTACCAGCAGCGGTCGCGCCTGGGAGAGCACATGGGTCAGGCGCTGACTCGGATAGGCCGGGTCCATCGGCAGATAGGCGGCCCCGGACTTGAGGATGCCGAGCATGCCCGCCACGAGGTCCTGGGTCCTCGGCAGGGCGAGACCCACCACCGTCTCCGGCCGGGCACCGCGGCGAACCAGCTCACGGGCCACCCGGTCGGACCGGTCGTCGAGCTCACGGTAGGTCCAGACGACACCGCCGCACTCGATGGCCACTGCATCCGGAGTGCTCGTCACCTGTCGGGCGAACAGCTCCGGCACGGTCGCCTCCGGCTCGGAGGTCGCGGTGTCCGTCAGCTCCTCCAGCAACCACATCCGCTCGTTCGGCCCGAGGGTGTCGACGGTGCCCAGCGCCCGCTCCGGCTCCGCGATCAGCGTGCGCAGGATGCGCAGCAGCCGCCGGCCGATGTCCTCGACCACCTCGCTCCGGAAGGTGTCCTTGCGGTAGTCCAGGCCCAGTTGCAGGTTCGGGGTGGCCACCGCCATCACGGTGAGCGGGTAGTGGGTGGTGGAGAAGGGGCGGATGCCGGTGCAGGTGATGCCGGCCGCTTCGTTGGCCTCGGCCAGTGCCACGCTGTCGACGGGGTAGGACTCGAAGACGACCAGGGTGTC
>NZ_JBIVLW010000030.1:0-24335 GCF_044752765.1 Streptomyces sp. NPDC088706
AGGGGGGACCCTGTGGGAGAGTAGGACGCCGCCGAACAATTTTTCCGGGAAAGCCCCGCACCGTATGGTGCGGGGCTTTTCTGCGTTCTGAACGTCTAGGGTCGGACCATGCGCTACGAACTGGTCATCTTCGACAACGATGGTGTGCTCGTCGACAGTGAGCCGATCGCCAACACCATCCTCGCCGGCTACCTCACCGAACTCGGTCACCCCACCTCGTACGAGGAGTCGCTCCGCGACTACATGGGGGCCGCCGTGCACCGGGTGCACGACCTCGTCGAGGAGCGGGGTGGCGAGAAGCTCCCCGCGGACTTCGAGGCCACGCTCTACGCCCGTACCTTTGCCGCCTTCCAGCAGGAGCTGGTGGCGGTGGACGGGGCCGAGGAACTTCTCGGCAAGCTCGTCGCCGACGGGGTCGACTACTGCGTCGCCTCGTCCGGGAGCCACGAGAAGATCCGGGTCGGGCACCGCAGGACCGGGCTCGACCAGTGGTTCGAGGAGGAGTGGATCTTCAGCTCGGAAGACGTCGGGCGGGGCAAGCCGGCGCCGGACCTGTTCCTGTACGCCGCCGAGCGGATGGGCGTCGCGCCGGAGCGGTGCGTCGTCATCGAGGACAGCCCGCTCGGTGTCGAGGCGGCCCGTGCCGCGGGCATGGACGTGTACGGGTTCACCTCGATGATGCCGGCGGACCGGCTGACCGGAGTGACCGGGTACTTCTCGGACATGGCCCAACTCCCGGAACTGCTCGCCTGATCCATCTACCCATGGGTAGATCCTGGGCCTACGCTCGCGGCCATGACAGACGCGGGCTTGCGGCACGGCAGGGTCTCGCTGGCGCTGAGCTTCGGTGTCCAGGGGGTGGCGTTCGCTCTCCTCGTGACGCGTATCCCCGCCCTCCAGGACCAGTACGGGATATCCGACGGACTGCTGCCCGTCTTCCTGGCCGCAGTCCCGATCCTGGCGGGCGCCGGCAGCGTACTCACCGAGAAGGCCGTCGCCCGGGTGCGGCCCGGTGTCGTCCTGCGGTGGGCGCAGCCGCTCGTCCTGCTCGCCCTGCTCGGGGCGGGCGCGGGCCGGGAGCTCTGGCACATCGCGGTGGCGCTCGGAGTGTTCGGGCTGGCGGTGGGGGCGCTGGACGCCTCGATGAACATGATGGGCGTCAGCCTTCAGCGGGCGTACGGGCGCTCCATCATGCTCGGGTTCCACGCCGCGTACAGCCTCGGTGGGATCGCCGGGGCGTCCCTGGCGTGGGTCGGGGCGCGGTGGGACCTGTCGCTGTTCGTGTCCTACCTCCCCGTCGTGGCGCTGCTGCTGCCCGCGGTGCTGGTCGGCAGCCGGTGGTACACGGAGGGGAGGGATCCGGAGAAGGGCGGCGGCCCCGGGGCCGCGGGGGGCGCCGTCTCGTTCAAGCTGCTGCTGCCGCTCTGCCTGGTGATGTGTTTCGCGTACATCGGTGACTCGACCGTCTCCAACTGGAGTGCCAAGTACCTCCAGGACGTGCTCGGTGGTTCGGAGCAGATGTCGACCCTTCCCTACAACGTCTACATGGTGACGACCCTGCTGGGGCGGGCCGTGGGGGACTTCGGGGTGCGGCGGTTCGGGGCGGTCGCCGTCGTGCGGGGCGGGAGCCTGCTGGCGGCCGGGGGGTTCGCGGTGGTGGCCGGGGCGCCCGGGGCCTGGGTGGGGATGCTCGGGTTCACGCTGCTGGGGCTCGGGCTCAGTGTGATCGTGCCGCAGACCTTCGCGGCGGCCGGGCGGTTGTTCCCGGGGAACAGTGACGCGGCCGTGGCCCGGCTGAACATCTTCAACTATGTCGGGTTCCTGGTGGGTTCGCCGCTGGTGGGGGTTCTGGGGGACGCGTGGAGTTATCGGGGCGCCATGCTCGTACCGATGGTCCTGGTGCTGGTGACGCTGGTGTATGCCCGCTCGTTCGCGCCGGAGCCCGCCCGATACGGTGGCGGGCATGAGCGGCCGCGCACAGCTGATGTGGGATGACGCAGTTACGGGATACGACTTCGGGGAGAGCCACCCCATGGACCCGGTCCGGCTGGCCCTGACGATGGGACTGGTGCGGGCGTTCGGGCTCGATGAGGTGGTGGACCTGCGGGGGGCGAAGCCCGTGGGGGACTCGACCCTGCGGCTCGTGCACCGGCAGGACTACGTGTCCGCCGTGCGGGCCGCCTCGGCGAATCCCCGGACGGCCGACCAGGACTACGGGCTCGGGACCGTGGATGATCCGGCGTTCGCCGGGATGCACGAGGCGTCCGCGCTGATCGCCGGGTTGTCGGTGGGGGCCGCCGAGGCCGTGTGGCGCGGGGAGACCGCGCACGCGGTGAACTTCACCGGGGGGCTGCATCACGCCATGCCGGGGGCGGCCGCCGGGTTCTGCATCTACAACGACCCGGCCCTCGCCATCGCCCGGCTGCTGGAGCTGGGCGCCGAGCGGGTCGCGTACGTCGATGTGGACGTCCACCACGGAGACGGGGTGCAGGCCGCGTTCTGGGAGGACCCGCGCGTACTGACGATCTCCCTGCACGAGCACCCGCGCACGCTCTTCCCGCAGACGGGGTGGCCGGAGGAGACCGGGGCCGGGGCGGGCGAGGGTTCCGCGGTGAACCTGGCGCTGCCCGCCGGGACCGGGGACGCGGGGTGGCTGCGGGCCTTCCACGCCGTCGTGCCCGAGCTGCTGGCCGACTTCCGGCCCCAGGTGCTCGTCACACAGCACGGGGCCGACACGCACTTCGAGGACCCGCTCGCCCACCTCGCCGTCTCCCTGGACGCGCAGCGGGCGGTCATGGAGTCCTGCCACGACCTGGCCCACCGGTACGCGGAGGGCGGGCGGTGGGTGGCGCTCGGCGGGGGCGGGTACGCGGTGGTGGATGTCGTACCGCGGTCGTGGACGCACCTCGTGGGGATCGCGGCGCACGCGCCGGTCGACCCGGAATCGGTGGTGCCGGCCTCCTGGCGGGACCTTGTCCACGCCCGTACGCGGCAGTTGGGCCCCGGCAGGATGACGGACGGGCGTACGCCCTCCTGGGCGTCCTGGGAGGACGGGTACGACCCGGCGGACCGGCTGGACCAGGCGGTCATCGCGACCCGTAAGGCGGCGTTCCCGTTGCGGGGGCTCCTGGCCTGAGGACGTAGCAGAGTCGCGGGGGCGCCGGGGCATTGTCCCGCGCGGTTACGCCGACGGTGGGGCGGAACCGGGAATCCGGCCACCGGGGCGGGCCGGTGCGGCAGCATCCATGAGGTGTTGAGCACCGGGGCGTTGCGCGCCCATCTGCTGGCGGCCCGGCTGGCCGGGCCCGTGGCCACGCCGCGGGAGAACAGTCTGCGCAGTTATCGGCTGTTCGCCGCGGGGGATCCGCGGGTGATGCTCGGTCTCGCGCCGGAGCGGACCTGGGACGAGCCGGAGCTGCTGCGGCTGATGGCGCGAAGGTGCGGGGTGTCGGCCGATCCCGCGCATGTGTCGGGGCCCGACGTGATCGACCCCGAGCGGACGGTGGCCGCGCTGGACGCGTTCGCCGAGCGGCTGGGGCAGGCGGCGGGGCGGCGGGCCCCGGTGCTGCTGGGGACCGGGCATCCGCACCGGCTGCTGGGGTTCTACGCCGGGCTGGCAGACGCCTTGTCGTCGGCGGGGTGTCCTGTTCTCACCCCCGCGCAGGGGCGATGTATCGACATGACGACCCGGTTCGGCGTACGCACGTACCATCTCGACCACGTACGGGGGGTGGCCCTGGTCCGTGAGCCCGGGGGGCGGCCCACGGGTGGTGAGACCGGCGCACACACGCATTCCCCGCTGCCGGTCAGGGTGGCGCTCCAGGACGCGGCGGAGCGGTACGGAGTGCTTCCGGAGCTGGTGATCGGGGATCACGGTTGGGTCTGCGGTGCAGGTCAGCTGGGTATCGAGGCGATCGGTCCGGCGGACACGGACGACCCCGCGCTCTTCGTCGGCGAGGCCGAGGGGCGGGTTTCCGTCGTCGTACCGCTGGATGACGGAGTCCGCTCGCACTACTACCGGCCACTGACGCGCTACGTGCTCCACCGGGCGGGTCTGTCCTCGTAGCCGTCCGGCCGCCCCTCCTCTTCCCCACTCGCACCACCCGCCCCTAATCTGTGGAGTGAGCGCACAGCGACGAAGAGTCACCGGAGGGGAAGCCGGTGCGCGTCCGGTGCGGAAGGTACAGGTGGGTCATGGCTGCTGACAACGAGAGGCCTCTCAACGAGGTCAAGTTTCTGACCGTGGCGGAAGTCGCCTCGGTCATGCGAGTGTCGAAGATGACCGTGTACCGCTTGGTGCACAGTGGTCATCTGCCGGCGATCCGGGTGGGCAGGTCCTTCCGGGTGCCGGAGCAAGCGGTTCACGCGTATCTCCGCGAGTCCTTCGTGGGGGTGGAGTCAGCCTGAGTTGCCCTCGGATTACGCCCCTCAGTCGCTGGCGGGTAGGCTAGGCCGACGTAGGTCGTGTGGGCCCAGACGCCCCGCACCAGTGAAGATGAAGTGAGCGAGGGTAGTCGTGGGCTCTGTTATCAAGAAGCGGCGCAAGCGGATGGCCAAGAAGAAGCACCGCAAGCTGCTCAAGCGCACGCGCGTTCAGCGTCGCAACAAGAAGTAAGCGAACGCAGTTCGTGAGATCCGCAGCCCTCCCGCCGTTCCGGCGGGAGGGCTGCGGTGCGTTTCGGGGCATGGGGTCCTCACAGGGCGGCGTCCACCCGCTACGGTGACGGCCAGGGAAGTTACCGCGGGAAGCAGGTACCGGTTCCCGGCCCGACGGAAGGCGCTGGTCTTGGGGAAGGTCGTCCTCGTCACAGGAGTGGCCCGGCAGCTGGGGGGCCGCTTCGTCCGGCGCGTCCAGCAGGAGCCCGGGGTGGACCGGGTGATCGCCGTGGACGCGGTCGCCCCCGCACATCCGCTGGGGGACGCGGAGTTCGTCCTGGCGGACATCCGGCAGTCCGCCCTGGCGCGGATCCTGGCCGAGTACGCCGTCGACACGGTCGTGCACCTGGACGTCTCCGGCAAGGCGCTCGGCACGGCCGGCCGGACGGTGATCAAGGAGACCAACGTCATCGGCACCATGCAGCTGCTCGGTGCCTGCCAGAAGTCGCCGACCGTGCAGCGGCTCGTGGTGAAGTCCAGCACGAGCGTGTACGGGTCGGCGCCCCGCGATCCGGCGGTCTTCACCGAGACCACCCCGCCCAAGTCGCTGCCGAGCGGCGGGTTCGCGAAGGACGCGGTGGAGGTCGAGGGGTACGTACGGGGCTTCGCCCGCCGCCGGCCGGATGTCGCGGTGTGCGTGCTGCGGTTCGCCAACATCCTGGGGCCGCGCCCGGACTCGCCGCTCGCGGACTATCTGTCGCTGCCCGTCCTGCCGACCGTCTTCGGCTACGACCCCCGGCTCCAGTTCGTGCACGAGGACGATGTCGTCGACGTGCTCCAGGTAGCCGCCCGCGAGCCCCGGCGCGGAACGCTGAACAGCGGGACCTTCAACATCGCCGGGGACGGCGTGCTGCTGCTGTCGCAGTGTTCGCGGCGGCTGGGGCGGCCGACCGTGCCGGTGCTGCTGCCCGCCGTCACCTGGGTCGGCTCGGCGCTCCGTACGATCGGGATGACCGACTTCTCGCCGGAACAGATCCGGCTGCTGACCCATGGCAGGGTGGTCTCGACCGTGCAGATGCGCGAGACCCTCGGTTTCCGACCGGAGTTCACCACGGCGGAGACCTTCGCGGAGTTCGCGCGGAGCCGGGGTCCGGGGCTGCTGCCGCCGGAGACGGTGGGCAGGGCGGTGGACCGGCTGGCGGAGCTGCCGCTGCCGGGAGGTGCCGGGCCGCGGGAGCGCGGGTCCGGTGCGGTACAGACGACTCACGGCGCCAGGTAGAGGAGCGCATCCACGATGGCGGACGCCAAGGTCATTCCGTTCGACGACGACCGTTCGCGGTCCGGTGGCAGCGCGCGTCCGGCCCGGCGCCGGACCGGGGGCGGCGGTGGTGCGCGGGGCGACGGCTCCACGGCCCCGGTGAGCGCCTTGCCGGGCAGCCGGCTTCCCGAGGCTCCCCCGGAAGGGGCGGCGGGGGCGCAGGAGCCTCAGCAGCCGCGGGAAGCCCCGGTGGGCGGGGCGCGTGGGGCGGCCGGAGGGCGTGATGGCTGGGACCGGCGGATCGCGGGCGGGCTCGCGTTCCTGCGGCGGCGGGTCACCGGCGACTACGAGGTCGACGAGTTCGGTTACGACAAGGAGCTCACCGACCAGGTCCTGATGTCGGCGCTGCGGCCGCTGGCGGAGAAGTACTTCCGGGTCGAGGTGAAGGGCATCGGGAACATCCCGTCGGAGGGCGGGGCGCTCATCGTGGCCAACCACTCCGGGACGCTGCCGCTGGACGGGCTGATGCTCCAGGTCGCGGTGCACGACAACCACCCGGCGGGGCGTCATCTGCGGCTGCTCGCCGCCGATCTGGTCTTCCACCTGCCGGTCGTCAACGAGCTGGCGCGCAAGGCCGGGCACACGCTGGCCTGTGCGGAGGACGCGCAGCGGCTGCTGGAGCTCGGTGAGATCGTCGGGGTGATGCCGGAGGGGTTCAAGGGCATCGGCAAGCCGTTCGGCGACCGCTACAAGCTCCAGCGCTTCGGGCGGGGCGGATTCGTCTCGACGGCGCTGCGGGCGGGGGCGCCGATCGTGCCGTGCTCGATCGTGGGGGCCGAGGAGATCTATCCGATGATCGGCAACGCCAAGACGCTGGCCCGGCTGCTGGGCTTCCCGTACTTCCCGATCACGCCGACGTTCCCGTGGCTCGGGCCGCTGGGCGCGGTGCCGCTGCCGACGAAGTGGACGATCCAGTTCGGTGAGCCGATCGAGACGGACGGCTATCCGCCGGAGGCGGCCGAGGACCCGATGCTGATGTTCAACCTGACGGACCAGGTGCGGGAGCAGATCCAGCACACGCTGTACAAGCTGCTCGTGCAGCGGCGGTCGGTCTTCTTCTGAGGCGCGCGGGGCGATGGTACGGAGAGGGGGCCGGTACGCGGATCGCGTACCGGCCCTTTCTCCCTGTCCCTACGGCTTGGGCCTGAGGTTCTCCTCGTCGATCCCCAGGCCGGGGAGGAGCCCGGGGAGCAGCGGGGGCAGGGTGACGTCCGGGGCGGGGCGGGACGATGTGCTGGGACGGCCCTCCGGGGACGGCGGAGCGAGGTCGTCGGTGGGGAGTTCGTCGAGCAGTCCGTCCGTACCGCCGTCGAGGAGGCCGTCCTCGGGGGTCGAGCCGGCGGAGCCGGAGGAGCCCGACGGCTTCGGCGCGGTGCTGGAGCCGGGGCGGCCCTCGGACTGGGACGGGGGTGCGGGGGCGGGGTCGTCGGTCCGGGGGGATCCGGTGTCCGGCGTGGTGGAGTCGGAGCGTCCGTTCTCCTTGCCGCTGCCCGGGGTGCGGGGCAGGAGGGACTGGAGCGGGGCGACGTCTTCGTCTATGGCTTCGAAGACGGAGCTGACCTGGTCCCGTACGTCGGTGAGCTGGACGGGGAGCCGGTCGCGGAGGCTGCTCCAGGCGGCGCGGTGCGAGCGGGAGAAGGAGTCCAGGGTCTGGATGGGGCCGAGGGAGCCGTCGCGCCGGTAGGCGGAGTGGAGCAGGCGGTGGCCCTCGGAGGCGTCGTGGGACATGCCGTTGAGCGCGCGTCTGACGGCGCCGAGGGACTCGTGGTCCAGCTCGCCGGCACGGCCGCGCTCCATGAGTCTGCGGGCCTCGCTGAGCCGGGTGGAGGCCTGGTCGAGGTAGACCTCGCCGCGGTCGGCGTCGCCCTTGGCCATGCCGAGGCTGATGTCCTCCATCCCGCGCTTCAGCCCGTACAGCGAGTCACCGGGCAGGGCGTCGGAGCTGGCAGCGGCCACTCCGCCGAACGCTCCGGCTGCCACACCGACGGTGAGCCCACCGGCGGTGAGCCCTTTCGCCCAGCGGGAGCGGGGACGCAGTTTGCGCAGTGGCGAGGCCCGGTGGGCCCCCTTGCCCCGTTGCTCGGGCACCGTAGGGCCCGTCGATGCGCCGCCCTCGGCGAACATGGCCTCCATGGCCGCGACGAGCTGGGCTCGCTGCACCACTTTGACCTCGGGGTCCAACTGCGGCTTCGGTAGCTCACCGAGGCCGTTCGCCAGGGCCAACAGCGGTCCGCGGTCGGCCTGGTCGGCCGGCTCCTCGGGCTGTACGGCCGCCGCACCCTGGGGGGTCTGCTCCTCCAGGGCCTGGGCGAAGGCGTTCGCCCGCCGGTGTGCCGAAACGTTTGCGATCACTGGCGGCACCTCCTCTCGTCATGACGGTCGACTCCCCTGGCGGTCCGGAAGGTTGCACACCTTGAGCGTTTCCACTCGATGGAGTGAGTGGAAACGGACATGGGGTGACGGCAGGGGGCCTGCAACCGGCACAACGAGTCGCGCGGCACTTGGGTTACGCACGAAGGATGATCGGACCAGTGCGTAGGGAATCGGTCACTTCCGGTGCCGTCAGCGGGCGTCGTCCGGTAGCAGCCGGGCGAGCGTCCGGACGGCGCGATACTGCAGGGTCTTGATCGCGCCCTCGTTCTTTCCCATCACCCGGGCCGTCTCGGCGACCGAGAGGCCTTGCAGGAAGCGGAGCGTGACGCACTCCTGCTGCTGTGGATTGAGTCGTCGCACGGCCTGGAGCAGTGCGGCGTTGGAGAGGGACTCCAGGACGGAGTCCTCGGGGGAGCGCGCCACCTCGTTGGCGTCGAGCATCTCGCCGGTGGTCACTTCCAGTCGGAACCGACTGGATTTGAAGTGGTCGGCGACCAGGTTGCGAGCGATGGTGACCAGCCAGGCGCCGAAGTCGCGGCCCTGCCAGGTGAACGTGGAGATACGGCGCAGCGCGCGGAGGAAGGTCTCACTGGTGAGGTCCTCCGCGGTGGCCTTGCCGCCCACGCGGTAGTAGATGTACCGGTACACGGTGTCGCTGTACTGGTCGTACAGGCGGCCGAAGGCGTCCGCCTCGCCGGCCTGCGCGCGCTCGACGAGATCCATCATGCGCGCGCTGTCGCTGTCGGCCGTGGGACGGCGGACGGCCGACGTGGTCGAGGCGGCGCGGGTGCTGCGTCTTCCGACCGCCGCGCTGCGTTCGGCCATGGCGTAGCAGGGGCCGGCAGGTGCAGGGGTGGCAAAGGCGGGGACGGCGTACGCGGTGGGGACGAAGCCGCGCAAGCGGTCGATGACCGATGCGCGCAGCGTAGCCAGGCCCGAGGCGTCAACCCCGACGTGTGGGTACACGGGACTCCCAGAGGCAGAGCTTCCATCACGAGCAGTTCGAAAAACGTCACCCGTCGTAGCGAGCGGCGGTCTCCGTGATGCGTCTGAGGAGAATAACGCTTCGTGCAGGCGGCACTACACCCAGTTGTCTAAATCACCGATTACGTCGTTTCTTGTATCGCTAAGTGACGCAACGAGCAGCGCAACGTGATCGGTTAGTGATCGGATCGCTTCGTGATCTGTCGATCTGGCGCTCCGTCGCCTCGCACCGATGTTCCGGGGGGCGACGGTTCGTGGTCAGTGGCGGCGGCGGTGCAGGGCGAGGGCCGCGGCGGTGCCGCCCGCCAGCGCGCCGACCCCGGCCGCGGCGGGAATGCCGACCTTGGCCGCCTTGCGGCCGGTGCGGTAGTCACGCAGCCGCCAGTCCAGGGCGCGGGCGTGCCTGCGGAGCTTGGTGTCCGGGTTGATCGCGTAGGGGTGGCCGACCAGCGAGAGCATCGGGATGTCGTTGTGGGAGTCGCTGTAGGCGGCGCAGCGCTCCAGGTCCAGCTCCTCGGCCGCCGCCAGGGCGCGTACCGCTTCGGCCTTGGCGGGGCCGTGCAGGGGCTCACCCACCAGACGGCCGGTGTAGACGCCGTCGACCGACTCGGCGACGGTGCCCAGCGCGCCGGTCAGGCCGAGGCGCCGGGCGATGATGGTGGCCGTCTCCACGGGGGCGGCGGTGACCAGCCAGACGCGCTGGCCGGCGTCCAGGTGGGCCTGGGCCAGGGCGCGGGTGCCGGGCCAGATGCGGTCGGCCATGTACTCGTCGTAGATCTCCTCGCCGATGGACATCAGCTCGGATACGCGGTGGCCCTTGACGATGGAGAGCGCGCTGTCGCGGGCGTCCTGCATGTGTTCCGGGTCCTCGACGCCGGCCAGCCGGAACCATGCCTGCTGCCAGGCGAACCGGGTGAGCTCGCGGCGCTCGAAGAACTTCCGCTTGTAGAGGCCCCGGCCGAAGTGGAAGATCGCCGCACCCTGCATGACGGTGTTGTCGAGGTCGAAGAAGGCGGCGGCGCGGTCGTCCCCGGCGACCGGGAACGGGGGCTCCTCGACGAGGGAGATGGCATCCGGCTCTTCCGGCGCCTTGGCCAGGACGGCGGCTTCGTCCTCGACCGAGGTCTTGCGTGCGGCCTCGGCCGCGGCCTCGCCTGCCAGGACGCTCCGTGCAGTCGCGGAACGCCTACGGGGTGTGAGCCATCCAAGTGCGGCCATGCGGTGAGCATAGCCAGTCCGTCCGCACCTGCCCGACCTGCCCGGATGCGGCAGCGTGAACTCTGCGGGGCCGGATCGTTAATCGGGAGATTCCGGGCGGTCCGGGGCGGCGGCGGGCGGGCGCAGAATGAAGGCATGAGTGCTCTGCTGCGTCGTACGAAGAAGAAGCCCGCCGACCGGGTGGTCACCCTCGTGGGCAAGCCCGGATGCCATCTGTGCGAGGACGCCCGGGCGGTGGTGAGCGCGGTCTGCGAGGAGACCGGTGCGTCGTGGGTGGAGAAGGACATCACCGAGGACGCGGAGCTGTACCAGGAGTACTGGGAGCAGATTCCGGTGGTGCTGATCGATGACGAACAGCACACGTTCTGGCGGGTGGACCCCGCGAGACTGCGCAAGGCGCTGGGTGCGTGAGTGAAACTCGGTTAACATCATGGGCGTTTTGAGTGGTCTCGGGGGCGTAGACGTGAGGAGTGTGTACCGCTTTGCCCCCTTCGAGGCTGCAACGGGCTGATGCGGTCCCTGGTTCCTGGATCGCACGGGCGATGTGCGTGACCCCGGTCACTTTGACCGGACAAAACGGACACCATCTTTGTGCACGCGTTCACAAAGACATAGCCTGCATTCGACGGGGCGGTCTTGGTACATACGGCCGCCTACAGCCCCGCTCATCCCGCAGGAGCACCGTGGCAACTGGCCGAACTCACCGACCGGCGACCCGTAGCCGAGGAATTCCCGAGGCCACCGTCGCCCGACTTCCGCTGTATCTGCGCGCACTCACCGCGCTCTCCGAGCGATCCGTTCCCACGGTCTCCTCCGAGGAGCTCGCCACCGCGGCCGGGGTCAACTCCGCGAAGCTGCGCAAGGACTTCAGCTACCTGGGGTCCTACGGCACCCGCGGTGTCGGGTACGACGTCGAGTACCTCGTCTACCAGATCTCGCGCGAGCTCGGGCTCACCCAGGACTGGCCGGTCGCCATCGTCGGCATCGGTAACCTCGGCGCGGCCCTCGCCAACTACGGCGGCTTCGCCTCCCGCGGCTTCCGGGTCGCCGCGCTGATCGACGCCGACCCCGCCATGGCCGGTACGCCGGTGGCCGGGATCGCCGTCCAGCACACGGACGACCTGGACCGGATCATCAGCGACAACGGTGTGTCCATCGGTGTGATCACCACCCCGCCCGGCGCCGCCCAGCAGGTCTGCGACCGGCTCGTGGCCGCCGGTGTGACCTCCATCCTGAACTTCGCGCCGACCGTGCTCTCGGTGCCCGAAGGCGTCGACGTACGCAAGGTCGACCTCTCCATCGAGCTGCAGATCCTGGCGTTCCACGAGCAGCGCAAGGCCGGGGAGGACGCGCCCCTGGAGGGCGAGGACCCCCAGGCCCCGCCGATGCGTGCCACGCCCGCCAGCCGGAAGGGACCCGACGGGGACATGCCCGCCGTGATGCCGGCATGAGCCTCCTCGTCGTCGGACTGAACCACCGCAGCGCCCCCGTCTCCGTACTGGAGCGGGCCGCCCTCGCTGCCGACACCCAGGCCAAGCTGCTCCAGGACACCCTCGCCGCGGAACCCGCGACCGAGGCCGCCGTGCTGGCCACCTGCAACCGCATCGAGCTGTACGCGGACGTCGACAAGTTCCACGCGGGCGTCGCCGAGCTCTCCACCCTGCTCGCCCAGCACAGCGGCGTCGGGCTGGACGAGCTCACTCCCTACCTCTACGTGCACTACGAGGACCGGGCCGTCCACCACCTCTTCTCGGTGGCCTGCGGGCTCGACTCGATGGTCGTCGGCGAGGGGCAGATCCTCGGCCAGATCAAGGACGCGCTCGCGCGCGGCCAGGAGCTGCACACCGCCGGACGGCTGCTGAACGACCTCTTCCAGCAGGCCCTGCGGGTCGGCAAGCGCGCCCACAGCGAGACCGGGATCGACCGGGCCGGGCAGTCGCTCGTCTCCTTCGGGCTCCAGCAGCTCGCCGCCGGAGCCGACCCGGGCCTCTGGGCCCGGGGCAAGCGCGCCCTGGTGATCGGCGCCGGCTCGATGTCCTCGCTTGCCGCCGCCACCCTGGCCCGGACCGGCGTCGCCGAGATCGTCGTCGCCAACCGGACCCGCTCCCGCGCGGAGCGGCTGGTGGAGATCCTCCAGCAGGGCGACGACACCACCGTGCGCGCCCACGCCGTCGAGATGTCCGCGGTCGGCGACGAACTGACACGTGCCGACGTCGTCGTCTCCTGCACCGGCGCCACCGGCCTCGTCCTGACCGCCGACGCCCTGGCGGGTGCCCTCGGCGTCACCCTGGACGCCCCGGCCGAGACGGGGACCCTCACGGTCACCCCCGACCCGGCCGACGTCGACCAGCACGCCGCCTGGGTGGAGAACGGTTCCACCGCCGCCGCCCCGACGACCCCGCCGCGCCGCGTCACCCTGCCCGCGCAGTCCACCGGGCCGGTCAGGCTCGCCCTGCTCGACCTCGCCATGCCGCGCGACATCGACGGCGCCGCCCACCGCATCGACGGGGTGCGCCTCGTCGACATCGAGTCGCTCGCCGACGCCTCCGCCGACGCCCCGATGGCCGCCGACGTGGACCAGGTGCGCACGATCGTCGCCGACGAGGTGGCCGCCTTCGGTGCCGCCCAGCGCGCCGCGCACGTCGCCCCGACCGTGGTCGCCCTGCGCACCATGGCCGCCGGCGTCGTCGCCGGCGAGATCGCCCGGCTGGACGGCCGCCTCCCCGACCTGGACGAGAAGCAGCGCGCCGAGATCACCCAGACCGTGCGCCGCGTCGTCGACAAACTCCTGCACGCGCCCACCGTGCGGGTCAAACAGCTGGCCAGCGAGCCCGGCGGCGCCGGGTACGCGGACGCGCTGCGCGAACTCTTCGACCTCGACCCGCAGACGGTGGCCGCCGTCTCCCGGGCCGACCTGAACGACCCGAATAGAGGGCGGTCATGACCGACAACTCAATCCCGGGCGCGCGGGGCACCGCGCCGCTCCGGCTGGGCACCCGGCGCTCCAAGCTCGCCATGGCCCAGTCCGGCCTCGTCGCCGAGGCGGTCCGCGAGGTGACCGGGCGCGCCGTCGAGCTCGTCGAGATCACCACGTACGGGGACACCTCCCGCGAGCACCTGGCGCAGATCGGCGGGACCGGCGTGTTCGTCGCGGCTCTGCGCGAGGCGCTGCTGCGGGGGGAGGTGGACTTCGCCGTCCACTCGCTCAAGGACCTCCCGACCGGCCGGCCCGACGAGCTGGTGCTCGCCGCGGTGCCGCAGCGCGAGGACCCGCGCGACGCGCTGGTGGCCCGCGACGGGCTGACCATCCGGCAGCTGCCCGACGGTGCCCGCATCGGCACCGGTTCGCCGCGCCGCATGGCGCAGCTCAACGCGTACGCCCGCTCTCACGGCCTGCGGATCGAGACCGTCCCCATTCGGGGCAACGTCGACACGCGGATCGGGTTCGTGCGGGACGGGGAGCTCGACGCGGTGGTCCTCGCCGCCGCCGGGCTCAGCCGTCTGGGCCGGACCGGTGAGGTGACCGACTTCCTGCCGGTCGACACCGTCCTGCCCGCTCCCGGCCAGGGAGCACTGGCGATCGAGTGCGCTGCGACCAGCGCCGACCTCGCCGCCGCGCTCGCCGAGCTCGACGACCCGTACACCCGGGCCGCCGTGACCGCCGAACGTGCCCTGCTCGCCGCCCTGGAGGCCGGCTGCTCCGCACCTGTGGGTGCGCTGGCCGACCTCCTGGTCGACGGACAGGTTGTCAACGAACTGCGCCTGCGCGGAGTCGTCGGTACCACCGACGGTTCCTCGCTGGTACAGCTGTCCACCACCGGTCCCGTCCCCACGTCGCACGACGACGCGGCGGCCCTCGGTCGCGAACTCGCGGCCGAGATGCTCGCCAAGGGTGCGGCCGGTCTTATGGGGGAGCGAGCACTTTGAGCCCCACCGGCCCCGCCGCATCCGACTTTCCTGCCCTGTCCCCACGAGGCCAGGTCACCTTCCTCGGCGCCGGTCCCGGCGACCCGGGACTGCTGACGCTGCGCGCCGTCGAGGCGCTTGCGAGCGCGGACGTCCTGGTCGCCGAACCGGACGTTCTCGACGTCGTTCGCGGCCATGCGCGCTCAGGCGTAAGCACGCCTGAGCTGACGGTTGTTGACGTCTCGTCAACAGCCGCCGGAGTACCCGTTCTCAGGGATGCGGCCAATCTTGTCATGGAGGCCGCGAAGGGCGGCAGGCGGGTGGTCCGTGCGGTCGCGGGCGACCCGGGCCTGGACGGGAACGCGGGTGCGGAGATGCTCGCCTGCGCCGCCGCCGGGGTGCCCTTCGAGGTCGTCCCGGGCGTGGCCAACGCCGTCGGCGTGCCCGCGTACGCCGGTGTGCCGCTGCGTGACACGCAGGGCGCCGATGTGCGCTTCGTCGACGCCCGTACCGCCTCCGACCGGTGCTGGAGCGAGGTCGGCGCGAGCGACGCGACCGCCGTCGTCTCCACCACGCTGGACTCGGTCGCGGCCGCCGCCGGCGAGCTGGTCTCCGCGGGCCGCAAGCCCGACACCCCGCTCACCGTGACGATCGGCGGCACCACCACCCGCCAGCGCACCTGGACGGCGACCCTCGGGACGATCGCCCAGGTCCTCAAGCAGGCCAAGGTGCTGCCCTCGCCCGAGGGCCACCGGCCGGTCATAGCCGTGGTCGGTGAGCGCAGCTCCGCCGCCCAGCGCGACCAGCTCGCGTGGTTCGAGTCCAAGCCGCTGTTCGGCTGGAAGGTGCTCGTGCCGCGTACGAAGGAGCAGGCGGCATCGCTCTCCGACCAGCTGCGTTCCTACGGCGCTGTGCCGCACGAGGTCCCGACGATCGCCGTCGAGCCGCCGCGTACGCCCCAGCAGATGGAGCGCGCGGTCAAGGGACTGGTCACCGGGCGCTACGAGTGGATCGCCTTCACCAGTGTCAACGCGGTCAAGGCGGTCCGGGAGAAGTTCGAGGAGTACGGGCTCGACGCCCGTGCCTTCGCCGGCATCAAGGTCGCCGCCGTCGGTGAGCAGACCGCCGCCGCCCTGGTCGACTTCGGTGTGAAGCCGGACCTGGTGCCCTCCGGTGAGCAGTCCGCCGCCGGGCTGCTGGAGGACTGGCCGCCCTACGACCCGGTCTTCGACCCGATCGACCGGGTGTTCCTGCCGCGCGCCGACATCGCCACCGAGACCCTGGTGGCCGGGCTGATCGAGCTCGGCTGGGAGGTCGACGACGTCACCGCGTACCGCACGGTCCGCGCCTCGCCGCCGCCGGCCGACACCCGCGAGGCGATCAAGGGCGGCGGCTTCGACGCGGTCCTGTTCACCTCGTCCTCGACCGTGCGCAACCTGGTCGGCATCGCGGGCAAGCCGCACAACGTGACCGTCATCGCGTGCATCGGTCCGGCCACGGCGAAGACCGCCGAGGAGCACGGGCTGCGCGTGGACGTGCTGTCCCCGGAGCCGTCCGTGCACAAGCTCGCCGAGGCGCTCGCCGCCTTCGGCACGCAGCGCAGGGACGCGGCGAAGGAGGCCGGCGACCCGGTGACCCGGCCCAGCGAGCGGCGCCCGGGCGCGCGCAGGCGCCGGACGACGACGTAGCAGAGTTACGGGGGTGGGCCCGGTCGCTTCGGCGGGCCGGGCCCGCCGTCTTTTCCGGCACGGGTGTCGGTAAGCGGGTGATGTGGGCGGGTCTATCGTCGAAGGATGACTGCGTACGGAAACTTCCCCGGCTCCCGCCCCCGGCGGCTGCGGACGACCCCGGCGATGCGGCGGATGGTCGCCGAGACACGGCTCGACCCGGCGAACCTGATCCTCCCCGCGTTCGTACGGGAGGGCATCGACGCCCCGGTCGCCATCTCGGCCATGCCCGGTGTGCACCAGCACACCCTGGACACCCTGCGGAAGGCGGCCGTCGAGGCGGCGGTGGCCGGGGTCTCGGGGATCATGCTCTTCGGGGTGCCGGAGGACGCGAAGAAGGACGCCCGGGGCACGGCGGGCACCGACCCGGACGGCATCCTCCAGCTCGGCCTGCGGGCGGTGCGCGAGGAGGTCGGGGACGACCTCGTCGTGATGTCGGACCTGTGCCTGGACGAGTACACCGACCACGGCCACTGCGGGGTCCTGGACGCCGCCGGGCGGGTGGACAACGACGCGACGCTGGAGCGGTACGCGGAGATGGCCCAGGTCCAGGCGGACGCCGGGGCCCATGTGGTGGGCCCCAGCGGGATGATGGACGGCCAGGTCGGCGTGATCAGGGACGCCCTGGACCAGACCGGGTACGAGGACGTGTCGATCCTCGCCTACACCGCCAAGTACTCCTCCGCCTTCTACGGCCCCTTCCGCGAGGCCGTCAGCTCCTCGCTCACCGGTGACCGCAAGACCTACCAGCAGGACCCGGCCAACGCCCGGGAGTCGCTGCGGGAGCTGGCGCTCGACCTGGAGGAGGGCGCCGACATGGTCATGGTGAAGCCCGCCGGTCCGTACCTCGACATCCTCGCCAAGGTCGCGGAGTCCGTGGACGTGCCGGTCGCGGCGTACCAGATCAGCGGTGAGTACGCGATGATCGAGGCGGCCGCCGAGAGGGGCTGGATCGACCGGGACAAGGCGATCCTGGAGAGCCTGACCGGTATCCGGCGGGCCGGGGCGCAGATGATCCTCACCTACTGGGCGACCGAGGTCGCCCAGTGGCTCGGAGGGCGGGGCGCGAGCCGGGGCTGAGGCCCCGGGTCCGCCGAGGAGGCTGATCAAGGACCGCCGGCCCCGGTCTCCTGGAGCCGGTGGGCCTCCTTGAGGGAGAACCGGGCGCTGTCCCGTACGAGCGGGTCCTGGTCCGCCCGGGCGGTGGAGTCCAGGGCCATGGCGACGAGCGGGTCGGAGGTGTAGGGCGCCAGGGACATCGCCGCGTACTGGCGGACCAGGTCCTCCTGCGGGTCCCGCAGGGCGGTGAGCAGGGCGCGGCCCGCGCGGCGGCGGAGGTCGGGGTCCACCGGGGGCCACACCCGCAGGACGGTGGCGCTCTCGACCCGGGCCAGGCCGTACTCCTCGGCGTCGGCGACCACCGAGACGAGGAACGGCAACGCCTGCGCGTTGGCGTCCAGTTCGGTGATGATCTCGCGCTTGCGGTCGCTGCCGGGGGGCAGCGCGCGGTACTCGGCTATCAGGCGTTCGGCGGCTTCTGCCGCTGTCGCGGCGTCCGCCGTGGTCGGGGGGTTCGTGTCGTTCATGGGGGTGGACACTTTCTGTCAGGGCCGGTCGACCAGTGCCATGAATGCTACGAAAGTGACCACGACGGTGGCGGTGCGGCGAGCGCCGGGCCCGCCCGCCGGTGATCAGTCCCACCAGAACGACCACACCTCCTGGTCGAGCACATGCTTCTCCGCATACGTGTCCAGGTCGTACGGCGGGGACTGGTCGACGTTGTCCGGGCAGAACGCGTAGTGCTCGGCGGCCAGTGCGCGGGCGTCCTCCAGGGTGGTCGGCGGGCGGCCCACGGAGACGATCATCGTGTCGAAGCCGAGCACCACGACCCGCAGGTCGTAGCGGTCCTCCCAGGAGCGCAGGACCGCGCAGAGCCGGGCCACGTCGTTCTCGTGGTTCACCGGGCCCGACCAGCCGATCGCGGCCGGTATGTCGGCGCTGCGGCGGGCCGGGACGAGGGCGAGCCGGGCCCCGGCCAGCCAGCTGTCCGGGTCGGCGGTGATGATGTCGGCGAGCTCGGCGGCGGCCGTGTCCGGGTCGTCCGGGGCCTCCTGCCCGGGGACCGGGGCGAGGCCGGGCCAGGGGTCGCGGGCGCGCTGGGTGGCTGAGGCGTCCTCACGCGCGGGCCCGTCTTCGCCTCCCTCGTCGTCCCCGTACGCCGTCCAGTACCCCGCGAGCACCTCTTCCGCGTCGTGGTCCCCCGCGTACGACGTGGCGTCCGGGCAGAGGTCCCACTCCTCGGGCCACCGGTCGCGCGAGCCACCGCTGACCAGCACCGGCAGCAGCCCCAGCCGCCGCCCGGCCGTGCGCAGCGCCGCCCAGTCACGGGGAGCGGCCGGCCCGTCCGCGTACCAGAGCAGCGGTTCGTGCCAGGGACCGTCCGGCGTGGCGTCCACCAGGGAGCCGGGCGGGAGGTCCAGGCCGGAGGAGGCCAGGGAGGGCAGGGGGTTCGGGAGCGTCGCCATGTGGTGACTCTAGGGGGCGCCACTGACAACGCCCGGTGCGTCGGCGGGCGGTGGGGCGGGGGCGCGGGTATCGTCGCCCGCTCGTTGCGCGCTGCCCGGTCCCGTGCCGGGCCGATCCGGCAGGAGCCCCCGTGAACAGGATCGTCTCGTCCATCTCGGTCTCCCTCGACGGCTACTTCGAGGGGCCGGACCGGGGGATCGACTGGCATCTCGTCGACGAGGAGGTGCACCAGCACTTCAACGACACCCTCCGGACGGCGGGCGCCTTCCTCGAAGGGCGTGTCACCTACCAGCTGATGGAGGAGTTCTGGCCGACCGCCGACCAGGACCCCGCCAACGCCGGGCCGATGGCCGAGTTCGCGGGCATCTGGCGGGACATGCCGAAGTACGTCTACTCCCGGACGTTGACGAGCGTGGGGCCGGGGGCGACCCTGGTGCGCGAGGTGGACCGGGACGCGGTGTGCGCGGTGCGCGACGCGGCCGCCGGGGATCTGATCGTCGGCGGGGCGGACCTGGTCGAGACGTTCCGGCGGCTCGACCTCGTGGACGAGTACCGGATCTACGTCCACCCCGTCCTCCTCGGCCGGGGCCGCCCCTACTTCGGGGAGCTGACGGGCCGCCAGGGGCTGCGGCTCCTGGAGACCCGGGCCTTCGGCAACGGCGTGGTGCTCCTGCGGTACGAGACGGATCCGGCACCGGCCGACGCGTGATGCGGCGGAGGCCGGTGCGTGAACCGTACGTACGGCACCCGCACCGGCCTCCGTAGGGCGATCCGGCCTCAGAAGGTCAGCGCGGTCGCCCGGTCCGACTGCCAGTAGGTGACGAAGCCGTTGTCGTCCCAGTAGGTCCCGGCCGGGAGCTTCAGCTTCACGGGCGTGTCGTACGTCGAGCCGTTCTTCTTGGCGAAGTGCACCGACAGGTTCTTGCCCTTGTGGAGCTTGCCCTGGCCGGGTTCGCCGGTGAGGCCGATGCCCGCGTACGCCTCCTCGCCGGGGGCGAGCGTGACCACCGCCTGCGGCTTGCTGCTCTCCAGGATCGGGAACACCGACTGGGCGCCGTCGAAGCCGAGGTGCGGCGCGTGGTAGGCGTCGCACAGGCCGGAGCCGGTGTTCTTCAGCGTGAGCAGCAGGTGGTTGACCGGGCGGCTCACCTTGGTGACCGTCACCGTGGTGTTCGCGGTCGTGCAGGCGGTGCGGGCCGTGGAGGAGGCCGGGGTGGCCTGGTCGGTACCGCTGTGGGTGGTGCTGTTCCCGTTGTTCTGCGGAGCGGGCGATTCCGAGGTCTGCGGAACGGTGGTGCCGGTGGACGTCGCTGCCGGGTTCGACGAGGCCACCGGAGCCGGGCCGGCGCTCTTGGTGCCTTCGTTCTCGCCGCAGGCGGTCAGTGAGAGGGCGGCCACGAGTGCGGTGGCGGCGAGCGCGGTGGTGCGGATGCGGTTGGTGCGCATGGCGGTGGTACTCCCCGTGTTCGGTACGTCAGTTGTGCCGCGGTCTGGTCCGAGCCTGTGGGGTGGCTGGTTCCGGCCGCAACGCCCGGCGAACCATTGGGGATGCTGGAACGTCTACGCGTACGGTGACCTGCGGGAATTCCGCGTCCCTGGAACGCTGTTCCGGGACGGACCAGGGAGGGGAACGCCGTCGTGGCGACGCCGGAGGCCGAGGATTTCGCGGCCCTGCTGAAGGAACTGAAGGGCCGTTCGGGGCGCAGTTACGGGGTTCTCGCCGGGAGACTGCACGTCAGTACGTCGACGCTGCACCGGTACTGCAACGGTGACGCCGTGCCCAACGAGTACGCGCCCGTCGAGCGGTTCGCGCGGTTGTGCGGGGCGACGGGCGACGAGCTGGTGGAGGTGCACCGGCGGTGGATCGTGGCGGAGGCGGCCCGGCGGCGGCCGGCGGGGACGGGGGCGGCGGGGGCGGAGACGCGGGTTCCCGCACCGGCACCGGCTCCTGCACCGGCTCCGGCTCCCGAGAAGCCCGCGACGGCGATCGCGCCCACGCCTGCGCCCGTTCCCGTACCGGAGCCCCCGGGCCTCGCCCCCGGGCAGCCCCGGGCAGACGCGGGCGGGGACCGCTCCCGGTGGGCCCGGTTCTCCCGGCGTACGCGGGTGCTCATCGCCGCCGCCGGGGTCGCCGCCCTCCTCGTGCCCACCTCCGTCGTCACCGCCGACCTCGTCGGGTCGCGGGCCAAGGGGGGTGCGGGCGCTCCGGACCGGGCCGACCGGGCGGACGACGACACCTTCGTACCTCCGCACGCCACCGCCCCCCGGCCCTCCACCCCTCCGGCCTCCCCCTCCCCCTCCCCGAGCGCCTCACCCTCCCCGTCCTCCGGGGCGCCGTCGGCCGCACCCTCGGCAGGGCCCGGCGCCCCCGCCGGCCCCGGTACGAAACGGCCGCGGGGCGGTGGCGGTACCGGCCTCGGTGCGCCGCCGGCCGTCACCATCTCCTCGTACAACTGGGACGATCCCTGCGGGCAGTTCTACCTGCTGGACCGGGCCCCGAAGGCGGTGTCGCCGCCGCCCCCGCCGCAGGACCGGCGCAGCTGGGCCCAGTCGTACGGCGGGGTGGACGCCGGGAACATGCTGCTCCAGCTCACCGTGCAGGGCACGTCCCGCGAGGCGGTCGTCCTGAAGGGCCTGTACGTGCGGGTGCTCTCCCGTAAGGCGCCGCTGCCCTGGTCGGCGTATCTGATGGGCAACGGCTGCGGCAGCGGCATCGCGCCGCAGACCTTCGCCTCCGACCTGGACTCCCGGCAGCCCGTCATCACCCCGGTCCCGGGATCGCAGGGGGACCGGGCGATTCCGGCCGTGCCGTTCCCGTACAAGGTGTCGTCCGAGGACGTGGAGGTCTTCAACCTCGACATGAAGGCCCAGGGGTACGACGTCACCTGGTACCTGGAGCTGAAGTGGAGCAGCGGCGGGCGGGAGGGGATGCTGCGGATCGACGACCACGGGAAGCCGTTCCGTACGAGCGGCATGCGGGGGCGGCCGATGTACACGTACGGCGACGACGAGGTGAAGTGGGAGCCGTACCTGGCGGGTTGAGCGAGGGTCCGGCCGCTGTCCGTGGCAGCGGCCGGACCCCGTTCACGGGCCCCGGGAGGGCCCCTGCGTGGTCAGGAGGGCGGTGGCGAAGCCGAGGCCTCCGCCGCCCCGGACGCGCCGGATCAGGACCTCGAAGAGGCGGGCTCCGTCCGGGAGCCGTGCGGATCGGCCGGTACGGAGGTGGTGGCGAGGCTCACGAGAAACTCCAGGGGGGTGTGGGCCGGGCGCAGCCGTCGTGGGTGAAGTACGGGGAGAGCGCGGGGTCCTGGGGGAGCGAGGCGAGGTCGGTGACCACCTCGCGGGCGGGGACCCCGGCCGCGTGGAGGCGCCGCAGCCAGGTCGCGGAGGGGGCGGTCGTGAAGGCGTCGGGGGAGGGGCCGGACGGTCCGTCGCCGGTCGCGGCGAAGGGCCTCTCCGCCGACGCGGGCGCGCCGACCGCGATCAGGCCGTCCGCGGTCGGGGCGACGAGGCCGGCCGCCGTCGGCGGGGTCCCCGGGACTTCGGCCAGGCCGCGCAGCAGGGGCCGGAGCAGGACCCGGGAGGCCCCGAGCAGCGACGAGTCGACGCGCAGACGCCCCGTCGCCACCCCGGACTCGCGGGCCGGCAGGGCCGCCAGGACGGATTCGGCCGCCACCTGGCCGCCCAGCACGTCCAGCAGGGTCACCGGCGAAGGAGCCGGGTTCCCGTCGGGCGTCGTGACGGTGTCGGCGACGCCCGACCACGCCTGGACCATCGGATCGGTCCCCGGCGGGCGCGGGCCGTCGGGTGCGCGGTCCAAGGCGGAGGCCCAGGCGTAGATCAGCCCGGGGCGGGCGCGGGCCAGGTCCTCCTCGTCGAGCCGGAGCCGGGCAGCCTCCCCCGGGGCCCAGGTGTGCAGGAAGACGTCCGCCTCGGCCACGGTCTCCGCGACCGCGCGGCGCCCGGCCGCCGTACGGAGGTCGATCTCGCGGACCTCCTTGCCCGCGTTGAGCACCGAGAACCGGGCCGAGACACCGCCGGCCAGGGGCACCGCCCCGCGCGAGGGGTCGCCGCCCGGCTGTTCGATCCGGATGACGTGGGCGCCGAGCGCCCGGAGCACGGAGGTGGCCAGCGGGCCCTGGACGTGCCGGGTGGACTCGACCACGGTGAGGCCGGTGAGGGGGAGCGGGAGGGAGCCGGGGCGGCGGCGGGCGGCCGGGTACGGGGGTGTCGGCAGGCCGTGGTCCCGGGGGAGTTCGCGCAGCTCCCAGGGGTCGTCGTCGTACCGTACGTCGCTGTCGGCGCGCCGGTCCGGCAGGGTGCGCGGGGCGCAGACGCCCATCCCGGTCCGCTCGGCGATCCGGCGGAGGTCGGCGAACCGATGGCGGGCCGCGCACCGGGCGAGCGTCGTGATCAGCGGGGACGCGGCCCGGGCGGACCGTCCGGCGAACGCCCGCCAGCTGTTCGCGGTGTCCTTGGCGGGGGCGCCGGCCGCCTTCCAGAAGTCGCGCCAGGGCTGGACCTCCAGCGCCTCCACCTCGAACCGCACTCCGTCCGCCGAGACGAACGGCGGTCGGGCGGTGCGGCGGTAGGGCGGGGTCGGGACCTCCGCCGGCTCGTCCTCGGCCGTCGCGGCGGCCAGGTAGGGCCCGAGGGAGAAGAGCGCCGCCTGGGCCACGCCGACCCGGGCCGCGCGGACCGGCGTGCCGCGCAGGCCGGACAGGGCGGCGGCCAGCAGGGCCTGGGTGGCGACGACCCCGGCGAGGGTGCCCAGGTAGTCGGTGCCGAGCGGGCGCGGGCCGCCGTTGGCCCGGCCGTGGAGGGCCATGAGCCCGGTTGCGGCCTGGGCGGTGGTCTCGTCGAACGGCGTCGGGTCCCCGGCGGGCCAGCCCCGCAGGATCAGGTCCGTCCCCAGGGCTGGGCGCGGGCCGCTCAGGCCGATGACGGTCTCCGCACCGGTCGTGGCGGACCGGTCCCGGGCCGGCCCCGCCCCCGCGCGCCCGTGCCAGGGGCCGGAATCGGGTCCGAACCGGGCGCCGAGCCGCGTGAGGTGGTCGCGGACGACCTCGGTGGCCGTGGCGAGGCCGGCGGGCGGGGCGGGCGGCAGGTGGACCAGGTGGCCGTCGAGCGGGAGGACCTCGCTGGTGGTGGGCGGGGAGAGCGGTGGCGCGGAAGTCAACGGGTCCTCCGGGGGGCCGGTGCTGGGTGTCCGGGGGCGGGCGGCGCGTTTCGGACGACCGGAGACGAGCCGTTGGTTAGGTAAGGCTAACCATAGTAAGATCGGGGCTCGGAGTGACGGACTTCGGCCGGATCGGCCCACCGGGCGGCGGAGTCGGGGGCACGCGGGCGCCGGGGCCGGACGGGGGGTGAGCCCTGCCCGTACGCAGGAGTACAGTCTGCGAGTCCCCGGCAGCCCGCCCGGTGCGGCGCAGCTCCGGGCCGGTGGGCCGCCACCCCCGTACCCCCAGGTGACCGATGTCCGGCATAGCCGAAGCCTTCGAACGAGCCGAAGAGGAACCGAGCGACCTCACGCCAGGCCGTACCGCGCGCCGTACGCGGACGGATCTCGACCCACGCGTGTGCGAGGACCGCTCCCAGCGGCTCAGACGCAGGCTGGAGCGGCTGATCGGGATCGCGGCGACCGAGGGCAACTCGCTGCTCCCGCTGCGCAACGGGGATGAGATCTT
>NZ_JBIVLW010000031.1:0-13446 GCF_044752765.1 Streptomyces sp. NPDC088706
CTTCCCTCCCCCCGCGGCCCCCCCCCCCAACCGCCCGCCCGCCCCCCCCCCTCCGGGGTTTTCCCCCCCCCGTTATTTTTTTTCAATCCCTTGTGGGGGGGGGGCCCGCCTTTGGGGCCCCCCCCCCACTCATCTCAGCCGAAGAGCCCTGAAATGAAGGGAGCGGCAATGATGGCACCACCGGAAATGATGGCGGCAGCGATGGTTGCAATTGCGGCCATGACGATCTCCTTCTCTCTGCGACCTCGAACTGGAGGTCGTCGACGGGAAAAACGTTAACGGACGCTTCACCTCGACTCAATGGGAGATGACAGAACATTCGTGAAGAAAGTGAAACGGATCAGTGACTCCGCAGTGACTGAGTAGCCAATTGTCTTTTTCTTTTTCCCTTTCGAGCAGACCCGCTGACCTCTGTATCGGTTTGCTGGGATGAACCTGCTCGATCGGGCACGGGAAGCCCGATGCCGGAAAGGGGAGGGGGCCCCAAGGCCACGCACTCAACGGTTGGTTCACCCCGATCGATCACTACTGAGCCGATCGACGGCGACGGGATTCCGCGCAGCGCATGGCTGACGCAGGGACGCGCCCGGTTGCGTGAGCCGGGCCGCACCCTTGCCGAGGAGCCCGTCGTACGGCTCCGGGAATCGTACGACGCCGGCCTCCTGGCCGATGTCGGCCAGCCACCGGCGCACGGTTCGGGGATGCCGGCCGAGCAGCTTCTGGGCTGCTCGCTCGGGAGCGATGACATTCTCCGCGGTTCGAGGCGACCGGCCTGGTCACTCGCACCGCTCACGCCGAGATCCCGCCTCGGGTCGAGTACCGGCTCACCCCGCTGGGTGAGGGACTGCGCGAGGTGCTGGACGCCATGGCTGCGGAGGGGCTGACGGTCCCCGAACCCGCCCGCCCCTCCGCATGGGTGAAACCGCCGCTTCGGCCACGCTTCCGCCGCCGGCACCACGGCGGCGGGTGCCGGCGGCAGCTGTCGGTCAGGCGCCTCGCAGGGCGGGGCGCTTGATGAATTCGATGACCTCGCCGTCGGGCCCGTGGACGAACGCGACCGTCAGGTTCATCGGGGTGGTGCCCTTGGCGTGGACCTGGGCGGGGGCCATCAGCGGCCGGGCTCCGGCCTCGACGGCCCGGTGGAACAGTGCGGCCGGGTCCTCGGTGCGAAGGGCGAAGTGGACCAACGTGGCATGCCGTGCCCGGTCCTCGTCACTGGAACGGTCCGCGTCCAGCGGCTGGGAGCTGCCCCCGGGCGGAGTCGACGCCGCGTCGAAGATCTCGATGATCTTGTCGTCGCCGGCGTCGAGGAAGACGCAGCGGTTCACCCCGGCCTCGGGCGCGGCCCACTCGTTGAGGAACTGGAAGCCCAGAGCGTCGGTGTAGAAGCGGACCGTGGCGTCGATGTCGTGAGCCCGCAGCGCGATGTGGTCGAGCCCGGCGTTGAGAGCGGCGGCGCCGGTGTCGGTGGTGGTCATGTCGGTCTCCTGTGACGGTGATGATGAGTGGGGGAGTCGAGGGTCAGCGCGCGGCGCGGCCCACGGTTCGGAAGTAGTGGTCGGCCGCCGCCATCGGCGTGAGGCCATCGACGTTGATCAGCACGTCGATGGTCTCCACGGCGTCGTTCCCCAGGCGCAGGGTGCCCAGTTCCTCCCGTGCGGCGGGGGCCATGGTCTTCCATGCCGCGCGGGTGACGACCGGGCTCGCCGCGTCCGTCCCGCCGAGGAGCCCCCGGGGTTCGGTCAGGGGGCGCAGCCGGTGGGTGAGGTTGAGGTATTGCGGTCGCCAGATCGGGATGACGAACCATTCCCCCGCGGCGATGCCGCGCTCCACCCGGCTGATGAAGGACTGCTCGGTGCCGGGCCGGAAGGTGTAACCGGCGGCGTCGAGCCCGTACTCCGTGATCATGTGGGCGGAGAAGCGGCTGATCCCGGCTCCGGGGTTGATCCCGTCGATCACGGGGGTCATGCGGGCCGCCACGTCCGGCCGCGTCAGGTCCGCGACCCCGGCGACCGCCTCCGAGGGCACGTACGGAGGAACGGCCCAGAGGCAGTACGGGGTGTAGTGCGGCTCAAGCACCTCCACGTCCCTGTCGTACCGGGCGAGATAGGCGCCATGGCTGGCAGGCAGCCACGCCGAGACCAGCACGTCGATCCCGCCCGCGGCCTGGCGGGCGAACAGTTCCTCGTGCGGGGCCTCCACCACGAGAACCTCATGGCCGGCACCTTCCAGCACCCGGCGGACGACCGCCGCGGTGGCGCGGTGGAACGAGAGAGCCACATTGCCCAAGGTGAGGAGGGGGAGGGATGACGCGGACACGGAACGTCCCGATTCTTGAGGGGTGCGGGAGGCGGCGGCCGACAGGTACATCGTTCGGCGTGGTTCCACACTTCCCCACGCTGCCCTCATGCGTCCAAGGAAAGATTTTTGTCATTCCGATAACCTGAGCGCATGGCTACGTTGCGGCAGCTGGAATATTTCGTTGCGATCGTGGACGAAGGCTCGTTCACCCGGGCCGCCGCAGCACTGAACGTCACGCAACCCGGTCTCTCGCACCAGTTCCAGGCGCTGGAGAAGGAGCTGGGCGGCAGGCTGGTGGAACGGCTCACCCGGGGGGTGCGGCTCACCGCGGCCGGACGAGCCCTGCTGCCGTCGGCCCGTGCCGCGCTGACGGAGGTCCGGCGCGGGACGACGGCCGCTCGCCGGACCACCGCCCTCGCCTCCGGGGAACTGCAACTGGCGACGCTCTACTCCGTCAGTTACGGGGTCCTGCCCAAGGTGCTGGCCGCCTGGCGTTCCCGGCACCCCCAGATGCGCATCACCCTCTTCGAGCACGAGCACATGGACGACCTGGTGGAGGCGATGAACGCGGGGAAGGCCGACGTCGCCATCGGCCCGGAACCACCGGGCCGGCGCGGGACCGTTCGCAGCCTGGGCTCCGAGGACTTCCTGCTCCTCACCTCGGCCGACGACCCGTTGGCGGCGCGCAGCTCCGGGACGTCCGTCCCTCTCGCGGACCTCACCGACCGGGACTGGGTCCACTTCACGCCGTCGAGCGGACTCGCCGACATCCTGGACCAGGCATGCGCCGCCCACGCCTTCCGGCCCCGCGTCGCCCTGCGCACCCAACAGGCCGCCTTCGCGGCCAACTTCGCCGAAGCCGGCCTGGGCCTCGCCCTCATCCCCGGAAACAACATCCCCCGCGACTTCACCGGCCGGCTCTACCGACCCGACCCGCCGATCCGCAGAACCCTGACCGTATACGCCCACGGGACCCCCGACACCGTCACCGCGGCCTTTCTCGACCTGGTCGCCGAAGAGTGCGAACTGACTCCACCGCACGTACAAGCCCGCCTGTCGCAGCCCCCGCCGGACGCCTGACAGGTTCGCTGCCGGCCTTCGGCCAAGGCCTTCGGCCAAGGCCTTCGGCCAAGGCCTTCGGAGCCATCGGCCGCGGCGGACCGACGACGCGTCCGGCGTTCGAGGAGCTGCACACTGCTCACAAGTGACGCGCAATCAGGGAAATTCAGCGACGTAGCGCCGGTCCCGGCGATCGCATGGCCTGCTGCCGCACGTCCCCTCTGACCTGCGGAAAGCAACATGCGGACCTCCCCCTCCGCCCTCCCCGGCCAAAACGTCACCAAAGTTCCGCAACATACTTCTTGAATTATCACCCCTGCCATGATCGGACGCAGACAGCGCACTCCACGCCGGACCGAGAAGGCTCTCGGCCCTCGTCGACCAGCCTGCCGGCAACGTCGCCGCGGCAACTCGGGCATGCGACACCCGCCAGACGACCAGACTTGAAACCGGATCACCAGGACACATGACTCGTCACGACGTACCGCAACGCAGCACATACGCCACCAGGACACCGGCGGCTTCCGTCGGCCCCGGGACCGACGGCGCCGAGGTGCCCGCCGACGGCCCCGGCCGGCGGTCGTCCAGGCTCCGGCTCCCAGAGGGTGCGCGACCAGTCCGCTCCAGGCTCCTTCACCGGGGGTTCGGCCGGACCGGTGCCGCGTGATCGTCTCGCTGGTGGGTTCCGACGGAGCCGGCAAGTCGACTGCTTCCCGACTCGTCACCGAGCGCCTGCTGGCAGCCGGTACGGAGATCGAGCGGGTGGACCGATGGGACATCGTCGACAACCCCGCCTACCCCACGACCCGATTCATGAAGCCGGGCGTGCACAGTACCCGGCTCTGTGTCGCGGAGATGCCGAGCGCGAGCCGGTTCCTGTTCCTGATGTGGTCCGTCTCCCACGCCCTCCTGGGCCGTACCCCGGCAGCGGTGCGGCCGGACAGCGTCACGCTGCTCGACGGATACTGGATGAAGCATGCCGCCAGTGAGATCGTCTACGGTCTGGACCGTGCCTGGGTCGAAGGCGTCGTCTCCGGCCTCCCTCCCTGCGAGCAGGTCATCTACTTGCGGATCGATCCCAAGCAGGCGTGGGAGCGGAAGGCCGGGCGCGACATCGTCCCGTACGAGTGCGGGATGGAGCCGGAATGCTCGCAGACCGCCTTCCTGCTTCATCAGAACCGCATACTCGACGTGCTCGACGACTGGTCCGAACGGTTCGCATGGCTGACCGTCGATGCCGGGCAACCTCTCGGCGAGGTGGTGGGGCAGGTCGTCTCCGCCGTGTCAGGGACGCTCGCGCAGGGAGAGCGGAACACGACGGCGAACAAGCGCTGAACACGACGGCGAAAGCTCGCACGGTCATCGGTACGGGAATGCCGGCCATGCCGCCGGCCTCGTACCGACCGCCCGGCTGTACGGCGCTCACGGCGGGCGGCGGACCGGGCACCGGTGTCGCCGGGCACCGGTGTCGCCGGGAACCGCATCGCGAAAGTCATCTGTGCGCCGTTCGCCGCGAGAGCTCAGCCATCCTCCACATGAGCTCGGCGTAGGGGCCGAGCCACTCCGCAGCCGACACCCACGGCGGCTACGGGTGCCGCCACGGCCTCCGATCGTCGGGCGGACCCACGACAACTCGCCGCTCCCCCCGGGCCGTCGGCCGTGCAGCCACCGATGCGGCGCCGCCGCCGGGACGCCCGGCCGATCGCTGCCGGAAGACCTCCGGCCCCTCCCCTCACCCTGATCAAGGAGCCCCACCGTATGCGTTCCACGAATCTGGCCATCGTCGGCGCCGGCCCCAGTTGCACCTACGTGCTGGACCGGCTCGCCGCGGCGGCGAAGGCCGCGACCGGACCGGTTCCCCTCGGCATCCACATCTTCGACCGGGCCGGGCGGTTCGGGGCCGGGCAGGTCCACAGTCCCGACCAGCCGGTCACCAGCGTCCTCAACCGGATCGCCGGGCAGGTGGCGTTCGCCGCCGACGAGAGCGTCGTCGGCGCGGGGCCCCTCCTGCCGCGAAAGGAGCGGCCCACACTGCACGAATGGTGTCGCGCCAAGTACACGGAGACCGGCGACCCCGTCTTCGACCTGGCCGCCGAGGATTCCCCCAAACGCTACGTCCACGGCCTGGCACTCGCCGACCGGTTCCAGCGGTACGTCGGGATGCTGAGGGAAGTGCCCGGCGTGGAAGTCCACCTGCATCAGGGGGAGGTCACGGATCTGGAGGAACTGCCGGGCGGCGGGCTCGGGGTCGTCGTCGGCGACGGGACGCGTGTCCTCGACGCCGACCACGTCCTGATGCTGACCGGGCACTCCTCCAACGACCCGGCGCGATATCCGCGGCAGGCCGCGTGGGCCCGGTTCGCCGAGAACCACGGAGCTGACTTCGTCCCCTTCGTCTATCCGCTGGAAAACGCCTTCGCGCCCGGACAGGCCGGTCCCGGAAGCACCGTCGGCTGTGCGGGCATGGGGCTCACCGGCATCGACGTCATCCTGCACCTGACCGAGGGCAGGGGCGGGGTCTTCTCGGAACAGCCGGACGGCACCCTGGCCTACCGCGAGTCCGGCCGGGAACCCGACTCCGTCGTCATGTTCAGCCGCGCCGGACTGTTCACCTTCACCCGCCCCTTCAACGCCAAGGAGCGCGACACGGACAAACTGGAGCACCGGGGTGTGTTCCTCACCGAGGACGCGGTGCGCCGACTGCGCCGATCCGCGGGCCGGCCCGTCACCATAGGCGGCCGGGAACAGCGGCAGCTCGACTTCCGTGAGCATGTCTTCCCCTTGGTGGCGCTGGAGATGGCCCACGTCCACTACACCACCTTGCTCGGCCGCGACTTCGGCCGCCGCGTCGAGGCGACAGCCCGGCCCGCGTACGAGGCGTTCCTTGAGGACGGTGGCAGCGGCGCATCATCCGATACATCGGTACGGCGTCTGCTCGCCCCCTTGGAAGCGGTTGTCGACCAAGCCACGGGGACGATCGACGCGCTCCTCGCCGGCCGGCTCGGGCTCGCCGAAGCCCAGGCTCAGGACCGGGACTGGGACATGGCAGCGGCATTGCGTCGCGTCCTGGAGGTGATCTTCGGCCCCGAACAAGCCGACGCCATGGCCGCGCGACTCGACGACCCCGCGGAATTCTCGGATGCCGTCGCCGCCGGGGAGTCGCCCTGGCGCCACCCCAAGAACGTTGCCGGCATGCGCTTCTCCTGGGAGCGGTCGATCCGTCCGATCGACCGAGGCTCCTTCACCACGCCCGCGGAGTACCGGGCGGCCATGCTGGACTTCCTCGACCTCGACCACCGTTGGGCCCTACAGGGCAACCTGTCCAACCCGGCCAAGGCGGCAGCTGACGGCGTGTGGCGCGACTTGCGGTACGTTCTCGCGGCGGCGGTCGACTTCGGCGGAGTGCACGCCCGGTCGCACCGGGACTTCCTCGATGTCTTCATGCGCCATCTCAACCGGTTCGTCAACGGGTCCGCGCTCGGGGTCATGGAGAAGATCCGCGCCCTGATCCGGCACGGCATAGTCGACGTGTCGGCGGGCCCGGAGGCCGATGTGCAGCCGGACCGGCGAAGCGGGCGCTTCGTGGTGCGCGGCGGCGTCACCGGTGCCGCGCTGCCGGTCGACGTTCTGGTCGACTCCCGCGTCCATCCCTTCGACGCGAAGAACGACGTCCTGCCCCTCTACCCGAACCTGCTGGAGCGCGGGCTCGTCCGCCAGTGGTGCAATCCCGGCACCGACGGGCCGGACTTCGCCCCCGGCGGCCTCGACCTCACCGAGGACTTCCACCCGGTGCGCGGGGACGGCGGGGTGGACAGGCGGATCACGGTGCTCGGCTGGCCGAGCGAGGGCGTCATGTTCTTCCAGTACGGCGCGCTGCGCCCGAACCAGAACCACCACCTCATGCAGGACATCCTGTGCTGGATGCGGGGGTTCTGGGGGCAGCGGGACACCGCTGTCGAGTCCGGTGCCCCTTCGCCGTACCGCGAGCAGGAGGAGTGACGGCCTCCGCGGCGGACGGGACTCGATTTCCCTGATCACGTACGACACGACATGCAGGAGGTCCCTCATGGAAGACACCACTTGGCTCCGCGTGGAGCAACTGCGTCACTGGCTGGACACGAACTCCGCCCCGGAACTGACCGGAGATGCGCGCCTGTGGCGCGTACTCAAGATCAGCGAGGAGGTCGGTGAGGTCGCCGAGGCCATGCACGGTGCGACGGGAGCCAATCCGCGTAAGGGCGCGTCCCACACGTGGGACGACGTCCACAAGGAGTTGTGCGACGTCATCGTATCGAGCATGATCGCGCTCGCCACGTGCACCCCAGGCGCCAGGAGGCTGCTCGACGAGCGCCTTCAGCACCTGGTCGACCGGGTGATGCCGTCCTGACCCGCAGCTCGGTCAGGTGCCTCCCGCCCGCAGGTGATCACGCCCTCGGGGACGTACAGGACACGTGCCCCGGGGTACCCCTCCTGCCCGCAGTCCAAGGACATCACGTGACGCAGAGGTCCGTCCGGTCCCTGAGGCCGTAGCGATGGCGAGCAGCACAACTCCGCACACGGCCGCGCGGCCATCGCCACCGACCAGCCTGACGGCAGAGATCGGCATCGTCGCCGCGGTCACCCTCGTCGCCGCGGTCGCCCTCGCCGGTGCCACCACCGCGCTCCGGAGCCACCAGCGGGCAGAAACGGCCGGCGTCGCCCCGATGGGGGTCTACAGCCGGTTCCGGAGCAAGGAGGGCCTCCGCACCGCCCTGGCGACACGGGCGTTCGCCAGACTGCACGCGGCCCTCACCTCGGGTGCCAGCGGTGAACCGGCCGAGCAGATCCGCGTCATGTGCCGTGAGTACCGGAGATTCGCGCTCGCTCATCCCGAGCAGTACCGTCTCATCTTCACCGGCGCCGGACCGGTGCTGGACCCGACGTCGGCGTCGGCAGCCCGCGGGCGAGACGCCTTCGGTGTCCTCATCGAGGTCATCCGGTCTGCGGGAACACGCCCCCCCCCGTCAGGCCGGGGACGGCGGCTCAGCTGGTCTGGAGCGCCGTCCACGGGGCGGTCACCCTGGAACTCGCGGGTCTGGGGCAGACGAAGGACCCGCGAGCCACGTACCAGCACATGCTCGACATGGTGATCGAAGGGCTGCGGCTCCACCGCGGCGGCCCGTCCTGAGACGACCGTCCGCCGCCCGCCGGGACGGCGTTCCTGCGGGGGCGGACGGAGAGAGCGAAGACTGTGCTGGTCGGGTCTACTCCCGGACTGGCTACCGTCGGCTTTCAGGACCGAACGAGCGTTTGCCTCCCAGCCGCGCACGTTCGTCATGTCACGGACCATCCGGCACTCTGCACCGCCCCCCTCGCCTCTCCTCCAGAGAACCAGCCCCACCGACCGAGCAGGCCGGGAACAATCCCTAGGCTTCCCCCGCCCGGACCTCGTGCCGCTCTCGGGAGGGCGGCCGCGCCCACCCGCCTAGGGACAACACCCCGGGTGTTCTGAGGGGATATGGGCAATCGTGGCCATGGCAGCTGTTTCTCAGCAGAGAGGTCGCATCATGATCAAGGTCCGCGTTCTCCTTCGCCGGTGGCTCAGCCTCCAGGAACGCTACTTCCTGGGCAGGGGCCAGGGTTCGGCAGGCTCCGCGCGCACCGAGACCATCCACGCATGCTCGCTGGGCACCGACTGCGTGCTCGCCGCCCGCATGGGCCCACAGGGGTCTGGCCGAAGGGGAGATCCCCGACAGCCGTCGGCCTCAGGAAATGGTGACGAACTTGGCGACGCCCGGCACTCCGTCGCCGTCGAGAGCGAAGAGCATGTAGGTGCCGGGCAGGACCACCCCGGGATCGGCGGGAACGGAGACCTGGTAGGTGCCGGTTCCCGCCGGGGTGGACTCCAGGGGCACTCGGCGCTGGTCGTTGTCCGTGGAGTGGGTGGCGGCCGATGCCCGCATGAGCACGAAGGACTTCACCGGCTTGTCGGTGCTCACCGTGAGTGACGCGCCGAACGTGGCCGTGGGGGGTACGCCGCCGGTGATGACGGGGCGCGGCTTCGTCGAACCGTCCGCGTCGAGCAGGTACGGCGGCGTGAAGACGGCGCCGTCCGGATGGTTGGTACCGCATTCGTCGCCGCACAGCCCGCCGCCGCCGGAGAAGATCCGGCCGTCCGGCAGCAGGTTGGCGACGCTGTGGTAGTTCCGGGGGACCGCCATGGTGGCGAGGGACGTGAACGCGCCGGTCGCGGGGTCCCACAGCTCGGGCGTCATGACCGCGGTGGCGTCGCTGAACGGCACCGGGTAGGACTGCCCGCCGAAGACCGCCACCTTGCCGTCGGGCAGGACGACGCTGTTGCCGAAGCCCCGGGCATGGTCCATGTCGCCGGTGCGGGCCGCCTGGACCTGGTCGCCGGAGAGGTCGACCGTGTAGGCGCGCCGGGTGGCGGTCCTCTTCTCGTAGGCGGGCGCGCCGCCCAGGGTGAGCAGCTTGCCGATGTCGTAGGCGACGGCGTTGCCGTTCATCGCGTCATCGCTGTCGGCCCGGTCGCCCGCGTCGGTGATGCTGCCCTCGCCACCGGTCGAGATCCAGTTCATCTGCTTGCTCGGCCCCAGATGCAGTACCTTGCCACCGGAAGTGGCGTGCAACCACATGTGGTTGTCGGCGCGGTAGGGGGTGTCCGGGTCGTCCGTCATCGCGGGGTCGGCGGGGACACCGGGGAGCTTGCGCCACGTGCCGGTGTCCGGCGACCACACCTCGCCGGCCTTGCCGCCTCGGCCTCCGCTCCAGGATCCGCCCAGGACGAAGGCGTCGCCGCTGGAGAGCAGGGTCATGGCCTGGTAGCCGCGGGCGATGTTCATGTCCGTGGTGGCGGACCACCGGTCGGTGGCCGGGTCGTAGATGCTCGCCTTGTCCGCGTTGCTGCCGCCCGTGACGAGCACTCGGCCGTCCGCGAGCATCGCGATGCCGGGGCAGAACATGTCATGGCCGGTGTTGTCGATGCGGCGCTGGGTGACCTTGCCCGTCCTGAGGTCCAGTATCGCGGTCTGGGTGTAGCCGTTGCTGCCGCCGAAGCGGTCGACCGCGTACGCGGACCAGGCCAGCAGTTTGTCCCCCGGCAGAACGGCGGTGGCCACCGGGACCAGCGGGAATCCGATGGTCCTGCCCCAGGAGCCGTGGGCGGCGGGGTCGGCCGGTCCGCTCAGGCGTATCTCTCCGGCGGCGGACCACGGACCGCGCCCGCCGGCCTCGGCGGTCACTGTCAGACGTATGTAGCGCGCTTCGGTGGCACGGGTGAAGGTGGCGGTCTTGACCGTGCCGTCGTCCTGCCAGGTCCCGGCGGCCACCTGCGCACCGAAGACGGAACCGTCGAGGCTGGTGGTCACCGAGTAGGCGCCGACGCGGCCGTTGGCCAGGTTCGGCCGGGGCTCGTAGGCCAAGGCGGAGACGGAGGTGGTGCGGTGCATGTCGATGGTGATGCTGTGCGGCATGGGCGCGGACGTGCCGCCGCTCCACTTGGTGTGCCAGAAGGTCCTGGAGTCGCCGTCCAGGACGTTGGCGGCCCTGCCGTTCTCGCCGCTGGTCTCCTCGCTGCTGGCCGTGGCCGTCCACCCGGTGCGCGCGAGGTCGACCGTGGCCTGCGGGGTTCCGGGGTCGCCCAGCAGCTCCACCTCCGCCGCGGACGCCCAGGGGCCCCGGCTGCCGGCCTCGGTGAGAACCGTCAGCCGCACGAACCGCACCCCCTGCGGGGCGAATCCGAGGGTCTTGGCACTGACGTCGTCCGCGAGCGTGCCGGTTGACACCGGACTCCCCCAGTTCTGCCCGTCCTGGCTGACGGTGATGCTGTACTCACCGATCCGCCCGTTGGCGTTGCCGCTGCGCGGCACGTACACGAGCGCGGACACCACGGCCGTACGGTGCATGTCGACGGTGAGGGTGTGCGGCGGGCGCGTGGGCGTACCGCTCCACTTGCTGTGCCAGATGGTGCGCGCGTTGCCGTCCAGGACGTTGGCGGCCCTGCCGTTCTCGCCGATGGTCTCCTCACTGCTCGCGGTGGCCGTCCACCCGGCCCGGTCGAGAACCGGAGCCGCCGGTTCCTCGGCGTTCGCCGGGACGACGGGATGGTGCGGTGCCGCCATCGCCGTCCGCTGCTCGAAGGGCACATGCGCGTGCCCGGAGTCCGGGGTGCCCACCGGGTTCGCGGCGCCGAGCAACGGCGTCAGCCCGACCAGCAGCGAGCCCAGGGCGAAGCCGATGAACAAGTGGGAACGGCGTAATCTCGGTGTCATGGCGGATATGCGTCTGGGCCGCAAGCTGTCCTCCTGAAGTGAAGTCGTGCCTGATGTCGACGTCAATCTGCGAGAGGGAATGCGGAGTTGTCGACGTACGAGCTTCACTTCCGCCCAGGGCGTTGTCCAGGGCGCAGGACGCGCGGAGCGGGCGGGAACGCCGGCGAAGGCCGTCGTACCCACCGCCGCTCGCTTCTCCTTCCGCCACAGGCAGAGGGCACCGCCCACCGAACTGCTACGGCCCGCTCATCAACCGCGCGAGAGCCGGCCGGACGCCAACTACTCAGCTTCGGCGCGCGGTTGCCCGCACACCCGAAGTGTGTGACCGACGCTTCACTTCTGCGACAGGCCCTGCTGACAGCCGGTCATGGAACGGACCAGGATCGCACAGCCGGGCCCGGCAGGCCCCGCGCGGGGCCCGACCGCGTCGTGGCCGACAGGGGCTCCTTTGCCGGATGCGACGCGAGGTGGGGAACGCCGACCGCGTCATGTCCCCGTATTGTCTCCGGATCAGGCGAACGGGCGCCATGCGCCGCCCGCGGTGTCCTGCACACAGGTATTGCCGTCGCCGACGACGCCCCGCGCCGTCGCAGTGGAGTCCGCGAGCCGAACGCGGTGAAGACGACCGGACGCTTGTTGTGAGAAGCGCAGATCCGCACCAGGTCGTTGCAGATCCTTGTGAAGTGCTCCAACCTCTCGTCCTTGGCCGGACCGCCGACGATACCGAGCAGGTCCTCCGACCAGATGTCGACCTTGAGCGGCGTCGTCCCGGCGGCGAACTGGCCGGTGCCGTCCTGGGCATAGACGTTCGGGTCCTGACCGCCGGGTGACACACGGGCGAAGTCCTTCGCACAGGAGGGAGCCCGGCCGCCACCGCGCCCCGTCCAGGCGCCCACCGCAGCGGCGGCGGTGCCCTCCAGTGTCGTCGCCCACCTGGTTGATCTGTGCCCCGGCAGCGCACCGCGCGGTGAGCTCTGGGCAAGTTCCTAGTAGTCGCTGTAGTGGTGATCGGCGATGTCCTTGACCTGATCGGCCAGGATCTTGCCGTAGGAGCCGACCGCGATGCCTTCGGCGTTGAGGGCCTGTACGAGCAGAGCGATCTGCCGGCCGGGAGGGGAGGTGGTATTCGGCCCCCCGTACACCACGGTCCCTGCGATGGTGGTCATGTTCGCTCCGCTATCGATATCGACGTCCCGCCGACAGTAGGGAGACGACCCGGGCCCGATCCGGCACCTTCGGGCGGTCACCGATGCTGCTGAGTTGCCGCGCCTGGGTGGACTGAGCCGGCCTGCCCATCGACCCCGCCGAGCGGTTCCTGGAGTACGCGTCGCAGACGTACGGTGTTGCGCTGGTCGAGCAGATCGTGATGCTCACCGACGAGCAGATCAGCGAGTACTGCGCTTACACCGGATGGGCTCGGCTCATCACCGAGCACGGCGCCGAACTGGGCGGGCTACGACGGGTCCCAGCAGCGCTGGGAGTACTTCCGAGACCTGTTCTACAGCCACGCCTATGCCATCGACCCGCAGGTGTACGGGATGGCCTACGAGCAATTGAACCCGTACGACGAGGCGACATCGCTGGAGCGCTTTCACGCCCTTCACACCTTGGGGCTGCCGGTGGACCCCTCCGCCGCCGAAAGGGGCGCAGCCCACTGCGCTCGATGGTCCGGCATAGAGCCCGGAACTCCGCCCGCGCCGCTGCCCGCCACAAGGTGCCTAAGAGCTCGTAACACGATCATGTGCGTGTCTTCTTGAGGCGTCTCCAGCAGATCAGGCTGCAAGCCAGGGAGACGAAGGCGTCGTGGAGTTCGGTG
>NZ_JBIVLW010000032.1:0-11761 GCF_044752765.1 Streptomyces sp. NPDC088706
GCTACGTCGTCGAGCAGACCTTCGCGCTCCTCCATCACTTCAAGCGTCTCGCCGTCCGCTGGGAACGCCGCACCGAACTCCACGACGCCTTCGTCTCCCTGGCTTGCAGCCTGATCTGCTGGAGACGCCTCAAGAAGACACGCACATGATCGTGTTACGAGCTCTAAGTGGTCGGCGATGGAAGTCCTTCGGGGGTTGACGTTGGAGTCCGAGCCGTGCCGCGCTGTGATCGGTGATCTAGCGCCACGTCGGCAACGGTTGCCCTGCGGTTCGCGTCCCCCTCTGGCTGGCCTTCCGCACGTAAGTCGGGACTGTGCGTCCCCAGGCGTCGAGTCACGTATCCAGTTGTGCACGGATGAGCGTGTCGAGTCGTTGCCATGCCGGGGACGCTGCGTTGACTGTGCTCTGGATGAGGGCCGGGATCTCGGAGGCTGCATCCAGCGCGGGAGGTGCGTTGCGCCCGTACCGTTTTCGGGTCGCCTCGGTGATCCGGTGGGCGAGGTCGTCGATGCGGGGATCGTTGGCGTCGAGGTTGTGCACGTCGTCGTAGGCGAGGAAGAGCTCCCGCAGCGCGGGGTCAGCCAGGGTCACGGTCTGGTCCTGGAACAATGTGATCGCCTGGTCTGGGTGGGTAGCGAACACGAGGATCCACAGGTCGCGTTGCAGATCCACCCATCGAGGGGAGAAGCCCCAGCTGACCAGGTCCTCCAGGTGGCTAACCGATCTCGGCGGGCAACGGTGCCAGCTGCCCAGTGGCGAGCTGGTGCAGGCGCTCTTGCGTTGCCCGCAGGCTATGGATGCGGGCGGTGAGCTCGTCGTCGATTTCTCCCAATGCGTACTGGAACTCCTTGCCGGTCGCTGATCTCAGGTCGCGGATCCGGGCCAGTGGGACGCCGGCCTCGGCGAGGGTGCGGATCTTGATGAGGTCGATGGCATCGTTCGCGCCGTAGCGCCGGTACCCGGAGGCATCGCGGTCGGGCTCGGGAAGCAGCCCCTTGTCGTGATAGACGCGAATGGTCTTGGTCGATACTCCGGCGTACCTCGCCAACTGTCCGATGGTAATCACCCGGGAATCGTCCCACTTCACCTTTCCCCTAGGGCAGGGTTGCACCATGAAGTCATGTCGAACACGAATATCGATCGAGAGACCCTGCGCGAGCTGGCCGACGAGGGCAACGAGACCGCTCTGGACCGGTTGGCCGACGCTGCCGACGCAGCCGGCGACCTCGGGGAGCTGAGCGAGCTGTTGGACGAAGGATTCCTGCACGCCGAAGTCCTGCTCACTCGACGCGCGGCCGCGGCTGGCGACCTGCGCGAGCTGCAACGGATCGCCGACGCCGGGTACGACGAGGCCGGGCACGAGCTGGAGCGGCTGCTGAAGGCACCGACCGACGGGCATCGAGATGGAGTATCTGACCAATCGCAGCGGTCGTGCAGCCACAGCAGTCGGGCCGCGGTCGGTGCCTGAACGTGCTGAATGCCCCTCCCGAGATTGACCGTTGCCCTCCTTGCCTGCTGCCAGCGCCCGCCCGATCATCCTGACCGCCTCCGTCCGGCACCGGCTGAAGAAGGCGGCCTACGGCCACAGGACCGAGCACCAGGCCCGGATACGCGCGCAAATTGTGCTGCACGCGGCCGGAGGACGCTCCAACGCCCGTATCGCCGCCGAGACCCGCCTGCACGGGGACACGATGCGAACATGGCGGGGCCGGTTCGCCCATGGCGGCTTGCCGGCCCTGGCCGACCGCAAACGCTCTGGTCGCCCCGCCCGTTTCACCTCCGTGCAAGTCGCCGAGACCAAGACCCTGGCCTGCCAGTTACCGGCCGAGACCGGCGTGCCGCTGTCGCGGTAGTCGTGCCCAAAATTGGGGTGCTGGGGGCTGCGGGTTCATCCAGTGCGGCGGGGCTTGGTTCCTGTCTTGTGGTGTGCGGGGCGGGTGTATGCCTGGCCGGTGGCGAGGATCACGGCCTCCTCAGTGCCCCAGGTGGCAGAGTCGCCGAAGACGAACCCGCCCCCGTGCTTGGGAGGTCGACCACCTTTGGGGTCGTAGACCCGCGGCGGCGTCGGGCGCCGCATCACACGGTCGGAGTGAAGGCGGACAAGGATCTGCACCGGCAGACCGTCCAGCAGGTGAGCGATGCGGAGAGCGTCGTAGCCGGCGTCCATCACCACCAGCACCTCCGGGTCGCCAGGCTGCCACTGCCCGGCGTCCACCAGCCGCTCAATGACCTCGCGGATCTGCACCGTGGTCACCGCGGCGACGTCCGCCCCGGGCTCCAAGCGGACCGCGTCCAGCACCGCAGTCCAGGAGGTACGGCCGGTCTCCAGCACGGCCGCGATCGAGTACGGCCAGCCCGGCAGCATCTGATGCTTGCCCTCGCCACGGCCGAAAGTGTGGCAAAAGGCCCGGTCAGCGCAGGTGTCGGCGTCCGGCCGCAGCCATGGTGAGACGTCGACGGCCAGTACAAGCCGTCCGTCTGCCGCCCTCGGCAGCGCACCCCGGCCAGGGCCCGGTGAAGCCGGGCGACATCGATCTGCCTCTGGTTGAGCCCTCCGTACAGGGAGCCGTGTCCGCGCCGGTGCTCAGGCGCCAGAGCCAGGTCGACCAATGTCCTGACCGGGCCGTCCGTACACAACAGCGCGTCGCACAGTTCGAACAGCGTGTCGCCCCGGGCGGTCAGACACGCGTACAACTCCGACCGGAAGTGTGACGCTTCCGCGAACGCATCCCGCAGGACGCCCTGATGCACCAAACTCTCGACCACGGCCTTCGCGCTGGTTCTCTGCCTCTGTGACGGAGCAAAGGATCAGCCGAAGGCCGCTTCTACGTCCGTTGAACTGCGAAAACGCCGATCAAGTTCGAGCCGCGTCAGACGCCGGACCATAAACGACAAGCTCACGGAGACCGACCCAGGGCGATCTCCGTGGCGTGCCACAGCGGCCTCACCTTTCGTTATGCGCCACTTCAGCAACAGCCGTTTCAAAAGATCCCCGCAGGCAATAGATCGATCCTAAAGAATCATTGGAGGGTTTGAACGTAGCTGTAGATTTTCGCTCGGCATGCGGCGTACTGTCTTGTTTCACCCTCTCCGCGAGGTGGTTTAGGCCGACTCGCGTGGATCTGGTCGGGTGTTCGGTGTCCCGCGATGGCCGGTTCCTGATCAGTCAAAGAATATTCACCTAGCTGACCCTTCCCTGCACTCTCTCGAAGTGTTTCCATGGGCAATCGAGTGCAGGGATTTCAGGAAGTCGCCACCATGACCGAAAACTCTGTCCATCAGGTCCCACAGCGAATCTTCTATCTCCAGCATATTTTTACAGGGTTTATCCTGATGCCGATGGCGGCGTCCACATTCCCTCGGGTTCTCGTGGTAGCCGGTCCGATCCGCGATCGGGAGATGGTGGGGAACGTGCAACTCTGGAGCCTTTCCGACGACGGGCTCCTAGTCAACGCGGGCACCCGCCTGGCTCTGGAACTCATGACGGATGTCGCGTGGGGCGAAAGCGTCATCGTTCAGGGAATTCCCTACCAAGCACAGAATCCTGACAGTCAGCGCTGGCAGCTCGACGTCTCAGGACAGATCAGGAGTCGTGTCGACCCCGAGCTGGTCCTGACTCTTTACGGCACTCAACCTGGCACGCCGGCAGTGGTGAAATCCCAACGCGGCGAGACGGTGCCCTTCACGACCTGGCGACGGATCACCGCCCTGCTTCAACCAAATTCTTCACACACAGGAAGCGGAAATCGAGCCGCTCCACTACTTTACCCGAATCCCCTCATCGGAGACCTGCACCCTCAAGGTTGATTATCACATATCCGAAAGGACGTTTCCTCATGCCGCAGCACGCCAAACGGCCCGACGAATCCGTCGATGCCACCCAGTACTTCTACATCCAACACGTCCAGACCGGTCTTTTCCTCATGCCGTACGAGTCGATGACGGCCGCCGGAACTCATATGGTGACCGCGCGGCTGCAGACCGACCAGCTGTACGTCGACAGCCAGCTGTGGACCCGCACGTCCTCCGGCATGATCATGAACAAGGCCAGCGGGCTGGTGCTCCAGGCCGCCGGTGGACCCGGCTCGATGATCGTGCAGCAGCGGGCGGCGGACGACCGTCCCAAGAGCCAGTTGTGGGACTACCACGTGCACACCCAGCTCCTCACCAGCAAGCACGGCGACCGGCTCGCTCTGACCGGCGGGCTGGGCGGACCGTTCGGCGCGTACGCGACGATGGAGCACCGCCTCCAGCCCGCTCCGCTGCCCAGACAGCAGTGGCGTCTGGTGCAGTCGGCGGTGCCGGAGCCCTATCAGTTCTTCGTCGAGGCCGTACGCGCGGACGGTACCCGTGTCGGTGTGCTCACACCCGCCGCCGGTCGTCTGACACAGGGAACACGGCTGGCGGTCGAGCCGGAGAGCTTCGACTACCAGGAGAAGCAGCTCTGGTCATGGGCGGGCAGCGGGCAGTTGGTCAACGTGGCCTCCTCCATGGTCGCGGACGTCTACGGCAACGTCCCCACGGGTAACGTCGTCCTGCACGCCGCCAAGCCGAGCGACGCCCCCGACGGCACGAAGAACCAGACCTGGGCGCTCACCGCGAACGGCCGGATCCGCTCCGATCTCGGCAACTGGGCTCTGGCGATGGAGAACCCCAACATCGGCAGCACGACGAAGCTCGTCCCCCTGGGCAGTAAGGAGGACACCCTGCAGTGGCGCGTTCGGCGCGCCGTCTACCCCGAGCCGGTCACCACGGCGCGCGCGGTCGATCTCAACGGCACCGACCAGGCCCTGGCTCTGGGGCAGACCGCCGGTCCCCGCCTGAAGGACTTCACCGCCGAAGCGTGGGTGCGGACCAAGGCCGGCGGCCCCGTCATCACCTCCAGGGGCGTCACCACGGACAGCACCGCGCTGGCCCTGGTCGTGCAGGGAGACGGCTCGCTCGTTCTGCAGGTCACCGGTGGCACCGCCCCGAACAGCGGCTACTACACCGCATCGATCACCACCGGACCCACCAACGCCACCGACGGCGAATGGCACCACCTCGCCGGGTGCCGTAACGGCGATGACCTGGCGCTGTACCTGGATGGCGTGGCGGTCGACCCGGTCAGCACGATCACTCCCAGCATCCCGCTGGACTACCCGCCGCAGCAGCAACTGCAATTCGGCGCCATCCGGTACGAGAACGACATCACCAGGCAGCTGTGGCTCGACGGATCCCTGGCCGAGGTGCGGCTGTGGAACCGGGCGCGCACCGAGGTCGAGATACCGGCAGGCATGCACCACCAGATCGACGACCACGACCTCAGCCTCATGGGGCACTGGACGTTCGCCGACGACAGCGGCCGCGACTCCAGCCTGGCCGGCCGCACTGCCAGCTTCCAGGGCGCGCCCGGCTTCAGCGACTCCGGCATCGAGGTCGTGCCCCAAGGCGACTTCTACCTCGTCACCCAGGCCCGCCTGATCCAGGACTACCAGCACAACGCCAATGGCACCTCCGCGCCGAAGGAGATCACCGGTTACCGCGTCACGATCAACCTGCGCGACGCCAACGACATGGGCACGCCCGGCTTCCTCACCCTGCAGCTCAACAACCCCGACGTGGACGAGCAGGCCGTCCTGCACTTCCCCGACGCCACCGCCGTCACCCTCAACGCCAAGCAGCCGCTGGCCACGCTCACCACCGACTCGCAGGGCGTCCTCACCTTCACCCTGGACGCCGACGACAAGCTGCTGTGCCCGCTGCTGCGCGTCCAGGCCGACTTCCAGAACGACGGGTCCTGGCTGCTCATCGCGCCCGACCGCCAGGCCCACGCCGCACTCGCCGCCATCAGTGGTGACAACCTGCGCGGCCGCGACGACCAAGGCAACAAGATCCCCGACAAGACGGCTCCCTTGCCCGACACGGTCACCGCCGGGCAGGCGGATGCCGCAGCCAGCGCCATCACCCAGTTGATGAGCACCGCCACCCAGCACTCCGCACAGGGCGATCAGCAGCAGGTCCGCCTTCTGACCGGCCTCGCCCCCCTGCCCATCACCCGCCCCTACCTGCCCCGTTACCAGCTTGCCGGCATCGTCGCCACGGGACACGACCCGATTACCGACGCCATCGCCACCCACCACATCGACCGAGACGCCCCCGTGGCCCGGATCCTGGAAACCAGCAACGCCGAGCACGCCCACTGGAGTTTCGACTTCGCCGCCAAGACGTTCACCCCGCACACTCCCCAGCAGGCCGCCCGCGTCCTGGAGAGCATGGGTCCCAAGCGGCAGGCCAGGGGAGATCTCGCCAAGAAGCTGCTGAAGAACTTCGGCCCCGGCGACATCACCGGAACCACCCTGCAGAAGGTCACTGCCGCCAAGTACGCCGCCGCCACCGAGCACGACATCCTCACCACCACCGGCACCACGGGCGCCAGCAGCGTCTTCTCCTGGGTCCGCGACCACGTCAAGGAGGCCGAACATCTCCTCGTCAACCAGGTCAAGCTCCTGGTTACCAACCCCATGGGTTTCGAGCAGGAGGTTGAACACCTCGTCCTGACGGTCGTCAACAAGGCCAAGGAGGTCTTCTACGCCGTGATCCAGGCGGTGGACCACGCCTTGGAGGCCGTCGCCGGCGTCTTGGAGAAGCTCGGCAGCGACATCAAGAAGATCGTCCAGTTCCTCAAGGACCTCTTCAACTGGCAGGATGTCCGCAACACCCAGCGCATCATGCACACCTACTTCAACAACCTCATCTACACCGGCAAGAAGGACCAGCCCGCCTTCATCCCGCAGGTGCTGCGCGGTGCTCTCGCCATCGGTGCGGAAGGGCTGGAGAGCCTCAAACAGGCCGTGGACCAGCGCATCGACGAGTGGCGGGAGCACTTGGTCGAGGCCGGTACGCAGCACAAGCTCCACGACTCGGCCACGGCCCCGCCGCAGAACGTCAAGAGCGGTTACGTGCAGCACATGACCAGCTCAACCTTCCAAAGCGCCTCCCAAAGCCAAAGCGGAAGCCAGGTTCACGCCTCCGGCTGGTCGGGCCTGGACACCTCGGTGGTGGAAGGAACAGCCATCGCACTCGGTGAGAAGTGGCTGACCGCGGTCGGCAAGACCTGGGAGAGCCTTCCGCAGCAGATCCTGAACTCACCTCTCGGCGCCGTCCACGACGTCAAGAGCCTGCTGCTGGACGGCGTGGAAATTCTGCTCAACACGCTCGAAGCGCTCATCGACGCTCTTATCAACAGCGTCGTCGACCTTATCGAAGGACTCGAGCAACTGCTGGAGGACATCTTCGAGGGCCTGTACAAGATCGGAAATCAGGAGCTCCATATCCCCATCCTGACTCCCTTCTACGAGAAGATCGTCATGGGAAACAATGGGGAGAAGCTCTGCGGCCTCGGCCTGATGTGCCTGCTGGACGCGATGCCCGTCACGTTCGTGTACAAGCTCCTCAACGACGGCAAGGCTCCCTACACCACCCAGGAGACCGAGGCCTTCGTCCGCCTCCTGCCCACGCAGTACACCTGGCTGAAGAACCCGTTCGCGCCGACCGCGAGCCGGACCGGTGACCCGCCGATCTCCAACGTCGCCCTGGACGCCATCGCCATGGGCGGAGTCATCGTCCTGGGAATCGGCGCCACCGCCAGCGACATCTGCTACAGCCGCGAAACGGTCGGACCCGCTGTCGGCAGCTTCCTAGGCAACCAGTGGCGCTACAAGTGGGGGGTGCGTACCCACCCAGGGTGGCAGAAGTTCTTCACCCTTCTCGTCGTCGCCGGCAACTTCGCCGTCATGGTCGGCACAGTTCTGGCCCTCGTCAACGCCGCCAAGAGCAACTCCGGCCAGGAAAAGAGTTTGGCAGCCGTAGGCTTCCTCCTCGCCTTCGTGGTGACAGGCAGCTCGCTGGTAGGCGCCGTCGCCAGTCAGACCTGGTCGTTCGGAGACGCGACGGTGCAGACACTGGCAGCCATAGGGTCCCTGGGGCCTGTCATCGCCACCTACGTCCTGTCGGAGCACACCTACAGAGACAAGCTGACCATCGCTGCCGGTACACTCTCGTTCTTCTCCAACGTCTTCCAGTTCCTCAAGATCCCCATGTCGTTGGCTCCTACGGCCACGTCGTCCAAGGTGATGGGTGTAGTCGTCACCGCTGCCGACGTCATCGGATACTTCGGCACATTCATGGCTGAGTGCGCCCTCCTGGAGGACAGCCGGACCAACCCGAAGCTGGTCGCCCAGCAGTACCTGGATCGTTACATGCCCTCCCACGCCCTGCCCGAGTTCGACTGACCACACCTCCCCATCGTGTGGCCGCAACTCCTAGGAGCGGCCGTCCCACGCGCTCGCCGGTACTCGACATCCGGCGGGCGCGAAGGTGCGCGTGGGCGCAGGCACAGTGCGAGATACGGCGCCTGGCTGCCTCACCGCGGCTGCAAGCTGAACGGAGGCACTGGCGCTCGTACAGCGACAGCCAAAAAGCAACCTCCACCAGATCGCAGCTCGTCTACTCCGGGCCTGCATTCCTGGTGCTATCGATCAGAGGACTCGCGGATTTCCTTCTTGCTGACGCCGGGTGATATCTCTCCTTCACCTGCGTCGGCATAGGGGGTGAGGTCGACACCGGCCGAGCGGGCTTCCCTGAGCCGGATGGACACCAGACCGGCGGAGACAGACAGCTCGCGTGCGATCTCGTACCCCTTTAGCCCCTGACGGTGCAGCTCGATTATCCGGTCCCGACGCTGCCTGGACCGGCCCTCGTACACCGCTCGCTCCTCAGCGACCATGCGCAGCACCGTGCGTTGGGACACCCCGAACCGTTCCGCGAGCTCGCGTGCCGTCGCGGTACGGCGCTCCCGCATCGGCTCCTGCGTCACGACGTCCCCCTCATGTACTCAAGCATTGCCGCTGCACGCTCGTCCCGGCGCGCTGTGCGCACCGCCCCAGAAGCCTTCCCACCCTTCTTGCCGCGAGCAGACTGGATGGCGACGAAGGTGGCCTCGTACACAGCCGCCCCGTCCTTCCACATCCTCGACCGCGTCGTGATCCACCGGTGGATGCTGTTGGCGATCGCCCGCGCCTCCACGGCCGGCAACGGCTTCACGAACTCCGCGTTCCGGGTGTGCACTTCCGCATGGATGGCGGTGTGCAGAGTCTCGGGGCTGCCAAGTGATGGCGAACCTCGCGATACGCCCAGGTCCGAGCAGTCTCGAAGATCGAGCAGTTACGCCCCAGACCCGTGACGTTGGTACGGAAACGCTTGGTCTCCCGCCAGCGCACGGGCGGCATGTGACCGCTCAACGCCTCCTCCAGCCCACCGAGCGTGTGAAGACCGCCATGGAGCCACTCGGTGCTCCAGTCCACGTGCAGCGGATTCTTCGTCAACAGCCCCGAGTAGGCCGCATCCCCGTCCAGTGCCCGGCGCAGCCCCTCCGTGACGGCAGCCGCGTAGGCCAGCGGCTTGCGCCGGGCGTACTCGGTCCGCGTCACCGCCTCCGCCAGAGCCCACACCGCATGAGCATGCCCATTCACCGGGTTCTCCACGACCGCGTTGAGCAACGGATGCGACCCCACTGACGACACCGCCCGCAGCACCGCATCCGAGTGATCCACATCCACCACGAGGAGATTGCTCAACGCCGACGGGTTCGCCTCCACGTACCGACGCGTCATCGCCACCGGCCGCCGCTCGCGCCCGATCCCCTCCTGCAGCCGGTTCGTCGCATACGGCCGCAACGGCAGCCAAGGTGTCGGTGAGGGAGGCGGCCTGCTCGGCGGCCGGATGCAGGTCCAGCACCGGGGGCACCGTGTGGAGGCGGACGTGGGGCAGCCGGTGCCAGCGGGCGAGGACGGGCTTCGTCCAGCGGCGCGCCACACACCAGGACGTGCAGCAAGGCGGTGATGCGGGTGAGTGAGGTGTTGATGGCGGCGATGTCCTTGTACGGCCACCACCCGCCGACCACGTACACGGCAGTCGCGTCGGCAGGGGACGGCGAAGACGTTTCGACCGACACCGGTGAGGACGATCAATCCTGCCGTTTCTCGCGCTGGCCTTGGTGAAGTTCACCCGCCGGTGGCTGCTGCGGCTCAGATGTCTCCACGCTCCGAGGGGCCGGATCCGCAACCCGGCGCGGACGAGGACGAGGAACTGGGTCCTGCCGCGGTGAAGGAGCCGGTGCCGTGGCCGTCGACCGTGGGGCCTGAGCCTGCGGCCGAGCCGGAGTCCGCGCACCCGGTGTTGCCGGGGTCTGACCCGAAGCCGAAGCGGCCACGGGGCGAGGAGCCGATGTGCCAGCTCCCGGCTGCGCAGGGGCAGGGGTGCTTCGAGCGGAGCGCGTCGGACGCGTGCTCGGCGCGGCTGGGTGCCCGGTAGTAGAAACCGTGGCGGGCACAGCGTGGCCGCTGAAGCGCTTCGGTGCAGCCGACTGGCTGCCGACCTGCTGGCTTTGCTCACCCTGGGAACCCGTGCCGAACTGCGTCGGGCTCATCTGACCGGCGACACCCTTACGGTCTCCGCTGGTCGGAACAGGGCCTGTGCTACCGGCACCGGTCTGGCCTGGGCGCCACCGCGAGGGCTCGACGGACCCGTGGACGAGGCTAGAGCCTCACCGGGGATGACTTTGTTGCCGTCCGACGTGTACCCGAGGTTCGACTGGCCGCCCTGGTAGCTCAGACCCTGCGCCGTCTGCTTATCCAACCGCGAGCTGCCTGTTCGATTGCTTGACAATTGCCGCGGACCCCCCTTATCGCCGGGGTCGTTGCCCTGAGCACCGGCAGAACCACTGCCGCCCGGCGTAGCTGTGGCGGCGTTACTGCTTCCGGCTGATCTGGGTCTGATTCAGACCCAGGCCCGCCGCCAGGACGACCCGGTTCTGCCGGAGGCACTGGCTGAGCCGGCGGCGTCCCGGGCGGACGAGGTGGATGCCGACACCGTCAACCGGGAGCTTTCCATCGCGCGCAAGGCGTTCGGCTGGTGGCAGCGCCAGGGCTGGATCGAAGGCGATCCGACGATCGGGATCGAGCGGCGGCCGGCCCCGCCGGACCGCACCAAGGCCCTGGCCGAGAACCAGATCGCGGCCCTGCGGCGCCTGGACGTCGGTCTCTGGGAGAAGATGCAGTGGAAGATGCTCTACGAGTCCGCCGCACGGGCCGACGAGGTGCTGTGCCTGAACGTCGAGGATCTGTACCCGCAGGACAAACGCGGCAGGATCACCGCCAAGGGCGGGGCAACCGAGTGGATTCAGTGGCAGTCCGGCACGGCCTAGCTGCTGCCCCGCCTGATCGCGCGCCGTACCCGCGGCCCGCTGTTCCTCACCGACCGCGAGGCCCCGGCCGGAACACAGACACCGGACGTGTGCCCGGAGACCGGCCGGGCCCGGCTCCCCTACCCGCCGAGCCGAGGAGATCTTCGAGGAGAACACCGGCTGCCGGCCAACCCGCTCGCTTCACCCGAAGGCACCGAGGACCTGGACGGCTGGACCCTGCACCGGCTCCGCCACAGCGCGCTCACCCACGACGCGGAGAGCGGCACCTCCACGCCCATGCTGCTGGCCCGCTCCCGGCACGCCTCCGTCCGCTCCCTGGAGCGGTACGCCCGTCCCGGCGTCGATGCGGTCGCGCGGCACGTCGCCGAGCGCGACCCCAGCGCACGTCGTCGGACGTGACGGCTGGCAGCGGACTTGGACGGCCCGCCGGCCGGGTAGGTTGCAGCCCGATACGTGAACGAGCGGAACGAGGAATTTGTGGCACATCGGGGCGTGGAGAAGGAGGGGGATCTGCCG
>NZ_JBIVLW010000033.1:0-10367 GCF_044752765.1 Streptomyces sp. NPDC088706
GGGTCGTGTCGCTCATGGTGGGTTCCTTCCGGGTGGGGCGGGCCGCTGTAGCGGCCCGCCGGTTGGTGAACGGTGAGTCAGGCGGCGAGGTGGTTGCCGACTGCGGCCACGAGGTCGTCAGCGGCCGTCAGGGCGGCCGTACGACGCTGGTTGAGCACCGGGTGCCCGTCCGCGTTCCGCAGGGCGTACACAGCGGCGGCGGCGGTCTGAGCGGCCCCGGCGGCGGCGGGCAGGAGAAGCTGGACCCGCAGGAGCGGGCCGGTGATCGCGGACCGGGTGCCGTGCGACTCGGTGCGGGCCGCGCTCCAGTCCTCGCCCCGCAGCCGCAGGTCCTCACGGAGCCACATCGCCCGGCGGTGGTCCGCGAGGGCGGCGACCAGGGCCTCAACGGCGGCCAGGCCCTCGGTCCGGCGGGCCTCCTGACGAGCCGTCCGGGCGGCGCGGGCCTGGTAGGCGCTGGTGATGCCGACTCCGGCGAGGGTGCCGAGTACGGCGATGAGGGTCTGCCACATGATGCGCTCCTTTGTCCCGTGTCCTGCTGACATCTCTATGATGGCATAGCCATCATCACGATGGCAAGCCCATCACGAAAGAAGCCCCGCCGGATGGTCCGGCGGGGCTTCACGGGTCAGGCGGCTGGAGCGAATCGGGAGGCGAGCTGGACGGCCGCCGTGAGGAGTACCCGCATGTCGGCCTCGATGGCGGGGGCTTCTGCCGGCAGAACCGGCGGCGGGGGAGCGGCCGGGGCCGGGCGGCGGCGCAGGGCCACCGCCAGGACGCCGATGCTCACCGCGACGGACAGCAGATACGCGAGGGCGATCACGCGGCCACCGACCCTTCGAGCTCGCTCACGCGCTTGGCGACCCAGCCGGTCGACCACCCGGTGAGCGCCGCGATCTGACGCTGTGAGCGCCCCTCGCGGACCGCGTCGGCCACGGCCTTACGGGCGTCGGCCTCGGTCATCTTCTCGCCCGCCGGGGTGTCCGCCGGAGCGTCGTGAGCACTCTCGTGAGCGGGGGTGCTCACGGCAGCGCTCACGCTCGGGCGGGGGGTGCTCACGGCGGCGCTCACCGGTACGGCCTTGCGGGCCGTTTCCGCTGCCCGGCGGGCGTCGGCAGCCTTCCGGATCTCGGCGGCTTCCTTGCGCTCACGGTCGGCCTTGCGCTCGGCCGCCTCGGCCTCTTCCCGCCGCTGATCTGCGGCAGCCTGGATACGCAGAGCCTCACGCTCGGTCTCGGCGCGGGCCGTTTCCCGGGCGATCTGAGCGGCGTGCTCACGGGTCTCCCGCTCGATCCGGGCCGCGTGCTCACGCTCCCGCTCACGCTCGGCCGCAGCCTGCTCACGGGCCTCCCGCTCGGCATCCCGGGCCGCCTGCTCACGGGCCTCACGAGCCTGCCGCTCGGCCTCACGCTCGGCCCGTGAGCGCTCCTCGCGCTCACGCTGCTCACGCTTGCGCTCCTCGGCCTGCTCACGGCGTTCGGCCTCGATGCGGGCCGACGCAGCCGCGATCTCCCGGCGCCACTTGAGCGACGCCTCGGCCACGACGATGAGAACTGCGGGGGCGGCCGTGTGGACGGCCGCTCCGACCCAGTCGTCCTTGAGCGCGGAGCCTCCGACGTTGAGCAGCACGCTCGCACCCCCGGTGAGCACCCGGAGCACGACGGGCCACCCGCTCGTCGACCCGCCCATGCGGGCCACGATCGCGTCCACCCGGATCGAGATCACCACCGCCACATCGACCACGAGCGGCAGGATCCACGCGGACCACTTCCACCCGTCCGGGGTGCTCTGTTCCACCAGCGGCGTCACGGTGAACACCGAGAACAGGATCACGCCGAACACGATCACCCAGGAGAGTCGGAGCACCTTCTCAGCGGCGTCGATGTCGGCCTGTGTCGAGAGCTTCATGGTCACTTCCCCTTCCGGGCGCGCACAGCGATGGTGAGGCCGATCCCGGCGGGAGCGGCGGCGGCGACGGCCTGAGCCGTCTCGGCGGCGAGCTGCATCAGGAGCAGCAGCAGCCCCGCCAGGGAGAACAGGCCGACCGACGCGGCGAAAACGGCGAGCCCGGTGATCAGGGCACGGTCGACGGTTTCCTGAGTGGTCATCGGTCCGTCGCCCCCTGCGGCTGCGTCGGGTCGTAGTCCGGATCGATCGAGGCCGACTCGCGGCACTTCGAGCAGTTGGGCGGGCACTGCTCCGGCGTCGGCTCGGAGCGGCCGGTCAGGCGGTCCTTCCAGCTCATGCCGACACCTCCTCAGCGCCACCGAGCCGGATCTCCGTGCCCTGCTTGACGAGCAGCCCGCGCTTGACCAGCGCCGTCACAGCGCGGGCCACCGACCCGGGGTTGATGCCGACCTTCGCGGCGATCTCCGCGTTCGTGCTCGCCCCGTCGCGGACCGCGAGGAATACGGCCTGCTGGTTTCCCGTCAGGTCAGCCGGAGCCGCCGCGGCTTCCTCGGCACGCGGGGCCGGCGGATTGGCGGCCGCCGTCTTCACGAGCTGGAGGCGCGGGGCCTCGTCCGAGTCGGCGGGGACGGTGACCTTCGAGCTCTGCCACGGCGTCGCCTTGGGCAGCGCCTTCACCGCGTCGTCCTTGACGTACCAGATCCGCACCGGGTTGGGCTGGCGGTCCTTGTGCTTGATCAGCGCCCGGCCGGGGATGCTGGCCAGCTTCGACGGCTCCCATCCCGAGTCGGCCGCGTTCTCGCCGTAGACGACGCGGTCGGACACGGGCGAGTCCACGGTCAGCGACATGACCGTCAGCGAGTTCTCGCTGACCATCGCGGTGACACCGCCGTTGGTGCGGCTCGGGTACTGCGTCGCCCAGATGATCCAGATGCCCGTAGCGCGGGCCAGTGTGTACAGGTCGTCGATCAGGTCCAGGACGTCCTTCCACCGGTTGTCCTTGGCCATCTGGAGGATCTGGCGGCCCTCCTCGATGACGACCAGGAGGTTCGGGTGTTTGGCCGTCGGCACCCACTGGGTGACGTCCGCGATCTCCTGGCGGTGCTGCATCTCCGCGATCAGCTCACGGATCGCGTCGTAGATCGCCTGCCGGATCTCCTCGTTGGTGCCCCGCTGGTGGCCCTCGGTCCGGATCTTCCCGTGCCACAGCCGGGCCTCCAGCCGCTTCGGGTCCAGCAGGATTCCCGCCCACAGCGGGTCCTTGACGGCCTGCATCATCCATGGCCGCCAACTGACGCTCTTGCCCATGTTGGTGACCCCGGCGATCAGCTTGTGCGTGCCCGCCATCGGCACGTCCACGATCTCCCCGGTGATCTCGTCCACGCCGATCCCGGTGTGCTCCGGCGTCCAGACCATCGAGACGCCGTCCGACGCCGACCGGGTACGGATGATGATCTGCGCGCGGTCGCCGTGGCTGCCTTCGCTGATCTGCATCCGGGTCTCGGTCTTCATGCCGAGCAGGGCCCGGATCGCGGCCCCCTCGGCCGCGAGCTTCTTCGCCGACCAGGAGTTCGTGCCCTTGCCGTCGAGCCGGACGCCGCAGACGATCCCGGCCGGGGTGATCTCCGGCCGCTCGGTCAGCGTGCCGGACAGGCCTCGCTCGTCCGCGTGCTGGACCCAGAACGACGGGTCGAGCCGCTCCAGCAGTCGGCGCTCCTCGGCGGTGACCCCGTCCTCGACCTCGACCGAGACCGCGCGGCGACCGAGCCACAGCGCACCAGCGTTCGCCGCGACGACCGCGATCGACAGCGACGCGGGCCACGTCGCCCAGTCCGCCGGAGTGGACAGCGCCCACGACGCGACCCCGGCCGGGACCAGGTGCAGCGCGTGCGCCCGGACCGCCACAGCGGTGAGCGTCGACGGGTACGTCGTCCGCGCCTCGGTCAGCTCAGCGCGGGCCGCCTTCCGGTGAGAGTGCGCCGCCCTCTCCGCAACGGCCGCCGACCGGCGAGCAGCGCCCCACAGGTTCTTCGACGCCTTCTTCGCCGCCGTCCGCTGGCTGCGCGCCACGGACACCGTGGCACGGGCCGACGTGTGCTCACGCTGAGCCTTCATCAACTTCTTCAGGTTCTCCGGCGTCCGGAGCGCCTGCCGCCTGTCCGCCTCGGCATCCCAGCGCACGGCGAGCGGCGCGACCAGCGGAGAGAGGGCGTCGAGAGTGTTCGTACCGCGTAACCGGATGGAAGCCGGCACGGCCTTGACCGGCGCGAGCTTGGCTGACGCGGTGTCACACATGGCTGTCAGTCGGGCAAGATTAGGGCGCATCTTCGGTTCCTTCGTAGTGGTGGGTTCCGGGCGATGTGCTGGCGTCGGGCCGTTGCTGCGGCTCGGCGCCTCTTACGCGTCAGATGCGGGTCTGGCCCGCGTCATCCTTACGGGGCGGCAGCCGGTCGGCGGCCGCGATGGAGGCGTAGCCGGTCAGCAGCTCCGAGGCGGTCAAGCCGAAGAGTCCGGCCACCGGCGCCAGGTCGTTGACCCGCCAGCCGCTGTTCCCCAGCAGCCGCTGGGACAGCGAGCCGCGAGTGATCCCCAGCGCCTCCGCCACGTCGAGCTGTCGGCGGCCGGTCCGGGTCATCAAGAGCTTGATCGTCTCGTTCAGCGTGACTTCCAACGGAGTCTCCGTCTCCTGAGGCATGGATTGCTTTCCAATCTCACTTATGGCATTGCCATCGCTTGAGCGATGATTACATAGCCAACCCTATTCGGTCAACGCCATAATCCCGAGGGCGGGGCGGCGCGTCCGGTTGATCCCGTTTCGCACCGCAACCCTTCGACCGCAACGCGGTTGCGCCCCCGCAAGGCGCTGACCTGCGAGTTTCGGTGTTGCGGTCCGCAACAGGAGGGGGCCTCTACGCGTGCGCGCGTGAGGCGGGCCGGAAATCCGGCACCGGATCAGCCGTATCCGCGTAGCCGGAGACGGGCCGTCAGGACGTCCGCCGCCAGGTCCTCCGGGACGTCCAGGAGGAAGTTCTCCGCAGCCCACCGGCGGACGTCCGCCGGGGTCACCCGGACCGGTCCGCCCCCCGCGCTCCGGACCGCGAGCGTGATCGCCCAGTCCGCCACCACCACCCGCCGCCCCTGGTGCTCGGCATCGCGCCGGACGGCCTGCCTCTCTCGTCTCCCCCGCCACCGGATCATGTGGCGACCCTAGGCAGCCGCCTGCGGCCCTGTCCGGCGTTCCGGTGGACCGAGAGCCGTACGGACCGCTGAGCGGCCGTCAGCGGGCCGTACAGGGGCGCCTAGGGCCCGTAATCCTCCGTGGCCTACCCCCGGGCGGCTGCGGCGAGCGTGGGGCGGTGAACAACGGCTGGCGGCGAGAGGGGTGGGGTCGCGGGGCGTCTCGCGGCCGTCTGCCGGGCGATCACGGGGCCGGGCGCCGTACCGCCCCCGTCACGGATGACAGGCGCGTACGCGGCCCGACAGCACCGGAGACGGGCGGGCGGGGAGCTCCTGCTGCCGCGCTTCTGGCGCGGACCGGTGTGGTCGCGTACCGCTTCGGGCCCAGCATCATCGTGGCCGAGGCATCGGACGACCAAGTACCCCGGTCCGAGCCGACCCGTACGCGCGGCCCGGCCCGCCGGCCGAAGTGCGCGGCAGGCGGACCTACTCCTCATCGAACAGCGGCGGCTGCTCCCGCCGGACCCCCGGCCGTCGCCCCGCCGGAGTCGTCGGCCGGGCCGTACGACCAGGAGCAGCTGGAGCCGAGGAAGCGGCGGGCGTCCGAGGCCGCCACTGAGACGCGTCCGGCAGAGGCCTGACCTCGGCAGATGCCGTTTCGACAACTGACGGATCGGAGCCGGTCTGCTTTGCGTCAGTTGTCGAAATGTCAGGCCCGACACCGGCAGCGGCCAGAGCCGCCGCGACCGCGTCCGCGATCTCCCGGTCACGCCGCCTCGCCCGGTAGGCCAGCTCCCGGCATGACCGCGAGCAGTACGCCCGACGCCGCCCGACCCCGGACTGCCGGACCGGTTCCCCGCACCACCCGCACGGCGCCCCGCGCTCCTCGGTCTCCTCGCTCATCCGGCGACCGTACCGAGCCCGGCCCCGATGCAAATGCTGCGAGCCCGCCGCCGACGAAGCGCCGGCGCTTTCGCCGGATCGAGCCCGGCCGCCGTCGCCGCGTACGTCATCGACGCCCGCCGTACGTCACCGAGATGACGTACGCCGACGACGACCAGGAGCACGCCGACCGACCCAACCGCCGTACACCTCTGGCACTTTTGCTCGCCGTCCCCGCCGGACGGAATCGCCACACCTATGCATCACGACCAAGCGGCTCAGAAACCCGCGCTGCTGTGCGCGAATCGCGGACAGTCGTAGTCGCAGTCACCGCCGCTCGGATCGTGCCCGCAGTCGTACGGACTCACGTCCGGCACCGGCTCCATGCAGAGCCCGCAGACGTACCCCTCACCGTGCTCGCACGGCCGCTCATCGCTCATGCCCCCACGATCGCGCCGCCGTACACGAGCACCGAGCCGACACACCCTTGCATTCCGATCCGACGCCACCCGCAGCAAGATCAACACGGGCACAGCTCTTGCATTAGCGGCCCTGCTACAAAGTCCGGTACAGAACACACACCTAGGCATTCCTGAATCTGCCGGGCCCACACGCTTGACATCTGGTGTGCGGATTCCGCACAGTAGCGGTGTGCGGAAAACGCACACCACGTTTGAGAGGGGACCCGCCGTGTCTGTCTCGATCACCCGAACCGCCGACACCACCACGATCAACTGGACGCGGGCTGACGACCCGCAGGGGCACATCGTCCAGGCCGTCGACAACGGCCGCCTGGAGGACGCCCTCACCGCCCTCGGCCTCCCGACCTACGAGGAGCTCGCCGCCGTCGACCAGTTCGAGCGGGCCCGCATCCTCCGGTCGACCGCCGCGCTCGCGGCCGAGCTGACCCGCCGCGTCCGGCACATGACCGTCGCCGCCCGCGATCAGGGCGAGATGACGTGGGGCACGCTCGCGTCGAACCTGACCGGCGACCCGCACGCCCGCAGCACCGCCCGCAGCACGTACGACGCCGGGCTCCGGCAGATGGGCCGCATCCCCGCCGCCGACTGATCGACCATCACGACGAAGGGCCCGTCCACCACGGACGGGCCCTTCGTCGTGCCGCCCCACAACGAACGCCGCGCGACGACGAGCACCAGGGCGTCGGGGGACCCCGCAGACTCAGCGGCATGAGCACCACGCGCCGCGCACTCGGGACCGGTCCGACGACGTCCACCAGGAGCACATCGGCACCGCGGCTTCTGCCCGCCGAACGCGCCGCGCTCATCGAGGACGATGAGCTCCTGGCCGACGCCGACGAGCACCCGGAGCCGGACCAAAAGCGCCGGCGGAAGCTCGGGCCGGGCGTGATCAGACAGGGGTGAAGCACGAAGGGGGTTCCCCCCCGGGCGGGGGGAACTCCGGCACCGCAGGAGCGGGCAGCGAGGTAGTGGTTTCTGTTCCAAAAACCGGGCCGCCGGAGCGAAGCGAGTTGTGGCTCACTGGGCCCAGTTTCGCGCGGCCGGGGACGGCCGGTGTCGGGGCGCAGGAGCGGAGCAAGGTAGTGCTCACTGGGCCCAGTTCGCGGGCCGCTGGAGCGGAGCGAGTTATACGAGATTGTTCCAATCTCACTCGCCCCGGGGGAGCACCGGGAGGTGCCGGAAGTCGCGGGGACGTTCCGCCGGCCGAAGTGCGCGGCAGGCGGAACGCGGTTGGAATCGACCGCGCGGGCCAGTTCCAACGTCAGCTCGCGTCGGTCTTCCAGACGAGCCGCCTGCGGTCGCCCCGAGCCTGGTTGAGGTCCGCCGCTTCCTGCTCGCGGCGCTCCGCCCTCGCGTGCTCGGACTCACCCGAGCTGGCCGACGCGTTCTCTGCCGCCGCCGTCCATTTGGCGTCGTCGTCTTCGTGCGAGAGCTCCCAGACGCCCTTGGTGTCGATGCCGACGAGGTCGAGGAGCGCGCGCACCGCCAGCTCTGGTGACTCGTCCCGGCGGACCGCCTCGCGCGCCGCCTCGCCCACCTCCACGATCACCCGCTTACGCCCGATCTCCAGCTGAGTCCGGGCCGACAGGTGGATGCGGCGATCGAGCGCGGTCCCGGCGTCTTCGGCGTCGACGGCCTGGCGGTCGGCCGCGTCCTGGTCGTCATCGGTGCCGATGTCGTACGCGCGCTTGAGGCCCTCGGACCACGCCATGTTCTGGCCGCCCTTGGTGGTGAGTTCGTACTCGGCCCAGAGCGCGAGGAGCTGCTCGATCGAGCCCCAGCCGGGGAGCTCGTCCGCGACCTGTCCGCCGCGCAGAGCGGCGAGGCGGAACAGGATGTCCATCGCCTTCATGTTGGCCCCGCGCGCCTGCTTCACGTGGGACATGGCCAGCTCCTTGCCGACCGACCAGTCCGACGCCACGTCGGTGCCCTGGACCTTGCTGATGTACTTCCCGATCTTCGCCGCGTCCTTGACCGTGTAGACCCGCTTGAAGTCCACGCCGTCCCGGGCGGACGGGCGGAAATCGGGGTTCGCGGCGGTGACGCCGTCGATCCACGCCGCCGCCCACTCCTTCTCGAACGCGTCGATGTCCTTGGGGTCCGGCGTGAAGTACCGCCGCACGGTCGGGTCCCACTTCTGGCGCGGCCCCTGCTCGCCCTTCTTGAGCTTCTTGGGCTTGGGGCGCTGCTCGCCGCCCAGGAGCACGGCGACGTGCAGGTGCGGGTGCCAGCCGTTGATCTGGCCCACGGTCACCTCAAGCACGCGGATCGTGCCCACGACACCGAGCCGGTTCCGCAGGTTCCCCGGCTCGGACCGGGCCCACTTCCGGCCCTGCAACAGCCCCTTCCACACCTGGCCGACCTGCACCCGGATCAGGTCTTCAAGGTCGTGGTTCGACCAGTGCCGGACCGTGAAGGTCACAAAGATCACCATCCCGCCGCGACGGACGTGCTCGGTGATCGCCTTGTCCGCGTCGGACGCGCGGACGCCACGGATCACCGCCTCGCACACCGGGCAGGCCCAGACGGACGCGCACCGGTTGAGGCCCTTGCGCCCGACCTGCTGGCCGTCCGGCGACACGGTCAGCGTGACGCCCGCGCTCTCGTCCCGGGCCGACCGGCGGCAGCCCCGGACCGACTTGAGCTTGGAGTAGTCCCACTGGAAGTAGAGCCCGGAGTAGTTCCGGCGCTCCCGCTCCTTACGCCGCTGTTCGGCCGCCACAGCAGCCTCGGCGGCCAGTTCGGCAGGGGTCGCCGGGGCCGGGATCGGGAAACTTTCTTCCCTTACTACCAAGTGTGCAGCGTCAGAGGTCTGTTTCCGCAGGTCAGACCCCGTTTTCGGGGTGGTTTTGCCGTCCCCCTTGAATGACCGCTTTCGGCAGCTTTCAGAGCAAAAGAGCTGTCCGGGAGTCTTTCGGGTGAACTGTCGCTTACACGCCTTTAGGCGGCAGCGTCCACGCGCGGCGGCGGGCCGGACTACCGGTGTAGCGCTGTTCTCTCGTACGCTCGTCACGAGCAAACGTCTCCGTACTCGCCGTGGGAATCGGCGCGAGTTGGGGGCGGCGACCCCGGGCCTGCGAACCCGGGGTCGTGCCATGTCTGGAGGCCCCTGCGTGGGCCTGGTGATGATCCTGGCACTGAAGTGGCCGTTCATTGCCCCCGGTCCCCCTGACGCGCCGTGTGGCTGCTGGGATCTGACGGACCGAAGGGAGCCCCGCCGGATCATCCGGCGGGGCTTTCTGCTGTTCAGAGCTTGGTGATGCCGCCCGCGTCTCCGGCGTCGGAGGGGCGGGGCTGAACGCTGATCCGGATCGTTCCGTCCGTCTGCGGGTCGATGGCGACCGCGTGGAACGCGCCGTCGACGCCACCGAGCGCGTCCGGGTCGAAAGCGCCGGCGGGGAGGTCGAGCGAGCCGCCGTGGTGCATGAGGATGGCGATCAGCGCGGCGTGGGAGAGGTCGGCCGGGTTCGTCATTCGTCGCTGCCGACCTGCGGGCCCGCCGGGGTGTTGACGATGCCTCGGCCGTCCCACGCGGCGGCGTCCAGCTCCCGGTTCTCCAGGTTGCTGAGCTGGGACGGCTTGGTGCGCGGTGCGTTCTCCAGCCAGGCGAACGGGCGGGTGGAGTCGGCCGCCTTGAACACACGGATCGCCGCACCGGCGGGGGCGTCCGGCAGGGCGTAGACCCGGCCGCCGTCCAACGAGGCCAGCAGCCGCGCGCCGTGGTGCTCGCAGCCGTCCGCGCCGCCGTTCTGGGCATCCAGCACGGTCACGACGGGCGGGCCGTCGCACGGCGTCGGGTCCTCGAAGTGCGCGGCCGCGCACCGGGTCGTGTCGCTCATGGTGGGTTCCTTCCGGGTGGGGCGGGCCGCTGTAGCGGCCCGCCGGTTGGTGAACGGTGAGTCAGGCGGCGAGGTGGTT
>NZ_JBIVLW010000034.1:0-10231 GCF_044752765.1 Streptomyces sp. NPDC088706
GTTGAGACGTCAGACATCTCGATCAACAGCTCGGGGGCCCTGTTCGTTGCGGTCGCAGCCCGTCACCCGATCGGTGGCCATCTCGAAGAAGCTCAATCACGGATGGGGCTAGCCGACTCCCCCGCGAGGGCCGCCCGCATGGCGAGGCAGACCCCCGCCCACTTGGTGCTGTTCGACGTCCTCTTCCTCAACACCGAGTCCCTGACCCGCACGGTCTACTCCGAACGCCGAGCCGTCCTGGAGGGGGCCATCGCCTCGGAGGCGACGGCCCGCTTATTTCTGCACAGCGGCACCCTCCGGCAACCGCGCGCCGATCCTGTGGGTCCGGCGTCACTCCGGACAGCTTGCGGTTCGGACGCATATCCGCCATGGCCCCGCGATTACGCTGCAGTCACCTGCCCGTCGGCTTCGCTCTCGGCTCGCTGCTGGTCGGGCTGACGCCGTTGCTCGGCATCGCGCATCCGGAAGGCGTCCCGGGCTCCCGACGCGTGATGAGAGCCCCGCCGAGAGCTGCCGTGCGGCCAACGCCCTCGACAGCTACGCGCGCACCGTCCGGAGCAGCCTGTGGACCAGGACGGCCAAACGCCTGCCGCACACGCTCACCGTCGACATGCACCGTACGGCCGTCGTGTCTGCACTCGTGCACCTGCCGCGCGCGGCAACGCCCGTGGGCGGATCGGGGAGTACGGCATCAGCGTCAGCCAGGACGAGCAGAACCGGGGGAGCCCGGCGGTAACGGGCGCCCTGGCGGACAACCCCAGGGCCAAGACCCTCCCCTTCGCCCCGCGGGGAGCGCGGTTGGTACGGCTGACGATGCTCACCCAGGCCGGCGGCCGTGGTCCGTGGGCCCCTCGGCCGCGGAGATCCAGCTGCTGGGCGACCCCGGCACGCCGGAGGCCGCGGTGGATCTCGCCCGCACCGAATGGACGGTCACGGCCGGCAGCGAGGAGTCCGGCGGCGAGGACGGCAGGGCCGTCAACGTGCTCGACGGCCAGGAGCCAGGCGTTTAATCAACTTGCCTTTGCATGCAGGCGTTTGGGCACAGCATCCGCCCCAACGATCACCTTGTCGCGCTGGAACCGGACTGTGGATCTCCCGTCGAATGATGTCACTTGACCGCATCAATGGGAGGCGCCACAAGTGACCATCAGATACAGGACGCTCAGCACGGCGACGGCCGCTGTCGCGCTCGCCGCGGTGGCAGCCGCATTTTCGCCCCTCGCCGTGGCGCAGGCCGGTGAGAGTGCGCCGGCTGACCGGAAGAGCCCGGTGAACCTCACGCAGAGCGACCACGACCTCGACGGCCCAATGAGCAAGACGCAGGCTGCCCTGCGCGAAGAAGCGTTGACCCAGGTCATGTCTGGCGAGACCGCGGTGGAGAACCGTGACGGCTCGCGGGTCGTGGAGCTGAAGAGCACGCGGGGCAAGAGCAAGTACGTCGAGCTCGGCCGTGAGAGGACCGACAAGGTTCTGGCCATCCTTGTCGAGTTCGGCGACCAGACCGACAGCCGCTACGGAGGTGCGCCGGGCCCGCTGCACAACCAGATACCGCAGCCGGACCGTACGAAGGACAACTCCACGGCCTGGAAGCCTGACTACGACCAGAAGCACTACCAGGAACTTTACTTCGGCACCGGCAAGAACACCGAGTCGGTCAAGAAGTACTACGAAAGGCAGTCCTCGGGCCGCTATTCGATCGAGGGCCAGGTCGAGGACTGGGTCAAGCTCCCCTACAACGCGGCCCGTTACGGCAACAACGCCTGTGGCGGAATGATCTGCGACGACGTGTGGAACCTCGTCGGCGACGGCCTCAGCGCATGGGCCGCCCAGCAGAAGGAAGCCGGAAGCACGGACGCCGAGATCAAGGCGGAGGCCGAGCAGTTCGATCAGTGGGACCGCTACGACTTCGACAAGGACGGCGACTTCAACGAGCCGGACGGCTACATCGACCATCTCCAGATCGTGCACGCCGGTTCGGGGGAGGAGACAGGCGGCGGCGCGCAGGGCACGGACGCCATCTGGTCCCACCGCTGGTACGCGTTTGGCTCCGACATCGGCACCACCGGCCCGTCGGCGAACAGGCTCGGCGGTGCCCAGATCGGCGACACCGGCATCTGGGCCGGTGACTACACCATCCAGCCGGAGGACGGCGGGCTGGGCGTGTTGGCTCACGAGTACGGCCACGATCTCGGTCTTCCGGACCACTACGACACCGCGGGCGGCGTGAACTCCACCGCCTTCTGGACTCTGATGTCGGCCGGCTCCTGGCTCGGCCGGAGCGAGACCGAGGTCGGTGAGCTGCCCGGCGACCTGACCGCCTGGGACAAGATGCAGCTCGGCTGGCTCGACTACGACACGGCCAAGGCCGGCACACATTCCACCCACGAGCTCGGCGTCGCCGAGTACAACACGGACCGCAAGCAGGCCCTCGTGGTCGAACTGCCCAAGAAGAAGGTCGCCACCGACATAGTGGCGCCCTCCCAGGGCACAACCCAGTGGTGGAGCGGCAGCGGTGACAACCTCTCGCAGACGCTGACCCGTTCCGTGGACCTCACCGGCATCTCCTCCGCCGCCCTGACACTCGACGGCTGGTGGGACACCGAGCTGGGCCACGACTACCTCTACACCGAGGTGTCGACCGACGGCGGTGCCGACTGGAAGGCCGTCGACGGTACGGCCGACGGCGCCGCCCTCGGCCGTGACGGCAACGGCGACCCGGCGATCGAGGGCAGCTCCGGCGACTTCAAGAAGCTGGTCTTCCCGCTGGACGCCTACGCGGGCAAGAAGGTCGACCTGCGCTTGCGCTATTCCACCGACGCCGCTGTCAGCCAGAAGGGCTTCGCGGCCGACCGGATCGCGGTCACCGCCGACGGCTCGTCCCTCTTCTCGGACGACGCCGAGTCCGCCGACGCGGCCTGGACGGCCCAGGGCTTCTCCAGGATCGGCGGTTCCATCACCAGTGAGCACGAGCAGTACTACATCGCCGAGAACCGCCAGTACGTGTCGTACGACATGAGCCTCAGGACCGCTCACTACTACTCGACCCCGACCTGGGTGAACCGCTACCCGTACCAGAACGGCCTGCTGATCTGGAAGTTGGACACCTCACAGCAGGACAACAACACCAGCCAACACCCCGGTGTGGGCTACCTGCTGCCGGTCGACGCACACCCCGAGGCCCTAACGTGGCGGGACAGCACCCTGATGGACAACTTCTTCCAGTCCTTCGACTCACCCTTCACCCTTGGCCCCACGGACGCCATCACGCTGGAGGACACCGAGATCAGGTCGAGGGAGGGCGTGTCCGTCTTCGATGACCGCATCAACACGTACTACGACGAGACGAACCCCACGGGTGGGGTCAAGATCACTGATACGAACACCAGGATCGAGATCCTCGACGAGGCCGAGGACGGCTCGTCGGTCTCGCTCCAGGTAGGACCCTCGGCGGCATAGTCTCCACGGCGCCCCTGCGGTTCGCGCGGGGGCGCTGCGGCGTCTCCCGCCTGTGGCCGCTGTGCGGGCTCGCTCTCGACGCCCTCGCCAGCCGTTCACCCACGCGATATCAAGCGCGCCGGCCTGCGTCAAGGAACTGCTCCCGGGTGGTGAGCATTATCGGTGGCGGAGCCACCCGGCACGTCGGCATACTCCCCTGCGAACAGTCTGCCGAGGGTCTCTACCGACTGACGCATCGGTCAATATAGGCGTGGTCCATCGTTGACAGAGCGGTCCGGCGGGGGCAAGCTTCGGGCAACTCGACAGCTGTTCGAGGAAGGCGACGCACCCGTCCGCGCCGCCTGGGGCACCTGCGGCCCGGGCCGTCCCGGTACCGGTGAGGAGAGCACCCGTGCTCCGAACCGTCCCTGCCGACGGCCATCCACCCTCGTCCCCTCCCCGAGGAGCCCCGCTCTCAGCTCCCCTCTGGCTGTTCCATGAGAGGACGGCCATAACCGGACCGATGCACATCCCGACCCGTCGACAGCTGCTCGGCACCGGCACGGCCGGAGCCACCGGGCTGATCCTCAGCGGCTGCGCCCGGGATCCCAGGCCGGTGCGGCCCCGCCGCCGACGTGACCCGGTGGGCGCCCGGCCCGGGCCCCGATCCGGCCGGTGCGCGCCGCTGTACCAGTACAGCGGCCAGTACGACGGGCCCGCACCGCACGCCGCCGCCGCCATGCCGCATGTGAGCAAGGACGGCCGCGTGTACACGATCCCCCTGAGACGGGGCGTGGGGTTCCACAACGGCCGGCTCGTCACGGCAGAGGATTACATCGCCACCTGGACCCGGGTGCTCGATCCGGACCTCGGCTCCTGGGCGGCGAGCTTCCTGTTCGCGATCGAAGGGGCGGAGGCCGTCTTCGAGCAGAAGGCGGACCGCGTCAGCGGGCTGAGGGCGCTCGACTCCCACACCGTGCAGATCCGCCTCACCAAGCCCGATGTCCTCATGCTCTCCGTGCTGCTGGGCGCTCGACCGGGAACAGCTGGTGCGCGTAGCCTTCGGCCTGTCGGACCCGTGGGGCTGCCCCTTCCCCAAGCTGCTCGACCGGTACCGGCGGACGGCCAAGCCCTACACCTACGATCCCGACCGCGCCCGTTCCCTGCTGCGCCAGGCCGGCGTCGACCGTCTGCGCCTGGACTTCCCGCACGGCAGTCAGGAGCCCTGGCCGCTGCTGACCCAGGTCCTCCAGCAGCAGTTCGCCCAGGTGGGGGTGGACATCGACCTGCGTCCCATGGGCCAAGCGGCCTTCGACCAGATCACGGCGGAGGGCGAGGGCGACATCTACGGCAGGCACATGTACATCGTTCTGACCAGTGCTCTCGAAAACGTCTCGTCCAATTACACCTCCTCCGCCGCGTACAACTACACCGGCTACAAGAACGCGCGGGTGGATGACCTGACGGCCCAGGCACGCAAGCGCGCACCTTGGAAACGTCCAACTCGCTGCTCGCGCAGGTGGAGGAGGAGCTCGTCCGGGACGCGGCCGGAGTGTTCCTCGGCAACATGAAGTTCCTCGCCGCGCGCCGTCCGGAGGTCCGCAACTACCACATGCGCGGGGAGTCGGGCTCCTACTACGACCGGATGTGGCTCGGCAGCTGAACCGGAGGCGCCCCGGCACCGTCGACGCGCCTCAGCCCGGTGCCGCGCAAGCGGCGGGCGGCTACGACGCCTTCACCACCGGTCTGCACCGGGCCTTCACCACTTGTGCGGTCGCGGTCGCCCTGAGCGCCCTCGCGGTCTTCTTCCTCTTGGGCCGTGCCCGACCGGTCCCGAACGCCGCCGCCGGCGGGTGACCATAACCGGTCGCGGACCGCGAAAGCCCCTTCCCGGAGCCGTACCACGGCTCCGGGAAGGGGCGCGCCGGAACTCCGCTTCAGCGGGCGTCGACCAGGGTGAAAGACCGCCCGTCCGGCAGACCGGCGATCTTGACGCTCTTGGCCGCCAGCGGTCGGTTCCCCGGCCCGCGGACCGAGCCGAACGCGGTCCACCGGCCTTCGGCCGCCCTCTTCGTGTGCCAGGTGTTGCCGTCCATGCCGACGGCGACGAGCTGGGAGGAGCCGTCAGGCAGAGCGGCCAGGGCGACCGCCGTGGCCTCCATGCCCTTGCCCGGGGCCCACTCCAACCTGTTCTAGCCGGAGTTCACGGACTGCCTGTTCTGGGTCATGTGCCAGATGTTGCGGTCCTGGCCGATGGCAGCGATCTGGAGGGTGTGACCCTGTGTCGCGGTGATGGAGAGGTCGCTGCCGACGAAGGTCTTGGAGTTGCCGACTCCGGGGATGACCTGCCATCCCTTCTGTTCTCACACACCGCTCGTGTACCGCTCGGTAAGGCGCATGGCACCGTCCTTGCCGTACACGAGCACCTTGATCGAGTTGTTCGGTAGTCCGGTGACGGCCACGTCCTTGGCCTTCATTACGCCGTTGCCGCCGTCCCCGACGCTCCCCCAGCCGCCGTCCTGCCAGGAGCCGTCCGGCCGGCGCAGGGTGTGCAGCAGGTTGCCGTCCTTGTCAACGGAGAGCACGTGGAGGGTGCCGTCGGGAGTGCTGGCAAGTGCCAGCGGACCGCCATTCAACTTGTTGTCCACCGCGTCGGTGTTGACACGGTGCCAGCCCTGCCAGGAGCCGTCGGCGAGGCGGATGTTGTGGTACTGGTGCTTGTCGTTGCCGTACGCCGTGAAGTGGACGTCACCGTTGGGCATGGCGGCCACCGACCGCTCACCGCCTGCGAACTCCAGCGCGCCGTAGGCGCCGGGCAGTGCCTGGACTCCGCGCCACTTCCCGTCGGCCAGGCGCTCGGCCCCCAGCAGCGTGCCGGGGGCCGCGGTCGGGGTGTTGTTGGCGATGATCGCCGCGCTCATCTCGCCCGAAGCGATGAGCGTGCCGTCGGCCCGGTAACCGCCCATGTTGATGAAGTCGAGCTGCACGATGTTCGTGTTGCGGGCGATGTCGGAGTGGAGCCAGGGGCCTTCAAGCTTCTCGAGGAGCTTGATGTTGTGCTCGCGGGCCAGGTAGAGCATGTAGGCTAGGCCGTCGGGCTTGTAGTTCATCCCATTGGTGACGACGTCGGCCGCCGCGTCGGGGATGGCGAGGGTGGAGTCGACGTTCCCCGAGAGCGTGAAGAACTTGTTCGGGTCCCCGGTGTCGGTGCGCAATACGTCGTCGTTCCTCTTCAGCGCCGTACGGCTGACCAGGTCGATCGCGGGGCTCGACGAGCCGGGGTTGAGGAGCGCCTCCTTGATGAGGCCGCCCCAGTCCTTGTTCTCGACGTAGCTGTTCCGTCCTTCCACCACGTGGTGCGGCCAGGCCCAGGCGTTGTTCGTGCTGTTGTTGGTGTCGATCAGGACGACGTTGGCACCGGCCTGGATGAACTGGTTGTATGTCGAGGTCGGCGCCAGCTTGCTCCGGTCTGCCATACGCGAGGTGCCGATGTTCCGGCCGAGCAGTTCCACGGCTTCGCGGGTGTCCTCGGCGGCGGTGTCCCGTCCGTCCGAGGGGTTCTGGTCCGCCGGGACCGAGGTACGCAGTTCGATCGTGACGATCTCTTCCGGATGGTTCCGCAGCCATTCGGCGATCTCGTTGATCTCGCCCTTCTGGCCGGTGGCGGGATCGTCGAAGAACAGGCCACCCAGCGGACCGCCGTGGTACGTGTACCACTTGCCGTTCTGCTTGCACAGGCGCAGATCGAGATAGCGCGAACCGACCTCGAGCTGCTGCCTGATGGTACCGAGCTGCGTGATTGAGATCGCGGCGGCGATCTGCGGGTGCTCCCTCGCCAGCTTGGCTTCGCTGGCGGTGTCGCAGACACCCGAATTGTCGGTGATGCTCCAGGAACCCGCGTCGTGGCTGCCCGGCATGACGATCTTGTTGAGCGGCCGGTCACCGATGACGTTGTCGATCTGGCCCATCCAGCGGGTCAGGACGAGACTGTCCGGATCGATCGGGTCCACCGTGGCGGAGGTCGCGGCAGCCGCCGGCGAGAGGGACAGTCCGGTGAGGGCCGCCCCGGTGGTGAGTGTCAGGGCCAGTACCGCGGATGCCGTGCGGCGGGATAAAGCAATTCGGGTGATGTGTGCCATTCGCTTTCGCTTCAAGCGATCTTGGGGCACCGAACCACTGGTCATCGCGGCGGTACAGCCCTCATCGCGTTTCGAGCCGGGGCGAGAACGACCCGGTTCCAAAAAATCTACTCACCAGTACGCCTTGATGAAAGCCGTGCCCCTTTGTGACCGGTCTCGTGAAGGTCGCGTGACGATCGACGATTTCGAACATCGGCCGAGGCTTGAAAATATTTTTCGCAGCTCAGGGGCGGGGACGCCGTCGGGCGGCTCCGTACCCGCCACCGGAGCAGGCGCCGCCAACTGCGCGCCCCGGCTGCGCATTCGACCAACGGCGTAGGCGAGGAGTGCAGCGGCCGCACAGGGCGCGGCGGCGGAGGCGAAGACCCGGGAGGCCGGGCTCCCGAGCGGCTCCGGCACCCACCACAGCGCGGCGGCGGTCACCGCGAGGAGGCAGCGTGCCTGATCTTGCGCCTTGGTCGGCTACGGAAGCCCTTCGGGGGTTGACGGCGGAGGTGGTGCTGTGAGCTGCGTCCGGTGGGTGCGCCGAAAGGAACGCCGCTCCTCCTTTGCCTGCTAGTCATGATCGGTTACACCTGGTGACGACTATGCTGTGACGGTCCGTGATGACCGTTGGCTCCCTGGCCTCGGTCAAGGCTCTGATGGAGGGTGACCGTGTCTGCGCATGATCTGTTTCCGCATTCCGTCGTCGGGGACGGTAGGCCAGCGGTTGGGACGATCGTTACCCTCCCGGACCCTCGTCTGATTGAGCTGTACTGGCCGGATGCGATTGGGTGTTGGTCGATTGTGAGCACGGGTCGATTGCTGTTGCGGAGGTGGGGAGTGTCCTTGTCGGTGCCCCCGAGGGCTTCCCGGTCCTGGTGCGGGTACCGGCTGCGGAGGAGGTCTGTGTCAAGCAGGCCCTGGATGCCGGAGCCGCTGGCATCGTCTGCCCCATGGTCGAGGACTCGGCGACCGTGAGGAGCTTGGTGCGCTGGGCGAAGTACGCCCCAATCGGGGCGCGTTCCGTCGGCATCGGAAGGGCACACGGATACGGCCTGTCCTTCGGCTCCTACCTCGACACCGCCAATGCCGGCACGTCCGTCATTGTGCAAACTGAGTCGGCCGCGGGTGTTGCGGCGGCGAGCGACATATTGGATGTCGAGGGCCTCGGCGGTGTTCTCATCGGACCGTACGACTTGTCGGCCAGTATGGGGCAGCCGGGTGAGCCGTCCGCGCCGGCCGTGCTGGCCGCAGTCGCCGATGTCGTCAACCACTGCAACGATGCTGACGTGCCCGTAGGCCAGTTCTTCGCCTCCGGCACCGCTTACACGCAGGTGCCCCGCCAGGGACAACTCGATTTTGTCGCCGTCGGGCTGGACACGATGACCTTGGCCAATGCCATCCGCCGGGATGTGCTTCACATCGCGCAACACGAGGGCTGACCCCTCATCGTCCGCCGCCCCGTTCGCAATCTGGCTGATCCTCGCCCTGCTGGGTGCCGCCATGGGCCAGGCGGTGGGCGCGGTCAGCTCCCTGATGTATCTCGTCGGAGCCGGGATCCTGTTCGCCGCCGGCTTCTACACCGCACGCATGCTCCTGGACCTGTCCCAGCAGTAGAGCCCGGCCATCGGCATCGCGGTCCCAATCGCGTATGCGGCCGGCCGCCTCATCTGGGTGAAGCTGAAACTGCCCACCCCTTACAGCGACTACGACCGCTGGCGCCGTCAAGAACACCGCGACTACTGGAACTGACACCGGCATCCAGTCCGCCGGATCCTGATCCGACTTCCGCCGGTTGGGCCGGGCCGTCACCGCGACCAGGGACACGTCCGCGCCCTGGTCGTTCCCGTACGCCTTCCGCCGCGCCGCCACCCGGCCCGAGGCCCCAGCTGGCGAGAAGCGTCATTCGAGGAGCGCGGTAATTCTTTATTCGGATGCATCCGTCTCCGGCTGTCGGGGGCACCTCGCTTCAGCTGTGGGCCGGCTCGGTGCGTATCTGGGGCAGGGCCCTGTGCCGAGGAGTCCAATGGCGTGGAGGAAGTCGCGGTGGGGCATGCCGCCGATGTCCACCTGGAGGACCTGGCGGATGTGGCCGAGCAGGTCATGGAGGGTCAGGATGCGGTCGGCGATCTCGTCGGGGCTGCCGACGAAGACCATGCCGACGGGTCCAAAGGCGGCTGCGCGGTCGGTGCGCGGCGGGGCGGGACGGCCGAGTTCGGCCATGCCCTCGCCCATCATGCGATGGTCGTATTCCAGGTAGGCGGTGCGGGCCTTGGCGCCGGAGTCGGCGACGTAACCGTGGACGGCGACATCGGCCGGTCGGCAGGGTGTCCGGCCCGAACGCCGCGCCGAGGCGTACCACGGCTTCCTCGAACTCATCACCCGCGCCAAGAACACCGGCCATCTGCGCGAGGACTTCACCGACCGCGACATGCCGATCCTCCTCATGGCCAACGCTGGTGCCATCAACGCCGCCTGCGACGCCGCGCCCCCACACATCGAGCCCGTCGAACGCGTAGTAGACCGGGAGGCCGGTCCAGGCAACGAGCTGCAAGTGCGCCTGAACTGCCGAGCGTTCAATGAGCTTCTTCAGCGGTGGCGCTTTAGGGTGAGGATGGCCTTCGCGACTGACGTCATGCGGTTGGGGCTGCATCGGGATCTGCGGAAGATGCGCC
>NZ_JBIVLW010000035.1:0-8143 GCF_044752765.1 Streptomyces sp. NPDC088706
TCCAGCGTCAGGTCATCGGCGAAATGCCGGTCACCGGTCGCGTCGGGCACGTACTTCACACAGACAACGATCCTCAAGCTCACGCCGGCTCTCCTGCCTACCTGGGTGTGGTCCCATGCCGATCGGGGCCGGTCCCACCTGGGTGCGGTTTCGTAAGGGACCTTATGGTACTCAGTACCCTCTGTAAAGGTACCCGGTGCCAAAACGCTCCGTCCGATGCTACGTTTCGCCGCATGAGCGAGGCACGCGGACCCGAGAAGAAGGCACCCATGCGGGAGGTGCTGGCCCAGGCGGCCTTCCAGCTCTTCCTCGAGCGGGGCTTCGAGCGGACGACGGTCGACGACATCGTGGCGCGGGCCGGGGTGGGGCGGCGCTCCTTCTTCCGCTACTTCCCCTCCAAGGAGGACGTGGTCTTCCCGGACCACGAGCGCTGCCTCGCCGATATGACGGAGTTCCTCGCCGCCGCGGGCGACGCCGATCCGGTGGGTGCGGTGTGCGACGCGGCGCGGATCGTGCTGCGGATGTACGCGGCCGACCCCGAGTTCTCCGTACAGCGCTACCGGCTCACCCGGGAGGTGCCCGGACTGCGGACGTACGAACTCTCGGTGGTGCGCCGCTACGAGCAGACGCTCGCCGGTCATCTCAGGAGCCGGTTCGGCACGGCCGGCGACGGGGAGCTGCGGGCGGAGGTGATCGCCGCGTCCGTGGTCGCCGCGCACAACAACGGGCTGCGGCTGTGGCTGCGTTCGGGTGGTGCGGGGGATCCCGAGGCTGCGGTCGACCATGCGCTCGCCCTGGTGCGGGACGTCTGGGAGCGGCCGGCCGAGCCCTCGCCCGCCCTGGCGGAACCGGCCCCACCCGCGGTCGGGGCGTCCGCTCCCGCCGCCGGGTCCGGCGACGGCGAGGTGATCGTCATGGTCGCGTCCAAAGGCACGCCCATGTGGCGCGTGGTGCAGCAGATCGAGGCGGCCGTCGGCGAAGGCTGAGCCGCGTTCGGCGGATGCGCGCGGCAAGAACTCGGTAATAATCGGCACTCAGTGCCTTTACTCTCCGGCACTCGGTGCCATATGGTGCGGACGCGCCGTCAGCCAGGTGCGGCGCGTCCGAGTCGAGCGCAGGGGGTCGATCCGTGTCTCAGGCAGGAATGGGCACCGTCCAGAAGGCGCACGAGGAGTGCGGCCTCTCCTACAACCGCTGCCGCTGGTGCGGCACCGCGTCCTTCCGGCGGCTGCTCTGCCCGGTGTGCGCGTCGAGCGAACTGGAGCCGGAACGCACCACCGGCCACGGCGTGGTCGTACGGACCGCGGTGGTCCACCGCTACACCGAGGCGGCCCGCAACGAATCCCTGGTCCGCTTCCCCGAGGGATTCGTCTTCCGCTGCCAGGTCGTCGGCGCCGCACCGCAGATGGTGACGGTGGGCGCCCGCGTGAAGCCCCTCGCGGGGGAGGAGCCGGAGTCGGGCGCGGTGGTCCTGGAGCTCTGCGAACCACCCGTGCGGCGCGAATGGGCCTGACGCACCGGAGCGCCCGCGCCCCGGCCCCCTGAGGCCGGTCACGCGGGCGCTCCGGTCCGGCACGTCAGCCGATCCGCTTGAGCAGTTCCTCGGCCAGCGGGGCGGAGGACGCCGGGTTCTGACCGGTGACCAGGTTCCGGTCGGTGATCACGAACGGCGCCCAGGGTTCGCCCTCCTGGAAGTCCGCGCCGAGCTCCACCAGCCGGTCCTGGAGCAGCCACTTGGCCTTGTCCGCCAGGCCCGCCTGGGTCTCCTCGGCGTTGGTGAAGCCGGTCAGCCGGTATCCGGCGAACACGCCGGCCCCGTCGGGGCCGGTCGCGGCCAGCAGCGCCGCCGGGGCGTGGCAGACCACGCCGAGCGGCTTGCCCGACGCCAGGGTCTCGGTGAGCAGCCGCCCGGAGACCGGGTCCACCGCCAGGTCCTCCATCGGGCCGTGGCCGCCGGGGTAGAAGACGGCGTCGTACGCGTCCAGGTCCACGTCCTCCAGCGCGACCGGCCGCCGCAGCTCCTCGAACGCCTCCAGCCCGGCCGCCACCTTGTCGGCGCCCTCCTGGCCGCCGTTGGCGTCGGGCGCCAGGCTGCCGCGGTCCACGGTGGGGACGACGCCGCCCGGGGTGGCGACGACCACCTCGTGACCGGCGCCGGTGAACACCTGGTAAGGGGCCACGGCCTCCTCGGCCCAGAAGCCGGTGGGGTGGGCCGTGCCGTCCGCCAGGGTCCAGTGGTCCGAGCCGGTCACCACGAAAAGGATCTTTGCCATGTCGTACATCTCCGTTGGGTCGGGGTGGCTGACCAGGCCGACGGTAGGCCCGGTCCGGCCTGGATCCGCGTCCCGACGACGCGTGCCGGAAAGAGGTTTCCGACGGGTCGGCGCCGATCGGCCGTCCGGCGGACCGCCTGCCCCCGGCAGCCCGTCCGAATCATCCGGAGGGCTCCGGCCCGGCTCAAGCCCCGCGTGTCCCGGCCGCGCGGGCGACCAGCGCCGCCGCGTTGCCCGAGAGCCGGGCGGTGACCACATCGGCGGGCGGCGGGAGCGCGCCCGGCTCGTCGGCCGGCGGCCCGGTCGGGCCCGGGCAGACCCAGGTCGAGGTGCCGAACAGGACCCGGTCGCGGGCCGTCCCCCGGCCCGCGTGCCCGGCGACGAGCGACAGCGCGCGGTGGCGGCACGCCGGCGCCTCGACCGTACGCCGGCTGCCCGGCCCGCTGGGGTGGCCGCGGGCGAAGCGGTGGCCGGTGTGAAGCCGGACCGGCGGCCCTGCCCCGGGCCGCCGCGCATCCCACGGTGCGTCGGAAGTTCTGGCCGGTGTGAAGCCGGACCGGCGGCCCTGCCCCGGGCCGCCGCGCATCCCACGGTGCGTCGGAGATGTCCCGGTTCACCCAGGGCTCGAGGGGCCCGGCGGACCGTGCTTAGCTGGAGCCATGATCGATGACTTCCTGTACGGGACCGCCGGGCACACCGGACCGCTGGCCGAGGTCGAGGCCGCCGTGCGCGCCGCCGCCGCGGCCGAGATCATGCCGCGCCACCGGAAGCTCGCCACCCACGAGATCATCGAGAAGAGCGGCCCGCACGACCTGGTCACCGCCGCCGACCGGCTGGCCGAGGAGCACCTCACCGCCGCCCTCACCAAGCTGCTGCCCGGCTCGGTCGTCGTCGGCGAGGAGGCCGTGCACGCCGACCCCGCCCTCTACGACGCCCTCGGCGGCGACGCCCCCGTCTGGATCGTCGACCCGGTCGACGGCACCCGCCAGTTCGTCCGGGGTGAGGCCGGGTTCTGCACCCTGGTCGCCCTCGCCCAGCACGGCGAGATCCACGCCTCCTGGACGTACGCCCCCGTCCTGGGCGAGATGGCCGTCGCCCTGCGCGGCCGGGGCGCCACCCTGAACGGCACGCCGATACGCTCCGGCGCGCCCGCCCCCGGCGCCGTACTGAACGTCGCGATGTCGCACCCCGACTACACCACCGATGCCCAGAAGCGCGCCCTGCTCGGCCTGCGCACCGAAGGCATCGCCCCCCGCCCCTGCGGCTCCGCCGGGCTCGAGTACCTCGCCGTCGCCCGCGGCGCCCAGGACGCCGTCGCCTTCAACTGGGAGCTCGCCTGGGACCACGCGGCGGGCCTCCTCCTGGTCACCGAGGCCGGCGGCTCCCAGGCGACCCTGTCCGGCGTCCCGTACCGGATCGCGGGCGGCAACGACCTGCCGTTCACGGCGGCCCGCGACGAGGACACCGCCCGGCGCGTCCTGGCCGCCCTGCGCACGGGCGGCTGACACCGGCGGCCTGCCCCCGGACGGGTGCCCGCGTCCGCGCTGTCGCTCCGCCCGAATACCCTGGGGTTCCGCTTGCCGGCCGACGAAGGAGTCCCAAGGTGCCGTCGATGCTCGATGCGGTCGTCGTGGGGGCCGGGCCCAACGGGCTGACCGCCGCGGCCGAACTGGCCCGCAGGGGCTTCGCGGTGGAGGTCCACGAGGCGCACGACACCGTCGGCGGAGGAGCCCGTACCGAGGAGCTGACGCTGCCGGGGTTCCGGCACGACCCCTGTTCCGCCGTGCACCCGCTCGGGATCGGCTCGCCCGCCTTCCGGGCGATGCCGCTGGCCCGGCACGGCCTTCAGTGGCTGCACTCCGAGGTCGAGCTCGCCCACCCCTTCCCGGACGGCACCGCCGCCACGCTCACCCGCTCCGTCGGTGAGAGCGCCATGTCGCTGGGGCCCGGGGACGCGGGCGCCTACCGTCGCCTCGTCGCCCCCTTCCTCGGCCGCTGGGACACCCTGGCCGCCGACTTCCTGCGCACCCCCTGGGACGGCCTGCCCCGCGACCCCTACCGGCTGGCCCGCTTCGGCCTGCTCGGGCTCCGGCCCGCCAGCTGGGTCTCCCGGCGCTTCGAGGGCGAGAAGGCCCGCGGCCTGTTCGCCGGGCTCGCCGCCCACGCGATCGCTCCCACCAGCGGATTCGCCACCTCGGCGATCGCCCTCGTCTTCGCGCTCGCCGCCCACGAGAACGGCTGGCCGGTGCCGCGCGGCGGCTCGCAGGCCATCTCGGACGCCCTCGCCTCCCACCTCCGCGAACAGGGCGGCACCATCCGTACCGGCAGCGAGGTCAAGCGGCTGGACGACCTCCCGCCCGCCCGCGCCTACATCTTCGACACCTCGCCCTCCGCGCTCGCCCGGATCGCCGGCCTCGGCTCCGCGTACCACCGCTACCGCTACGGCGCCTCCGCCTTCAAGATCGACTACGCGCTGTCCGGCCCCGTCCCCTGGACCGCCGAGGCCGCCCGCCGCGCCGGCACCGTCCACATCGGCCCCGACGCCGGGACCATCGACACCGCGCTCCGGGCCGCCGTCGAGGGCCGCGACCCCGCCGTCCCCTTCCTCATCACCGCCCAGCCGAGCCTTGTCGACCCCTCCCGGGCCCCGGAAGGACGCCAGGTCTTCTGGGTGTACGGGCACGTCCCGGCCGGCTGGGCGGGCGACGCCACCGACGTCATCGAACGCCAACTGGAGCGCTTCGCCCCCGGCTTCCGCGACCTGGTGCTCGCGCGTGCCGTCGCGGGCCCGCCCCGACTCGCCGAGCGCAACGCCAACTACGTCGGCGGCGACATCGCGTGCGGAGCCTTCTCGGGCCTGCAGACCCTCATCCGCCCCAAGCTCGCCCGTGTCCCGTACGCGACCGCGCACCCGGCGGTCTTCCTCTGCTCCTCGGCCACCCCGCCCGGACCCGGTGTGCACGGCATGTCCGGCCACCACGCCGCCAAGGCCGTATGGCGGCAGCTGCGCGCGACCTGAATCATCCGCCGCGGGCGGCGCGGCCGCCCGCGGCGCGGCATGATGTCCGTATGAGCACCTCCGTCAGCCCCGCGGTCCGCCTGGTCCGCGGTGACATCACCGACCAGTCCGCCGACGTCATCGTCAACGCCGCGAACTCCTCGCTCCTCGGCGGGGGCGGGGTCGACGGCGCCATCCACCGGCGCGGCGGGCCCGAGATCATCGCCGCCTGCCGGGAGCTGCGCGCCTCGGGGTACGGCAAGGGCCTGGCCACCGGCCGGGCGGTCGCCACCACCGCCGGACGCCTGGCGGCCCGCTGGGTGATCCACACGGTCGGCCCGGTCTTCTCCGGCGCCCAGGACCGCTCCGCGCTGCTCGCCTCCTGCTACCGCGAATCGCTGCGCCTGGCAGCGGAGTTGGGAGCCCGGAGCGTCGCCTTCCCGGCGATCTCGACGGGCATCTACGGCTGGCCGATGGACGACGGCGCGCGGATCGCCGTGCGCACGGTGCTCGCGGAGACCGTGGCCCCCGTCGAGGAGGTGCGGTTCGTGCTCTTCGACGCGCACGCGTACGCGGAGTTCGAGGAAGTCCTCGCGATGGGCGGCTGACACCGGCCCCGGAGCCTTCGGGGTGCGTGTCGGATTTCCGCCAGCCAGGCCTTGACCGGTACACCATCCTGGACCCATGCACACCGACACCGAGCGCTGCGTGCGGGCCGTCAAGTCCAAGGACGCCCGCTTCGACGGCTGGTTCTTCACCGCGGTCCTCACCACCCGGATCTACTGCCGCCCCAGCTGCCCCGTCGTGCCGCCCAAGGTCCGCAACATGACCTTCTACCCGAGCGCCGCCGCCTGCCAGCAGGCCGGATTCCGGGCCTGCAAACGCTGCCGCCCCGACACCAGCCCCGGTTCCCCCGAGTGGAACTCCCGCGCCGACTCGGTGGCCCGCGCCATGCGGCTCATCCGGGACGGCGTCGTCGACCGCGAGGGCGTCCCCGGTCTCGCCGCCCGGCTCGGCTACTCGGCCCGGCAGATCGAACGCCAGCTGCTCGCCGAGCTCGGCGCGGGACCGCTGGCCCTGGCCCGCGCCCAGCGGGCCCAGACCGCGCGCGTCCTCATCGAGACCACCGCGCTGCCCCTGGCCGAGGTCGCGTTCGCCGCCGGGTTCTCCTCCATCCGCACCTTCAACGAGACCGTCCGCGAGATCTTCGCCCTCGCCCCCGGCGAACTGCGCACCCGCGCGGCCCGCGGCCCCCGGGCCCCCACCACTCCCGGCGTGATCACGCTCCGCCTCCCTTACCGGGCCCCGCTCAACCCCAGCAACCTCTTCGGCCACCTCGCCGCGACCGCCGTCCCCGGCATCGAGGAGTGGCGGGACGGCGCCTACCGCCGCACGCTGACCCTCCCGTACGGCCACGGCATCGTCGCCCTCACCCCGCAGCCCGGTCACATAGCCTGCCGGCTCTCCCTCACCGACCCCCGCGACCTCACGCAGGCCATCAGCCGTTGCCGCTGGCTGCTGGACCTGGACGCCGACCCGGTCGCCGTCGACGCCCAGCTGCGTACCGACCCGCTGCTCGCCCCGCTGGTCGACGCGGGGCCCGGCCGCCGGGTGCCGCGTACGGTGGACGGCGCCGAGTTCGCCGTCCGCGCGGTCCTCGGCCAGCAGGTCTCCACCGCCGCCGCCCGCACCCACGCGGCCCGCCTGGTCACCGCGCACGGGGTGCCGGTCGAGGACCCCGAGGGCGGGCTCACCCATCTCTTCCCGACCCCGCAGGCCCTGGCCGGGCTCGACCCGGAGTCCCTGGCCCTGCCACGGACCCGCCGCGCCACGCTCACCACCCTGGTCGCCGCCCTCGCCGACGGGACCCTCCGCCTGGGCACCGACACCGACTGGGAGCGGGCCCGCGCCGAACTCTCCGCGCTGCCCGGCTTCGGCCCCTGGACGGTCGAGATGATCGCCCAGCGGGCCCTCGGCGACCCCGACGCCTTCCTCCCCACCGACCTCGGCATCCGCAGGGCCGCCGCACTCCTCGGCCTCCCGGCCACTCCCGCCGCCCTCACCGCACGGGCCGCCGACTGGCGCCCCTGGCGCGCGTACGCCGTCCAGTACCTCTGGACCGTGGACGACCACCCCATCAACCACCTGCCCGCCTGACGGAGACGTTCATGACCATGCCCACCAGCACGCTCCCGGTGACCAAGCAGCACGCGGTCCTCGACAGCGCCTACGGGCCGCTGACGCTCGTCGCCACCGACGGGGTCCTCTCGGCCCTCTACATGACAGACCAGCGCCACCGCCCGCCCGAGGAGACCTTCGGGGTACCGGACCCGGAGCCCTTCGGCGAGGTGATCCGCCAGCTCACGGCGTACTTCACCGGCCGGCTCACCACCTTCGACCTGCCGCTCCACCTGCACGGCACCCCGTTCCAGCGGAGCGTCTGGGCGGAGCTGCGGAAGATCCCGTACGGCGAGACGCGCACGTACGGCGAACTGGCCGAGGAACTCGGCAAACCGGGCGCCTCCCGGGCGGTCGGCCTGGCCAACGGCAGGAACCCGGTCTCCATCATCGTGCCGTGCCACCGGGTCATCGGGTCCTCGGGCAGCCTCACCGGATACGGCGGCGGCCTGGAACGCAAGCAACGGCTGCTCGCCTTCGAGGGCGGCGGAAGGCAGGACAGGGTGCGGACGCTGTTCTGAGAGAAAAGGGGGGCGGGGGGGGGGGGGGCGGGGGGGGGGGGGGGGGGGGGGCCCCCCCCCCCCCCCCCCCCCCCCCCCCCCCGCCCCCCCCCCCCCCCCCCCCCCCCCCCCCCCCCCCCCCCCCCCCCCCCCCCCCCCCCCCCCCCCCCCCCCCCCCCCCCCCCCCCCCCCCC
>NZ_JBIVLW010000036.1:0-7639 GCF_044752765.1 Streptomyces sp. NPDC088706
CCGGCCGCGGCCCCGGCGACCGTTCCGGCCACGGCGGCAGCAGCGGTTCGATCAGCGCCCACAAGTCGTCGTCCACGATCCACGGCCGAGTGCTCGCACCATCACGAACGGCCGAATCGTCAGATCGGTCACGCCCCACCAGGACGATTCAGCAAGATCGTGTTACGAGCTCTTAGACCCTGATCCTTTAACGGAACCCGTCTTCATTAAAGGATCAGCCCGGAGGCTTGAAGCCCCGTCCGGAGTCAGGAGTAGGCGTGAAGGAGATCGACGAGCTGTATCTCAGCGAGTCGGGGCTGGTGGTGTTCGACATCGCTGCGGCCGACGAGGAGACTGCTCACCAGGTGATGGCGGAGCTGGGTCGGCGCTGGGCAACGTCCGGAGTGTCGGCCCTGCGGCGCGATCCCGGCGCCCCCGGGATCAGAGGCCGCGTGTACGCGGACATTCGGCGGGCTGGCACCGAGGGCCAGTAGACGGGCGGGGCCTGCTGGACGTCGGCGATCCGACCCGTGCTGACCAGTGGGCACAGGGTGGCGGTTCCTCGGGCCTTGCTGGTCATTGCAGGTCGTCGCGGGTGAGGTCTGGCCGCAGCCGGTGCCAGGACGGCTGGCGGAGTCGTCCGGCTCGGGTCCGGATGGTGTAGCGGACCTCGGCAACCAGGCGAGGCGCTACCCACCGTCCGCCGGTCACCGTGGGCCATTCGGTGAACGGGCACGTCCCGGTGGCCAGGTCGGTGAGAACGGCGGCGAGGTGGGTCCCGTCGGCGTCGGTCCAGCCGGTGCCGACGCTGCCGACGAACTGGAGGCCGCCAGATGCGGGCTGCCCCATGAGGAGGGCGCCGGGTAGGTTGGCTAGCCTGCCGTGGCTGGGGAGCCAGCCTCCGACGATGATGTCGGCGGTCTTCACGTTTCGGATCTTGATCCACGACCGGGACCGTACGCCGGGTTGGTAGAGCGAGGTGAGACGCTTGGCGACAAGCCCTTCGAGGCCGGCGGATCGGGTTATCTCCAGAGCCTGCTGCCCATGCCCGACGATGGCCGCCGGTGTCGACCAGTTCGGGCCGGTCAGGTCCAGGTCCTCCAGGATGGCACGGCGCTCGGAGTAGACCGTGCGGGTCAGGTTCTCGGCGTTCAGGAAGAGGACATCGACAGCATCAGGTGGGCGGGGAACCGGCTCGCTACGCGGGCAGCCCGGGCGGGGGAGCCGCCCAGCCCCATCCGTGACTGCAGCCGCTGAAAGTCGGCGCGGCCCTCACTGTCCGGCGCGATGATCTCCCCGTCCAGCACGGCGGGCCGGGAGCCCAGCGCCACGCCCAGGCCGGAGAGGTCGGGATAGGCGGCGGTGATGTCGGCACCCGACCGCGAGCGCAAGCGCACCGACCCGTCGCCGGGTGCGTAGGCCATACACCTCTGGCCGTCTTGCTTCAGCTCGAACCCGTACGAGGAATCCGCGGAGGGTGAGGGGAGGCGCCCGGGGGTGGCGAGCATCGGGTCGAGTCGTGGGAGGCCAGTCACGGAATGGGTTCCTCACGGCGCGCTCCACTTGCCGACTTCCTGCTCGGTGCTCCTCTACCGCCCACCAGGGCTTCGGCACATCAACCTCCAAACCCGCTCCAGGCTGCGGCCGCCATGGTGCCGGTGCGCCGCGGACGGGATTGCGGGGCGCGGAGGACGCCCACCCGTACCTCCCATACTCGCCCTCTGTGGTCTCCGCTGCATCCACCCGAGGTCTCACCACTGGTCGGCCCAGTGCGCGGCGTAAGTCTCGTGAATTCCAGCAACGTCCACCTCGTGCGCCTTTGGTCACTCAAATGGGTGGCGTTGTCAACCGAAGGCGGGTGGTGTTTTCACCGCCTTGCCGCAGAATGCGAACTCACTCGGTCAAAAGCGGTCGTCAGTTCTCCGAAGGAGTCGCTGTCCGGTCGGAAAGGTAGTCGTCGAGGAGTGTGACTGCGTGCCTTGCGGATTTTCCCCGTCCGCTTTCATCCGTCTCAGTCACCCCGGTCCAGGACGGGCCTGGGCTAGCTTCCGAGGGAAGGCACGGAAAAAGGCTCCGAGTTGATTGGCCGTCGGCGTCGGAGCCCCTCCCGCCGTGCCGGATCAACAACACACCAAGGGGCAGGCAATTGTTTCAGCACGTTCGCCGGAAAATCACGAGGATTATTCCGGCAAATCCCGAGGCTAGCATTCCGTTCGCAGCCCTTGTGTAAACTTCCGTCAGCTGCGCTTTCCAGGCGACGCTCCGTCTCGGCTTGCTGCTCCAGCTGGCCTTGTTCCTGGCGGCCGTCGTTGGCACCGACCCGCTGCATCCGCAGGTGCTGATGATGCTCATCGCGGTGGCGTGGGCCGACCGCAGCACCGTGTCATACCTCCGGGCGTGGCGGCGCGGCTGACGCCCGTCGAACCTGCTGCCGGACCGCTCCTGCGCGGGAGCGGTCCGGCAGCCCCGGGTCGGCCGCTGCCAGCCGATCGCCGATCCCCTCTCTCGGCCGCCGGTGCGCCGCACTGTCGGCCCCGCCGCAGACTCCACCGGTGGTGAGCTGCGGTGATCCCTCGGTCACTCCATGCAAGGGAGGCGTACGACATGCCGGCCCGCGCCGAAGGTGCTCTCGCACAGGTAGCCAACTCCGTCCGCACTCCCCGAAGGGGGATCACCCCGGCCCTCTCGCGGACGTCGCTCGCCTACGAAGCGTTCTGCCGGGATCATTGGCCCGTCTACCGGATCTTCGGCACCGTGGCGGCAGGCTCCTCCCGCCTCGGCGCGGATATAGCCCGCAGCGCCCTGGGCGACCTTGCCCCCCAGTGGGATGTCGTACTCCAGAGCGCCGCGCCGGCGGCCCTGGCCTGGGGGCTGCTCTCAGCCAAGTGTGACCCACACCACAAACATTCCGTACGGCGGCTGCGCCGTATTATCGGCCCGCGTGAAGTTGACGCTCTTCTGCTCCGCTATCGCATCGGGCTGCCGGCCCCCGAAGCCGCGCGCGCCATGGGGCTGGACGGGCCCGGATTCGAGCTTCTCCGCTCTCACGCGCTGCGCAGGATCACTCAGCGGTCATCCTGATGAATATGCCTCTGGTGAGTGCGGGCCGCGGTACGCGGGGGAGTGCGCCGGAGCGCAGGAGTTCGGCGGCCTGGCTGATTCGCGTCGGAACGTTTCGCCCGTTCGTGGATGCGGGTAGCCCACGTCTCGGCGGCCCTTCTAGCATGGGCGATCCGCCGTCGGGGGCTGCGACGTCCTGTGGGAGACGCGTGCGGCCGGAGTGTGAGGAGTGACCCATCGTCGACATCAGCAGGCCCAGTGTTGCCAGAATGTATGACCACTTATTGGGCGGCACTGACAATTACAAAGTAGACCAGGATGCGTGCGATGAGCTGCTGCGTATGGCTCCGAGCACGCGGGCCCTCGCGTTGGCCAACAGGGCTTTCCTGGTGCGCGTGGTGAGGTACCTCGCCCGCGAGCACGGCGTCCGACATTTTCTGGATCACGGATCGGGGCTGCCGACGCGTCCGAATGTTCATCAGGTCGCACAGGAAAACCATCCCGACAGCCACGTCGTCTACGTCGACAACGACCCGATGGTCATCGCGCACGGACGCACCATGCTGGCCGAGGACCCCCGGACCACTGCGGTGCTGGACGCGGATTTCCGCGACACCGAGAACATTTTCTCCAGCCCGGAAGTGCGCCGCCTTACCCGCGGAAATAATCCCGTCGCGGCCCTGTTCGTGTCCGTACTCCACTGCATTCCCGACCGCGACGATCCCTGGGCGCTGGTCGCCGCCGTCGCGGAGCGTCTCCCGCCCGGCAGCTACATGGTGATCTCCCAGCTCACCAGCCCCGATCTCGAACTCCGTACCGAGATCACCGACTTCATGCACGGGATCACCGACGGGCACTGGGGCAGGGTGCGGGCGCCGGAAGAGGTCGACCGCTTCTTCGAGGGCCTGGAGCTGGTCGGCACCTCAACCCCCGTCGAAGTCTCCCGGTGGCTGCCCGACAGTGACCTCGCCCCCCGGCGGAAGACCGACGAGTGGATCGAGTACGGCGCGGTCGCCCGCATCCCGTGACCTACACCTCCGGCTCGGGCGCCGCCGCCAGCTGGTCGATGTACATCTGGATCCGCTCCAGCGTCTGCTCCTTGGACAGGGCGCGCTCCCACCAGTCGTCCATCGATGCCTGGTACGTCTCCACCTCCGCGGGGTCGACGAGGAACTCGCCGCCGCGGTTCTTGTTCTCCAGGTAGACGGCCTTCCCGGTCTCGCTCTCGTACGGCTTGAAGAGGGTCATCGCCGGGTGCAGCGGCGAGCCTCGGCGCAGCGCGCTCCCTGGCAGGATGTAGATGTGGGCGTTCGGCTTGTTCTCCACGACGTTGAACAGGCTGCGCAGTTGTTCCCGCATCGCCATGGCGCCGCCGATCTCCTTGGCCAGCACCGACTCGGCGATGACGATGTGCATGATCGGGGCGTCGTCCTGATCGAGCAGGCGCTGACGCATCAGGCGCATCTCCAGCCGCCGGTCGATCAGGTCCTGATGCCGGCGCCGTACGTCGGGGTCGTGCTGCGCACGGGCGTAGTCCGCCATCAGTGCCCGTGCGTAGGCGGTGGTCTGCAGGACGCCGGGAATGTTGATCTCCTGGTAGATCCTGATCACCTTGGAGGTGGCCTCCATGGCCAGGACGCCGGCGAGGAGTTCTCCGACGACGTCGGAGTAGTTCGACCACCACTGCTGGCCGTGCGACTGCCGCAGGAGGATTGCCACCTCGTCTATGACGTCCTGCGGAGCGTTGTAGTGGTCGAGCAGGCCGAAGACGCGTTGCTCGTTGAGCTGGTCGCCCAGGGCGCGCTCTATACGGCTCAGCGTGGCCGGCGACCCGTGGCCCGCGTCCCTGACATGCGCGAGGTTCAGGCGCCGCTGGATGCGCAGATGCCGCAGCAGGGCTCCGACGAGCCGTGCTGCGGCCTGCGGGGTGGCAGGCGGCCCCTGCTCCTGCTGGCCCACTAGGGCCAGGATCCGGCCGGACATGGTGAACTCCTCGCGCGTTGACGGCAGTTTGCCGCCGCACGCTCAGAATGAGCAAGCCGCCACTCCCGGAGCAACCTTTGGCCGGTACTTTTCAGACAGTCAGCCCGCCCAGAAATCCCCTGCCCGCGCCCTCGAAGAATGCCGACATGGCATTGCGGCCGACCACCAGCGCCGGGCCGTCCGGGGCCTTGGAGTCCCGTACGGCGACATAGTTTTCATCCGCCACGAATACCTCGACACAGTTGATCGCGTCATCGCTGGCCGACGACTTCTTCCATCGAGCCCCGGGGATCGAACTGGCAGCCATCCCGTTGTGCAAACCCTGCATGAAAAATTGCCCCTTCCGTTCCTGAACTGCGCCGACGCTCCGTCGATCGCCCCGGTCGCATCGAGCCAACCGGCTCTTTTCGCGGGCCGATGAAAATTTCACTGGCCGTTGATAACGAGTGAGATCCTAGATCCCGGAAGGCGCTGAGGGAGTCCCCCGAAAGGGCGGTGTCACCGAGATGGAAAGCATTAGTATGCTTAATTCCCGGCTCGGTGCCGGAGCCTCCTGGTGTCGCCGAAATTGGCTGGACTTGCCCGGTGGGGAACGGGGGGAGGCGCGGGCCGGTGTAGGGAGAAGGAATTCATCATTCAACAGATCTGGGTGTGCTAAAAGGCTGCCCCGGTTGCTCGCGATAAGGGTGCGGGTAACCGCGATCATGAAGGTGTCCTGCTGCTAGCGCTGAGCCCCGGTCACCGTTCCTGGCGGATCGGTCCATGTGATCCGGGCGGCTGGGCCGGAGCGCCGTGGGGCTTGGGTGCTGCGAGCGCGGCTGGAGATGCGCGTTGGCCGGTCGGGGAGGCGCCTGGCGCGGAGGAGCTGCTGGATGACGGTGGTGCTCTCGTCGGGGTGCGGGAACAGGTCGACGGCCTCGACGCGGAAGCCGTACTCAATGAGGAGGTTCTCCCACAACTGCGGTGCCAGGACCCACATCTGTGTCGGCAGGGGCGGGTCGTCGCGCAACAGGATCATCTGCTCGCGCGGCGCCACTGCCGTCGACGGTCCGCGCCCGTGCAGGTCGGTGTGCAGGAGCGAGAGGATCAGCGGGGCGCCGGCACGCAAGCCGTCGCGCAATGCAGGCAGCGAGCGGTGCGGGTCGATGAAGGCGAGCGTCCCGATCGCGTACGCGGCGTCGAACGGCTCAGTAGTAGTGAGGTACTCGGCCACGTCTGCCTGCACGAATTCCACACCGTCCACGCTCGCGTGGCCGCTGACGGCACGTTCGTGCTGGGTCGGGGACAGCTCAATGCCGATGACGCGCGCTCCGTGTGCCTGAGCGAGTCGCACGGCGTGGTGGCCAGCCCCGGAACCGATGTCCAGGACGCGGCGGCCCGAGACGTCGCCGAGGACTTCTGCTCCGGGGCCGATTCCTTCCCAGGGCGTCCAATCCAGCCGCTCGGGGACGGGCGGGGTGTAAGCGCGCCCGAGTTGGCGCTGGCCGTAGATTCGCCAGGCCCGGGTGTTGGTGTCCTCGACGGGCACGTTTGCCTCCTGGTGGGCGGTGTTCAGGGGTCAGGTGTGTGTGACCAGGTAGGCGGGGCCCTCGCCGCGCTGTACTCGCTCGACGGCGTCGAGGCGGCCGAAGGCGCGCGGCGCCATCAGTTCCCGCCAGGTCGCGAGATCATGGACGGCCCAGAGGTCGTGTTCTGCCGGATCCGGCCGAGTTGCTCGGAGGTCAGCTGACCTCCGTCGAAGATGAGCCCACCTTGTTGAGCGGCAGTCGCGGCCCGGCGTGCAGGAAGTGCGTCAGCAGGAGGGGCGGCGTGTTGGGAGCGAGTTCGAGTCCGGCCTCCTCGACCGCCTCCCGCCGGGCGGTCTGCAGGGGATCCTCACCCGAGGCGTCCAAGTTGCCGCCGGGGAACTGCCAGAGTCTCGAGCCGTAGACCGAGCGGAGCTGGATGGGCCGGTCGTGCTCGTCGCGGATGTAGAGGCAGCCGTACACCGTGTGGTGGGGGACGGTCTGCGCATACTCCTCGGCCATCATCGGCATGGGCCGTCCGGGCCGGGCCGGGCGGTGATCGAATGCGAGAGCAAGTACACCGGGGGCTTCCTTGCTCGGTGAGTAGATCCCGCGGAGGTTGGTGAGCAGCTCGCTGAGCGGCCCGTCCGGGTCGATGCGCGCTGTGTCCTCCAAGCGAAGGAGGTCCTCGAAGGAGGCGTACGTGCTGACCCGCTGCACGATGACGTCGAGGTCCCGCCCGGTGTCCCGGTCGTGGAAGGCGACCGTGTCGCCGACGGCGATGTCGCGCTTGCTCGGGGAGGCCACTCTCACTTCCATCGTCTTACGCCCCGCTTCCACTTGACGGTAATACCGCCCGAGCAGATGCATGTGGTGCTCAGGCGCTGCGTCTCGGGCCGCCGGGACGGCTGGGATCGCCTGCTGGGTGTCGTCAGGCATAGAGCTCGTAACACGATCTTGCTGAATCGTCCTGGTGGGGCGTGACCGATCTGACGATTCGGCCGTTCGTGATGGTGTGAGCACTCGGCCGTGGATCGTGGACGACGACTTGTGGGCGCTGATCGAACCGCTGCTGCCGCCGTGGCCGGAACGGTCGCCGGGGCCGCGGCCGG
>NZ_JBIVLW010000037.1:0-5228 GCF_044752765.1 Streptomyces sp. NPDC088706
CGGCCTTCACGACGCGAGGGTCGCGGGTCGCGGGTCGGCAGATGCTTCCGTCGGGCGCCTCGTCTTGCCTGCACCCTTCAGCCATGCGAACGAGAAGAGGCAGGCACCGGCCATGACGGCGGCCGCGCCGACAGCCGCGAAGCTCATCCCGTGAGTGAACGCGTCACGCGCGGCCGCCAGTACGGCATCTGCGGTCCCGTCCGGCAGCTGGGCCGCGGTGGCCGTCGCGCCGCCCATCGTTTCGCGGACGGCTTCGGCCTGAGGTACTCCCGAGGGCAGCGCTCCGGCCATGTCCCGGGTGTACACCGCTGCCCCGATGGATCCGAGGATCGCCATGCCCAGCGCTCCGCCGAGCTCCTGGCCCGACTCCAGCACAGCCGCGGCTGATCCCGCGCGCTCCGGCGGGGCCGCGCCGAGAGCGAGTTCGTTGGCGAGGGTCATGGAGGCGACCAGGCCGCCCGCGTACAGGGAGACGCCAGCGAGGGTGAACCAGAGTGCCGAGTCGGTGCGTACCTGGGTCAGCCAGAGGAACCCGCAGGCGGAGAGGAGGAAGCCGCCTCCCATGACATACGCACGGTCCATGCGCTGTGCGAGCGCGGCTCCGGCCGGGGCCATGACCGCCACTCCGGCAGCCGGTACCAGGCTCCACAGTGCGGCGTTGAACGGGCTCAGACCGAGGACGGACTGCAGGTACTGGGTGAGGAAGACGGCCATGCCGACCGTGGCGAACATCGCGAGGAGATTGGCGAACACCGGGCCGCCGAAAGTGCGCCGGCGGAGCAGGCCGAGGTCGATCATCGGATACGCGAGGTGCTTCTGCCGGCGCACGAAGACGAAGCCGAGCACGAGCCCCACGCTGATGGCGAGGGCGGGCAGCGGCTCGTACCCGTGCCGGGCCCATTCCTTGATGCCGTAGATGACCAGGAGCACAGCGCCGAGTGACAGCACCGCGCTCAGCCGGTCAAAGCGCTCACGCTTCGCCGACTTGAACTCAGGCACCAGGAACGGCACCAGCACGAACAGCAGCACCATCGCGGGCAGGTTGATCAGGAAGACCGCGCCCCACCAGAAGTGCTCCAGCAGCAGACCACTGACCACGGGCCCCAGTGAGATGCCCGTCGTCATGACGGCGGTCCACAGGGTCACCGCCTTTCCGCGCTGCTTCTCGTCGTGGAAGAGGTTGCGGATCAGGGCGAGGGTCGAGGGCATCAAGGCGGCGCCGCCGAGTCCCAGCAGCGCGCGTACGGCGATGAGCAGTTCGGCGGTGTGCGCGTACGCGGCGGCGACCGAGGCCGCTCCGAAGAGCACCGCTCCCGTGAGCACCAGCGTGCGCCGGCCGATCCGGTCGCCGAGCGCACCCATCGGGATGAGGAGCCCGGCGAGGACGAAGCCGTACATGTCGAGGATCCACAGCTGCTGCGTCGCGCTGGGCTCCAAGTCCTGACTGACGTAGGAAATCGCGAAGTACAGGACCGAGACGTCCATCGAAACGAGGAGCAGGGGCAGCATCAGGACGCCCAGGGCGGTCCATTCCTTGCGCCCCGCGCGGGGGCCGGGTGTGTTCTCCATGAACGGCAGGGAACCGGGAGCGTGGCGTACGCTGCAAACAGGTACCTAGTGCACCCGGCCATCTAGCGGCTTTGAGCAGCTGCAATGCCCTGTGAGTGCACTAGTACAGTGCGGTCATGGCTGTGGAACCGCCCTACCTCCGCATCGCCGGCGACATCCGTCGGCTCATTGCCTCGGGTGAGCTTGAGCCCGGTGCCCGCATCCCTTCCACCCGGCGCATCACCCAGGAGTGGGGCGTCGCCATGGCGACTGCGACGAAGGCGCTCGCCACACTGAGCCAGGAGGGTCTGGTGCGGGCCGTGCCCGGCGTCGGCACCGTGGTCACCGAGTCAGGACGAGAACGGCCCCCGGCTCCGCACCACGGACTTACCCGGGATCGCATCATCCGCACCGCGATCGCTCTCGTCGACGCCGAGGGGCTCGCCGCGCTCTCCATGCGCCGAGTCGCAACCGAGTTCGGGGTTTCCACCATGGCGCTCTACCGCCATGTCCCGAGCAAGGGCGAGCTCGTACGGCTGATGTCGGAGACCGTGTTCAACGGAGAACCACCGGGGTCGCGACCGCCCGGCTGGCGCGCACAGCTGGAACGGGAGGCCCGCTGGCTGTGGGCCCTGTACCAGCGCCATCCCTGGCTGGCACGGGCCATGGCCGCCCTCACCCGGCCGATGGCCTCACCCCACGCGATGCGGTACACCGAGCGGGTCCTCAGCGTCCTGACCGGCCTGGGGCTGACACCGACCCAGATCCTCCACGTCCACCTCGCGCTCCTCGGGTACGCCCAGGGGGTCGCGGCGGCCGTCGAACTGGAGTCGCAAGCACGGCAGGACACCGGCATGACTCCGGAGGAGTGGATGGCCTCCAACGAACCGCGGATGGAGACGATCCAGACCGCCGGGTCCTATCCGATCCTGTCCACTCTCTTCGACCAGGAGGACTCCGGCCTCGAACTCGACGCTCTCTTCGAGTTCGGGCTCGCACGGATGCTGGACGGAGTCGAGTCGCTCATCGGCCAATCCGGAGGCTAGGGCTACCTAGTTCGCACTTGGAGTTCGTCACGTCCGGGCCTTGGCTGGTACGGCCTCAGGGATGCGCGGCCTGGGTACGACGGATGCCCGGACTGCCAGGTCCAGGTCGAGGCGACTGTCCATGTCCAGCTCGAACCGGCCGTAGGGGTTTACGTGCGTCCAGAAGAGCGGGGACAGGGCCCACCGGTCCGCATCGGTGAGCATGTCGGCCCACTTCGTATCGGCGAGAACCTGCTGCATCAGCAGCGTGTCGACGTGGACCAGAGCGGACTGGAGCAGGTGGAGGGCGAGCATGCTGACCTCCTGGGATTCCTTGTCCTGCCCGGCCAAGTCACCGTCCTTGCCGTAGAAGAGGTCCTTGTTCGCGCTGTTCCAGTTCTCCACGACCTGCAATCCCTCGTGGATCTCCTGCCGCAACTCGACGTCGGCGAGGTAGTCGCAGACGAACGCTGTACGCACGGCCCGGCCCAACTCCTCGATCGCCTGATAGGTGGGGTGCTTGGGGCCGCCGCGGGTGAAGCGGCGCAAGACCTGCTCAGCCTCGGCGGTGCCCAAGCGCAGAGCGGTTGTGTACTTAACGATCTGGTCGTACTGCTGGGCGATCAAGTCCCAGTTGATCGTCTTGGTGGACAGCACCGGCGCGAGGTGGGGCCAGTTACCGTCCTCTCCGGCCGACGGGCGGTACAGCTTCGCGGAGCCGATGTTCTTCAAGCGGGGCATCAGCCTGAAGTCGAGCATGTGGGCGAAGGCGAACCCGTCGATCGAGGCGCCGTGGGTGTCGGTGTACTGCCGGTCGACCTGCATGTCGGTGCAGTGCCGCAGCACGCCCTCGATCATCGAGGCGACCTCGGAGGCCGAACAGGACTTGAGCTGGGAGTAGATACACACCGACTTTCGTTCGACGGTCGGGTAACCGGGGCCCATTGCTGGGACCCCGGCCCCCTCAGAACCGGGCGAGCGGCTTTCACCGCACCACGGCTCAAGCAGGTCACTGGGACCGCTTCGCATCGAGTGCTTCTGTCGCGTGATGCTGCTGGTGGCACTGCGAGTGCAGGAGGATGAGGTTCTTCAGCTCGTTGCCGCCGCCGTGCTGGCGGTGCACGACGTGGTGCACGTTCAGCGTCCGGCGGACCGAGTCGAACCAGGACACCCAGTCGTGGATGTTGTCCGGCTCGCACTCGGCTCCCTCGACGAGGTCGAGACCGCACCGGGCGCATCGGCCGCGCTGACGGACAGCCAGGGTCTGGATGAACCTGTTCTCCAGCCCCAGCTTGGTCCGCCTGGCCGCGCGCTCGGTCCAGTAGTCCGTCAGCGCCGGGTCATCAGTGCTGGCCTGGCAGCTTCCCGGAGGTGGCCTGGGCGGCCGTGCCACCTACGGCCCCACTGTGCTCCGGGAGTGCCGGGAAGCCGCTGTCGAAGACCTGCGCACGATTCTTGACAGCGCGTTCGCCGTCAGGAGGCCGGGCATCGCGCTGTCCGGACTTGCCGTGCGCGGCGAGCCCGGAACGGTGCTCGTCGAAGCAGCCCGGTCGGCCGATGACCTCTTGGTCGTGGGTACGGGCTCCCGCAGCAGATGGCTGCCCAGCATGCGGCCATCGGTGATCCGTTACTGCCTGGCGCACGCGACGTGTCCCGTTCTCGTTGTCCCCCCGAACCCGCTCGAAGCCGAACTCGTCGCGGTACATGGCACCGCCTGGTCCCTGCCGCACCTGCCCGGAGAGCAGAAACGATGCCCCCCTCACACGACACCAGGCGCGCCGAGCACCGGGAATGGGCGAGCGAAGCCCGCTCTGCGGCGGGCATGGCCGCGCTGTTCCCGCTCCCCTTGGTCGGCATCGACGCCGCCGGAGGTCCAGCGAGCTTCCGCCGCGTAGCGATCCGGACCGCCCTGGGACTGATCCTGCCGTGCGTCCTCTGGCCGGCTTGAGTCTTCGCTCTACCCAGCCGACTCGCGGCTCACGGGCTTGTGAGCAAGCGGCATGTCCGGACCGGTCGCCTGAATTCTGTCGTTCTGTACACCGGGGTCACTACGCATCTGCTCTTCAGAGATGCCAACGATAGCAACCTCGAAGTCGATGCTCGCGTTCTCATCTCCAACCGCAGCTCTGGCACCTGCTGGACCAGGACATCCACACCGGCGTCAGCTACGGCGCTCTGCTGGCGAGTCGGCGGTCACTCCCGGCTGTCGCGACTCGTCGACGGTGAGAACGCTCGCCTCATCTGCAAGATCTCGGGACTTTAGGCTCTTTTTGGTCATCGGGCACGCCACCGAATCTGCCCCCCCGCCTTCTCTGTCACCCGAAGACTGATGGACCCGCCTGGACGAAGCGACGAGCCACCTCCGCAAATCCTCTCAGCCGTTGTCCCCGACACGTCGAGCCCCTGCCCCTCCTAGGGACTCGGGTGAGTTCCCGGCAGGGCCCCCCGCGGCCCTGGAGACGTAGGAGGCCATGATCATCTCGTGCGTTACACGCGTCTCTGGCCGGTCAGGAAACCGTTCCCCGATATTGCGATCGCCGGGGAACGGGGCGCACCGCGTGGTGGCCGAGCGGTTCTTCCGGTGTGCCGTGACAGCGAAGACGGACCGATTGCCATCGAAGTTGGACGGAGTTGGCTCGCGGTCCGGAGCACTCC
>NZ_JBIVLW010000038.1:0-4431 GCF_044752765.1 Streptomyces sp. NPDC088706
AGCCGCGGGGAGGTTCTGGCGGTAGTGGTCGAGTTGCATGCAGGCTCCTCGGATCAGGCCGCGCGTTCGGCGGCTTCGGCGGCAAGCGTGAGCTTGGGCGCGGGGAGCGGACGGACTTCGCCGAGTGCGTCAACGATGGCGTCCGCGATGGTCCAGCAGTGTTCCGTGGGCAGGTAGACCGACCGGGCGCGGAGGGGTGTGGTCATGCCCTGAACGGCGGCGATCCCGATGCCCTGGGGCATGGAGCGGTCGGCGGCGTTCACCTCCAGGTCGCGGCCGTCGGGGAACAGGTGGAGGAAGTCCTCCATGGTGTCGACCCGGTGGGAGATCCGAGACGTGAGGTTGGTCCGGGTCGCGGTGTTGAGGACCGAGGCTTCGAGCTTCTGGCCGAGGAGCCAGAGGCGGACGCCGAACTTGGCTCCCTGGGAGGCGACGGCTTGCAGCTCGGCCCGGAAGGCTTCGGCCTTCTTCTTGTCGCCCCAGTTGGTGTAGTTGGAGACCTCATCGATCACGAGCAGGATCAGCGGAACCTCCGGGGAGAAGTCCGTGATCTTGTCCGTGCGCTTGGCCCAGAAGATGCCCTGTCGGCGGTCCATCTCGGCGCGGATGGCGCGAAGGATCTCGGTGGGTCCGTCCGGCGAGATGTCGGCGTTGACGGTGTGGGCGGTTCGCCACCAGGGCGCGACGGCACCGAGGTTGGGATCGATGATCACGGTCTGGACGTCGGCCATGAGTGCGGCATGGGCCAGGAGCGTGTTCACGGTGATCGACTTGCCGGAGCGGGTGACGCCCTGGATGGCTCCGTGGGAGGACCGGGCGAGGTTGACCGTGATGGGGTCGCCGTCCTCGGAGTACATGAGGACGATGTCCGAGTCGGCGCGGAGGCTGCCGGGCTTGACCAGGGGTGATCCGTCGATGGTGGTCAGCTCGGAGGGCATCACGGCGTCGAGGGGTTCGCGGAGGTAGGCGCGGGCGTTGATGTAGCCGGGCTTGGGCTGCCAGAGCTTGATCCGGGAGACGCCCCACTGGTCTGCGATGTGGTCCCGGATCTTGTCCCAGTCGGCCAGGCCGATGTTCGGCAGGGCGCGGCTGTAGGCGGTGAAGCCGAAGACGTCCGGGGTGGTGCGGATCGGCGGGATGAGCGTGTGGGGTTCGAGCTTCTTGCCGCTGGTGTTGGTCATCTGGGCGAGGAGGCCGGGCTGCTGCTGCACGGTCATGCCGGCCATTTCGCAGAAGGTCTTCCACGAGCGGCGGGCGCGGCGGGCGGCCTTGATGCTCTGGCGCAGTTCCGGCGAGGCCCGGTAGTACCGGGCGAGGGGGACGGAGTATCTGGCGGCGACGGCCGCCCCGGTGACGTACGGGGCGGCCTCGACGAAGGTTCCGATCTGGGACACGCTCAGCCCTCCTTGGCTGCCTTGGCGTTGCTCTGGGCCTGGCCCGGGATCTGGGCCGGGTGGATCTCGGTGGCGCGGTAGCTGTAGGCGAGTCGCTTGCTGGCCGAGTCGACGTACGGCGTGACGGTCAGGCCGCCGAAGGCGATCGGGATGATCGGCAGGCCGGGGATCGAGGCGTCCGGGAGCACGGGCTGGTGCGGGGCGCTGATCTTGACGGCGAAGGACTTGGCCTTGGCGTTCAGCTCGGGGTCTCCGTCGAGGACCGCGACGGACCAGACCAGGAGGCCGTTCTGCGGGTCGGTCTCCTGTCGGCCGGTCTTCTTGCCGTCTACGAAGGATTCGACCGGCGACACGTCGCCGGTGGCGAAGACGCCGTGCGGGAATGCGGTCTCGTTGTGGACGGGAATGCGGGCTCCGGGGCGGATGGCCATGGGGTTCTCTCCTGAATCTGAGGGTTCGTCATCTGCGGAAGTGATGACTACGGGCTGTGCTGGGCTCTACGATGGACCCACTAGACGGGGACTGTCAACTGATTTACACCACTGGGATAGGGAGTACGCCGTGACCGCAGTGCCGGAAACGCAGGCTGACCAGGCGAAAGATCGTCTGGAGAAGGTCAAAGAACTCGTGTCGTACGGGCTGCTGGCCGACCGAGCGAACCGGGGTGATCAGCGGGAGTGGTACCGGACCCTACTGCGGACGGCTGCTGACGCTCGGGACCAACTCCGGTTGCTGGAGCGGGAGTTGAGCGACCGTGCCGACGCGGAGAAGATCCTCACTCCGTCCGAGATCGCGGAGGCGGGAAGGATCACGAGGGCGGCGCTGTATAAGCGGCGGGAAAAGTCTTGATCCTGAGTCCCCGTCATTTACCCCCTGTCGCGAGCGGCGGGGGGTTTTTGCTGTCGGCAGACGGAGCGGACGCCGCAGGCGTTCAAGAATTTTGGGGGCCGAGGCTTTAAGCAACCTTTAATCGGCGGGGACCCCTCCGGGATCAAGAAAGGGGGCCGAGTGCTAACTACTGGGTGAGGGCATCCTGCCCTCTCCATTGGCACAAGTATAATGGCCCCCTTTCATGATCCCGCCCCGCCGATCAAAGGTTGCTCAAAGCCTCTCTGACGGTGCGTCAGCTAAGCCTGACGGGTCGTCAGGTCAAACACGATTCGCGAAGTCGGGAAAGCGTCGAGGCGAGAGCGGGACCGTCGTTCACGCAGAGGAATCCGGAGGTTCGGACGAAGCGCTTGACCGGTCGGCGGACCTTCCGGAATTGGCGGTGTCCAACCTCTCCGGTCTCCGGGTCGAGGAACGGCCGGCGGGGAACCTCGACGGTCCGAGTGGCCTTGACCCAACGGTGTCCTCCCCGGCCTCCGTCGAGGGAGGCGTCCCAGACGCGGGTACGGGCGGCGAGCTTGCGCAGGGTTCGGCTCATGAGTTGGTACTCGGGCCACTCGATCTCGACTTGGGCGACCAGGACTTTGAGCCCGCGATAGCCCCAAAATCGGCCGGGGCCTTTGCCGGGTGCCTGCCATTCTTCGGGTACTCGGTTCTGGTATTCCTTGTCCGCGTAGATCCCGTGCTTGGCGAAGTAGACGGCGAGTCGCTTGGGGTCCGAAGTCCGCATTCCTTCGGCGTAGTCGACACCGGTTCCGGCTGCCAGGTGGTTCGCTTTCTGTTCGGGGTCCGGGTGATCCACGATGTCGGCCCAAGTGATGCTGAGCCATTGGGCGAATTTCAGGCCGTCGCCAATTGCCTTACGGAATCGGGGTTTTGGTCCGGGGTCGATTCCCCGTGCTTTCAATTCCTGCCATTCCGCAATTCGTTGGGCGTGTTCTGCTTTTCGCTTTTCCCCGGCAATTCCCTGCGGGGGGACGCAGTAGAGGTGATAGTGCGGGGCTCCTCGGTGCTGGAACTCGAACTTCCAGGGGCCGACGAATTCGACACCCCAGGCTCGTTCGTACCGCTTGTAGAAGGCAGTGATGTGCTTCTTCGAGGTCTCGCCGTCCGGGGCCACGGTGAGCCAGTCGCCGGGGTACGTGAGCGTGATCATGCAGGGCAAGCAGGCGGCCGAGAGGATCGGGGTCCAGTCGAGTTCGGCCAGACGGCGGATCATGCGGGAGCGGGAGCGGCGGGACCAGCCGGTGATCTCGCGGGTCGGTTCGGCGTCGGCCGGGAAGGAACCGGTGGCGTGGAGCCAGGCACCGAGGATCTCGGCGTCGACCTGGCGGCGGCGCTGGTCTCGTTCGAGGGCGCGTTCCCGCTTGGCCATGTCCGGGGCTTCGAGGGAGACGACGCCGGGAGCGATGACCAGTCGCGGCCGGGGGCCTTCATGGCCGTTCCACGAGGGGCGCTTGGCGAACAGTCCGGCCGCAGCGGACACGAGCTCTGGACCGGGGAACGAGGGTGCCCAGAGGGTTCCGAGGTCGAAGCTCTGACCTGCGGTTTCGCTTACACGGACAGTTATGGCAGATGTAACAAGCCCTGTCGCGGCCGAGGCCGCGAAGCCCCCGCCGTCCCGACGCTCATGCTCCGCCCGCTCAGGGACGGCGGGGGCGGGGAAGTCGGCCGGGGGGAGCAGTTCCCCAGCCAAACGGTCCGCGTCGGGGTGACCGCTGACGGTCTCTCCCTGTACCGTGGTCACGTCTTCTCCGTTCTGAGTCATGCAGGCTGGACACGGACGACACCGAGGCCCCTGGGAGTGCGTCCCTGGGGCCTCAGCGGTTGTCTGGGGCACGATTCCCGCCCCGTTGCCCCGTAGGGCGGTCGACACGCCGTTAGCGCTTCTGAGAGCCGATCAGGCCCTTGAGCACGGACGCGAGGAAGGCCACGGACATGGCTCCGATGGCGAGCGCGATGACCAGGACCGTGAGCACGGCCATGGACCACGTGACGGCGACCAAAGCGCCGGCGCCCAGTGCGATGTACCGGCCGACCGGTCGCGGGGTCGAAGCCGCGGGGAGGTTCTGGCGGTAGTGGTCGAGTTGCATGCAGGCTCCTCGGATCAGGCCGCGCGTTCGGCGGCTTCGGCGGCAAGCGTGAGCTT
>NZ_JBIVLW010000039.1:0-4417 GCF_044752765.1 Streptomyces sp. NPDC088706
GCCTCCGGCCCGGGCGGGGCCGGGTGCCCTGGCGTACGGCGATGGCCGTGAGGTCCTGGCGGACCTGTTCCGTCTCCAGCTCTCCATACGAGGCCGACTCGGCCTCGTCGTCTCGCGCGGGGTCGGCGCTGTGCTCTACGCTGCCCATGGACGTTCTCCGTTCTCGCTGTCGCAGGTGGTGCGGAGACCAGAGGCCCGGCCGTCGTCAGCGGTCCGGGCCTCCGTTCGTTCTCGCGGGTGAGATCCTGTCGTGGTGGCCGACCGGCGCGGTTCCGACGCGCCGGGCGGTCACTTCTTCGTCTGCGGCCCCATCAGGCTCTTGATCACGTACCAGCCGACCGCGCAGGAGATCGCGCCGATCCCGACCGCCACGGCGACGAGGGCGACCGCCAGGAGCACGGCGACGACCAGGGCCCCGGCCCCGCCAGCCGCGATGAGCTGTCCGGCGTGCTGGCGGAGCCAGGAGGGGGCGGGGGGCTGCTGCTGGACGATGACGACCGGGGTGGCCCCGTAGAAGCCCTGAGCGGGGCTCAGAGCCTGTCCGGGGCCGACGACGAGGGGTTCGGGGGTGTAGACCCGCGTGGGGCCGTCTGAGGGCGTCATGACGCCTTCCTCCTTCGGGTGGTCTTGGGCTTCTCCTCGTCGGCCGTCTTCTGGAGCGGGACGCCGGCGGAACCGGCATCCCGGACGACGGGCGCTGGGGTCGGGATGACGTCGCGGCGGAGCTGGACGGAACTGACGACCGACTGGACGAGGGCGAGTTCGTCGATGTCGCCGACCCGGACGCGGTCGTACTCGCCGCCCAGGCCGGGGACGCCGGTGACGACGCAGACGCCCGCGAACCTCTCCTTGTCGCGGAGCTTGGTCGGCTGGTTCTCCTCGTCCTTGCGGATCCCGTCGCCCAGCGCGGCCTCTGCCGCGTCGATGGTGGAGACCGCGAAGCACACGCCGACTTCGAGGTTGTCGCGGACGGCGGTCGGGATGGCGTCGCCGGTCTGCTTCTGCGTGCCGACGATCGGGATGACGCCGAGGCCGCGACCCTCCTTGGCGATAGTCCGCATGAGCCGCTGGTTGGCCTCGATCAGTTCCTTGTCCTTGCCCCGGAGGCCGGACGCGTCGATGTAGTTGTGGCACTCGTCCATCACGACCAGGACCAGCGGGATCGTCTCGGTCGGGCCGTGCTTCCAGAACTTGTGCGTCCCGCGTTCCTCGACCAGCTGGGCGGGGCGGTCCTTGATGAGGCGGACCAGGTCGGTCAACCGCTGGTGTGCGGCCTCCGGGTTGTCGCCGACGATGAACATGGCCCGCTGGCCGACCTCTCCCCAGTCGCCGAAGCGGGGGTCGGAGGTCTTGCCGTCGAAGACCGCGAACTGAACCGCGGGCGAGTGCGCGAGCGAGGCGAGCCAGCCGAGCATCAGCATGGTCTTGCCGAAGCCCGGCATGCCGGCCACCTTCACGCCGGACAGGTCGCGGAGCGGGATGACCAGGTCACGGGCCCACGGGTTGCGACCGAGCGGAAGGACCCAGTCGCCGTCCGGGAGCTGGAACGGGAAGTGGTCATCGAGCGGGTTGCCGACCAGGCCCCGGAGTTCGAGGAGCCCGGCGGAGACGCGGCGGACCTCGACCGTCTGGCAGCCCCAGGCGTCGGCCAGCCATCCGGCCGCCTTGTCGAACTCCTCGACGCCGACCTTGGGGATCGTGCGGACGAGGACGCGGAGGCCCCACGGCTCGGGGATCACGCGGATCTTCGGGACGACGACGGTCGGCTTGACCGGCTTGCCGTCCATGGACTTCTTGCCCTTGGTGTTCTCGTCCACCCTGGCCAGGCCCAGGTTCGGGGCCAGGCGCTTCCAGCGGAGGGAGACCGACCAGGCGTGCCGCATCCGGGCCCGCTGGAGAGGGGTTGCGCGGATGTACCGGTACGAGGTGATGAAGAGCCGGAAGGCCCCCCAGCCCACCAGGACCGCGAGCGCGATTCCGGCGAACAGGGGGGCCGCCTCCAGCCCGTCGAAGACGGAGTCGATCACGGTCAGCCCTCCGACTTCCGACCGGCCGGAACGGCGTTGAGGGCGCGGACCTCGTCGGCCTGGTACCAGGCGGTTCCGCCCACGACACGCTCGTTGCCGTTCTTGTCGGTCCGCTTCTCGGCCGGGGTCACACCGACGCGGAAGCCGACCAGCTCGACCGGCTGAGGCACCCCGCCGAGGGCCGCCGCCGGGTCCTGGTGGGAGGCGACACCGACCTTGAGGATCTCGTTCTCGGTGCGGCCGAACTGCTCGAACGTGGCGACGACCTGGACTTCCCACTTGGGGGTGCCGTCGGAGGTCTTGTCCTGCTGCTGGTTGTTGCCGAACACGGTCTTCGGCGCGGAGCTGAGGAACATGACCATCTTGAAGGTGCGGGCCTGGTCGACGTGGAAGATCGCGGGCATGTGGACCTCTCTCTGACGTGCCGTCATCTGACGGACTCTCGTGTGCAGGTGGTACGGCCTCTACGATGGCTGTGCACACGGGATGTGTCAAGCGACTAAGCGCTTCACGTACAGGAGGACGACAGATGCCCAGGTCAGTGCCCCCGAAGGTCCGCACCGCTGCACAGCGTCGGATTCAGGCGATCTCAGAGCTTGCCAGCTACCTCGGACATGCCGATGCGGCGATGGCCGGTGATCCGGCGGAGTGGCACCGGTCGCTCCTCCGTGCGCTAGCTGATCTTGCCGACACGGCGGGGGAAGCCGCCATCGAATTGACCAAGACCGCGATGGATACGAAGGCGTTGACGCCGACTGAGATTGCGAAGGCTTCTCGGGTTACTCGCGCGACGGTCTACAGCCGTACGAAGGGGGGCGCGTAATTCCCGCCGGGGGGCGACCCTTCCGCCGGAGGCGGTCGCGCGATTTTCGGGGCCGAAGGTTTAGGGAACCTTTAATCGGCGGGGCCCCTCCCGGAGCAAGAAAAGGGGCCCGGACCTTGCTTCGCGCGGTGAGGACCCTTGGCCCTCACTCGGATACAAGTGTAGTGGCCCCTTTTCATGCTCCGGCCCCACCGATCAAAGGTTCCCCAAACCTTCTCTGTTGGTCGGTCAGCTTGCGGCCGGAGACGCTTCCGTCTTGGGGGCGTCGGGGCCAGCCTGGTAGGTCAGGTGGTAGGCCGTGAGCAGGTTGACCAGCTCCACGAAGCCGCCGTTCTCGGCCGCGTCGAGGAGTCGGGTTTGCAGGCCGGGGACGCGGCGGATCGCGCGGAGCGATTCGGCCGGCAGAAGTGCCCACGTCTCGCCGCCGACCTCTTCGGCCGCCACCTCTTCGTCACTCAACTCCGGTTCGTCGCCGAGGAGTTCGGCCCGCAGGCCCCGGCTCCAGGTGATCGCCCGGCGTCGGTGGGTGCCCTGCTCGTACTCCTGCCAGACCGGGAGGATCGCCATGTCTCCCGTCTGCCGGAAGTATTCGAGGAGTTCGAAGGGCGCGAGGGTTCCGAATTTGCCGTTCTTGAAATCACCGCGAGCGATTTCGTTTCCGATGTGCTTTCCCTCTTGGGTTTTGGCGATGTATTCGCCTGCCTCTTCCGGCGTGGTGACCTTGGACCACTTGACGCCGTGTTCCTTGCTGGGCTCGAATCCCTGCTTCTTCATCCAGGCCCGCCAGGTCTTGTCCCAACGGTGAATGGCGTACGCGAGTTCTTCGCCGGTCTCGTTGCTGAGGAGGAGAACCACGTGCAGGTGCGGATGCCAGCCGTTCCGAGTTCCGTAAGTGACTTCCATCGAGCGAATATTGCCCCGGACGCCGAGCCGGTCGCGTTCGCCGAGGACACCGCGTTTCGGGTCACCGGCCCAGGCCCGGCCGGACATGAGCTTGCGCCAGCCATTGGCGACGGCGTCGAAGAGCGGGGCCAGGTCGTGATGCCGCTTGTGACGGGCCGTCAGGGTGACCATCCAGGCGGTGCCGCCGTCGCGGGTCATGTGGGCGGCGACGGCGCGGGCGATCTCGTCGGCGCGGGTGGCGCGGATCTTGGCGGAGCAGACGGGGCAGGCCCAGATGGAGCCGCACGTGCAGAAGCCGGACCAGTGCGCGACCGAGCCGTTGACGACGATGGCCGCCAGGCCGTCGCCGACGTTGCCGTTGGTCGTGCGGCCGCACTTGCGGACGCGGTCGAGCGAGGTGATCGCCCAGAGGGCTTGCCGCTGAGCGAAGCGGCGTTCCCGGCGGTCCTGCCGTACGGCCGATTCGGCCTCTGAGCTGGGGTTTTCTTGGATGTGGGAAACATTATTCGCGTTGTACCTAGGGTGGCCGTCCGCCAGGCCGCCAGAGGCGGCCCGGCTCCCGCCCTCCTGCCTCCGGCCCGGGCGGGGCCGGGTGCCCTGGCGTACGGCGATGGCCGTGAGGTCCTGGCGGACCTGTTCCGTCTCCAGCTCTCCATACGAGGCC
>NZ_JBIVLW010000040.1:0-3659 GCF_044752765.1 Streptomyces sp. NPDC088706
TGTCTTGCCGGAGAGCAGCCAGGGGACGGCGCCGGCCGGCCGGACGGTGCCGGTGTCCGGTGCGGTGGTTCCGGTGTCTGCCGCGGTGGTCCCGGACTCGGCCTCCGCCCCGGCCGGCGGCTCCTCCACGATCACGTGCGCGTTCGTACCGCTCACCCCGAACGCGGACACGGCCGCCCGCCGCGGCGCCCCCGGCCGCGCCGTCCACCGGCGCTCCTCGGTGAGCAGTTCCACCGCGCCCGACGACCAGTCGACCATCGGCGTCGGCTCGTCCACATGCAGCGTGCGGGGCAGGGTGCCGTGCCGCATGGCCTGCACCATCTTGATGACACCGCCCACGCCCGCCGCCGCGACGGTGTGCCCGATGTTGGACTTCAGCGAGCCGAGCAGCAGGGGGCGTCCGGCCGGCCGGTTCTGCCCGTACGTGGCCAGGAGTGCCTGGGCCTCGATGGGGTCGCCCAGCCTCGTACCGGTGCCGTGGGCCTCGACGGCGTCGATGTCCGCGGGGGTGAGCCGGGCGGCGGCCAGGGCCTGCCGGATGACGCGTTCCTGGGAGGGGCCGTTGGGGGCGGTCAGCCCGTTGCTGGCGCCGTCCTGGTTGACGGCGCTGCCGCGCAGCACGGCCAGCACGCGGTGGCCGTTCTTCCGCGCGTCGGACAGCCGCTCGACGACGAGGATGCCGACGCCCTCCGACCAGGAGGTGCCGTCCGCCGCCGCCGCGAAGGACTTGATCCGACCGTCGGGCGCGAGCCCGCGCTGCCGGGAGAAGTCCACGAATCCGCCGGGCGTGGCGGTGACGGTGGCACCGCCCGCCAGGGCGAGCGTCGACTCGCCCCGGCGCACCGACTGGGCCGCCAGATGCAGGGCGACCAGCGACGACGAGCACGCGGTGTCCACCGAGATCGCCGGGCCCTCCAGCCCCAGGGAGTACGCGACGCGCCCGGAGGCGACGCTGCTGAGCCGCCCGGTCATCAGGTGGCCCTCGAACTCCTTGGGACCCTCCAGACCCAGGTAGCTCTGCTCCACCACACCCGCGAACACGCCGGTGCGTGAGCCCTTGAGCGAGACCGGGTCGATGCCGGCGTGCTCCAGGGCCTCCCACGCGGTCTCCAGCAGCACCCGCTGCTGCGGGTCCATCGCCCGGGCCTCGCGCGGGGACACCCCGAAGAAGGCCGCGTCGAAGAGGGCCGCGCCGTCGAGGAACCCGCCCTCGCGGGTGTACGAGGTGCCCGGGGTCTCGGGGTCCGGGTCGTAGAGGGCCTCCAGGTCCCAGCCCCGGTCGTCGGGGAACTCGCTGATCGCGTCGGTGCCCTCGCTCACCAGCTGCCACAGGCCGTCCGGGGAGGTGACCCCGCCCGGGAACCGGCAGGCCATGCCGACGATGGCCACCGGTTCGTCACCGGCGCCCTCCAGCGCGGTGATCCGCTCACGGGCCTTCCGCAGATCCGCGGTGACCCACTTCAGGTAGTCGACCAGCTTCTGTTCTTTGGACGGGTCTGCGGACATGCGGGATCAGTCTCTCCTCGGTGCGGTATGGAAGGTATGGACGATATGGGCGGTACGGGTGGTGCCGGGTGATCGGGGTGCGTCAGGCGGTGCTGCGGCCGAGCTCGTTGTCGATGAAGTCGAAGATCTCGTCGGCGGACGCGTCGGCCAGGAGCTCGGCGGTGTCCGCGCCGGCCTGATCGGATGTCGCCGAGCCCAGCGTCGCCAGCAGGGAGTGCAGACGTACGGAGACGGCTTCACGTGCCCCGTCGTCCGCCCCCAGCTCCGCCAGTGAGGCCTCCAGCCGGTCCAGGTCGCCGAGGGCGACGCTCGCGGGGTCCTCGGCCGGCGGACCCGCGAGGGTGAGCAGGTGGGCGGCGAGGGCCGCCGGCGACGGGTGGTCGAAGACCAGCGTGGCGGGCAGCGGGACTCCGGCCACGGTGGTCAGCCGGTTGCGCAGTTCCACCGCGGTCAGGGAGTTGAACCCGAGGTCCTGGAACGGCCGGTCGGCGGCGACGGACGCCGGTGAGGCGTGACCGAGCACGGACGCCACTTCGCGGGTCACCAGGGTCAGCAGATACGGCTCCCGCTCCGGTGCGCCCAGCTCCGCGAGCCGCTCACCGAGCGGTGCGGCTGCGGACTCGGAACCCGCCGCCCCCGCCGTGCCCGCGCCGCCCGGGTCCGGTGCGGCGGCGGCCCGTACCGGACCCGCCCCGACGAGCAGGGTCGGCCGGCCCGCGGCCAGGGCCCGGTCGAACAGCGCCAGCCCCTCCTCATCCGTGACGGCCCGGAAACCGTCCCGCTCGAAGCGGCTCAACTCCTGCCCGTCGAGATGGGCGTTGATGCCGCCCGTACGCCACAGTCCCCACGCGATCGAGGTGGCGGGCAGGCCCTCGGAGGCGCGCCGCGCGGCGAGCGCGTCCAGGAACGCGTTGGCCGCCGCGTAGTTGGACTGGCCGGGGGCGCCGAAGGTCCCCGTCGTCGAGGAGAACAGCACGAACGCCGCGAGCCCCAGGCCCCGGGTCAGCTCGTCCAGATGCCGGGCCGCGTCCGCCTTGGGGGCCAGTACGGCGGCCAGCCGCTTCGGGGTCATGCCGGAGACGAGGCCGTTGTCGAGGACCCCGGCGGTGTGGACCACACCGGTCAGCGGGTGCTCGGCGGGAACGGAGGCCAGCAGCTCCGCCAGCTGCGCCCGGTCCGCCACATCGCACGCGGTGACGGTGACCGAGGCCCCGAGGGCGGACAGCTCGTCCCGCAACTCGGCCGCTCCGGGCGCCTGCGCACCGCGCGGTCCGGCCAGCAGCAGCCGTCGCACACCGTGCTCGGTCACCAGGTGACGGGCGATGAGGGAGCCCAGGGTGCCGGTGCCGCCGGTGATCAGGACCGTGCCCTCGGGGCGCCACGGCGGACGGGCGGGGGCGCCCTGGTGCCGGACCGGTGCGAGCCGGGGGGCGAGTACGCCTTCGGGGCGCACGGCGAGCCGGGGCTCCCCGGAGGCCACGGCGGCGGCCAGCGTCTCGTCGGCGGTGTCCCGCGGGGCGTCCACCAGGACGATCCGTCCGGGCGCCTCGGCCTGCGCGGAGGCGAGCAGCCCCCAGGCGGCGGCCGCGTCCGGATCGGGAACGTCGCCGGCGGCCACGGCGCGGTCGGTCACCACCACCAGCGTGGAGCCGGGGGAAGTCTCATCGCCGAGCCACTCCTGGGCCAGCCGCAGCGCCTCGTACGGGGCCTGCGGCGAGGCCGCGAGGCGGCGCACCACCGTGTCGGCGGGCGCGCCGGGGACGGTGGCACCGCCGGTGGGCGCCACCACCGGCTCCCAGACCGGACGGGTCAGCCCAGCACCCTCGGGCGCGGCGGGCGCGGGCGCCTCCGGGGCGAGCCAGTACCGCTCACGCTGGAAGGCGTACGAGGGCAGCGGGACCCGGCGGGCCCCCGTACCGGCGTAGAACGCCTGCCAGTCCACCCGCACCCCCCGGCCGTGCAGCGCGCCGAGCGCGGCGGCCAGGGTCTCGGCCTCCGGGCGGCTACGGCTCAGCAGGGAGAGCGCGGCCATCGCCTCGGGCTTCTCCACCCCGGCGGCGGCGAGTGCGCTGAGGACGGTGTCGGGTCCTATTTCGAGGTAGGTGGTGACGCCGTGTTTTTCGAGGGTGTGGATGGTGTCGGCGAATTGGACG
>NZ_JBIVLW010000041.1:0-3647 GCF_044752765.1 Streptomyces sp. NPDC088706
CCGGCGGGGCGGTGGGGGGTGGGTTGGGAGTTTTGGGCGGCGGGCCCCCAGGACAGATAATAATTTATGGCGCGGGGGGGGGCCCACCAACAACCCGCCCCCCCCCAACCCGCCCCCCCCCCCACTCATCTCGTTTATCCCGAAAAGATGCGGGCGGCGAGAACCCGGATTCGGGCGGGGGCCGACGGCATGATGCGGCGGCGGCCCAGGTCGTCAAGGAACTCGATCGACCGCTGCTCGGATTCGAAGCCGTCCTGGAATCCCGCGTGCCTCAGCTCGATCGCCGAACTCACGTTGTCCCAGGCGGAGTGGAAGATCATATCGCCGAACCGCCAGTCGACGAGCTCCCGATAAGGAGTGGCGACGAGGTCGTGCTTCGCGACGGTCCGCCGCCCGACCGCCTCCTGCGACGGCATGGGGTCCGCCAGGCTGATCGTCTTCGGTTCTTCGAGCGTCATGCCGTAGTGCGCGGCGACCGCGCGCCACAGGTGGCTCCACCGCACCACGTCGCCATTGGCGATGTTGAAGACCTCGTCTGCCGCTCCGGGAGCCGACCCCGCCCATCGGGTCGCGCCCGCCAGGAGCCGCGCGTCCGTCATCTGACAGCGGAAGACCCAGTTCCTTGCTGATCGCGGCGTACGCGGCGATGACCCTGAGCAGGTTCATGGGCGTTCCCTGCGCGTATCCCATGACCGCCTCGGGGCGGAAGACGGTGGACCGGAAGCCCATCTCCTCGACGGGGTCCGTGGCCGTGGCGGGCCGAGCCGTACGGGCACCGCACGGTGCCGTGACGTCGCCGTTCCGCCTCCCGCCCGCGACGAGGTCCACGAGAGCTTGTTCCATTGACGGAGATGTTGACTTGTGGTTTGTTGTGTTTGGTTATGTTGGGAGGGATGGGTGGAGGACCCTGGTGAAGAAGACGGTTACGCGCCTGGCCGACGGCCGTGAGCTGATCTACTACGACTCCGCGGACGACACCGTCCGCGACGCCGTCGACCGGCGCCCGCTCGACGCCGTGTCGACCTCGTCCGAGATCCGCCGCGACCCGCTCCTCGGCGACGCGGTCGCCATCGCCTCGCACCGCCAGGCCCGCACCTACCACCCGCCGGCCGACGCCTGCCCGCTCTGCCCCACCCGGGACGGGCGCCTCAGCGAGATCCCCGACAGCCACTACGACGTCGCCGTCTTCGAGAACCGCTTCCCCTCCCTCGCCGGGGACTCCGGCCGCTGCGAGGTCGTCTGCTTCACCTCCGACCACGACGCGTCCTTCGCCTCCCTCACCGAGGAGCGGGCCGCGCTCGTCCTCGCCGCCTGGACCGACCGCACCGCCGAGCTGGGCGCGCTCGACCAGGTCACCCAGGTCTTCTGCTTCGAGAACCGCGGCGCGGAGATCGGCGTCACCCTCGGCCACCCGCACGGACAGATCTACGGCTACCCCTTCGTCACCCCGCGCACCGAGCTGATGCTCCGCTCCGCCGCCCGCCACCGCGAGGAGAGCGGGGGCAACCTCTTCGACGATGTGGTCGCCCGCGAGGAGAAGGACGGCACCCGGGTCGTCCTCGCCACCGACCACTGGATCGCCTACGTCCCGTACGCGGCCCACTGGCCCTACGAGGTCCACCTGCACCCCCGCCGCCGCGTCCCCGACCTGCCCGCACTCGACGAGGCCGCGCGGACGGAGTTCCCCCACGTCTATCTGGAACTTCTGAGGCGCTTCGACCGGATCTTCGGCCCCGGCGAGCCGCCGACCCCGTACATCTCCGCCTGGCACCAGGCGCCGTTCGGGGTCGAGGGCCGGGAGGAGTTCGCTCTGCACCTGGAGCTTTTCACCATTCGCCGCACCTCCGGCAAGCTGAAGTTCCTCGCGGGTTCCGAGTCCGGCATGAGCGTGTTCGTCAACGACGTGCCGCCGGAGGCCGCGGCCCAGCGACTGCGAGAGGTAGCGAGCCAGTGAGCAACCCCCAGAACCCGGCCAGCCCCCCGAAGAAGTACCTGGTCACCGGCGGCGCCGGCTACGTGGGCAGCGTGGTCGCCCAGCACCTGCTGGAGGCCGGGCACACGGTGACCGTTCTGGACGACCTCTCCACCGGCTTCCGCGTCGGCGTCCCGGCCGGCGCCGCGTTCATCGAGGGCCGCGTCCAGGACGCCGCCCGCCACCTGGACCCCTCCTACGACGGGGTCCTCCACTTCGCCGCGTACTCCCAGGTCGGCGAGTCCGTCGTGGACCCGGAGAAGTACTGGGTCAACAACGTCGGCGGCACCACCGCCCTGCTCGCCGCGATGCGCGAACACGGGGTGCGCACCCTCGTCTTCTCCTCCACCGCCGCCACCTACGGCGAACCGGTCTCCAGCCCCATCACCGAAACCGACCCCACCGCCCCCACCAGCCCCTACGGCGCCTCCAAGCTCGCCGTCGACCACATGATCAGCGGTGAGGCCACCGCCCACGGCCTGGCCGCCGTCTCGCTGCGCTACTTCAACGTGGCCGGTGCGTACGGCAGTTGCGGTGAACGCCACACCCCCGAGTCCCACCTCATCCCGCTGGTCCTCCAAGTGGCCTTGGGCAGGCGGGAGTCGATCTCCGTCTACGGCGACGACTACCCCACCCCCGACGGCACCTGCGTCCGCGACTACATCCATGTCGCCGACCTCGCCGAGGCCCACCTCCTCGCCCTGGACGCGGCCACTCCGGGCGAACACCTCATCTGCAACCTCGGCAACGGCAACGGCTTCTCGGTCCGCGAGGTCATCGAGACCGTCCGCAAGGTCACCGGCCACCCGGTCCCCGAGACCCCGGCCCCGCGCCGCGGCGGCGACCCGGCCGTCCTCGTCGCCTCCGCCGCCACCGCCATCGAACGCCTGGGCTGGCAGCCCTCCCGCGCCGACCTGGCCGGAATCGTCGCCGACGCCTGGGAGTTCGCCCGCCGAGAGGAGTCCACCGCCCCATGACCGAGACCGTCGCGACCGCCGAGGCGTCCGGACCCGACCCCGCCGCCACCTTCACCGAGCTGTACGGGGGTGAACCCCACGGCGTATGGGCGGCACCCGGACGGGTGAACCTCATCGGCGAGTACACCGACTTCAACGACGGCTTCGTCATGCCGCTCGCCCTCCCGCACACCGCCCGCGCCGCCGTCTCCCCGCGCACCGACGGCGTCCTGCGGCTGCACTCCTCCGACGTGCCCGGCGGCGTCGTCTCGCTGCGCGTGGAGGAGCTGGCCCCGCACTCCGGCCACGGCTGGGCCGCCTACCCGGCGGGCGTGGTCTGGGCGCTGCGCGAGGCCGGCCACCCGGTCACCGGCGCGGACATCGCCCTGACCTCCACCGTCCCCACCGGCGCCGGGCTCTCCTCCTCCGCCGCCCTGGAGACCGTCACCGCGCTCGCCCTGAACGACCTCTTCCAGCTCGGCCTGAGCGGGCCCGAGCTGGCGGTGGTCGGGCGCCGCGCCGAGAACGACTTCGTGGGCGTGCCCTGCGGGATCATGGACCAGATGGCGTCGGCCTGCTGCACCGAGGGCCACGCCCTGCACCTGGACACCCGCGACCTCACCTTGCGCCAGGTCCCCTTCGACCTGGCCGCCCAGGGCCTCACGCTCCTGGTCGTCGACACCCGGGTCAAGCACGCGCTCGGCGACGGGGCGTACGCG
>NZ_JBIVLW010000042.1:0-3020 GCF_044752765.1 Streptomyces sp. NPDC088706
ACACGCAGCACCCACGTGTTAACGAAGAAGCCGACCAGACCCGCCAGCGCCTCGTCATTACGACCCGCGATCGGCGAACCGATCGACACATCCTCGCCGGCACCGAGCTGCCCCAACAGCACCGCCAGCGCGGACTGCATGATCATCGACATGGTCACGTCGTTCGCCCGGGCCAACTCCCGCACCGCGGCGAGCAGCTCGGCGTCGAGTGTGAACTCCAGCATGTCGCCCTGGTGGCCGGCCACCGGCGGCCGCGGCCGATCCAGCGGCAGCTGCATCGGCTGGGGGGTGCCGGTCAGCTCCTGACGCCAGTAGTCGGCCTGGGCCGAGACCAGGCTGTCGGGGTCGTTCTCGTCGCCCAGCAGCTCCCGCTGCCACAGCGTGTAGTCCGTGTACTGCACCGGCAGCTCGTCCCACACCGGCGGCCGCCCCGCACACCGCGCCGCGTACGCCCGCGAGAGATCCCCCGCCAACGGCCCCATCGACTCACCGTCGGCGGCGATGTGGTGAGTGACCAGCGCGAGGACGTACTCGTCGGGACCGCCGCGGAACAGCGTGGCGTGGATCGGAATCTCCGCGGCCAGGTCGAACCGGTGGCTCATCGCACCGGCGACGGCGTCCTCCATGACGTCCGGCGCCACATCCGTCACGGGCATCCGCAGCTCGAACGCGTCGGCGGGAAGCACGTGCTGGTAGGCCACACCGGACTCGTCCTCGACGAACACCGTCCGCAGACTCTCGTGCCGGACCACCACATCCCGCAGGGCCGCCTTGAGGGCATCCGCGTCCACGGTGCCACGCAGGCGCAGGGCGAGCGGAATGTTGTACGTGGCGGACGGACCGTCGAAGCGGTGCATGAACCACAGTCGGCGCTGCGCGAACGACAGCGGCTCCGGACCGGTGGTCCCCTCGCTCCGACGGAGCGCCGGGCGCACCGGCCCACCGGCGGGCAGGTGGACGGCGAGTGCGGCGACCGTCGGCGCGTCGAAGACGGTCCGGACCGCCAGTTCGGCACCGACCGTCTCGCGGACGCGGCCGACGAGGCGGGTCACCAGCAGCGAGTGGCCGCCGAGGGCGAAGAAGTTGTCGTCGATGCCGACGCGTTCGAGACCGAGCAGTTCGGCGAACAGGCCGGTCAGCAGCCGCTCGTCGGCCGTACGCGGGGCCCGGTAGTCGGCTCCGGTGACCTCTGGTTCCGGTAGGGCGGCCTTGTCCAGCTTCCCGTTCGCCGTCATGGGCAGGTGGTCCAGAAGGACGAAGGCGGTGGGCACCATGTGCTCGGGCAGCCGCTCGGCCAGGAAGGCCCGCAGGTGCTCGGGGGTGACGTCCGTGTCGCGCGGCACGACGTAACCGACAAGCCGCTTGCCCATGGCCGCGGTGCGGCCGGCCCGGGCGAGCACCGCGGCCCGGCCGACGCCTGGATGGGTGTCCAGTACGGAGGCGACCTCACCCGGCTCGATGCGGAAGCCTCGGATCTTCACCTGGTCGTCGATCCGGCCGAGGTAGTCGAGCTGGCCGTCCGGGCGGCGGCGGACCTGGTCGCCGGTGCGGTACATCCGGGTGCCGGGCTCGCCGAACGGGTCGGCGACGAAACGCTCGGCCGTGAGAGCATGCCGGTCCAGATAGCCCCGGCTCAGCCCCTGCCCGGCGATGTAGAGCTCGCCCGGGACGCCGAGCGGAACGGGCCGCAGCCAAGCGTCGAGGACGTACAGACGGGTGTTGAGCACGGCGCGGCCGATCGGCGGGGCGACGCCGTCCGCGGTGAGCGGGTCGCTGAGCGTCGCGACGCAGGTGGTCTCGGTGGGTCCGAAGCCGTTGATCAGCCTGTGGTCGGAGGACCAGGTCTCCACGATGCCCGGCGGGACGGCCTCGCCGCCGACCCCGAGAGTGCGCAAGTGCGGGAACCGATCGCGCGGCACGGTGGCGAGAGTGGCCGTGGCGATGAGGCCGACGGTGATCTCCTCCTGGGCGAGGGTCGCCGCGAGCACGTCGCCGACCTGCCGGCCCGGCGGGACCACGAGGGTGGCACCGGCGGCGAAGGCGGCCAGCCACTCCATGACGGAGATGTCGAAGCTCGGCGATGTGCAGGCGAGCACCCGGGATTGCGCCGTCACCTCGAAGCGCTCGATCTCGGTACGGGCGAGGCTCGGGAGGGTGGTGTGCGGGACGACGACGCCCTTCGGACGTCCGGTGGACCCCGAGGTGTAGATCACGTAGGCCGGGTGGCGCGGGTCGAGTGGGGCGAGCCGGTCGGTGTCGGTCGGGTCCGCGTCGGACCCGCCGTCGGGCCGGGCGGCCGGGTCGGGGTCGTCCATGAGCGCGGTCGGGATGCCGCCGGGAAGACTTCCGGCGAACTCGGCCGTGGTGAGCGTCAGCATCGGTTCCGCGTCCTGGAACAGGAAGGCGATCCGCTCGGCCGGGTAGGCGGGGTCCACGGGCAGCCACGCGCCCCCGGCCTTCGTCACCGCCAGGATGGCCACCAGTTGCTCGACGGACCGTGGCAGCGCGACAGCCACCCGGGACTCCGGGCGGACACCGTGCCCGATGAGCCGGTGCGCGAGGCGATTGGCCCGCCGGTTCAACTCCGCGTAGCTGAGGGTGAGATCGCCGGAGATCAGCGCGGTGGCGTCCGGGGCACTCGCGACCTGCTGCTCGAAGAGGTCCGGCAGGGTGATGTCCGGCACCGGCGCGGACGTGTCGTTGAGTTCGGTGAGCAGATGCTCGCGCTCCTCGGCGGTGAGCAGGTCCACCTCGGCGAGGGTCCGGTCGGGGTCCGTCACGAGCCGGTTCAGCACGGTTCGGAACCGTCGGCCGATCTCCTCGATGTACGGACGGTCGAACACGCCGTCCTGGAACTGGAGGGTGATCTTCAGGTAGGGGTCGAGGTCCGCCGCCAGCATCAGCGGGTAGTGGGTGGTGGAGAACGGGCGGATGCCGGTGCAGGTGATGCCGGCCGCTTCGTTGGCCTCGGCCAGTGCCACGCTGTCGACGGGGTAGGACTCGAAGACGACCAGGGTGTC
>NZ_JBIVLW010000043.1:0-2825 GCF_044752765.1 Streptomyces sp. NPDC088706
TGCTCGGCGTGTTCCTGGAGGGAGCGGACGCCGACGTCGCCGCTGTTGAGGGCGTCGATGCCCTGGACGGCTGCGGCGAGTGCCTGGACGGTGGTGAGGCAGGGCACGGACCGGGCGACGGCGGCGGTGCGGATCTCGTAGCCGTCGAGCCGGCCGCCGGTGCCGTAGGGGGTGTTGACGATGAGGTCGACCTGCCCGTCATGGATGAGCTGGACGATCGTCCGCTCCCCGTTCGGGCCCTGCCCCTCGGACTGCTTGCGCACCAGGGTGGCGTTGATCCCGTTGCGCTTGAGGACCTCGGCGGTCCCGGAGGTGGCCATCAGCTCGAAGCCGTGCGCGACCAGCTCACGCGCCGGGAAGATCATCGAGCGCTTGTCCCGGTTGGCGACCGAGATGAACGCCCGCCCCGACGTCGGCAACGGCCCGTAAGCCCCGGCCTGCGACTTGGCATACGCCGTGCCGAAAACGGAATCGATGCCCATCACCTCACCGGTGGAACGCATCTCCGGACCCAGCACCGTGTCGACACCCCGGCCGTGGATGTCCCGGAACCGCGACCACGGCATGACCGCCTCCTTCACGGAGATCGGCGCGTCCAGCGGCAAGGTGCCCCCGTCACCGCTCCTGGGCAGCAGACCCTCCGCCCGCAGCTCCGCCACGCTCGCCCCCAGCGAGATCCGGGCGGCGGCCTTGGCCAGCGGGACGGCAGTGGCCTTGGAGGTGAAGGGGACCGTGCGCGAGGCACGCGGATTGGCCTCCAGCACGTAGAGGATGTCCCCGGACAGCGCGAACTGGATATTGATCAGCCCACGCACACCGACACCACGCGCGATGGCCTCGGTGGAAGCCCGCAGCCGCTTGATGTCGAACCCGCCCAGCGTGATCGGCGGCAGCGCGCACGCGGAGTCACCGGAGTGGATCCCGGCCTCCTCGATATGCTCCATCACACCGCCGAGATACAGCTCGGTGCCGTCGTAGAGGGCATCCACGTCGATCTCGATCGCATCGTCCAGGAACCGGTCCACCAGCACCGGGCGCGTCGGGCTGATCTCCGTCGACTCCGCGATGTACGACTCCAGACGCGCCTCGTCGTACACGATCTCCATCCCCCGCCCGCCCAGCACGTAGGAAGGACGGACCAGGACGGGGTAGCCGATCTCGTCCGCGATCGCCTTGGCCCCCTGGAAGGTGGTCGCGGTGCCATGCTTGGGCGCAGGCAGCCCGGCCTCCGCCAGGACCCGCCCGAAAGCACCCCGGTCCTCGGCGGCATGGATCGCCTCCGGGGACGTCCCCACAACAGGCACCCCGTTGTCCTTCAGCGCCTGGGCCAGACCCAGCGGCGTCTGGCCGCCCAGCTGCACGATGACCCCGGCGATCGGCCCCGCCAGCGACTCGGCGTGGACGATCTCCAAAACGTCCTCCAGCGTGAGCGGCTCGAAATACAGCCGGTCGGAGGTGTCGTAGTCCGTGGAGACCGTCTCGGGGTTGCAGTTGACCATCACGGTCTCGTAACCCGCATCCGACAGGGCGAAGGAGGCGTGCACACAGGAGTAGTCGAACTCGATGCCCTGCCCGATCCGGTTCGGCCCCGACCCCAGAATGATCACCGCGGGCTTCGTACGCGAGGCGACCTCGGACTCCTCGTCGTAGGAGGAATAGAAGTACGGCGTCCTCGCCGCGAACTCCGCCGCACACGTGTCAACCGTCTTGTACACCGGCCGGATACCCAGCGCGTGCCGCACCTCACGCACCACATCCTCACGCAGGCCCCGGATCTCACCGACCTGCGCGTCGGAGAACCCGTGCCGCTTCGCCTCCGCGATCAGGCCGGCGTCCAGCCGCTCCGCGCCGGCCAGCTTGTCGGCGATCTCCTTGATCAGGAACAGCTGGTCCACGAACCACGGATCGATCTTCGTGAACGCGAAGACCTCCTCCCGGGACGCACCGGCCCGGATCGCCTGCATCACCGTGTTGATCCGGCCGTCCGTGGGCCTGACCGCTTCTTCCAGCAGCTGCGCCTTGTCACCGACGGGACCGGTGAAGGCGAACTGCGAGCCCTTCTTCTCCAAGGAGCGCAACGCCTTCTGCAAGGCTTCGGTGAAGTTCCGGCCGATCGCCATCGCCTCCCCCACCGACTTCATCGTCGTCGTCAGCGTCGAATCCGCGGAAGGGAACTTCTCGAACGCGAACCGGGGTGCCTTCACGACGACGTAGTCGAGGGACGGCTCGAACGAGGCCGGGGTCTTCTCCGTGATGTCGTTCGGGATCTCATCCAGCGTGTAACCCACCGCCAGCTTCGCGGCGATCTTGGCGATCGGGAAACCCGTCGCCTTCGAAGCCAGAGCGGAGGAGCGCGAAACACGCGGGTTCATCTCGATCACGATCACCCGCCCGTCCGCGGGGTCGATCGCGAACTGGATGTTGCACCCACCGGTGTCGACACCCACCTCGCGGATGATCGCGATCCCCACATCCCGCAGCCGCTGGTACTCCCGGTCGGTGAGCGTCATCGCCGGGGCCACGGTGATCGAGTCACCGGTATGGACACCCATCGGGTCGAAGTTCTCGATCGAACACACGACCACGACATTGTCGTTCTTGTCCCGCATCAGCTCCAGCTCGTACTCCTTCCAGCCGAGAATGGACTCCTCCAGGAGCACCTCGGTGGTCGGAGACAGGGTCAGACCCTGGCCGGCGATACGGCGCAGCTCCTCCTCGTCGTGGGCGAACCCGGAGCCGGCGCCACCCATCGTGAAGGAAGGGCGCACGACAACCGGATAGCCGCCCAGGGTGTCAACACCCTTGATGACGTCGTCCATGGTGTG
>NZ_JBIVLW010000044.1:0-1824 GCF_044752765.1 Streptomyces sp. NPDC088706
TCGGGTGCGGGGTATCTGCCGATCGATCCGCGGTATCCGAGTCGGCGGCTGGATTTCGTGTTGTCGCAGGCGCGTCCGGTGGTGGTGCTGACGGACGGGGTGACGGCGGGTGTGGTGCCTGATGTGGGGGTGCCGCGGTTGTTGTTGGAGGAGGTGGATCTGGAGAGGGGTGATGGTTCGGATTTGGTGGACGGGGAGCGGGTGGCTCCGTTGCGGCCGGAGAATGTGGCGTATGTGATGTATACGTCTGGTTCCACGGGGACCCCGAAGGGCGTCACCATCACCCACGCGAACCTCGTCAACGGAGTGTCCCGACTGGCTGAGTCCTTCGGCATCCAGCCCGGGACCATGGTCCTCGGTGCGACGTCGATCAACTTCGACGTCTCCGTCTTCGAGATCTTCAGCTCCCTCACCAGGGGCGCGGGCGTCGAAATCGTACGGGACGTACTGGAACTCGCCGAGCGCGGATCCTGGAGCGGCGGAACGCTCCAGGCGGTGCCCTCGGTCTTCGAGCGGGTGCTCGATCAGGTGGCGGGGAAGATGGACGTCGGCACCGTCGTCCTGGGCGGGGACGCCCTGTCCGCCTCACTGCTGGAGAAGGTTCGCACCGCGATACCCGGCGCCCGCCTGATACAGGCGTACGGGCAGACCGAGGATTTCTACGCCACCACCTACGTCCTGCCGGACGACTGGACCGGCGCCGGCAACGTGCCGATCGGTACTCCGCTGGGGAATATGCGGACCTATGTGCTGGGTGCGGGGCTCCAGCCGGTTCCGGTGGGGGTGACGGGTGAGCTGTATGTGGCGGGGGCGATCGGTCGTGGTTACGCCGACCGGCCGGGGTTGACCGCGGAGCGGTTCGTGGCCGATCCCTACGGCCCCGCCGGCCACCGCATGTACCGCACCGGCGACCTCGTCCGCTGGAACGCCGACCTTCAGCTCGAGTACATCGGTCGCATCGACTCGCAGATGAAGATCCGCGGCTTCCGCATCGAACCGGGCGAGGTCGAGACCGTCCTGGCCGAGCACCCGGGCGTGGAACAGGCCGTCCTCCTCGTCCGCTCCGTGCCCACCTCGGGCGACAAGCAGCTCGTCGCCTACGTCGTGCCGACCGGGACCCCGGGCCGGGTGGAGAGCACCGCGCCCGCCGGCGGCACCGAGGTCGACATCAACGCGCAGATCGACCTCGCCGAGCTGCGGCGTTTCGTGGCGGAGCGGCTGCCGGAGTTTCTGGTGCCGTCCGCGTTCGTCGTGCTGGACCGGCTGCCACTGGACCTCAACGGCAAGGTCGACCGCAAGGCGCTCCCCGAACCGGAGTTGGTGGGGAGTGAGTACCGGGCGCCGTCGTCGGCGTCCGAGAAGGTGCTCGCGGGGGTGTTCGCGGAGGTGCTGGGTCTGGAGCGGGTGGGGGTGGATGACGACTTCTTCGCTGTGGGCGGGGACAGTATCCGGTCGATCCAGGTGGTGACGCGGGCGCGGGCACGGGGTGTGGAGGTGAGTCCGCGTGATGTGTTCGAGTGCCGGACGGTGGCGGAGCTGGCGGGTCGTGCCCGGGAGGTGGGGACGGCCGTGGTCCTGCCCGAACTGGCGGGCGGTGGTGTGGGGACGATGCCCCTGATGCCCGTCGGCCACTGGATCATGGACATGCCTGGAGACATCCGTGCCTTCTCGATGACTTCTCTCGTCGATCTTCCGGTGGGGATTGATGGTGGGGGTTTGGAGGCGGTGTTGTCGGCTGTGGTGGATCGTCATGATGTGTTGCGGTCGCGGTTGGTGGGTGTGGGTGCTGGGTGGGGTCTTGAGGTGGGGCCGGTGGGTTCGGTT
>NZ_JBIVLW010000046.1:0-1342 GCF_044752765.1 Streptomyces sp. NPDC088706
TGAGACCTGATGCCGAGCCGATTGTGGTGAAGTGGATGATCCTATGCTGTCGAGAAAAGCCTCTAGCGAGTTTCATGGCGGCCCGTACCCTAAACCGACTCAGGTGGTCAGGTAGAGAATACCGAGGCGTTCGGGTGAACTATGGTTAAGGAACTCGGCAAAATGCCCCCGTAACTTCGGGAGAAGGGGGGCCATCACTGGTGATCCGATTTACTCGGTGAGCTGGGGGTGGCCGCAGAGACCAGCGAGAAGCGACTGTTTACTAAAAACACAGGTCCGTGCGAAGCCGTAAGGCGATGTATACGGACTGACGCCTGCCCGGTGCTGGAACGTTAAGGGGACCGGTTAGTGCACTTTCGGGTGTGCGAAGCTGAGAACTTAAGCGCCAGTAAACGGCGGTGGTAACTATAACCATCCTAAGGTAGCGAAATTCCTTGTCGGGTAAGTTCCGACCTGCACGAATGGCGTAACGACTTCTCGACTGTCTCAACCATAGGCCCGGTGAAATTGCACTACGAGTAAAGATGCTCGTTTCGCGCAGCAGGACGGAAAGACCCCGGGACCTTTACTATAGTTTGATATTGGTGTTCGGTTCGGCTTGTGTAGGATAGGTGGGAGACTGTGAAGCGGCCACGCCAGTGGTTGTGGAGTCGTCGTTGAAATACCACTCTGGTCGTGCTGGATGTCTAACCTGGGTCCGTGATCCGGATCAGGGACAGTGTCTGATGGGTAGTTTAACTGGGGCGGTTGCCTCCTAAAGAGTAACGGAGGCGCCCAAAGGTTCCCTCAGCCTGGTTGGCAATCAGGTGTTGAGTGTAAGTGCACAAGGGAGCTTGACTGTGAGACCGACGGGTCGAGCAGGGACGAAAGTCGGGACTAGTGATCCGGCAGTGGCTTGTGGAAGCGCTGTCGCTCAACGGATAAAAGGTACCCCGGGGATAACAGGCTGATCTTCCCCAAGAGTCCATATCGACGGGATGGTTTGGCACCTCGATGTCGGCTCGTCGCATCCTGGGGCTGGAGTCGGTCCCAAGGGTTGGGCTGTTCGCCCATTAAAGCGGTACGCGAGCTGGGTTTAGAACGTCGTGAGACAGTTCGGTCCCTATCCGCTGTGCGCGTAGGAATATTGAGAAGGGCTGTCCCTAGTACGAGAGGACCGGGACGGACGAACCTCTGGTGTGCCAGTTGTCCTGCCAAGGGCATGGCTGGTTGGCTACGTTCGGAAAGGATAACCGCTGAAAGCATCTAAGCGGGAAGCCTGCTTCGAGATGAGTATTCCCACCCTCTTGAGGGGTTAAGGCTCCCAGTAGACGACTGGGTTGATAGGCCAGATGTGGAAGCC
>NZ_JBIVLW010000047.1:0-1231 GCF_044752765.1 Streptomyces sp. NPDC088706
GGGGAGCGGGTGGCTCCGTTGCGGCCGGAGAATGTGGCGTATGTGATGTATACGTCTGGTTCCACGGGGACCCCGAAGGGCGTCACCATCACCCATCGGGGTGCGGTGAACGGTGTCGCTCAGCTCGTGGAGCGCCTGGGGGCCGCTGCCGGTTCCCGCATGCTGGCGGGGACCTCGGTCAACTTCGACGTCTCCGTCTTCGAGATCTTCACCGCTCTCACCACGGGCGCCACCGTCGAGGTGGTCCGCGACGTGCTGGAGCTCGCCGAGCGGGACAGCTGGACCGGTGGAGTGATCAGCTCCGTCCCCTCGGTCTTCGCCGAACTCCTGGACGAGATAGCCGACCGGACCACCGTCCAGGCGCTGGTCTTCGCCGGCGAGGTCCTGTCCGCGCCCTTCATGGCCCGGGTACGTGCCGCCATGCCCGGCGCTCGCATCATCAACGGCTACGGCCAGAGCGAGAGCTTCTACGCGAGCGCGTTCGAGCTCCCCGTCGGCGAGACCGAGGAGAGCACCGCCAACGCCCCGATCGGTACTCCGCTGGGGAATATGCGGACCTATGTGCTGGGTGCGGGGTTGCAGCCGGTTCCGGTGGGGGTGACGGGTGAGCTGTATGTGGCGGGGGCGATCGGCCGTGGTTACGCCGACCGGCCGGGGTTGACCGCGGAGCGGTTCGTGGCCGATCCCTACGGCCCCGCCGGCCACCGCATGTACCGCACCGGCGACCTGGCCCGGTGGACGGCCTCCGGCGAACTGGAGTGTGTCGGCCGGGAGGACACCCAGGTGAAGATACGCGGCTTCCGTATCGAGCCGGCGGAGGTCGAGGCCGCGCTCTGCGCCCACCCCGCCGTCCAGCAGGCGGCCGTCGTGGTCCGGGAAACCGAGGGTTCCCGTCGGCTCATCGGTTATGTCGTGCCCGGGGAGGCAACCGGCCCCGAAGGGACGGGAGCCGGCCTGCACCTTGCCGAGCTGCGGCGTTTCGTGGCGGAGCGGCTGCCGGAGTTTCTGGTGCCGTCCGCGTTCGTCGTGCTGGACCGGCTGCCCCTCGCACTCAACGGGAAGCTGGACCGCTCCGCCCTGCCCGAACCGGAGTTGGTGGGGGGTGAGTACCGGGCGCCGTCGTCGGCGTCCGAGAGGGTGCTCGCGGGGGTGTTCGCGGAGGTGCTGGGTCTGGAGCGGGTGGGGGTGGATGACGACTTCTTCGCTGTGGGCGGGGACAGTATCCGGTCGA
>NZ_JBIVLW010000048.1:0-1143 GCF_044752765.1 Streptomyces sp. NPDC088706
GTCCTGACGCCCGGTCAACTGACCGAGCAGCAGAGCCCACGCACCCTGCACCAGCGTGTTCACCGTGACACCCAGCCCACCCGCCCGCCGGGCGAGTTCCCTGGTCTCGGCTATGTCGAGAGAGACATCGGCATGTCCGATACCGGGTTCGTCGCTCTCGGCCGGAGTGGTCAAGGGAGCCAGCAGGGTGGGTTCGTCGATTCCGTCGAGTGCGTCGGCCCAGGCGCGGGACGCGGCCTCCTGGTCCTGGCCGTCGAGCCAGACGAGGAAGTCGCGGTAGCCGCGGACCTGGGGCAGCCCGGAGGCATCACCGGAGGCATCACCGGAGGCATCACCGGAGGCACCGTACAGCCGCAGCAGATCCTCCATCAGCAGCGGCCCCGACCAGCCGTCGAAGAGGATGTGGTGGGCGGTGAGGACCAGTTCGGAGCGGTCCTCGCTCATTCGGACCAGCGCGAGACGCAGCAGCGGCGGCGCGGACGGATCGAAGTGGACCGTGTGGTCCTCGGCCAGGAACCGCTCCAGCTCCGCCTCCCGCTCAGCCTCGGACAGCCGCCTCAGATCGAGCTCCCGCCACGGCAGCTCGACCCCCTCGGTGACCAACTGCACCCAGCCACCACCAGCATGGGACACGAACGCGGTCCGCAGATTGGCGTGCCGGTCCAGCAGCGCCTGCCCCGCCGCACGCATCCGCCGGGGATCGGTCTCTCCCGACAGGTGGAAGACCAACTGCATCTGGTAGGCGTCGAGGGCGGACTCGCCATCGGCCAGGACGGTGTGGAAGAGGAGTCCGGACTGGAGCGGGGTCAACGGCCAGACATCCCGCAACCCGGGATACCGCTCCTCCCACACCTCGATCTCACCCTGCGACACCCCCACCAACGACAGGTCCGACGGCGTCAGACCCCCCACACCCCCACCCTCCACAAACCCCGCCAGACCCGACAACGCCCGCGACCACAACCCCGCGAGCTCCTCCACCTCACCCCGCTCCAACACCCCCGACGGGAACGAGAACACCGCCTCCAACCTCGGCCCCGACACCCCGTCCGCAACAAACGCACCGATCTCCAACGCCGACAACGCCGGCATATCCCCATCGAACTCCGACTCGATCTCATCCACACCCATCACCTGGGACCA
>NZ_JBIVLW010000049.1:0-1092 GCF_044752765.1 Streptomyces sp. NPDC088706
GCCCGCCGGCCGGGTAGGTTGCAGCCCGATACGTGAACGAGCGGAACGAGGAATTTGTGGCACATCGGGGCGTGGAGAAGGAGGGGGATCTGCCGTCGGCAACGGTGGACTGTGCTCTGTACGAGGACGGGCACCGCATCCCGGGGCAGGTAAGCCTGGGCAAGATCATGCAGCGGATAGATGCGGAGGCCGGCCGTTTCGCGTGGATCGGCCTGTACGAGCCCAGCGCGGAACAGCTGCACGAAGTCGCCGAAGCCTTCGGCCTTCACCCGCTCGCCGTCGAGGACGCGGTCAACGCGCATCAGCGTCCCAAGCTGGAACGCTACGGGGACATGCTGTTCCTGGTGCTGAAGACGATCGTGTACGTCGACCACGAAAAGGTCACCGCGACCAGCGAGATCGTGGACACCGGCGAGATCATGGTTTTCGCCGGGCCCGGCTACGCGATCACCGTCCGCCACGGCAGCGCCCCGCCGCTCGACGATCTCCGCCGACAGCTCCAGGAAGACCCGCAGCAGCTGGGCGGCGGCCCCGCCGCCATCTTGCACGCGGTTGCGGACATGGTCGTCGACCGCTACGTCGACGTCGCCGACGCCTTTGCCGGGGACGTCGACACCCTGGAAGCCGAGGTCTTTTCCCCCGACACTCCGGTCGACGCCGGGCGCATCTACCAGCTCAAGCGGGAGCTCCTGGAGTTCAAGCGAGCTGTCATGCCGTTCACCAGCGCCCTGCAGCGTCTCAGTGAAGGCACCGTCCCTGGAATCCCGCCCAAGGTGGCCACGTACTTCCGGGACGTGGCCGACCACCACCAGCGGGTCAGCGAACAGATCCTGTCCTTCGACGAACTGGTAAGCGGCATGCTCACCGCCAGCATCGCCCAGCTCGGTGTCCAGCAGAACGCCGACATGCGCCGCATCAGCGCCTGGGCCGCCCTCATCGCCGTACCCACCCTGATCGTCGGCGTGTACGGCATGAACTTCGACCACATGCCCGAGCTCAAGTCCCCTTACGGCTACCCCGCCGTCTGGCTACTCATCATCACCGTGTGCACCGTGATCTACCGCACGCTACGCCGCAACAAGTGGCTCTAGA
>NZ_JBIVLW010000050.1:0-1053 GCF_044752765.1 Streptomyces sp. NPDC088706
AACGCCGCTGGGCCGCGCGGTGGGGTGCACCGTGCGGCCCAGGTGGGGTGTTGCCGGGGTTCAGCCCTTGCGGGTGTTGATCTCCTCGGTGAGCTGGGGGACGACGGTGAAGAGGTCACCCACGACGCCGTAGTCGACGAGGTCGAAGATCGGGGCCTCGGCGTCCTTGTTGATCGCGACGATCGTCTTCGAGGTCTGCATACCCGCCCGGTGCTGGATCGCGCCGGAGATACCGGAGGCGATGTACAGCTGCGGGGAGACGGACTTGCCGGTCTGCCCGACCTGGGAGGTGTGCGGGTACCAGCCCGCGTCCACCGCCGCACGCGAAGCACCCACCGCCGCACCCAGACTGTCCGCGAGCGCCTCGATCAGGGGGAAGTTCTCCGCACCGTTGACCCCCCGGCCACCGGAGACCACGATCGCGGCCTCGGTCAGCTCCGGACGCCCGGTCGACTCACGCGGGGTGCGGGAGGTGACCTTCGTCCCCGTGGCCGCCGCACTGAACGACACCGACAGCGCCTCGACCGTGCCGGCCGCCGCGGCGGGCTCGACAGGAGCGGAGTTCGGCTTGACCGTGATCACCGGGACACCCCTGGAGACCCGGGACTTCGTCGTGTACGAGGCGGCGAACGCGGCCTGCGTCGCCACCGGCCCCTGCTCCCCGGCCTCCAGATCGGTGGCGTCGGTGATGATGCCCGAGCCGATCCGCAGCGCGAGACGGGCAGCGATCTCCTTGCCCTCGGCCGAGGTCACCACCAGCACCGCCACCGGCGACACCGCCTCGAACGCCGCCCGCAGCGCATCCACCTTCGGCACCACCAGATAGTCCCCGAACTCCGGGGCGTCCGCGGTGAGGACCCTCACCGCACCGTGCTCACCCAGCACACCCGCGGTCGCCTCCGCACCCGCACCCAGCGCCACAGCGACCGGATCACCGATCCGGCGGGCCAGCGTCAGCAGCTCCAGCGTGGGCTTACGCACCGCACCGTCCACATGATCGACCAGAACAAGAACTTCAGCCATGACAACGCACTCCAGACGGGAAAGACGAGA